>JBILUS010000048.1:0-11471 GCA_044370835.1 Cyanobium sp. | reverse complement strand
GACGGCACCGCAGAACCGCCCGATTTCGATCGCCTTCCGCAATGAAAGCTATGGACGAGCCGTGAATTCTTCCCTGATGGCCGCCGGTCTTCAGGGCAAGCTCGAGGGCAACACCCTGCTGGTGGGCCCGAGCGTGTTGGGCAAGGGCTTCGGGGCCCAGCTCTCCAAGGTGTATCGCCTCAACCAGGTGGGGGCCAACTCGGCGGCCGATTACCTCGCCAACCTCGGCGCCCGCGTCTCGAAGACCAACACGACCACCACGGCCATCAGTCAGGGGGTGCCGCAGTCGCAGCAGGTGAACCAGGGCAGCACCACCAACACCACCCAATCCAGCACCACCACCACGGTGGATTCCTACGGGTCTGACACCGGCCCCCTGCTGGGTTTGAAGGCCACCACCGATTCACGTCTCTCTTCTATCACTCTGGTGGGTAGCCCGGCCCTGGTGGCCGTAGCGGAAACCTATCTGCGGCAGCTCGATCTACGCCAGCGCCAGGTAGCTCTTTCGGTGAAGATTCTGGATGTGACTCTAGATAATGATACTGCTATTGAAAACAGCTTTGCTTTGCGCTATGGTAACAACTTTATTGTTAATGACCGGGGGCAACTTCTTGGGGCTTTTGGCGGGCTTCTGTCTCCAAGGGGTGACCAATTTGATATTCTAAGTGGTGGAGCTTCAAGTGCGAAGCCGGTTCGCCCTGAGATCAAATGTGATGCAGCTGGCAATTGTACTACGGTCGCCAGAGATCCGATAAATCCTCTAGCGGCAGCTCCGGTCAATCCTGGTGCAGCCTATCCAAAAGACACTTTCTTTGATTTTGTAAGAGCCTCGATTGAGTCGCGCAGTACCAAAGTGCTAGCAAGCCCTACTCTGATTTTGACTGATAACCCTGAAGTTCTTCGCGAAGGGGCGGAGCAATCAGTGATCAATCAGGGTCTGGTCGGTGGACAGCCTGGTGGATCTGGTGGTTCTACGGCCGGTTCGGCTGCGGCCTCGGGTCTTGTCGGGCGTACTAAGGCGAACGAGGCCTTCGTGACTGTTGGTGAGCAAGTCATAACCAGCTACGTGGTGGTCCCCGGCCAGAATGGAGCTCCTAACAGCTGCCAGCCAACCTTTACCGTAGCCGGCCTCTCTTTTGGCGCGCGCGTCAACAAGATCGACGATAACGGATTCGTCACTTTCTCGATGACTCCAACCATCTCTGCCACAACGAGAACGTTGCCTATCCCCAATTGCGGGCCAGTCGATATTCTTTCCATCCGCAGCTTAGATACGGGAAGCGCAAGAGTTCGCGATGGGCAAACCCTAATTTTGACCGGGGTTATTTCCGATCTCGATGCGCAAGTTGTTAGCAAGTGGCCCATTCTTGGCGATATTCCTATTGTTGGACAATTTTTCCGAGATACCGCAGGCAGCCGTCGCAAACGTGAACTCGTGATCATGGTCACCCCCCGCATCATCGATGACACCCAGGGCGGCACCTGGGGTTATGGCTTCCAGCCCGGCAGCCGCGACACCCGCCGCTTCCTCGGCACCAGCAGCGGCCAGTCGCCCTACTGAGCCAGCAGTCGCTGGCCGCTCGGCGTGGCTCAGAAGGCCAGGGGCACCAGGAATTTCAGGGCCAGCGGGGCCAGGGCCGAAGCCATCGAGGCGGCGCCCCCCAGCAGCTGGCCGCCCAGGCCGTTGCCGCCCCGGGGTTTGTTCTCCGGCTTCACCAGGGTGGTGGCGGCCTGGCGCAGTTGCTGGGCCTGCTGCGGGTCGCCGGTCTGCTCCAGCAGGGTTGCGGCGCGGTTGAGGTCCTGGGCGGCCAGATCGCTCTTGCCCTGCTCCTGGCGGCTGATGCCGCGCGCCACCCAGCTCACCGCCGCCTCCGGCTGCCGCAGGATCGCCTCCCCGAAGAAGCCCTCGGCCTCGGGGTAACGGCCCTCCGCGGCGGAGCGGACCCCGGCGTTGTGGAGCTGGGCGTAGCTCAGCTGGCTGGGCGCCAGGCCGATCGCCTGCTCCCAGTGGCTGCGGGAGAGGGCGCCGGGATCAAGCAGGGCGGCGCTGAGGTCGCTGCGGCGCAGGTCGGTGCCCTCCAGCAGGGCACCGCGCAGGTCGGCGCCGCGCAGGGAGGCGCCCTGGAGGCTGGTGAAGCGCAGGTCGGCGCCCTGCAGCTGGGCGCCATCCAGCCGGGCCTGGCCCAGGTTGGCCCGCTGCAGCCGGGCCCGGCGCAGGTCGGCATCGCGCAGATCGGCGTGCACCAGATCGGCATCCTGCAGCTGGCAGCCCGGGCAGTTGCGGCGCTCCAGCAGCCGCATCAGATCCGCTCCCGGCGCCGCGGAGGCTCGGGTGGCTGCCAGCCCCACCAGTGCCATGGACACCAGGCCGGCCCCCAGCGCGGGGAGCGCCCCAGGTCCTCGGGGCTGCGGACGGTTCAGCCCCTTGGGGGTGGTGCCGGTGAGAGCGTCCATCGGGGCGGGCGGCGGCGGCGGTTCCGTTGTAGCCCCAGCCGGTCCACCCCGCATCAGGGGGCGGGCCGGCGTGCCGGCTGTCGGGTGGCCTGTCGGCGCAGCAGCTGCTCGAGCCGGCGGCGCTGGATCCGCAGCGCGGCGGCCTGTTGGCGGGCGCTGCGGCGGTCCCGTGCGCCGGGACCATGGCGCCAGCGCTCGTAGGGCTCGCCGAAGGCCCGCAGCGCGGCTGCCAGCGCTGGATCGCGCTCCTCCAGCCGGCCGCCCCACTGGCGCAGGGTTTCGCCGGGACCCGGTTCCAGCCCGTGGCGGGCCAGGCTGCGCAGGGTGCGCTCCAGCTCCCGGCGCGGCCCGTCGCCCCCGGACCGGTGCCGCAGCCCGTTCAGGCCCGCCAGGCCGCCCGCCAGGCCCAGGGCCACCGCCCCCACCACCAGCACCCCCACCAGCTCCGGGTGCCCCCCCAGCAGCCGGTTCAGCAGGGCCTCCTGGCGGCTGCGGTCGAACCCCATCCACCACCGTCCCCAGGCCAGATCGAGCCCCCACCACTGCCGCACCAGCCACAGCGCCGGACCGAACCGGCTGGGCGCGAGAGCGGCAGCCGCGGCGCTGGGCACCCAGGCGGTGGGATCCACCCGCCGCCAGCCCTCCTCCTCCAGCCACACCTCGCTCCAGGCATGGGCATCGTTCTGGCGGATGTCGAGGTAGGCCGGCCCCGAGAGGGGCTGCACCCAGTCGCCGCCGCGATAGCCGCTCACCACCCGCGCCGGCACCCCGGCGGCCCGCATCAGGGCCGAGAAGGCGCTGGCGTAGTGGCCGCAGAAGCCCTGGCGCCGCTCAAACAGGAAGGCATCCAGCGGGGCCCTCGCCGGCAGGCTGCCCGGCTGCCGCGTGTAGCGGAAGGGCTGGGCGCGGAACCAGGTTTCCGCCGCCGCCAGCCGCAGGGCCGCCGTGGGCTGCCGCTGCCAGCCGGCGGCGAGGGCCTCAAGCCGTGGGTTGGCCCCCCGCGGCAGCGCCAGATCCAGCCCGGTCGGCGGCTGCCGCTGCCAGGCGGCGGTGCTCAGGCCGGGGCCCCCGGCCTGCCGCAGTAGGTACATCCGCCGCTGGGCCGGGGAGCCCTTGTGCCGCAGCTCGCCGCGCCGGTTCACCCGCAGCTCCGGCCCCAGGGGCTGGCCGCTCCCCCCCCACGGCACCGGCGTGAGGCCGCTGGGCTCGCTCAGCCACAGCTCAGTGGCACCGCCCGGCACCGGAGCGAGGGGCGTCTCGCCGCCCGCGGGGGGCCCGGCCCCGGCCGGGTCTCCGGCCGGGTCTCCATCGGGGGCTCCGGCGGTCGGGGCGGCGGCTCTGGCGGTCCAGCGCTCGCCATCGAAGCCCTCGTGCACCAGCACCCGCCAGTAGCGCTGTGGCTCGGCCGGGGGACCCCCCGCTCCGAACACCACCCGGGCCGCGGCCGCGTCGCTGGCCACCAGGGAGGCGATGCTTCCCGGGGCCAGGTCCGGGTTGAGGCCGGTCACCGCCCCGCCCCCGCCCAGCCCCGGCAGGGCGGCGAAGGGCTCCAGCCGCGGCAGCAGCAGGAACAGGGCCAGGGCCATCGGCAGGGCCGCGGCCACCACCTGCAGGCTGCGGCGCAGCAGCAGCGACCAGTTGGGTCCTTCGCCGGTTTCCAGGGCCAGCAGCCCCGCCAGGGCCACAAGCACCGCCAGCAGCTGCAGCAGGCTCGGGGCCAGGTCCGGCTGGAGCGCCCCCAGCAGGCCGGCGCAGACCAGCTGGAGCAGGGCCACCAGCCGCCGTTCCCCCAGCCGCCTTGCTTCGAGCAGCTTGAGGGCCGCCAGCAGGGTGAGACCGAAGGCCAGCCAGCTCAGCAACAGGGCCGGTTGCAGGCCCAGCAGCCCCACCCCCAGCAGCCCCTGGGCGAGCCATTGCAGCCTTACCGCGGCGGCGTTCATGCTTGCGCCGCCTCGCCGGCTGCGGCGGGGGTGAGGGCGAGCAGCTCCAGGCAGCGGTCGCGCTGGGGACGGCCGCGGCCCGGGGGGATCACCCGGTTGCCCAACACCAGCCCATAGCTGGCCCCTTCGCCATGGAGCCGCAGGATCGCCTCGCACAGGTGCTCCAGGGCCCGCTCCAGCGGAACGCCGGCGGCGGCGGTGAGCAGGGTGTTCTCCGGGCGGGGATCGCTGAAGCGTTTGGCATGGGCCCCCCGGCCCCGGGCCAGCAGCTTCCAGGCCAGCCGGCCCGCCCCATCCTCCGGCCGGTGGGGGCGGAGGTCCTGCCAGGTGTCTGCGCCCTCCCGCCGGCTCGGCCCGCCGCCCCCGGCCGCTTCGGGATCGGCGGGGGCCTCCGCCCGCCCCACCGGTCCCCGCTGGGGCGCCGGCAGCACCAGCTGGGGGCGCGGCGGATCCCAGCGGGTCCAGCACAGAAAGAGCCCCAGGGGCGCGGTGGTGAACAGCCGCAGGCGGCCGGGTCGCTGGCGGCCGCGCTGGCCGGGGCTCCAGCTCACGTTCAGCCGGTGCAGGCCGGCCGGGAGGCTGCGGGGGGCATCCGGTTCGGCGTTGCCCAGCCGCAGCCGCAGCCCTTCGCAGCGCTCCGGGATGCGGATCTCCACGGGGTAGGCCGCCGGCTGGCCCGCGAAGGTCGGCGCCGGATCGCCGCAGCGCAGCTCCACCCCCTGGAGGTTGAAGTGGGTGAGATGGAGGGTGAGCAGGAACAGCCCCAGCATCAGGAAGCTGAGCAGCAACGGGCCGTTGCTCTGCAGCTGGATCGCCACCACCTGCAGCAGCAGCATCCCCCCCAGCCAGAGGAACCCGAAGCGGCTGGGCACGATGTAGAGGTTGCGCATCCCCAGCTTCAGGGGCTCCCCCTGCTGGGGCCGGCCGAGGTTCATCGCAGGGGGGACACGCCGGTCTGGAGCTGGCGGCTGCGGAACCCCGCCGGACCGCCGCGGCCGCCATCGAGCCGGTGTTCGCACACCGCCTCCAGCACCGCCTGCACGTCGTCCGGGATCACGTGGTCGCGGCCCTCGAGCAGCGACCAGGCCCGGGCGGCCGCCACCAGGCCCAGGCCGGCCCGGGGCGAGAGGGGCAGGCCATCGCCCTGGCCGCTGCGGCTGGTGGCCAGCAGGTCGAGCACGTAATCGAGCAGGGCTGGGCCGCAGTGCTGACGGGCGGCCCGCGCCTGCAGGGCCAGCAGGTCAGCGGCGCTGAGCTGGTGGCCGATCGCCTCCGGGCGCAGGGCCTGCCCCTCCAGCAGGGCCCGCTCCGCCGGCCGCTCCGGAAAGCCGAGGCTGAGCCGCATCAGGAAGCGGTCGAGCTGGGATTCGGGCAGGGGGTTGGTGCCCTCCTGCTCCAGCCCGTTCTGGGTGGCGATCACCAGGAACGGTTCGGGCAGCGGGTGGCTGACGCCATCCACGCTCACCCGGCCCGCCGCCATCGCCTCCAGCAGGGCGCTCTGGGTGCGGGGACTGGCGCGGTTGATCTCATCGGCCAGCAGCACCTGGCTGAACAGGGGCCCCGGCTGGAACTGAAAGGCCAGCCGGGCCTGATCCAGCACATTCAGGCCGGTGAGGTCGGCCGGCAGCAGGTCGCTGGTGAAGCTCACCCGCCGAAACTCCAGCCCGAAGCTGCGGGCCAGGGCTTCGGCCAGGGTGGTTTTGCCCACCCCCGGCAGGTCCTCGATCAGCAGGTGGCCGCGGGCCAGCAGACAGGCCAGGGCCAGCCGCACCTGGTGCTCCTTGCCCAGCAGCACCTCCCCGATCGCGGCGATCACCGGTTGCAGCGGGGAGGAGGGCACCGGGCGGCAGCGGCGGAGTTCCCCCAGGCTGGCCGATTCCGGGCCCCGCCGGCAGCCCCCGGCCGGGTTTGCGTGGTAGCTGTGGTGCTCCAGCGGACCTCGCCCCCGATGGCCGGGTTGCCGGCAGCCCCCGCCCCCCACGGCGGCAATCGCCTCGCCATCGCCCGCCGCCTGGGCTGCCGCCCCGACGACCTGCTCGAGGCCAGTGCCTCCCTGGTGCCCTTCGGGCCCCCCGCGGCCCTGCGCCGCCGCCTGCGGGGCGCCCTCGGGGGCGGACTCGCCGGCTTCGGCGCCTCCCTGGCGGCGCTGCGGGATTACCCCGACCGCGACTACAGCGCCCTGCGGCAGGCCATCGCCCGCCACCACGGCCTGGATCCAGCCTCGGTGCTGCCCGGCAACGGCGCCGCCGAACTGTTCACCTGGGCTGCCCGCGACGCGGCCGCCACGGGGCTGAGCCTGCTGCCCAGCCCCGGCTTCGCCGATTACCGCCGCGCCCTCGCCTGCTGGGGCGGCTCCTGGCGGGCCCTGCCGTTGCCGCTGCACTGGGAGGGGGCTTTCCCCCAGAGCTTCCCCCTCAGCGCCGATGTCCCCTTGGCCTTTCCCGACACTCCGGCCGGCAGCCTCTGGATCACCAACCCCCACAACCCCACCGGCCAGCTCTGGAGCCGTGCCTCGCTGGAGCCGCTGCTGGCGCGCTTCGCCCTGGTGATCGTCGATGAAGCGTTTCTGCCCCTGGTGAGCGGCGGCGAGGCGCAGTCGCTGATCCCGCTGCTGGCCGATCACCCCAACCTGGTGGTGATCCGCAGCCTCACCAAGCTGTTCGCCATCGCCGGCCTGCGGCTGGGCTATGCCCTGGCCGATCCGCAGCGGCTGGCCCGCTGGGCGGCCTGGCGCGATCCCTGGCCCGTCAACGGTCTGGCGGCCTTGGCGGGGCAGACCCTGCTCGGCGATCGCCGCGCCCTGGAGGGCTGGCTGGCGAGGGTGCAGGGGTGGGTGGCGGGCGAGGGCCCCTGGCTGGCGGACAAGCTGCGGCAGCTGCAGGGGATCGAGCCGCTCCCCTCCGCCACCAATTTCCTGCTGGTGCGCGGCGTCGCCTCGGGCCAGCCCCGCTCGCTCGAGCCGCTGCGTCTGGCCCTGGAGGGCCGCCACCGCATCCTGCTGCGCGATTGCCGCTCCTTCGAGGGCCTGGGCGAGGGCTGGCTGCGGATCGCCCTGCTGGATCGCCGCGGCAACCGCCGGCTGCTCAAGGCCCTGCGGCAGGAAGCCGCCCCGCCGGGCGCACCAGAGCCGTGATCAACCCCGCCAGGCGCCGGTCGGCATCGCGCACGGCCAGCCGTTCCATGCCCGAGCGCAGCGTCAGCAGCGGATCGGCCGCCGGGTCGGCGCCCCGCAGCCGCGGGCCGAGCAGGCGCCAGACCGCCTGGGCCAGGGCCGCGTCGCCGGGTTCGTGCTGCCACACGATCACGGCTGCTCCGAGGGCGGCGGCGGCGGCGGCATTGGCATCCTGGTGGCGGTCGGCGGCGGCCGGATAGGGCACCAGGATGGCGGGGGTGCCGCAGACGGCCAGCTCGCTGAGGCTGCCCGCCCCGGCCCGGCTGATGGCGAGATCGGCGTGCTGGAGCAGGCCTGGCAATTCATCACTGAAGGGCCGTTCCACCACCTCCGGCCGCTGCAGCCGGCCGGCTTCGGGATCGTTGCTGCCGGTGAGGTGCACCACCCGGCAGCCGGCATCGGCCAGCTGCGTGATGAGGGGACGCACCATCCGGTTGAGGCCCACGGCGCCCTGGCTGCCGCCCATCACGAGCACCAGCGGTCCGTTGCCGGCCGGTACCCAGCCGGGCAGGGGGGCGGCCTCCAGGAAGGCCTGCCGCACTGGGGTGCCGGTGACCAGGGGATGGCCCTGGGGCAGGCGCTCGGCAGCCTCCGCCAGCCCCACGGCCACATGGGTGCAGGAGCGCCCCAGCAGCCGGGTCACCTTGCCGGGCACCGCGTTGCTTTCGTGCAGCACCACCGGCACGCCGCACCAGCGCGCCGCCAGGATGGCCGGAGCCGCGATGTAACCGCCGCTGCTGAACACCACGTCCACCCCTTCGCGGCGGATCAGCCGCCGGATCGGCCGGGCCGCCAGCACCAGCTGGGCCAGGTTGGTGAGCTTGCGCAGCCCCCGGCCCTGCAGGCCGCCGGCCCGGACCGTGTGGAGCGGGAAGCGGCTCGGCACCAGGGTTGTTTCCAGCCGGTCCGGCACCCCCACCCAGTGGACCCGCCAATCCGCAGGCAGGGCTTCGGCCACGGCCAGGGCGGGGAAGAGGTGGCCACCCGTGCCGCTGGCGGCGATCAGGAGCGTGGGCATGGGCGGCGGGGGGGAGCGCGCCTAACTTAAAAGCCTCCCCCGGTGAACTCCCGGCCGTGCGCCGGCCGCCCGCCGCGTTCCGTTTCCCCGTCTGCCCGAGCCAGCCCGATGCGCCGTCCCCGCCCGTTTCCTGCCCTGCTGATCGGGGTGCTGTTCACAGGCCTGGGTGCGGCATTCACCGGTGCTGCGGCCCGGGCCGGTGCACCGACGCCGGAGCTGCTGCAGGCCCTGGAGCAGGCCCTCAATGCCCGCGAGGATGCCCCCCTGGCTGCCTTGGTGCAGGCCGGTCCGGGGCTTGATCCGGCCGAGCTGCGCCAGCGCCGTTCGATCCTGCGCCAGCAGTTCCCCGATGTGCAGTGGCAGGTGAAGGCCGGAGCCCCGCTCACCGATGGCCAGCCCACGGTGACCATCGCCACCACCGGCACCCGCCTTCAGGACGGCGCCAGCTATCGCCTCGATGCCCAGCAGACCCTGACCCTCGCCAGCGATGGCCGCCACCTCAGCGGCCAGACCCTGCTCACCGAGTCGTCCCTGCTGCGCAGTGGCGAGAAGCCCGTGCCGGTGGTGGTGCAGATCCCCGATGTGGTGCTCACGGGCCAGCGCTACGACGTGGACCTGATCGTGGATGAGCCCCTCGATGGCGCCCTGGTGGCCGGCGGCGTCGCGGCGGTGACGCCGGCCCAGGTGGCGGCGATGGAGAGCCCCTCCCTGGAGCTCGGCGCCCTCGGCGGCGGCGGCATCTTCAAGACCGTGCGAGCTCCGCTCACCCCCGGCGTGCAGACCTGGGCCCTGCTTCTGGTTCACCCCCGCGGCGTGGTGACCGCCACCAAGCGGGTGCGGGTCGTGGCCGATCGCAAGACCGTCGAGCCCTGAGGCCGTGGCGCGACCGCACCGCATCTGGGTCGTCGATGACGACCCTGAACTGCGCGCCATGCTCGCCACCTACCTCGGGGACCAGGGCTATGCGGTGCGCACCCTCGCCGACGGGGCCCAGCTCACCTCCCGGCTGGAGGGCCGGCTTGGCGGCGAACGGCCGGATCTGCTGGTGCTCGACCTGATGCTGCCCGGCAGTGATGGCCTCACCCTGCTGCGCCGCCTGCGGGACGCCGGCGACGACCTGCCGGTGCTGCTGCTCTCGGCCCGGGCCGACGGGGTGGATCGGATCATCGGCCTGGAGCAGGGGGCCGACGACTACCTGGCCAAGCCCTTCCTGCCACGGGAGCTCACCGCTCGGATCGAGGCGGTGCTGCGGCGTCGTACCCCCCTGCCGCCCGGCTCGCCCCAGCCTGAGGCCCAGCCGCTCCGCTTCGGCGATTGCCTGCTGGATCTGGCCCGCCGCCAGCTGGAGCGGGCCGGAGCTTCCGTGTCGATCACCGCCGGCGAGTACGCCCTGCTGGCCGCCTTCGCGGCCCATCCCCACCGGCCCCTCTCCCGCGAGCGGCTGATCGAGCTGGCCCGCGGCCCCGACAGCGATACCGACGGACGCAGCATGGATGTGCAGGTGTCGCGGCTGCGGCGGCTGATCGAACCCGACCCCGGCCGGCCCCGCTACGTGCAGACCGTGTGGGGCTACGGCTACGTGTTCGTGCCCGATGGGACGCCCCATGGCGCCTGAGGCGGGGGGCCGCTGGCGCCGCCTCGCGGCCTATGGCCTGGCGGGCCTGGGGTTTTCGGCCCTGGCCCTGTTGCTGCTTGAGCTGCTGGTGGGGCGGCGCCTGGCGGCCCAGCGGGAGCAGCAGCTGAGCGGCGCGGTGGCGGCCCAGCTGGTGCTCGGCGAGGTGGCCCTGGAGCGATTCACGCCTGCCACCCTGGCCGCCATCGGCGGGCTGCGGCTGGCGGTGGGGTCCGACCCCGAGGCCCGGCCGGCCGCGGCGGCCCCTGAGCGCCGGTCCGGCTCGGTCGATCCCCTGCTGCAGCGCCAGGCCCTGGCCCTGCAGCGGAGCCTCTGCCGCCGCCTCGACCGTTGCCCGGCGGTGCGTCCCGCCCGGCAGGGGCCGCGGGGGGTGTGGGTCGCGATGGCCTCCCCCCTGGAGGCCGTGTGGTTGTTCGCCCCCCTGCCCCCCCTGCCGGGCTGGCCGCCGGACCCCCTGCTGCTGGCCCTGGCCCTTGGGGTGGGGGGCCTGGGCTCAGGTCTGCTCCACCTCAGCCAGGAGGTGCAGCGGCCGCTGCGGCGGCTGGAGCAGGCCCTCGCCGGGGTGAACCTGCAGCCCGGGCTTCCGGTGGTGGTGCCCCCGGAGGGTTCGCAGGCGGTTCGCCGCCTCACCGATCGGTTCAACGCGATGGTGGAGCGGCTGGATCGGGCCGGCCGCGAGCAGGCCACGATGCTGGCCGGCATCGCCCACGACCTGCGCTCGCCCCTCACCAGGCTGCGGCTGCGGTTGGATCTGGCCCCGGCCGCTGGGCTGGCCGCCGACGACTGCCGCCGCAGCCTCGCCGATCTGGCCGCCCTGGAGCGGATCACCAGCCAGTTCCTGCGCTATGCCGGGCTGGATCAGGCCGAGCCGGCGGTGGTGGTGCCCCTCGCGGCCCTGCTGGCGGAGGTGGCCGCCGCCGCCGCTGCGGTGCCCCTCGAGCTGGATCTGGAGCCTCTGGAGCGGCGGGTGCGGCCCACGGCCCTGGCGCGGGCGGTCGCCAACTTGCTGGACAACGCCCTGGCCCATGGCGCCCCGCCGCTGGGCCTTGAGCTGCGGGGTGACGGTGCCACGGGTTTCACGATCACCCTGTGGGACCACGGCCCCGGCATCCCCGCCTCCGCCTGGACGTGGGCCCTCGAACCGTTTCAGCGGCTCGATCCCTCCCGCGGCGGCCAGGGCCACTGCGGCCTGGGCCTGGCGATCGCCGAGCGCATCGCCACAGACCACGGCGGTGGCCTTGAGCTGCGCCAGGG
>JBILUS010000027.1:0-36515 GCA_044370835.1 Cyanobium sp. | reverse complement strand
TCAGGCAGCCAACGCAGCAGAAGCGTCAGTTCCTAAACTTTTTGGTTGTCCAGGTGCTGCCTCCTCTCCCCTCTCAGGGAGCCTCGGCGCGTCGCCTCGCAGCGACAGAAGCAACCTACAACATCGGAGGCTCTCGCCCCTTCGTTGTCGGTCCGGTCCACGCTTGCAGCTCTCGCCGCTTCCCGTTGACCTCGATGAACCTAGCAGTTCATCGATCCGCTCTCCCTTCTCAGGGATCCCGGCCGCACGGTTTCCCGCGCAGTCCAACACCATAACACCACCTCCCCCCTTCCTCGCAAGACCCCCTGGTTCGCTGAGGGGCGATGGGGGGAGAAAACAGCTGGCCATTCCACTTGGATGGCTCATGCCAAGGCATGGTCGGAGACCAGGGCGCGATGCGGGAGCTGGAACAGGCCACCCGGCCTGACGACGCAGCCCTCTCGGCAGACCAGACACCGAGACGCTTGTTCGCCTCGGGCCCATCAGGGCATGGAGCTGCGGCAGCCGGCATGAGCGGATCGTGGTGCTCAACTGGCCTCCCGGGCCGATCGAAACCTGCGCAAGCGCCGCCAGCGTGCATCCCCGCCGCTGCGGCAGGCCTCCCATGGAAGCTGAGGCCCTTTGATCTCGTCCCGCGGCGAACCCACACCCTGCTGGAACCAAGCCAGCGGCAGGAGGCGGGGATGCTCAGCCTTGCGGCGTCAGGGCCTGTCCTGGGGCACCAGGGCATCGGCCCAGGGCATGAACCGCTCCAAGGTTTCCGGCCGGTCCGCCACCAGCACCGGAAAATCGGTCTGGGCCAGATCGGTGCCGGGGGCGATGGCCTCGGGGCTCTGCTGCAACCAGCGCAGGGAACAGTTCAGTTCGCTCAGCACCAACCAGGAGGCGGCCAGGTCCCAGATCTTGGGGGTGGCCTCCAGAGCGGCCACGGTCTGCCCCATGGCCACGCTCACCAGATTAAGACTGGCCACGCCGAGCAGCCGGATCTTGCCGGGAAAACGCCGGTCCGGCAGCTTCTGCAACACACCGATCGAACGGCTGCACAGGGAGGCGCAGCCCACCTGCGGGCTGTGCCGAGAGGGAGGTTGCAGGGGTTTGCCGTTACGCCAGGCCCCCTGACCGCGCACCGCCACGATGCGCTGACGCAGGGGCGGCACATCCAGCACCGCCAGCACCGGGCGGCCCTGCTCGAAGCGCGCCAGCGAGATGGCCCAGTAGGGAATGCCGGCGGCGAAGTTGGTGGTGCCATCGAGAGGATCCACCACCCAGTAGGCCGGGGTGGGGGGCACCGCCTGGCTGCCCTCCTCGCTGAGCACACCCTCCTCGGGGAACAGGTCGGCCAGACCCGCCACCAGGGTGGCGTCACTCCAGCGGTCGCAGGCGGTGATCAGGGACCCGTCGGCCTTGACGCTGGAGGCCATGTGGCCGAAGTCGGCGCGCTGGCGCTCCCCCACCCGATCGAGCAAGGCCTCAAACGCCGGATCCAGCTGAAAGGCCGTGGGGCTGGCCGCGGGGGATGGGGATCCACTCATAGGGACTCGGCCATGAGCACCTGCTGCAGGCTGCGGCCCGTATCCTCGCGGAACTGGTGCACATTCACGCGCTCCAGGAGCACCAGGGCCGCCATGGCCACAACAAACTCAACCGCCAGCACCAAGGCGAAGGCCGGGTAGGCAGCCTCGGCGTTGCCGCCAACGCCCGACAACAAACGGCCCAGATCGAGCAGACCGCCGCCGATCACCTTGCCGAGGGCCCGGGAGAGAGCCTGGGCCAGACCCCAGACCCCCACAAACGTGCCCGCGACCTCCGGCAGGGTGAGGTCCAGCATCAGGCAGAGGGCGCTGTTGGTGCCGATCCCAGCCGCGAGGCCAAACAGGGCCATCACGAGCTTGAGCAGGGGAATGCTGGCGGTGAGACCGCAAAGCAGGAGCATCAACAGCGAGGCGGCGATCAAGCGGCCGCCGAGCCGGGCCGCGCCCAGCTTGCCCAGACGCGGCACGATCAGCAGTCCAGCCACCAGAAGGCCCACCAGGGTGCCCACGCCCCAGAAGGCATTGAGCTGGGCGGTGGCGGCGATCGGCATGCCGAAAACCTGGGCGCCGTAGCTCTCCAGCACCGGATCCTGCAGGAACAACGCCAGGGTGAACAGGATCAGGAAACTGAAGAAGATCAGCACCTGGGGGCTGGAGCGGATCAGGCGCCAGGCCTGAGCCAGGGTGACCCCATCCTCCCGCTGCTGTCCCGCTGCGGGCCCCATGGGCACGGCGGTGGCCGGTTCCATGCCCCAGGTGGCCACCACCGTGAGGGCGAAGACCGCCAGGGACACCCGCAGCATGAAGGCGGTGAGAACCGGCTCCAGAGCCGCCGGATCGGTGATGCCATCGAGGGAGCGCAGGTTCACGCTGATCAGCACCGCGCCGATCACGATGCCCACGGTGAGCAGACACCAGATGATGCCAACGGCCCGGGGCCGCTCGGCCTCGGAGGTGCGGTCGATCACCAGAGCCAGGTAGGGCGTGGCGGCCAGGGAGATGGCCAGGCCATAGAGGGCAAACAATCCGCAGAGGGCCGCGATCGCCAGGGTGAGCATGGGCTGGCTGCCAACCCGGAGCTGGGCCGCAACCCGGAAGATCAGCGGCACCGACAGCACCGCCAGGGTGCAGAACAGGGCGGTTCCGATCAGCACGTAGGGCACCCGGTGGCGCCGGGCGAGGGGATGGGCATCGGAGATCTGACCGAACAACACCCGGGCGGGGGCGACGAACTGTTCGCAGGCCAGGGCGAAGCCCACCAACAGACCGGGATAGCCCAGTTCACTGAGCATCACCCGGTTGAGCAGGCCGGAGAAGATCACCGCCAGGCAGCCCAGACAGGCCTGAAACAGGCCCAGCCGCAGGGTGCCGACCAGGGAGAGCCCAGGGTGCCGGCCGGTGCGATGCGGGGAGGCGGCGACCACGGCGTCAGGAGCGGGGCGTGGCCGGGGCAGAACGGGTGTAGGAGGCCGGGCAGGCGGGCAGAAGGGGGAGGGGCTCGACCGGCACATCGCTCGCGCCGACGACCACCGGCTTGTTGGGCGGAAGCTGGGCGGGCTGGCAGGTGGCGACCTTGTCGAGGCCGGTGCGGCGGGTGAGCTCCACCAGGCGCTTGTTGTAGTCGGAGATGGCGTTGGAGTAGCGCACCTCGGCCTGGGTGAGGTCACGCTGGGTGTCGACCACCTCGCGCTGGGTCGTGACGCCGGCCTGGAAGCGGAGGCGGGAAAGGCGCAGCGATTCGCGGGCCGAGATCACCTCACGGGACGTGGTGAGGATGTTGCGGTTGTTCTTCTCGAGTTCGTAGAAGCTGATTTCCACGTCCTGGCGGATCGTGTCCCGTTTCTGGGCGAAGCGGTAACGGTTCTCCTCGGCCCGCTGCTTCTCCTGGCGGTAGCTGGCCCGGGCGGCACCGCCGTCGTAGATCGTCCAGTTGAGGTTGAGCCCCACGGAGTTGTCGGTGTTCCAGCCGGTGATCGGCGGAACCACCTGGGAGGAGAAGTCGTAGCCGGAGGAGCGGCCCACCCCGAGGTTGTTGACAATCTTGAGGAAGGGCTGCACGCGGCCGAGCTCGGCATTGGCGCTGCTGTTGGCGATTGAGATGTCCAGCAGCAGCTGGTCGAGCTCCTCGCGGAAGGTGTAAGCGGCCACGATGCTCTCCTGCAGCGAGGGCAGCCAGGTGCCGATCACCCGGGCCGGGTCGGCGGCGGTGGGGGTGACGTCCTGGGGCAGATCGAGCAGGGAGGCCAAGGAACGGCGGGCCACCGCCTGCAGAGCGAGGGCGTTGGTGAGCAGCTGCTCATCGCGGGCCAGCTGGGTTTCGGCCTCAAGCACCTCCAGCTTGGTGGCCACGCCGGCCTGGAAGCGGGCCCGGGCATCCCGCAGGCTCACCAACGAGGCCCGTACCGATTCCTGGCCGATGCGCACCTGGTCATCGGCGGTCTGGAGGTCGAAATAGGCGAGAGCTGCCTGCAGGCGCAGATCCCGCAGCCCGATCAGGTACTGGTTCTTGGCCTTCTCGAACTGGTCGCGGGCCAGGGAGATCTGAGGGGTGCGGGTGGGATCGATCAAGGCCCAGCTGGCCTGCAGGGTGGCCTGCATGCGCCAGATGCTGGTGATCGTGTTGCCGATCGGCTGGCCAGTGCCGGTGAATCCGGAGCTGTACTGCTGGCCGCCGGTGTAGGTGGGCAACGTGCCGGCGTTGAGGGCGAGCTGGGGGTACCAGAGGGCGATCTTGGCGCGCAGATTGGACTGAGCCTGCTCGACCTGGCTGGCGATTGCCTTGAGCTCGGGGTTGTTGACCTCCGCCAGGATCTGGGACTGCTGAAAGCTCAGCGGCCGCAGTTGGTTGATGCGCACCTGGCGGGGCTGGTCCGGCAGCCCCAGGGAGGGTGGTGCCACCAGGTCCTGCAGCTCAGGGGGGAGGACTCGGGCGGCCGGCGCGACGACCGTAGGATCGGCTTTCGGGCGGTTGCCCTTGAGGGCCGGAGCCAGGGGGTAGGGCTGGGCCAGGGCAGCGGCACCGGAGCGGCTCGGCTTGCGGGGCGGGGCAGAGGCGGAGGGAACCGTGACGGGGGCCGCCGGACGCACCGTGCCAGACGCAGCGGCCGGGCCGGGGGCCTCGGCGGGCATGCTCACCTGTAGGGGCGCCGCCAGGGGCTGCGGCCCAGCGGGGCCAGCACCAGCCGGAGAGCCAAGGGCAGTCACCACCGTCAGGGGGGCGAGAAGCAGGTGGAAGCGCCGCAAGACGGAAGCGGTGAATGCCCACGGAGCTTAGGCATCCTCCAGGCGGGAACCGAGGCAGGCGGCCACCAGATCGGCCGCCCCTCCGATCAGCTGCACAGGCACCGGCAGGGCGCCGCGAACCGTGTCCAGACGCATGTCGTCGAGAAACACATCCTCCCCTTCGCGCAGCATCACGCGGGGCAACAGCAGGGTGTCACCGAGGTCGCGGCCCGCCACACCCTGCAGCAGATCAGCACCGGTGAGCAGCCCAGTCACCACCTGCTCCTGCCCCCAGTAGGGGCTCGGCAGGCCATGCAGGATCAGCTCCAGCCCCTCGATCCGGTTGAGGCGCTCCACCACCGGCGTCAGGGCGCCGGCAACCACCTTGCCCACCACCCAGCCCAACCGCCGCGGCTCCGCCAGCCGCCCCGGCAACTGGCGGGTGGCGACCTGGAGCTCCTCCAGGAAGCCGCGGATGCTGCCTACACCGTTTTCGCGCTGGGGCAGGTCTTCGTAAGCGGCGCGGGGCGGCAGGGGCTGGCCCGCAATCAGATACCACTCATCGGAGAGCCAGGCGAAACGGCTGCCGATGGTCCGCTGGAACTCACTCTGCAGGGGTTCCACCCGGGCGATCACGGCCGCCGCATCGGCGGGTTCCACCGGCCGCAGGCCATCACCGGCTGGACGGAAGCGGGTGAGCCCCACCGGAACCACGGCGGTGGAGAGCACGGCGGGCCACGGTCCCCCGCCATGGGCGGCCAGGTCCCGCAGGGTGCGCTCCAGGGCCTTGCCATCGTTGAGGCCGGGGCAGACCACCACCTGGGCATGGATCTGAAGTCGGCGCTCGGCGAACCAGACCAGCTGGTCGGGCAGCAGGGCCGCGCGGGGGTTGACCAGCAGCCGGCTGCGCAGCTCCGGATCGGTGGCATGGACCGACACGAACAGCGGCGAGAGGCGCTGGTCCTCGATCCGCTGCCAGTCGGCGGCGGTGAGATTGGTCAGGGTCAGGTAAGAGCCGTAAAGAAAGCTGAGGCGGTAGTCGTCGTCCTTGAGATAGAGGCTGGCGCGGTGGCCGGGGGGCTGCTGATCGATGAAACAGAAGGGACAGTGGTTGTTGCACTGCCGCAGACCATCGAAGAGGGCCTCGGTGAAGGCCAGCCCCAGGCCCTCATCGGGATCCTTCTCCAGCTCGACCCGGTGAAGCGTGCCATCGGGATCCTCCACCTCCAGGGTGAGGTCCTCCTCGCCCTGCAGCACCTGGAGGTCGATCAGGTCGCGCGGGGCGACCCCGTTGATGCGGATCAACCGGTCACCGGGCTGGAAGCCGAGCTCCTCACCGATCGATCCAGGCTCCACCCGTGCGACCACCGCGGGCTGGGGCTGGCGCGCCGGCTGGGCCGGGTCGGCCGACGGCGCAGTGGTGGCGGCCATCCCGGCCGAGGGCTCCTTCCACACGGGATGGCCGGGCAACTTCCCCCAGTGTGAAACCCGGAGCCCGCTGCTGGGGGGTTGTTCAGGGCTGGGCGGCGCCCAGGTCGCGGAACCAGATCAGCAGCACCAGGCCGAACAGCAGGCGATAGCCCACGAAGATCCAGGTGCTGTTGTTCTGCAGAAAGCGCAGCAGCCAGGCAATCGCCAGCCAGGACACCACCGCCGCCGCCACCACGCCGACGATCGTGGGCAGCAGGCCGCCGTTGCTGGATTGGTGCAGGGCGTCCTTGATCTCCACCAGGCCGGCCAGGGTGATGGCCGGAATGCCGAGCAGGAACGAGAAGCGGGCGGCCGCCGCCCGGTCCCAGCCATCGAAGAGGGAGGCGGTGAGGGTGCTGCCGGAGCGGGAAACCCCCGGCACCAGGGCCAGGGCCTGGGCCACCCCCACCAGCAGCCCATCCCGGGGCCGCACGCCCTCGAGGTGACGGCGGCGGGAACCGATCAGCTCAGCAACGGCCAGCAGCAGGGCCATCACGATCGAAACGATGGCGATCGAGGGAACGCTGCGGAACACCGATTGCTCATAGCCTGGGAAACCGAACTTCAGGGCCATGCCGGCCAGCACGATCGGGACCGTGCCCAGACCGATGGCCACCCCCAGCCGGGCCGAGGGATCGCCCCAGCGGCCCTCCCGCAGGGCGCCGGCGATGCCCTTGAACACCGCGGCCAGGTCGGAACGGAAATAGGCGAGCACCGCCACGATGCTGCCCAGCTGGATCACGGCAGTGAACGCCACACCCGGATCACCCCAGCCCAGCAGGAGAGGCACCACCTTCAGGTGCGCCGTGCTGCTGATCGGCAGGAACTCGGTGAGACCCTGCACCACCCCCAGCACCAGGGCATGCCAGATCGATTCGGCGAGGCTCGGGGCCTCGGCGGTGGCCAACAGGGGCATGGCGGAGCCTGAACTTGCGCGACCCTATGGCGGCGGGAGGCACGGGCCAAGCCCCCAAACCCTTAACGTTGGCCATCTTTCTTCACAAGGGACGTGATCGGGACAACGGCCAGCCTCCCCTCACGCTCGCTGGACGTGGGCCCCCTGGCCCTTCCCGCCGCCCTGGTGTTGCCCCTGGTGGCAGCCCTGCTCGTGGCTGTGCCGGTGTTCGTGCAGGCACCCCTCGTGCGGGTGGCGCCCCTGCCCGCCGCCCTGGCCACGGCGGTGCTCGTGGCAGCAGGGTTGCTGCTGGAGCGCTTCGGCCGCGGCAACGGCCAGGCCCTCGGTCCCCTGCTGGTGGGCTTCAGCGGCAGCTGGCTGGCCGGCTGCCTCTTCTGGGGCTGGTTTCGTGTCCATCCCGTCTGCCACCTGCCGATCGAGGCCTTCGCCTTGCCCCTGGCGGTGGCTGGCCTGGGCGGCCGCTGGCGTCTGGCCGGAGCCTTCTACCTGGCTTCGCTGGCCGGCACCGCCGCCACCGATGCCGCCATCGCGGCCACCGGGCTGATGGATCTCTGGCCCCAGGTGCTGGCCGCCCCCCTGCAGGAGGCGCCGCTGCTGCTGCGCCAGGCCGGTGAATCCGTGCTCCAGCCGACCCATCTGCTGTTGATCAGCAGCATCGCCCTGGGCCTGCTTCAGGCCTGCAGGCTGCTGTGGAACCTTGGAGGGGCCTGCGGGCGGGTCGCTGCGGCCACCCTGGCCACCACCCTGGCGGTGGATGGGCTCTTCCTGGCCTCGGCCCTGCTGGCCCCCCAGCTGAGCGGGCTGATCTGAGCGTTCTGATCGGAGCGGACGGGTCGCCGATCTGAAGATCTGCTAAAGCCGGGAATCCGCCAGGGGGTGGCGAGGGGAACGTTCTGTAACGTTGATCCAGATCGCGGCAATGCCGCTGGTCCCGTCCCGTTCCCTTTCCTCTACGCAACGGAGTGTCGTGATGAAGCGGCTGCTTGCCTGGCTCATGAGTGGCGTTGTGCTCGCCGGCCTGCTGGTGACCCTGGTCCTGCCCCAGGCGGCCATGGCCGCCGAACTCCGCAACGTGGCGGACGACAAGATCGCTGAGAGCGCCGGCAAGGTGGACCTCAACAACTCTTCGGTCCGTCGCTTCCAGCAGTACCCCGGCATGTATCCGACCCTGGCCGGCAAGATCGTGCTCGGCGGTCCCTACCAGAGCGTGGACGACGTGCTCAAGCTGGACCTAACGGCCCGCCAGAAGGAGCTGTTTGAAAAGTACAAGGTCAATTTCACGGTGACCCCCCCCTCGATCGCCCTCAATGAAGGCTTCGATCGCATCAACGACGGCGTCTACCGCTGATCAGGCCCCGGGCCTTGCCCCCACCGCCGGCAGTCCGGCGGTTTTTTTGTGCCCGTTGGTTGACCACCGCGCTGGCGCCGCCCACCGCGTCCCATAGGCTCGCCTGCAGCACGGCGTGGTGATGCTTCCGGAAACGGCTGCCCAGTGGGATGTGGTGGTGGTGGGCAGCGGAGCCGCCGGACTGATGACCTGCCTGGAACTTCCGGCCGGCCTGCGGGTGCTGCTGCTCAGCAAACAGGATGGACCGCCCTCCGCCAGCCGCTGGGCCCAGGGGGGCATCGCAGCGGTGACCCGGCCGGAGGACAGCTTCCACAGCCACATCGCCGACACCCTGCGGGCCGGCGCCGGCCTGTGTGACCCCGACGCGGTGGAGCGGCTGGTGCGGGACGCGCCGGCCTGCGTGGCAAGGCTGGTGGAGCTGGGCATGGCCTTCGACCGCGAAGCCGGCGACCTGAGCACCACCCTGGAGGCGGCCCACAGCCACAGGCGGGTGCTCCACGCCCAGGACCGCACCGGCGGCGCCCTGGTGGACGCCCTGGAACGGGAGGTGCTGCGGCGGCCCGGCCTGGTGCAGCGCAAGGGCATGCCCGCCCTGCAGCTGTGGGTGGAGGGCGGCCGCTGCGTCGGCCTGCAGGTGCTTGACGGCCTCAGCCTCCGCTGGTTGCGGGCCCGGGCCGTGGTGCTCGCCTGCGGCGGCGGCGGCCATCTGTTCGCCCACACCACCAACCCCTCCCAGGCCAGCGGCGACGGGGTGGCCATGGCCTGGTTGGCGGGGGCGGCGGTGCGGGACCTGGAATTCGTGCAGTTCCACCCCACGGCCCTGATGCTGCCGGGGGCACCCCATTTCCTGATCAGCGAGGCGGTGCGGGGCGAAGGGGCGCGGCTGTGCGATCAACAGGGGGGCAGTCCGGTGGCCCAGCTGGCCGGTGGGGATCTGGCCCCCCGGGACCAGGTGAGCCGAGCCCTGGCCCGCCGCATGCAGGAGCAGGGGGTGGCGAACCTCTGGCTCGACCTGCGGCCGGTGGGGGCGGCACGGCTGGAGAAGCAGTTCCCCACGATCCTGGGACGGTGCCGAGCTCTCGGGCTGGAGCCCACCGCGGCCCCGATCCCGGTGGCACCGGCCGCCCACTACTGGATGGGGGGCGTGGGCACGGACCTGGAGGCCGCCACCAGCCTGCCGGGGCTCTATGCCGTGGGAGAGGTGGCCTGCACCGGCGTGCACGGCGCCAATCGCCTGGCCAGCAATTCGCTGATGGAATGCCTGGTGTTTGCCCGCCGGCTGCGGGGCATCAGGCTCGAGGGCGCCCCCGATCCGGGAGCCCCGGCGGAGACAAGCCGGCCTCTGGAGGTGGAGGGGCCCGATCCGGCTGCCCTCGAGGCGGCGACCGCCAACCTGCGCCAGCTTTGCTGGCAGGTGGCGGGCGTGGAACGGTGCGGCACGGAACTGGGCCGGGCCCTGAGGGAGGTGCGACGGCGGCGCGGCCAGGTGGAGGCCGATCCCCTGCTGCGCGGCGCCCTCGGTCCCGCCCCGGGCGAACGGCTCACGATCCCCGGCTCAGGCCGGCCATCCCTGCTGGCCCTTCAGGATCTGCACCAGCGGCTGGTGCTGGCGGAGCTGCTGATCGAGGCAGCAGGGTTCCGGGCCGAAAGCCGGGGGGGGCACTACCGCACCGATGCTCCGGCGCCGCAGCCCTTCTGGCGGCGCCACAGCCTGCAGCGGCGGGGCGAGCCGATCAGCACGCGGCCGCTGGGTGATCAGGGGGTGGGAACGGGGCCCCGGTAGCCACTGAGTTCGGCCAGCCGGGCCAGGGGCTTGACGCCGGAATCGAGCTTGCCGTTGATCTCCCAGGAGGGATAGCCCTGGATCTTCTTGCTCGCGCAGAGCTCGGCCTGGTTGTTGTAGCCATCGGGCGCGCATTCAACAATCTTCAGCCGGGCGGTGGCCTCCTTGCCGAAGAGCTCCTTCTGCTCATGGCAATGGGGACACCAGTAGGCCGAGTACATCACCGCTCCCTTGGCGGTGAGGTGGTCGGCCAGGGCGGTGGCGGCCGGGGAGCTGGCGGAGGTCACCGGGATCGGCCTGCCGGGCCCGGTGACCACCTCGGGACGGTCCATGGCGGTGGCCCAGCCGATGCCGGTGATGCCCACCAGCAGAGCCGTGAGCACCCCCCGGAAGATCAGCTGGCCCTTGTCCTCCCAGTCACCGGCGAGCAGGGTGAGCAGGAACAGGCCAAGGCTGAGCAGGGCCGAGAGGATGCAGAAGGGGCAGAGCGCCTTGATCTTGAACAGCATCACCGCCATCAGCACCACGCTGAACACGGCCATGCCGGCGGTGAGCAGGAACAAGAGCCAGCGGCTGCGGGCCAGCAGGTCCCGGCGGGCATCCCCCTGCAGCAGCAGCGGCAGCAAGGCCAGCACCAGCACAGTGGCGTAGGCGAGGCAGCCGAACAGCGAGAGGGGCTGGCCGAACAGGCTGCCCCAGGGGCTGTTGAGCACCCTGTCGCAGTCGCCGCCGCCGCCGGGGCAGAGCAGGGGACCAAGCAGACCCCAGCGCTTGAGGGTGATGGCGCCGGTGTCGATCGCTCCGATGGTGGAGAGCACCGCCATGGCCACCCACACCCAGCGGCGACCCGGGTCGGTGCGGCGGCGCTGGGAGAGGCGGTCGGCCAGTTGGGTCGAGGTCACGGCAGCTGGAGCACTGCGCCGATTCTCGCAGCCGCCGCCCGGTTCGTCCGTGCCGGAGGGGGAATGGTTGGCGCTCAGGCGGCGTGAGCGGGGCCGGCGCTGGGGGCGGCGCTTCCATAGGGTGGGCCATGGGCCCTGAACCGGGAGCATGACGCCAGCCGCGAGCCAGACCTCCAGCCACCGGAGCGCCAGCGGCGGCCTCGGGGGCCCGGCCGAGCCCGCCGCGGCGGCAGCGGGGGCCTCTCCCACCGGGACGGCGCCGAAACCCACGGTGGCCTTCGCCCACCTGGGCTGCGAGAAGAACCGGGTGGATACCGAGCACATGCTCGGCCTGCTGGCCCAGGCCGGCTACGGCGTGAGCGCCGACGAAAGCGAAGCCGCCGTGGTGGTGGTCAACACCTGCAGCTTCATCCAGGACGCCCGCGAGGAATCGGTGCGCACCCTGGTAGAGCTGGCCGAGCAGGGCAAGGAGCTGATCATTGCCGGCTGCCTGGCCCAGCACTTCCAGGAGGAACTGCTCGAGAGCCTGCCGGAGGCCAGGGCGATCGTGGGCACGGGCGACTACCAGCACATCGTGAGCGTGCTGGAGCGGGTGGAGGCGGGCGAGCGCGTCAACCAGGTGAGCGCCGTGCCCACCTTCGTGGCCGATGAGCACCTGCCCCGCTACCGCACCACCAGCGAGGCGGTGGCCTATCTCAAGGTGGCCGAGGGCTGCGACTACCGCTGCGCCTTCTGCATCATTCCCCACCTGCGCGGCGACCAGCGCTCGCGGCCGATCGAGAGCATTGTGGCCGAGGCGCGCCAGCTGGCATCCCAGGGGGTGCAGGAGCTGGTGCTGATCAGCCAGATCACCACCAACTACGGCCTCGATCTCTACGGCAAACCCCAGCTGGCGGAGCTGCTTCGCGCTCTGGGCGATGTGGAGATCCCCTGGATCCGGGTGCACTACGCCTACCCCACCGGCCTCACCTCCGAGGTGCTGGCGGCCTACCGGGAGGTGTCCAACGTGCTGCCCTATCTGGACCTTCCGCTGCAGCACAGCCACCCCGACGTGCTGCGGGCGATGAACCGCCCCTGGCAGGCCGGTGTGACCGGTGGCCTGCTGCAGAGGATCCGCCAGGAGCTACCGGAGGCGGTGCTGCGCACCACCTTCATCGTGGGTTTTCCCGGCGAGACGGAGGAGCACTTCCAGAATCTGCTGGATTTCGTGGCCGAGCAGCAGTTCGATCACGTCGGCGTGTTCACCTTCTCGCCGGAGGAGGGCACCCCAGCTGCGGACCTCCCTGATCAAGTTCCAGCGGAGGTGGCCGCCGAGCGCAAGGACCGCCTGATGGCCCTGCAGCAGCCGATCGCCGCCGCGCGCAACGCCGCCTGGGTCGGCCGCATCGTGGATGTGCTGATCGAGCAGGAGAACCCCTCCAGCGGCGCGATGCTGGGCCGCTGTGCCCGCTTCGCTCCGGAGGTGGATGGCGAAGTGCGGGTGATGCCTGGCGAGGGGGGCCTCTGCGCCGCCCCGGGCACCCTGGTGCCGGTGCGCATCACCGCCGCCGACACCTACGACCTGATCGGTGAGGTGGTGGGGGCGAAGGCGATGGTGGGCGAGGCGCGCGCCGCCCGCCAGCCGGTCGGTTGAGTACGCGAGCGCGGAACGCGGCGGCTCCGGATCACTCCCCCGGGCAGGAGAGCCCTGGCCGTCCGGGCTGGCGCGGGCGCCTCAGCCTGGATCGCCAGCGCCGCCTGTTCCTGCTGGCCTCCGGGCTGAGCACCGCCGGGTCCTTCGCGGGGCTCACGGCCAAGAGCTGGATCCTCCTGCACGGCAGCGGCAACGCCCTGGTGCTGGCCTTGCACTTCGCCACCCTGGCGCTGCCGAGCCTGCTGGTCAGCGGACCGGCCGGGGTGCTCACCGACCGGCTGGGCTGCGAGGCCGTGCTGATCCGCGCCCAGTGGGGCCTGTTCGCGGCGGCGCTGCTGGGGGCCCTGGCGATTCCGCTGCTGGCAGGCCAGCCCCAGGTGCTGATGCTGTTGCTGAGCACCCTGCTGGTGGGGGTCGCCAGCACCTACGAACTCACCGCTCGCAACAAGTACAGCGCCCTGCTGGTGGAGGACCCCGAGCAGCTGGGCGGTTACCTGGCCAGCTTCTCGGTGGTATTCAACGTGGGCAAGCTGGTGGGTCCTCCCTTGGGGGGCTGGCTGCTGGCCCTGACAGGACCGACCATGGCCCTGGCCCTTGATGCCAGCACCTACCTGCTGCCGATCGCCACGGTGTTGGGGCTGCTCACGCCGATCCGGGCCAACGAGCAACGCAGTGCCGCAGGACGCTCCGCGTCCCTGGCCACGGCCTGGCGCCAGTGCGGTCCAGTGCTGCGGCATGTGCTGACCTTCACGGCCCTGGCCACCCTGCTGGGCTTCTTCCATCCGGGCCTGGCCCCCCTGATCGCCCGCGACGTGCTGGGACCCTCGCCTCAGGCGCTTGGGGTGTACACCAGCGTGCTGGCCGCCGGCAGCATCGCCGGCGGGCTGGTGCTGAAGCGGTTCAGCGGTCCCCTCAGCCAACGGCCCGGCCTGCTGCTGGGCAGCTGCACCGTGCTCACCGCCCTGGCCCAGCTGGGGATGGCGGCGGCCAGCGGCAACACTGCGATCCAGCTGGCGATGACCCTGCTGATCGGGGCTGGCACCGCCTGCCTGCTGGCCGGCACGAACCTGATCGGCCAAGTGGGGGCCCCGATGGCCCTGCGAGGCCGCATGGCGGGCCTCGGCCAGATCGCCTTCCTCGGGGGGGGAGGGCTGAGCGGCATCGCGGCGGCCCTGATCAGCCAGCGGGTGGGGCTGCCGGCCACCTTCGCCCTGCTGGGCAGCGCTGGGCTGGCCCTCGGGGTGACAGAGCTGTGGCGGCGTCGCAGCCTGCGGCTGGAGCCGATCAGATCAGGCGGATTCCCCGCAGCACCACGGTGAGCAGAAAGGCCGCGGTGAGACCACCGCCGACCAGAGCCAGATAGATCGCCGCGCCCATGGGCTTTGCCGCACAACTGGGGCCATTACAGCAGAACGCCCCCGGATTCCGGGGCGTCGTCGGGCGCGGCGGTGCAGGTTGTAAAGGGTCGAGGCAGGGGCGACCGCCCGATGGTGGGCGCTGCAAACCGGCCCCTGCGGAGGCGTGGGGACCCGAAACCCTCTAGGGTTGCAGCCACTTCGGGGCGACCGCACCCATGCGTACCCTCTTCATCTATCCCGAGTTTCCGAAGACCTTCTGGAGCTACGAGAAGATCCTTGAACTGGTGAATCGCAAGGTGCTGCTGCCGCCCCTCGGGCTGGTGACGGTGGCGGCGCTGCTGCCCCAGACCTGGGAGATGAAGCTGGTCGATCGCAACGTGCGTGAGGTGGAGCCCGAGGAATGGGCCTGGGCTGAGCTGGTGGTGATCTCGGGGATGATCGTGCAGAAGGCCGACATGGCCGCGCAGATCGCCAAGGCCAAGGAGCGGGGCCTGCCGGTGGCCGTGGGAGGCCCTTTCGCCAGCTCCACCCCTGATGCCCCCGAAATCTCCCTGGCGGATTTCAAGGTGCTCGATGAGGGGGAGATCACTCTGCCGATGTTCATCGAGGCGATCGAACGGGGCGAGCGCTCGGGCCGCTTCAGCGCCAACGGCGAAAAACCGGATGTGACCGGCACGCCGATTCCCCGCTTCGACCTGCTGGAACTCGACGCCTACGACTCGATGAGCGTGCAGTTCTCGCGCGGCTGCCCGTTCCAGTGCGAGTTCTGCGACATCATCGTGCTGTACGGGCGCAAACCTCGCACCAAGAGCCCGGAGCAGCTGGTGGCCGAGCTGCAGCGTCTCTTCGACCTGGGCTGGCGCCGCGCCATCTTCCTGGTGGACGACAACTTCATCGGCAACAAACGCAATGCCAAATTGCTGCTCCCGGCGATCAAGGAGTGGCAGATCGAGCGGGGCTATCCCTTCACCTTCACCACCGAAGCCTCGGTGGACCTCGCCTCCGACGAGGAGATGATGCGGATGATGGCCGAAGCCCGCTTCGAGGCGGTGTTCCTGGGCATCGAGACCCCGGATGAGGCCAGCCTCTCGGTGGCCGGCAAGCACCAGAACACCCGCAGCTCCCTGGAGGAGTCGGTGGACCGGATCACCTCCTACGGGATCCGGGTGATGGCGGGTTTCATCATTGGCTTCGATGGGGAGAAGACCGGCGCCGGCGATCGGATCGTGCGTTTCGTGAGCCGCACCGGGATTCCCGCCGCGATGATGGGGATGCTGCAGGCCCTGCCCAACACCGGCCTCTGGCACCGCCTGGAGAAGGAGGGTCGCCTGATTCAGGAGAAGGCCGACGCCAAGGGCGTGAACCAGACCAACCTGCTGAATTTCGTACCCACCCGGCCGATCCGCGATATCGCCAACGAATACGTGGATGCCTTCTGCCGTCTCTACGAACCGAACGCCTACATCGATCGGGTCAAGCACTACTACCTCAAGATGGGCGAGCCCCGCTGGAAAGCGTTCTACCGGGCCGAGAACTCCGATAAGCCTGCGATTCCGCCCCTGCGGGATCTGCGGGCCCTGGGCATCGTGATCTGGCGCCAAGGGATGCTGCGCGACACCCGCTGGCGCTTCTGGAATGCATTGCTCACCGTGGCGCGCCGCAACCCCAAGACGCTCGAGCAGTTCCTGGTGACCCTCGCCCACAACGAGCACTTCCTCGAATACCGCGGCATCGTGACCCGCGAGATCCAGGATCAGCTGGCGGCCCTGCCGCCCGATCCCCCCACCGCATCGGTGGAGCCGAGCCGCGAACTGCAGCCGGCCTGAAGCCACCGCCCACCGGCCGGGGAGCCCCGGATCAGTCCTGCACGTAGGGCTGACCGGCCAGCAGAGCCGCTTCGGCCTTCTGCAGCTCCCGACCCAGGTAAAGGGCGTGGTCGAGCCGGCTGAGCGGGAAGGGGCCATCTCCCTCGGTGAGGGCGATGCCCAGTTCCTTGGCGGTGCGGCCCCGGAACACCGCCAGGGGCGTGCGGGGGCCTGCATTGCGGCAGGAGAGCACGTCACCGGTGTCCGGGTCGGTGGCGAGGCCCCGCTCGTCGATGCCGTTGCCGTAGTGCTCGACCACCAGTTCCAGCGCCTGGTGATCCACCAGGATCAGGAAATAGCCAGCCGGATCGAGGCTGATCGTGCGCTGCGAAAGCCCTTCATCCAGGGCGACCGCTGCCGTGAGGTGCGAAGCGGAACCATCCATGGCGCGATGCTATCGGCTCGGTTCCGGTGACCTCTGAACATCGCAGCCGCTCGGGCAGCGCCGTCAGCGTGGCGGGCCCTGCGCCGACGCCTCGCCGCCGCCCTCCAGAGCGACCAGGGGAGGAACCCCGCCGCGGAAGGGCAGTTCGGCATTCACCGCCGTGATCCCCTCCAGCTCCGCCCCGTTGGCCTCGGGCAGCCAGCGGCGCAGGATCTGATCGAAGCGGGGCGCACTCCAGCGGTGCAGGCTGACGCGGGGTTCGGCCAGGAAGCCCCGGCGACGCTTGTGGCTGCCCCCGGCACCGGGATCGAAGCGGCGCAGGCCCCGCTCGATCGCCCAGGCGATCGGGGCGTAGTAGCAGACCTCGAAGTGGAGATTCTCGAGCTCCACATCACTCCCCCAGTAGCGGCCCCAGAGATGGTGGCCGTCCTGCAGGCACAGCGACATCGCCACCGGATCGAGAGGATCGCCGCCGTGGGCGCTGAACAGCACCAGATCAGCTCGCAGCTCCGTGGCGGCGGCGAAGAAGGCTTCGGTGAGGTACTTGCTGCCCCAGGGGCCCCAGCGGGAGCAGTGCTGGGCATAAAAGTGGTGCATCCGCTCCAGCAGAGCCGCCGGGATCTGCTCCCCCACCACCGGGGTCACGGTGAGGCCGGCGGAGGCCACGGCGGCGCGCTCGCGGCGCACGTTGCGGCGCTGGTTGGCGTTGAAGCCGGCCAGGTAGGCCTCGAAATCGGCGAACCCAGGATTGCTCCAGCAGCTCTGGGGGTTGATCCACACCGCCCAGCCCGCCGCCTCCAGCAGGGGCCGCCAGCGGGGATCGACGTAGAGGAAATTGCAGCTGAGCAGCTCGTTGCGGCGGCAGAACGCCTCGATCAGCTCCAGCATCGCGGCGGTGATGGCGGCCTCGTCCTCGCCGGGGGCGATCAGAAAGCGGTAGCCCTCCACCGGACTGAGGGGGCTCATCCCCACCAGCTTGGGGTAATAGCGCAGGCCCAGCTGGCCAGCGAGCTGGGCAAACGACTGGTCGAACACGAACTCGCCGTAGCTGTGCCCCTTGAGGTAGAGGGGGGCGGCTGCCACCAACTCCCCACCGCGCCACAGCCCCAGATGGCAGGGCTGCCAGCCCTGGCGCGGCGCGATGCTGCCGCTGGCCTCCAGCTGATGCAACCAGCGCCAGCGGAAGAACGGGGCGGCCCGGTGGTCCCCCAGCAGGCCATCCCAGGCCGGTTCAGCCAGCTCGGCCATGGACCGGTGCCAGCGGGCTTGCAGCTCGGCCATGGGACGGACCGCACAAAGGGCTCGGAAGGCGCAAAACTAACGACAGCATCCGCTGCTGCGAGCCCCGTGCCCCTCCCCCTCCGGTCAGCGGTCCACCGCCGCCTGCAGGCGGCGGCGATCCCGGCCCTGCTTGGCAGCGGCCTGGCGATTCCCCTGCCGCAGGCGCAGGCGGGCCTGCTCACGCCGGTGCTGCAGCTGATGCGACCCCAGCTGGAAACCCGGCTGGCCGAGGTGTGCCTGGAAACGGTGGCGGGCACCAACGCGGAGCTGCGCCGCAGCCTGCAGGAGCCGTGCCACAAGCTGGCGGGCCCCACCAGCCGTTGCCTGGTGGAGGAGACCGACGGCAGCGGCCAGGGTCTGGGGGTGCTCAGCGAACTGATGGGGGGCCGTTTCGGAGAGGCGAGCGAGGGAGTGGTGAAGCGCTGCCTGGCCCGCCTGTTCGGCCTGCCGGCCGACAGCCTGCGGGAGGTGCCCCTGCGGGACCTCGGGCGCCGCTTCGCCCCCCGTCAGGGCCCCACCGCCGAGGCGCGCTGATCGTCCGCGCGGCCATAACGCAGCAGCAGCTCATCGCCGCCCAGGCTGCGGCTCTCCAGCAGCCGCCAGGCTCCTGCGCCGGGCAGGGGCCCCGACCCCGGCAGCCAGGTGTGCTCCCCCCCCAGCAGGCGAGGGCAAAGGGTGAGCTGCAGCTCCTGGACCCGATCCGCCGCCAGCAGGTCCGCCGCCAGCGCCGCTCCCCCCAGCACCACCACCTGCTCCAGGCCTGCGGCGGCCAGAGCGGCCAGGGCGCCGGACCAGGACTCGAGGGATAGGCGCCGCGTGAAACCGGTCGGCAGGGGGCCGATGGCAGCGGGGCTGGCGGGGGGCGCCAGCAGCCAGCGCTCCAGGGGCTGGCGGAAGAAGGGCAAGTGGGGCGGGAAGCGGCCCGAACGGCTCACGGCGACCGCCAGGGGCTGGGGTTGCCGGCCCGCCGCGCGGCGGCCTTCGAGCAGGTCCGGCTGGTGAATCAAGCAGGTGTTGCCGTGGAGGCGGAGGGTCTCGGCCCCCACCAGCACGGCATCGGCCCAGGCCAGGGCCTCCTCGAGGGCCCGCCGGTCGCCGCGGCCGCCGAGCTGGGCCGCGCCGCCGCCGGCCGGCGCCAGCCGCCCATCCAGGCTCACGGCCAGCACCAGCCTCAGCCGGGGCAACGGATCACGGGGATCGGGGCTGCCGCGCCCCTCGCTGCCGGCCACGCCCAAGGGGCTCAGCCCGCGGCCAGGGCCTCCAGCGCCGCCGGCACCATCTCCAGCCGAGGCGTTTCAGCGAAGACCTCGGCGGCGTTGTTGGGGCTCTCCTGGAGACGCACCTTGTGGAGGCGGGCGCCGGTGGCCGCGATCGGCGCGGTGAGCCGATCAGCGATGTGAAGGGCGATGTTCTCGGCGGTGGGCACGCAGGTGGCGAAGTGGGGCACGTCCTTGTTGAGGAAGGTGTGGTCGAAGGGCTCCACCACCAGGTCGTCCACCAGGCGCTGCAGGGCGGCCAGGTCGCACACCATGCCGGTGCGGGCATCGATCGGGCCCCGCACGGTCACATCGAGCAGGTAGTTGTGGCCGTGGCCGTGGGGCCGGGCGCACTTGCCGTAGATCGCTTCGTTCTCGGCCTGGCTGAGCTCCTCGCGGGCCAGGCGATGGGCGGCGGCGAAGTGGGTGCGGATCGAGAGAAAGGCTTCCATGGGATCAACGGCGGGACCGGCGAGCACATCGGCCCACAGGTCGGGATGTTCGTAGAGACGCAGCCCCACCACGGGCAGCAGGGGCGCCAGGCGGCTGCGGATGGCCAGGGCCAGGGCCTCGGTGGTCGGCAGGCGGCCCTCCGGGCGGGAGAGGTCGAACTCCGGCCACACCTGGTTGAGAAAGCGGAAATCGAGCGGGTCGGTGACCGCCTGGCGGATGGCGTGTTTCACCTCGGAGAGGTTGAGCACCATGCCATCGGCATCGAGGGGCCCGGCCATCGCCACGATCAGCTCGTAGTTGTGGCCGTGGCCCGGCTCCAGGCTGCAGGGGCCGAAGCGGGCCTGGTTCTCGGCCTCATCCAGCTCGGGCAGGCGGTAGAGGTGGCTGGCGCTGAAGCGGGCCCGGCGGGTGATCACGCAGGGCCGACCGCGGCCATGGGCGGCTGCCGCTGGGGGCCCCGGAGGGGAGCCCGCCTCAGCGGCGAGGGGCGGGAGGGCCGTGGTGGGCCCAGGGGCAGGCATTGCGGAGGGCCCGGGGGTGGTCATCCTAGAAACGGGGTCTGCGCATCCGGCGTCGGCCGGATCACCGCCGCCGCCACCCGGGCCTTCCGCCACGCCCCGGCGACCACCCCCCGCCCCCCATGCCGCCCTCCCCGCCGCCCGCCTCCGCCCCCGAGGATCGCCCCGCGGCGGAGGCGCCGGCCGGGCCGTCGGGGGGCGAGGCCAGCCACCGCGACCTGGCCCGCCGCCTGCAAGGGATCAACGTCTACCTGGTGGGAATGATGGGCACCGGCAAGAGCGCCGTGGGGCGCCCCCTGGCCGCCGCCCTCGGCTACGGCTTCGTCGATGCCGACACCAGCCTTGAGCAGGTGGCCGGCCGCCCGATCGCCGCGGTGTTCGCCGAGGAGGGGGAAGGGGGATTCCGCGAGCTCGAGACCGCCGTGCTCGATCAGATCGCCGGCTTCCACTCCCTGGTGGTGGCCACCGGGGGCGGCGTGGTGACCCGGCCCATGAACTGGGGCCACCTGCGCCAGGGGGTGGTGGTGTGGCTGGATGCGCCGGAGGAGCTGCTGCTCTCTCGCCTGCGCGCCGACCCCACGCCCCGGCCGCTGCTGGAGGCGGCCGATCCCGCCGCCCGCCTGCGGGACCTCCTGGAGGCGCGCCGCCCCCTCTACGCCCAGGCGGACCTCCACATCCTCCAGGGGGAGGGCCCGCCCGACGCGGTGGCCCGCCAGGTGCTGGAGGGGCTGCCGGCGATCCTGCGGGACCACCCCGATCCAGCCCCGGCCCCGGTGAGCCTGGTGGATGGCGAGGGCCGGATCACCTCCTCGCTCAACTGACCACACGCTTCAGGCAACCCGCTTCAGGCAACCCGGCCGCCAACCCGCCCCCCCGCCCGGGACGACAGCCCCGCCCAGCGGGCGGCCCTCAGCCTCGGCTCCCAGGGGGTTCGAGTCGGACCGCGAACCAGCTGATCGTGAGACCCGGCGCCAGATCCAGTTCACAGGCGGTGTCCAGCAGCCGCAGGGCCCGCTGCGCAGGGTCCGCCAGCGCCGCCAGATCAGCGGGCAGCGCGGGCAGCGCCGTCAGATGGCCCGCCAGCCAGGCGAGGGTCTCATCCCGGCTGAGGATCTGCTCGGCAGCGCCGGGCTCCAGCACCACGTAGTGATCAAGTTCCCGCAGCAGCGGATCGGACATGGCCCTGGCTCCACCGGCCCATCCTGACGGGTCAAGCGCGCTGCAGGCCGCTTCAGGCCCGCTGCACCTCGGCCAGGATTCCGTCACGCCAGCGGAACAGGGGCTGCAGCAGGGGGTGATCGGCCAGACCCTCGACGCCACGGCCGGCCAGGGGCACACCGGCGGAGGCAGGGAACAACAGCAACGACAGCTGGGCCACCACCGCCAGATCGGCCAGGGAGAGGCGTTCGCCCACCAGGTAGGGGCGCTCCCGCACCAGCAGGGTGAGCTGCTCGAGGTTGCGGCGCAGCTGGCGGGCTTCACAGGGGGCCATCAGCTCCCCCACCGCCTCGCTCACCGGCGCCATCACGCCGGCGGGCAGGGCGCCCACCAGGCGGCGCAGGGAATCGGGGGTGGCGGCGGGCAGCAGGGCGGTGCGCAGCACCGGATCGGCCGCCGCGGCCTGGAGCAGGGCCTGGCGGGCACCGGCGGCCAGGGCGGTGTCGGCCCAGTCCTCCAGCAGCAGCACCCGGGCACGGGACTCGGGGTCGACGGGGAGCAGGGCCGGCAGGGGATGGCGCTCCTCGAGGTGGAGGGCGATGGCGGTGGAATCGGCGATCACCTCACCGCCATCGACCAGCACCGGCACCTGGCGCTGGCCGGAGAGGCGGAAGAGGGCCAGCTGGCCCACCCCGGGGGTGACCTCGACCAGATTGGCGTCGAGCCCCTTCACCGCCAGCACGAGGCGCACCTTCTCGCAGAAGGCGGAATGGCGGAACTGGTGCAGGTCCATGGGATCCAGGCGGGGTCCGGCGTGGGAACGGACCAAGGCCCGCTGCGGGGACTCGGCGATTCGCCCCCCCGGGCGGCAGAGTAGCCAGCACTGCACGGTTCGGGTCGACGGGGCGATGAGGGACTTTCTGGTCAACGTGACGCGCTACCCGCGCTACCTGGTGGCCTTCAGCCTGGGGGTGCTCAATTCGGTGTTCGAGCCGCTGGCCCGCCGCCGCAGCAATCCGGTCACCGCCGTGGCCCTGGTGGGGGCCCTGGTGAGCGGCCTGGTCACCCTCACCCTGGTGCTGCGTGCCATGGTGAGCGGTGAGGCGGTGGCCTAGCGATGGCGCAGGGACGACGGGTGGAGCGGGTGGCAGCCCTGATCCGGCGGGAGATGAGCGAGCTGCTCCGCCATGGCATCAAGGATCAACGGGTGCAACAGGGGATGGTGAGCGTCACCGAGGTGGAGGTGGCGGGAGATCTGCAGCATTGCCGCGTCTACGTGAGCATCTTCGGCAGCGATCAGGAGCGCAGCCAGGCGATGGAGGGCCTGGCCTCGGCGGCCCCCTTCGTGAAGGGGGAACTGGCCCGCCGCCTGCAGCTGCGCCGCACCCCCGAGGTGGTGTTCGCCCTGGACCGGGCCCTGGAGCGGGGCACCTCGGTGCTGGGCCTGCTGCACAAGCTCGAGCAGGAACGGGATCAGCGCGGCGAGATTCCCGCCGGCAGCGACGCGACCGCTGACGAGCTGGCGGACTGAACGTGTTGGGCCCTGCGCTTCGATGGAGCCTCCGGGACCCCCGATCGGCATGACCCCACCCCCCCCACCAGCGTCCGCGCCAGGCCAGCCGCATCCCGGCAACGATCTGCAGCGTCTGGTGGCGAGCCTGCTGGTGGTCCGCTGCAGCGGCCACCTCAGCGACGGCCAGCGCCGCTATCCCCGCTGGGAACTCGACAACGGCACCCTGCAACGGCTGCTGAGCGCGGGGGTGGGCGGGGTGATCCTGCTGGGGGGCAGTGCCGCCGAGCTGCGGCTGCGCACCCGCCAGCTGCAGGCCTGGGCCGACACCGAGCTGCTGCTCTGCGCCGATGTGGAGGAGGGGGTGGGCCAGCGGTTCGAGGGGGCGAGCTGGCTGGTGCCCCCCCTGGCCCTGGGCCGGCTGCACGGGGAGAACCCCGCTGAGGCCCTGGCCCTGGCGGAGCGCTACGGCCGCTGCACGGGCCGGGAGGCCCGGGCCGTGGGCCTCAACTGGGTGCTGGGACCGGTCTGCGATGTCAACAACAACCCGGCCAACCCGGTGATCAACGTGCGGGCCTGGGCCGAAGATCCCGCCGCCGCGGGCGCCCTGGCCAGCGCCTTCCTGCGGGGCGCCCAGGCGGAGGGGGTGCTGTGCTGCGCCAAGCACTTCCCCGGCCACGGCGACACCAGCAGCGATTCCCACCTGGAGTTACCGGTGCTGCCCCACAGCCGCGAACGCCTGGAGGCGGTGGAGCTGCCGCCCTTCCGCGAGGCGATCGCGGCGGGGGTGGCCTCGGTGATGACGGCCCACCTGCTGCTGCCGGCCCTCGATCCCACCCATCCGGCCACCCTGTCGAGCGCTGTGCTGACGGGCCTGCTGCGGCGGGATCTGGGCTTCGGCGGCCTGGTGGTGACCGATGCGCTGGTGATGGAGGCGATCGCCGGCCGCTACGGGGCGGGGGAAGCGGCGGTGCTGGCTCTGGAGGCCGGGGCCGATCTGGTGCTGATGCCCGCCGATGCCGATGGGGCCCTGGCCGCGATCTGCGCGGCGGTGCAGGCCGGCCGGCTGTCACGGCAGCAGCTGGAGGCCAGTGCCGAACGGCGCCGCCGGGCGCTGGCCCGCACTCGCAGCGGCGGCGGGGAGGCCGGGGCCGACGCCCCCCTCGGCACCCTGAGCAACGGTCCGCTGCCGGAGGACCGGGCCCTGGCCCTGGAGCTGGTGGACCGCAGCCTGCGCCACCAGGGAGGCCGGCTGCTGGCGCCGTTGGCGGGCGGGGTCAATCTGATCCGCATCGATGCCGCCCTGGGCTGCGGCTTTCTGCCCGCGGGGGCAGCGGCCCTGGCCTGGGCGGCGGCGGCGGGCCTGCGGGCCGTGGTGCTCGATGCCACCAGCCCCTCCCCCTGGCGAGCCGGAGGCGGCGATGCGCCCCTCGATCTGGAGCGGCTGGGGGAGGGGCCTGTGCTGCTGCAGCTCTTCGTGCGCGGCAACCCCTTCCGCGGCAGCGCCGGCGGCCGCGAACCCTGGCCCGCGGTGATCGCCCAGCTGCAGGATGCCGGCCGCCTGGCGGGGCTGGCGGTCTATGGCAGCCCCTACCTGTGGGAAAGCCTGCGCCCCCTGCTGGCCGAAGGCATCCCGGCGGCCTGGAGTCCTGGGCAGATGCCCCTGGCCCAGGAGCGGCTGCTCGATCGCCTCGGCCTGGGGCCCCAGGGGAGTGCCGAGCGGCAGGGGTTCACCGACTGATGCTCAGCCTCGCGATGCTGGCCCGCAACGAAGCCGACCGGATCGAGGCCTCCCTGACCTCGGTGGCTGGCTTCGTGGACGAGATGGTGGTGCTCGACACCGGCTCCAGCGACGACACCGTGGCGATCGCCCGGCGCTGCGGAGCGGTGGTGCACCAGATGGCCTGGCCCGGCGACTTCGCGCCGGCCCGCAACCGCTGCCAGGAGCTGGTGCAAGGCGACTGGGTGCTGGTGCTCGATGCGGATGAACGGCTGCGGCCGGAGGCAATCCCGCCGCTGCGGGCCCTGATCGCGCAACCGGACCTGCTGGTGGTGACCCTGCTGCGCCAGGAGCTGGGGGCGGCCCAGTCGCCCTACTCGAGCGTGAGCCGCTTGTTCCGCCGCCATCGCGCCATCCGTTGGAGTGGTCGCTACCACGCCATGGTCGACGACAGCGTGGCGGCCCTGCTGGCCCTGGAACCCCACTGGCAGATTGCCCAGTGCCCCGAACCCGCCCTGCTCCACACCGGCTACGGGGCCGCCTTGCTCGCCGATGGCAGCAAGGCCCGCCGGCTGCGCCAGGCCATGGAGGCGGCGCTGGAGGAGCAGCCGGGGGATCCCTACGCCTGCGCCAAGCTCGGGGCCCTGCTGGTGCAGGAGGGGGACCGCGCTGGGGGCATGGCCCTGTTGGAGCAGGGACTGGCCGCCTGCCCCGCCGGCGCCGACCCGGAGCGCTACGAGCTGCTGCTGCACCTGGCCATCGCCCAGGGGCCGGAGCAGCCAGTGCAGGCCATCGCCCTCTACCGCCAGGCCCTGGCGCTGCGCCTCGATCCCCGCCTCACCCTGGCGGCCCGCCTCAACCTGGCCGGCCTGCTGCTGGAGGCCGGGGAACTCGAGGAGGCCGCCGCCCTCTGCCGCCAGGCCACCGCGGCGGCTCCGGCGATCGCCCAGGGTTGGAGCCAGCTGGGCCTGGTGGAGCGGCGCCGCGGGGCCATCGCCGCAGCGATCGCGGCCTACCGCCGCGCCCTGGCCCTCGATCCCCGCCAGGCCACCACCCAGCAGAACCTGGCGGTGGCGCTGCTGCTGGGGGGCGACATCCCCGGCTGCCGCGCCGCCTTCCGCCAGGCCATCGCCCTGCTGGAGGGGGAAGGCCGGCGGGAGGAAGCCCGGGCCCTGGCCCGGCAAGCCGCCAGCATGGTGAGGCTCGACCCGTGAACCAGGCAGCGATGGCGGACGGGATGGGAGGTGGGGAGCAGGGCGATGGCGCCGGTCCTGATTCATCCGCCCTGGCGGGCCGCCGCATCGGGGTGACCCGGGCCGAGCAGCAGCTCGGCGAGGCCCGGCGCCTGTTCGAAGCCGCCGGCGCCAGCGTGGTCGATCTGCCGGCCCTGGCGGTGACCCCGCCCGACGACTGGGGCCCCCTCGACGACGCCCTGGGCGAGCTGGACGACTTTCACTGGATCCTGTTCTCGAGCGCCAACGGCGTGGAGGCCGTGCAGCAGCGGCTGGCCCGGCGGGGGGGCAGCCTGGCCCACCGTCCGGCCGGCCTGCGCATCGCTGCAGTGGGGCGCAAAACGGCGGCGGTGCTGGCCAACCTGGGCGCCCCCGCCGACTTCGTGCCGCCCGATTTCGTGGCCGACAGCCTGATCGAGCATTTCCCGGTGTCCGGCTGGGGCCTGCGGCTGCTGGTGCCACGGGTGCAGAGCGGCGGCCGCACCCTGCTGGCGCAGGCCTTCGGAGAGGCGGGCAGCCGGGTGGTGGAGGTGGCGGCCTACGAAACCCGATGCCCCGACAGCTGGCCCAGCAGCACCCTGCTCGCCCTGGAACGGCGGCAGCTCGATGCGATCACCTTCAGCAGCGGCAAGACGGTGAGCCACACCTGCCAGCTGCTGGAGCGCAGCTTCGGCAGCGGCTGGCGCGCGTGGCTGGAGGGGGTGCGGCTGGTGTCGATCGGCCCCCAGACCAGCGAGCGCTGCCGGGCGCTGCTGGAGCGGGTGGATGCCGAGGCCGATCCCCACGACCTCGCAGGCCTGGTGACGGCCTGCGCGCGTGCCCTCAGAGCAGGTTGAAGCGCCGGGTGCTCAAGCCCTGCCGCAGGGTGAGCACCCCCTGGCCGGCATCGATGGCGTCCACACTCCAGCCCTTGGGCAGCCAGGGGTTGGCGCTGCCCTTGCCGACATCACCCACCTGCACGGTGCCGCTGAAGCTGCCGGTCTGCACGAGGGCCTCGGCCCGGCCGCGGCTGGTGATCACGCCGCTGAACTGGAAATCGGCCGGGATGGCGGGGGGTACCGCCTTGAGCGCCGCTGCGGCACCAGCCGCGGCTGAGGCACCACCGGCAGTGCCCCCACCCGCACCCGAAGCCGTTGAGCCGGGCGCCGCCGCCATGCTCGCCGCCGCTTGAGGCCTGGGGCTGGTGAAGGGATCGAGGCGGCCGAGGGCCACGGCGGCGGAAACCTGCTGGGGGGAGGGCAGGGGAACCAGCCCAAGCCCAGCCTGAGCCGGGACCTTGTCGGCGGCAGCGGGGGGCGGGGTGGGCGGGTTGCCACTGGGGGGAGCGACGCCCACACCACCGGGGGTGCAGCCCCCGACGACCAGGGCGAGGCCCACCAGGGCAACGCCGCTAGCCCTGTTCCACCAGATCGCGGAAACGGTCAAGGTTGGCCTGGAGCTCCCGCACCACAATTCCCCCCATGATGCTGGGTTCCATCAGGGGTGCAAGCACGCCCGGCAGCTCGTAGCTCACGCTCAGCTTCACGATCGTGCGGCCATCGTCCTGGGGATAGAAGCGCACGCCCCCCTTGGTGGGCAGGCCTCCCACCGATTCCCAGTGCAGCTGCTGCGCCTCGACCCGGCGGGTGATGCGGGCCTTCCAGTGGAAGCGGAAGCCCTGGGCAGCCAGGGTCCAGTCGGTGAGGTCGGGATCATCGAGGGTGACCACCGATTCGATCCAGCGCATCCAGCGGGGCATCGCCTCCAGATCGCTCCACACGTGCCAGACCCGTTCGACCGGCGCCTGGATCTCGGTGGTGACGCTGTGCTCAAGCCAACGGCCCATGGGATCTCCTCAGGCCGCGGGAACGGGAACGGCAACGCCGCTGGCGGCATTGCTGGCCAGGGCGGGCTGGCGGCCCAGGATCGCGGCGGCGGCCAGCCTGCCGCTCATCGTGGCCCCCTCCATCGAATCGATGTAGTCCTGGCGGGTGTAGCTGCCGGCCAGGAAGAAGTTGGCCACCGGTGTGCGCTGGGCGGGGCGGAAGGGCTCCATGCCGGGGGCCTCGCGATAGAGCGACTGGGCCAGCTTGACCACGTTGCTCCAGACCAGGGTGAGGCCGCGGGCGGACGGGAACAACTCCCGAACCTGGCGGTCGGTGTGGGCCACGATCTCCTCCACCTTTTTGGGAATCCAGGGATCGCCCGGGGTGAGCACACACTGCAGCAGGGACCCCAGGCCCTCGCGGCGGTAATCCTCCGGACTGGCGAGGGCCAGATCGGCGAAGCAGCTGAAATCGGCGTCGGCGGTGTAGAGGAGGTTGTCGAGGCCGGCGGGCCGGGCCAGATCGCTGCGGCGGGCGGCGGCCTCAGACCCATCCCCCAGTTCGGTCACCCAGCCGTCGTAACGGAGCTGCACGGTCGCCACGGGCACCGCCTCGAGCTGGTAGAGGTCGTCGAAGAGGGGGTAGCGCCGCCAGGCCGCCGGGATCAGCCGCTGGATGCCGGGCACATCGCAGGCGGCGAGGTAGGCATCGGCCTGCACCGTGATCTCGCCGTCGGGGGTGCCGAGGCTGAGGCCGGTGACCCGGGGAGCGGAGCCGGCGCCATCGGCCTGGGGGGACGCCTCCTCGTGGTGCACGGCCGTGACCCGGTGGCGCAGGTGGAGGCGACCGCCGCGGGCCTCGATGTAGGCCAGGATCGGACCGGTGAGCCAGCGGTGGGGCGAGCCCTTGAGGAGGTTGAGCTTGGAGGCCTCGGTGCGGGTCGCGAACATCAGAAAGATCGTGAGCATGCAGCGGGCCGAGATCGCCTCGCAATCGATGAAGCCGAGGGCGTAGGCGATCGGATTCCACATCCGCTGGATGCTCTGCAGGCTGCCGCCGTGGCCGGTGAACCAGGTCTGGAAGCTGATCCGGTCGAGATCGCGGATCACCTTCATCGCGCCTTCGTAATCAACCAGCCCCCGCACGATCGGGCTGGTGCCCAGGGCCAGGGCGTTGCGCAGCTTGTCCACCCAGTCGAGCTGGGGGGTGGTGAAGAAGGCCTTGAGGCCGTTGAAGGGAGCACCGATTGGGAAGCGGAAATCCAGCTCCCGCAGATCGCCGCCCCGGTTCACGAACAGATGGGTGTGGTCCTTGGGCAGCAGGTTGTCGATCGCCCCCACCTTGCGCAGCAGGGCGAAGAGATTGGCGTAATTGAAGAAGAAGACATGCAGCCCCATCTCGATGTGGTTACCGCCCTCATCCACCCAGCTGCCCACCTTGCCGCCCATGAACGGGCGGGCTTCATAGAGGTCCACGTCGTGGCCCGCGTCCACCAGATCCACGGCGGCGGCCAGACCCGCCAGACCGGCACCCACGATGGCGACGCGCACCTGCAACTCCCGTGATCGTTCGACTCTATGGAGAGGCGGGGCGGGGCGACGGCGGGGGGCAGGAGGGGAAACCGGCCCTGCCGCTGGGGCCGGCGCCGGCAACGGGCTGGAGGCCTCCATAGAGTGGCTGGGAAAAGCCCCGATCTCCCAGCCGCTTCCCTCCACGAGTCCTCCCATGAGCAGCGACACGGCCACCCCGGTCCCCACGGCCCCAGCGGCGGAGGTCACCTTCACCGGCCGCGACGGCAAGGGCATCCTGATCACCGAACCGGCCATGAAGCAGCTGGCCGCCCTGATGGCCCAGCAGGGTCCGGACAAGGTGCTGCGGGTGGGGGTGCGCTCGGGCGGGTGCAGCGGCATGAGCTACACCATGGACTTCATCGACCCGGAAGCGATCCGCAGCGACGATGAGCAGTCCATCTACGAGCCGGCCGGCGCCCCGGCCTTCCGGGTGGTGAGCGACCCCAAGAGCCTGCTGTACATCTATGGCATGCAGCTCGATTTCTCCTCCGCCCTGATCGGCGGCGGCTTCAACTTCACCAACCCCAACGCCAGTCAGACCTGCGGCTGCGGCAGTTCCTTCGCGGTCTGAAGCCGGCCCCGGGACGGGCGGCATGGGAACCTGATCCGATCCGATCCGGCCTTGCCATGGCGGCCACCTCCCCTTCAAGCTCCCCCGCGGACCTCCAGGCCGGCGAGCCGGAGAGCGGCGATTCGCTGTTCGACCAGGCCTTGGCCCGCTACCAGGCCGGCGCAGCGCCGGAGGATCTGATCGACGACTTCCTGGCCATCACCGCCCAGGCGCCGCGCCAGTCGGCCGGGTGGACCTGCCTGGCCTGGCTGCAGCTGCTCCTCGACCAGCCGCGTGCCGCCCTGCAGTCGGCCCGCACGGCGGTGCGGCTCAACCCCCAGGATCCCCAGGCCCGCATCAACCTCAGCCTGGCCCTGCTGGAGACGGGCGGCAAAGGGGTGCGGGAGCACGTCGAGATCGTGCAGCGGGTGATGGTGATGGCACCGGAGCTGGCCGATGAGCTGCGGGGCTCGATGGCCGATGGGCTGCAGCGGCGACCCGGCTGGGGCGCGCTGTGCAAGCTGCAGGGCTGGCTGGCGGATTGAGCGCGGTTCTGCTGCTGAGCAACGGGCACGGCGAGGACCTCAGCGGCGCAGCCATCGGCCGCCAGCTGCGGGAGCGGGGGATCGCCGTGGAGGCTCTGCCCTTGGTGGGCCAGGGCCAGGCCTACCGCCAGGCGGGCATCCCCGTGCTCGGCCCCACCCGCGACTTCAGCACCGGCGGCCTCGGCTACACGAGCCTGGCGGCACGCCTCACCGACCTGCGCGAGGGCCAGCTCACCTACCTGCTGCGGCTGCTGGGGCGTCTGCTGCGGCGGCGGCGCCGCTACCGGCTGGTGGTGGCGGTGGGCGACCTGGTGCCGGTGCTCGGGGCCTGGCTGAGCGGCCGGGCCGCCGTGGTGTATCTGGTGGCCTATTCCAGCCATTACGAAGGCCGATTGCGCCTGCCCTGGCCCTGCGGCTGGCTGCTGCGCCGCGAGCGGTTCGGCGCGGTCTGGAGCCGCGACCGGCTCACCGCCGAGGACCTCAGCGCCCAGCTGGGCCGGCCGGTGCAGTTCCTGGGCAACCCCTTCCTCGATGCCCTGCTGGCGGCCACCCCGGAGCCGCCGGTGGCGGAGCAAGCCGTTGCGGTGCAGGCTGTGGCGGTGCTGCCGGGCAGCCGGCTGCCGGAAGCCCTGGCCAACCTGGCCCTGCTGCTGCAGGTGCTGGAGCAGCTGCCGCCGGCAGCACGGCCGCAACCCCGGCTGCGGGCCGCCCTGGTGGGAGCCCTCAGCGCCGAGGCGATCGCCGCGATGGCGGCCCCGCTGGGCTGGCGGCTGGAGCAGCCCGCCACGGCCCCTGCCGGTAGCCCCGCAGCCCTGGTGCGGGGGGAGCGGCGGCTGGAGCTGCACTGGGGAGCCTTCTCGCGGGTGCTGGCGGCCAGCGACCTGGTGCTGGCCATGAGCGGCACGGCCTCGGAGCAGGCGGTGGCCCTGGCCCGGCCGGTGCTGCAGTTGGCCGGCCATGGGCCCCAGTTCACGGCGGGCTTCGCCGAGGCCCAGCGGCGTCTGCTCGGTGCCGGCGTGGTCTGTGCCCCCGGGCCGGTGGGGGAGCCCGCGACCCTGGCCGCCACGGCCTCCCAGCTGACGGCGATGCTGGCGCGGCTGGCCGATCCAATCGAAGGCCCCCGCTGGCGGCGCGAGCTCGAGGGCATCGCCGCCGAACGGCTCGGCGGTGCGGGCGGCAGCGCCCGGATGGCGGCGGCGATCATGGACCTGCTCGATGCCCGCTCCGGCAGCCTGGCCCTGCCCCCTCCCTGACCCGCCATGACGGCTCCGTCCCCCGAATCGGGCTCCGGCCCCTCCCCGGCGGCCCCCGCCGCCAGCGCAGCGGCAAGCGCCCCGCCGGAAAGCCGGCTCCAGGGCTTGCGGGAGCTGATCGATCGGGTGCTGGTGGCCGATGTGTTCCTGGTGCTGGCCGGCGCCCTCTGGTTCGGCCTGGCGGTGGTGCTCCACAGCCAAGGGATCGAGGCTCCACTTCAGACCTTCCAGAGCCTGTGGGAGCCGCTGTTCACCCCGGCGATCGGCCTGCTGATGGCGGCGGCGCTGCTCAGCGGCGGCCTGGGCTGGTGGCAGCGGCGAGGGCAGCGCTGAGGTCGTCGAAGCGGTACTGGAAGCCCTGGGCAACGAGCCGCTGCGGCAGCACCTGCTGACCCTCGAGCACCACCTGGGCCCCATCGCCGAGCAGCAGCTGCAGGATCGCGCCGGGTACGGGCAACAGGCTGGGGCGACCCAGGCTGCGCCCGAGGGCAGAGGCAAAGGCCCCCATGCGGACCGGTTCGGGTACCACGGCGTTGTAGGTGCCGCTGTAGGCCGTGTCGTCCAGGGCGGTGGCGATCAGGCGGCAGAGGTCGTGGCGGTGGATCCAGCTCATCCACTGCCGCCCCGAGCCCACCGGCCCGCCGAAGCCGGCCCGGAACACCGGCAGCATCTTGCCGAGGGCGCCGCCATCAGGGCCGAGCACGATGCCCAGCCGCAGGATCACCAGCCGGCAGCCGGAGGGAACCGCCTGGGCGGCCGCCTCCCAGCGAAGGCAGAGCTGGCCGAGGAAATCGTCGCCGGCGGGCGAACTCTCCTGGAAACGCTGCTCGGTGCTGGTGCCGTAGAAGCCCACCGCCGAACCGCTCACCAGCACCCCAGGGGGATGGGGCAGGCGGCGGATCGCCTCCACCAGCAGCTCGGTGCTGCGCACCCGGCTGTCGATCAGGCGCTGGCGATGTTCGGGGGTCCAGCGGCGCTCGGCGATCGGCTCCCCCACCAGGTTCACCACCCCCTCGGCGGCGGCGAGGGCCTGCCGCAGGGGCTCCTGCTCCCAGCTGTCGGGATCGGCGGGGTCGAGCGCCAGGCACACCAGCCGGTCGCTGGCCAGGGCCGGGAAGGGGCGGCTGCGGCGGCTCACCAGGGTGAGGCTGTGGCCGAGCTCAAGCAGAAACGGCACCAGCTCCCGGCCCACGAAGCCCGAACAACCCAGCAGCAGCAAGCGCACCCGCACCCCCAGCAGACGTGCCGCTGAGGCTAGGGCCCGGAAGCCGGATCAGGGCCTTAGCCTGCTGCCACGCCAGCGCCAGCACTTCTCCCCATGGCCGAAACGTCCCCCGCCAGCAGCGAAGCGGCGGCCGCTCCCGCCCCGGCGGCGGCCCCGGCCGCTACCGCCCTGAAGAAGGGGGGGCTGGTGCGTTTGAATCTTGCGGCCTACCAGCGCAGCCTGGAGGCGGCGGCCAGCGATCCGGTGCCGCCCGCCTATGTGCTGGAGGGTCCCGGCGAGATCCTGGCGGTGAAGGGCGACTACGCCCAGCTGCGCTGGCGCCGGCCCGTGCCGGATGTGTGGCTGCGGCTCGACCAGCTCGAGGCCTGGAGCCAGGCCTGATCGCCGGGCCGCTCAGAGCTCCAGGCGGCGGCGCTCTTCGTGGAGCCGCTGGCGGCGCCGTTTCGCTTCGCGCAACATCTCGCGGCCGTCGTGGAGGTAGCCATCCACGTAGCCGAGGGTGTAGCGCTCCAGCTCGGTGAGGGCGTCCTGCACCTGGCCCAAGCAGTGGTACACACTCAAACCGAAGCCCCGGGCCGCCTCCGGACAGGCCAGAGAGCGGTAGAGCGTTTCGGCCCGGCTCACCCGCTGGCGGCTCTGCTCCAGGTAGGCACAGAAAGCCGCCATCAACGCGTCGTCGTAGGGATCGGCGGCGAGGGCCTTGAGGGCGGCGGGGAAGGGATTGATCACCTGGCCCAGCAGCCGATCGAGCGGGGCGTAGACCCCCACCAGCCAGGCGCGCAGCTCCTCCCCGGAGACGGCCACGGCGCCCTTGCCGGCCCGGGGCTTGGCCGAGGCCGCCTGGGGCGAGCCTGAAGCCAGGCCCAGGCGGGCGTCGTAGCGGCGGCGGCGGTCGCCATCGCGCAGCTCCTCCCAGGCGGCGTTGAGGGCCAGGATCCACTGGGCATCGCCGCCGGCATCGGGGTGGTGCCGCTTCACCAGGGCCCGATAGGCGGCCTTGATCTCGCTGGCGCTGGCGCTGCGGGCCACGCCGAGCACGGCGTAGTGATCGCCGGCCGGACCCGGCGCGGCGGGGGCGGCATCGCGGCGGGCGGCGGCCAAGGGCGCGGGGGCGCAGGGAGCCCCATCATCGGCCAGCCGGGTGGTCGGCTCGGTCAACCCGCTTGCTCCGCCAACAAAAAGCCCCCCGTTTCCGGGGGGCGAGGGGGGTTGTGTGAGGAAGAGCCTGGATCCGGGAGCGGATCCTGGCGGGATCAGAACCTGAACTGGGTCTGCACCAGGCCGCCGAAAGCGTTGTTGGTCTCACCGTTGCCGGTGTACTGGCCGTTGGGATTGCTGAGGTAGAAGATCGCCGGGGTGATGCTGATGTTGTTGCTCACCTGGAACTTGTACCACCATTCGAAGGCAAAGTTGCCATCGTTGGGGCCATTCGGTGAATCGTAGAAGCCGTTGTAGACCGTCTGGGTGCGATTCCTACCTGAGCCCCTGAAGGCGTAAGGCTTACGCAGCTGGTTCTGGCTCAGGCCAGTCACATAGGTGGGCTGACCGAAGGAGAAACCGGCTGCATTGCCCTTGGCAAAGAGATCGTTCCACTGCAGACCCAGCTGCCAGGATTGCAACTGGGTGATGTTACGAACATCTCCATAGCTGGGGAACGGTTGGGTGTTGCCGTTGATCGGAACAGTGCTAGTTGCGTTGTAACCGTTGTAGGTAGCTGAACTGATGGCACTGATGCCATAACCCAGGCTGACCGAGGGGAGCAGACCCGACCTGATGGGCTGCCAGGCGGCATTAAGGGCGAAGTTGTTGCTGGAGCTATTGCCGCTCCAGAAGGGACTCACGCCCGTGGTGCCCACGCCTTCGCTGCAAGGCAGGTTCTGATTAGCGAATTGGGTGCCGCGGCGGGTGAGACCCTGGCCGCACTGACCGTAACGCCAAGCGGCGGTGAGGGCGAACTGGGGACCGGCCCAGCCGATCTGGGTGAGGAAGCTGCCGGCGCTGCCGTCGGTCATCATCCCGCCAGAGGTCGGGTTGCTGTTGTCGGCGTTGGGGGCCACGTAGCTGGTGGAGGCAGCGAAGTAGGGCTGGCCCTTCTTCACCTGCTGCTTCCACATCAAGCCAAACATGCCGCCGGTGGCCTTGTTGTAGGTGGCGGGAGCGCCGTTAAGCGTGAAAACATCGAGCAGATCAGCCCTGTAGAACGAAGGCGAAATCGCCAGGAATTCCGTGTTCCGGGCCCGGGCACCCACCAAGGCGGTGAAGGACTTGCCGACGGGGAAACGGTAGAAGAGGCGATCAAGGTTGAAGACGTTGTTGCCGCCGACGGGTGAGAACGCCTTGTCGAGCGCCAGCAGGCTGTAGGGCTGACCGTTGAAGACGCTGCTGGCGAAGTTGCCGGAGCGCAAACGGGTGTAGAGCAGATCCTTGCCGGTGAAGCTGGTGTTCAGGTTCAGGCGGAGGTCGTAGTTGAAGGTGAGCGCGCCCCAGTTGCGGTTGTTGTTGCCGGAATAACGGGTGGCGTTCGTGGCCCCGTTGTTGGGGGACGTCGCACCAGCGCCATTGGCGGTGCTGGGGCCGTACTGGCTGCCGCCAAACGACACCGCACCGATGTCGAAGGTGGCCTCACCCTGGAGTTTGGTGGTGGTGGAGAACTGCTGGGCTTCCAGCTTGCCGATCTTCTTCTCGAGGCCGGTGATCTTGCCGTTGATCAGGTTGAGCTCACGCTCGAATTCTTGGGCCAGACGCTTGAGCTCGTCGGTGGCTTCGGTGACGCGATCGAGGCAGGAGTTGAGCAGGGCGGCCGCCTCGAAGCGGGAGAGGGGCTTGGCGCCCTTGAAGGTGCCGTTGGGGTAGCCGGCCACGCAGCCGTACTGCTCCACCAAGTTGTTCAGCGCCTGGTAGGCCCAGTCGGTGGGCTGCACATCGCCGAACTGGGAGATGTTCGTGATCTGGTCATTGCTGACCGGGGCATAGCGATTCAGATCGGAATCGGCAGCCACGGCCGCCAGGGGAGCCGCGAACGCGAGCGCAGCGGAGCCGAGCAGCAATTGCTGGAAGGGTTTCATGAATTCCTCACACCAAAAAGAGGACTTCCAAATGGAAGTTGACCGACCTTAACGAGTCCGCCTCTGGCCAAAGCGGAGCCAGAACACAGACGCCTGTATCGCTGAACACAGAGGAATCGGCATCAAAATGCGGGCCGCAAGGAAAGGTCCGCAGACAAGAAAAAACCCGGCTGCAGAGCAGCCGGGCAAGGGGAGGAACGGTGTGTGGGAGAGGGAGCTGAGCTCCCTCAAGATCAGAAGCGGAAGGTGGTCTTGACCAGGCCGCCGAAGCTGTTGAAGCTCTGGCCACTGTCCTTCTGCAGGGCACCCAGGGGGGCGCTGAGGTAGTAGATCGCGGGGGTCACGCTGATGTTGTCGGTGACCTGCAGCTTGTACCACCACTCCCAGGCGTAGTTGCCGTCGTTGAAGCCGGAGCTCGTCACGAAGGTGGGCTGACCGAAGGCGAAGCCGAAGGTGTTGCCCTTCAGCAGGAAGTCGGCCCACTGGAAGCCCAGGTACCAGGACTGGCTGGCGTCGCCACCAAGGTTGATGGTGTCGGAATAGCCGCTGGTGGCGGTGGTGTAGGCACTGGGACCGGCGCCCGTGCTGCCGCCCACGTAGGTGTTGATGCCCCAGCCGGCGCTGATCGAGGGGAACCAGGAGGCCGAGAGCGGCGAGAAGTAGGCACTCAGGCCCACAGAGTTGGCGCTGGTACCGAAGCCGGCCACGGCGAGGGGAGTGCCGTTGCCGCCATAAAGGCCGTAACCGTTGGAGTAGGTGTACGCCGCAGCCAGACCGTAGTTGGCGCCGCCGTAAGCAAGCTGCACGGTGCCGGTTTCACCGGCGCCCTCGGTGCCGATGCCACCCTGGGAGGGGTTGGAGTTGTCGCCGTTGAGGCTCACGTAGTTGGCGCTGATGCTGAAGCCACCAGCCTTCCACCAGAGGCCGCCACCGGCGCCGAGGTTGAGGCTGTAGGCGCC
>JBILUS010000047.1:0-11631 GCA_044370835.1 Cyanobium sp. | reverse complement strand
GCGGCCTTGAACAGCTGATGGCAGCCGCCAGGGCGGAGCCCACCGGGGCCGAGCCCTGCCCAGTGGTGGCCGGATCGCTGCACCTGCTGGGGGAGGTGATCCCCTGGCTGGATCCGCCCCGGGGCGTGTGAGCCAGGGCGTGTAAGGAAGCCGTCAGGAAGGCAAGCTGACAGCCCGCACCGCCTTAGCCAGGCTGGGTCTGTAGTGGAATTTTCCCTTCCATGGCTGTTGAACTGACCAGCGACGAGCGCAACAAACTGATGGGCGGTCCCCTCGCCGCCGCCATGGCCGTGATGGCCGTGGACATGGGCATCTTCTCCAGCGCCCAGGAGGCGATCGCCCTGGGTCGCACGCTGGCCGGCGCCGCCGGCCGCTACAGCGCCAATCCCCTGATCGCCAGCCTGTTCGACCCCGAAGCCCTCAAGCAGGGCATCCGGCCGGAGAAACTCCAGGTGAGTCCGGAGGATGTGCGCGACGGCAAGTTGCTCGACCGCGCCCTCGAAGAGGTGGATGGCGCCGTGGCCCTGGCCCGCGCCAAAGGCGATGCCGCCTCCGCCCAGCAGTACTGCCAGCTGATCGTGGAGGGCTGCGAAGCGGTGGCCGCCGCCGCCGGCAATGGCCTGTTCGGCTCCGGGGACAAGGTGAGCGCCGCCGAGACGGCCGCTCTCGAGCGCATCCGCCAGCATCTCGGGGTGACCACGGTCTGAGCTGAACTGCGCCACGATCGAAGTCAAGCGTCGCTGTAGCGACCGCAGCCCGGGGGGCCAGCGTCGATCCTGCACGGGATCGACGCTGGCTCTTTCTTCACACCAGCTCCGGAGCCCCATGACCAGCCCTCGCGCCCTCGCCCCCTGCCTGGGCCTGCTGCTGAGCCTGGTGCTTGCTCTCGGCACCCTGATCGGCGGGTCGGTAGCCCCGGCGGCGGCCGAGTTCCAGGGGGTGGACTACACCCTCACCAACCAGAACGGCCAGGACTTCAGCGGCCAGAACCTGGCCCAGACCTCCTTCGCCGGCGCCCAGGGCCGCGGTGCCCGCTTCGCCGGCGCCGATCTGCACGGCGCGATCCTCACCCAGGCGGCCTTTCCCAAGGCCGATTTCTCCGGCGCTAACCTCAGCGACGTGCTGATGGACAAGGTGGACTTCTCCGGCGCCGATTTCAGCGGTGCTGTGCTGCGGGGCGTGATCGCCGCCGGCAGCAGCTTCAGCGGCGCCACGGTGACCGGCGCCGACTTCAGCGAGGCCCTGATCGACCGCGACGACCAGCGGGCCCTCTGCCGCGAGGCGAGCGGCACCAACCCGATCACCGGCGTGGACACCCGCCTCAGCCTCGGCTGCGCCTGAACCAGGGGCCGCCAGGGCCCAGACGGCTCGGCGCCCGGGGCCTCAGCGCTCGCTCCAGCCCCGCAGCTTGCCGGGGTTGAGCAGGCCGGCCGGATCGTGGGCCGCCTTGGCCGCCACCTGATCGGCATCGACCACTCCCAACCCGCCGTCCTCCACCGTGAGGACATGGGGATCGAAGATGAAGGCCCCCCGCTCACGGCAGAAGTCCATCAGGGCCTCGAGCTCCGCCGCAGCGGCCAGGTCCACCAGGGGGAGGGCCGCCAGCCGCGCACAGCCCGACTGCCGCACGGCCTCGAGGTGCCAGCGCACCCGCTCCCCCCAGCGCTGGTTCACCGCCGCCAGCAGGGGCCCCTCCGGCTGGGGCAGCAGCATCTGCAGGTAGGTCCAGCCGGGATGGCGAGCCCGCCAGTGGAGGGTGGTGTGGTTCCAGGTGAGCTCCCGCAGGGGCACCCCCCGGCTGGCGCCCTGGGGCTCCTGCCAGCGGATCACGCCGCCCATCCGCGCCAGCCAGGCGGGCAGCAGCGGCAGGACATCGGGAGCCGCCAGCAGCAGCAGCCGGTGCTCCCCCGGCCCGGGGGGCGGGCAGCCCTGGGGGGAGGGAAGGGCCTCAGCCACGGAGGCCTCCAGCAGCGCCAGGGCATCGAGCTCGAAGGCGGTGGCCGGCAGGGCCTGGGCAGCCGCCAGAGCCTCCTCCCAGCGGGGGAAGTCGATCACCACCTGCTGCCACGGCACCGCGGCGGCGGTGGCCACGGTGAGGGCCGTGAGGATGCCGTTGGTGCCGTAGGCGTGGTTGAGGGCCTGGGCCGCGTCGCCCTCCAGCCGCAGCAACCGCGGCTCGGGCTCCACGGTCACCACCTCCAGGGCCAGCAGGTTGCCGGGATCCCGCAGGAAGCCCCAGCGGAGGGAGCCGATGCCCCCCGACCCGCCGGCGATGAAGCCCCCCAAGGTGGCGGTGCGCCAGGTGCTGGGGGCCAGACGCAGGGCGCGGCCGTGGGGGGCCAGGGCGCTGTCGAGGTCGGCCAGGCGACAGCCGGCCTCCGCCTCCAGCACGCCGCTGCGCGGATCGATTCGCCGCACCGCCGCCAGGCCGCTGAGGTCGAGCACCACGCCGCCGGCCAGGGGAACGCACTGGCCGTAGTTGCCGCTGCCGGCCCCCCGCAGGGTGAGGGGCACCCGCTGGCGGGCGCAGGCCGCCGCCACCGCCATCACCTGCTCGAGGGTCGTGGCTGCCACCGCCAGCTGGGCCACCCGGCCGGCAAGCAGGGGGGTGAGCACCGGCGAATAGGTGTGAAAATCGGCCGAGAGGCGCACCAGCTCGGCGGGATCCCGCCGCAGCACCACCCCGGAGCCGCCCCGTTCGAGCGCTTCGGCCACGGCGGCCACCGCCTCCGGCGCCGGGGCCGCGGGCAGGGGAGGGAGTCCGTAGGAGGGCATCAGCGCGGCAGCCGGCAGCGATTCAGCTTGGCAAGGCCCCGGCGGCGTGGAACCAGCCGGCGGCCTGCTCCGCCGCCAGCGGCGGCAACCAGCGGCCGGCGCGCAGCACCCGGCGCTGGGGCGCTCGGGCCAGCAGGTCGCTCCAGCCAGCGCAACCGAGCACCAGCAGATCGGCCGGCGAGCCCTCCCGCAGCACCCCGTCCCAGGGGAGATCGAGCAGACGCGCCGCGGTGGTGGTGAGGGGCGCCAGGCCGCGCCGCTGCCAGGGCAGCTGGTGGCTGAGCAGGGGGAGCAGCCGCAGCAGCTCCACCGGGTCGAAGCTGCCGCCGGGATACCAGGGGTCCTGCACGTTGTCGCTGCCCACCGCCACGGCCACCCCCGCCGCCTGGAGCTGGCCCAGGGGCGCCTGAGGCCGCAGCAGCGGGGTGTGCCCCTCCCGCTTGGCCAGCAGCCAGAGGTTGGTGGTGGGCAGGGCCACCACCTTCACCGCGGTGGCGGCGAGCCGGTCGGCCAGGCGGGCCAGCGCGGCGGCCGGCAGCAGAGCCATGCTGCTGGCGTGGCTGCAGGTGAGGGGCACGGCGCAGGCCCGCCGCTCCAGCAGCGCCACCAGGTTCTGCAGGCCCCGGGCCGGGTGGACATCGCTCTCATCGATGTGGAGATCGAGGCCGCAACCCAGCCGATCGGCCAGCTGCAACAACCGCTCCAGCCGGCCCCGATCGAAGGAGGGCAGGCCGAAGGGGCCGCCCACCACGCTGCCGAGCAGGCCGCCGTCGTCGGCCACGCGACGGGCATGGGCCTCCCCCTCCGGACTGTCCCAGTGCCGCAGGGGCGCCAGGGCCACCAGCTGCAGCTCCACCCGTCCGGCCCAGCGGCGGCGCAGCGCCTGCAGGGCCTCCCAGCCGCCCCGGGCTCCCGGCCCGAGGCTGTCGACATGGCTGCGCAGGGCCCGGCAGCCGTGGCGCCAGGCCAGCTCCAGGGCCCGCTCCCCCCGCTCCAGAACCTCCTCGCCGCGGCGCCCCTGCAGCTCCCGCAGGTTGGCCGCCAGGGCCCCGGCCATGGTGCCGGCGGGGTTGGCAAAGGCGGCGGCCGTGAAGGCCTTGTCGAGGTGCACATGGGGATCCACCGGCGGGGTGATCGCCAGGGGCCAGGCTCCCGCCTCCAGCCCAGCGCTGCCAGCGACCGAGGCGGCAGGGGCAGGCCCGCTGGAGGGTTCCTCCGGGGCCGGCCGGATTGCCGTGATCCGCCCTTCGCGGTGCTCCAGGACCACCGCCACCAGGCCCTCGGCATCGGCCGGGGGAAGGGCAGCGCGGGGATCAAGCAGACAGCGGGGAATGCGAAGGGGGGGCAGGCGGGTCATCGCGGGCCCTGGGCCTGCGCGGTGCCCGGCTGGGAGGCGCTCTGGTCGGTGCGGAGGATCAGGAAGCGGCCGGCCACCGCCAGGGTGAGGGCCTTGTAGTGGGGGATGCTCCAGTTGGGCAAAAGCTGCTGACCGCCGAGGTCGGTGCGGTAGAGGCTGAACAGGCCGAAATTGCGGCGGCGGGTCGCCGCCAGGGCCAGCTTGCCGAACAGATTGTGCTGGGACTGGATCAGCCGCGGGCAGTCCCGCACCACCAACCGGGCCAGCATGGGCAGGCCCCCATCGGCGCAGAGCTCTTCGCGGGCCAGACGGGTGAGCTGGTCGGCGGCGAAGGGTTCGAACTCCTCCTCGGACGGATTGGTGGCCAGCAGGCCGAGACCGGCCGCCGCGGCCACGCCCAGCACAAGGACGGAACGGGACACGGCTGTGCGCGCGGACACGAAGACAACCGGAGGTTTCCGCCAGGATGGCAGAAATCTTCGCAGTGGCGGCAGCGGCCGCCGCACCCGCGCGGCAGCGGAACCGCGACGGGCCGCGCGCCGGCCGCAGTGATAGGGTTCGAAAACACGGCGGGCGTAGCCAAGCGGTTAAGGCAGCGGCTTGTGGCGCCGCCATTCGGGGGTTCGATTCCCCTCGCTCGCCCTGTTGCCACGTCTGCCCCCCGGGTTCACCCGGGGGGTTTTCTGGTTCTGGGGCTCAGCCCCAGCGCTCCAGCAGCGAAACCAGCAGCGCCTCGCCGCCCTGGCGCACCGGATCGTGGCAAGGCAGACCTGTGAGGGCCGCGGTGTCGGCCAGGGCCTCCGCGGCCGCCACGGCATCGAGGTGGCCGGTGTTCAGGGCGATCGCCGCCACCCTTGGGGCGGGCTGGTCGGCATCGGCGGGCCGGGCCAGAACGGCCATCGCCTCGAGGGTGGCGATCAGCTGGGGGAGGGGCGGCAGGGGGATCTGGGGCTGGTTGCGGATCGTGCGCTGACCGGCGCGGTGCACCAGCAGCAGGTCGGTGGGTTGACTGCCCCGCAGCAACGGCAGGGTGGCGGTGGAGCCGGGGTGGCAGAAGGAGCCCTGCCCCTCCACCAGCACCAGGCCATCGGGCCCGATCGCTTCCGCCTCCTGCAGCACCGCCTGCTCCACGGCCCCGGCGGCGTAGTCGACCCGCACCGCGTCGAGGGCCACACCCCGGCCGGCGATCAGGATGCCGGCCTGGCCGGTGGCCACAAAGCGGGCATCGCGGCCGGCACGCAGGGCCGCCGCCTGCAACTCCAGGCACGCACTCATCTTGCCCACCGACATGTCGGAGCCCACCGCCAGCAGCCGCCGCCCCGGCAGGGCCGCGGCCCGGGCGGAGCCCACCACCAGAGCCTCGGGTTCGCGGCGCAGATCCCAGATCCAGCGCCCGCTCTGCAGCAGCGCCGCCAGGGTGGGGTCGTCCCCCAGGCGGCTGTGGAGCCCGCTGGCCACCGAGAGGCCCGCCGCCAGACCCGCCGCCAGATCGGCGTGGAGTTCGGCGGGCAGCCGGCCGCCGGAGGGGGCAAGGCCCACCACGGCCACGGCGCCCTCGGCGCCGCCCGCGGCCTCGAGGGATCCCGGCGGCAGCAGAGGGAGAGCGTCCTGCAGGCAGGCCACCACCGGCACGGCGCGCCGGATGCCGGTGACCGCCTCGAGATCCTCCCCGGCCCGGGCCGGATCCACCACGGCCACGATCGGACCGCGCCGGTAGCGCAGCAGGGCCAGGCCGGTCTTGCCGCCCAGGTTGTCGAGGCCGTGGTGCTGAAGCAGCACCACCGGTGCCTGGGGCGCGAGCATCAGGGGATGGGAGGTCGGGAGGAGGTGGTGGGCTCGACCCCCAGACCCGGGCCCGGGGCGGGCCGCAGCCGATCGCCGCTCAATACGGGACCGCGGAAGGGGTCGTCGATCAGGTTGAGGTGGCTGTCGAGATCGGGCCAGGTGACCAGCGGCAGCAGCTGGGCGGCGGCGCCATTGAGCAGGGCGCTGTCGGAATAGCAGCCCACCATCACCCCCAGGCCGAGCCGCTGGGCGGCCTGGGCCATCAGCAGGGCTTCGGCCAGGCCGCCACTTTTGAGCAGCTTGATGTTCACGCCATCGACGTAGGGGGCGAGGCGCACCAGATCGGCCAGGTCCCAGCAGCTCTCATCGGCCACCAGGGGAATCGGGCAATCCAGCTCCAGGGCCGCGAACCCCTCGGCATCGGCCTCCGGATCCTCCAGGGGCGGCAGGGGCTGCTCCACCAGCACCACCCCCTGCTCCGCCAGCCAGCCCACCATGCGACGGGCCCCCTCCAGGTCCCAGCCGCCATTGGCATCCACCTGCAACTCGAAGGGTCCGCCGCCGGCCTGGCGCCGCCGCTCCAGGGCCTGTGCCACCGCCTCCACCAGGGCGCGGTCGTGGCCCAGGCCCTCCGGACTGCCGAGCTTGAGCTTGATGCGCGTGGCCGGAAGCTGCTCCCACCAGCGCTCCAGCCGGGCCAGCACGGCGTCCACCGGCCCCAACCCCAGGGTCACGCTGGTGGCCACCGCCCGCTCGCCGTCGAGCCCCCAGAGGCGGTGCAGGGGCTGGCCGAGGCGGCGGCCCCACCAGTCATGGAGGGCCAGATCCAGGCCGCAGCGGGCCGGCGGCGACAGGCCGGCCAGCAGGGGGGCGAGGGCTTGGAAGGGCTGGGGGGCCAGGCCCTGTAGCTGGGGGCGGAGAGCCTGCAGTTCGGCCTCCAGACCGGCCGTTTCATGGCGGCGGTGGCCGGTGTCGAAGCCGCCGGTCTCGCCGATGCCCCGTACCCCGTCGTGCTCGATCTCGACCAGCAGGTGCTCCACGGCGGCGGTGGTGCCGCGGCTGATCGCCAGGGGCACGGCCTTGGTGAGGGCAAAGCGGCGCAGGTGGAGCTCCATTCCTTCACGCTGCCACTGCAACGACGGTAGCGACGGCGACCGCACCCGCCCCACCCGCTGACATGAAGTCGGCGCTTCGTGCGCGCCCTCCGCCATGGCTCCCGCCAGCACGAACGCCTCGGCGATCCAGGAACTGCTGGAGGAGCTGCATGAGCGCTACCTCCCCCTGCGGGACGGGGCTGTGGCCGATTACATCCCCGAACTGGCCCGGGCCGATCCCGAGGGGTTCGGCATCGCCCTGGCCACCGCCGATGGCCGCCTCTATGTGGTGGGGGACACGGAGGTGCTGTTCACGATCCAGTCGATCTCCAAACCCTTCGCCTACGGCCTGGCCCTGCAGCTCCTCTCCGAGGACACCATGCACCGCAAGGTGGGGGTGGAGCCCTCCGGGGAAGCCTTCAACGCCATCAGCCTCGACCCGGAGAGCGGCATCCCCCGCAACCCGATGATCAATGCCGGGGCGATTGCCACCACCGCCCAGATCCGGCGCCATGCCGGAGAGGGGGCCGAAGCGCAGCTGCTGGCCTTCTTCTCCGAGCTGGCCGGCCGGCCCCTCGGCATCGATGCAGCCGTGTATGCCTCGGAACGGGACACCGGCCACCGCAACCGGGCGATCAGCCATCTGCTGCGCAATGGCCTGGTGATCGAGGAGGACCCCGAGCTCGGCCTCGACCTCTACTTCCGCCAGTGCGCGATCCAGGTCACCTGCCGCGACCTGGCGGTGATGGCCGCCACCCTGGCCTGCCAGGGCCTCAACCCCTTCAGCGCCGCCCAGCCGCTCGGCCGCGTCGCCACCACCCGCCTGCTGGCGCTGATGGGCACCTGCGGCATGTACGACTACGCCGGCCAATGGCTGCACGATGTGGGGATGCCCGCCAAGAGCGGGGTGGCTGGCGGGGTGCTGGCGGTGGTTCCCGGCCGCCTCGGTCTGGCCATCTGGTCGCCCCGGCTGGACCGCTACGGCAACAGCGTGCGGGGCATCGCCGTGTGCGAGGAGCTCTCGCGCCGGCTGGAGCTGCACCTCTACGACCAGAATCCGGCCAGCCAGAACCCGATCCGGCGCTGCAGCAGCGGCCGCGAACGGCAGTCGCGGCGGTGGCGCCCCCCGGCCGAAGCCGAGCAGCTGGCGGCGGCGGGGGGGCGGCTGCAGGTGCTGCAGGCCCAGGGGGTGCTGGATTTCGCCGCCACCGAGCAGCTGCTGGCCACCCTGGAGCGGATCACCGCCACGGCCGACCTGGTGGTGCTCGACCTGGCCCGGGTGTTCGATGTGCAGACCAGCTGCCTGCCGATGCTGGCCCGCCAGTTCGCGATCCTGGCGGAGCGGGGCATCACCCTGCTGCTCTGCCGCGCCGAGGCGATCGGCGCCCTGGAGGCCGGCGCCGCCCAGCTCCGCTGGTTCCCCAGCCTGGATCTGGCCCTCGAAGCCGGTGAGAACGCGCTGCTGGAGAAGCTGCGGGCCGGCGCCCCCACGGGCGGGCCAGCCATCACCAGCGACACCCTGCTCGACCGGCTCCAGGCCCGGCACCGGGAGGTGATCGCGCCCCTGCTGCAGATCCGCGACTTCGCCGCGGGGGATGCCGTGATGCGCCGCGGCGAATCCAGCGAAGCCCTGTTCATCGCCCGCGAGGGGCTGTTCGAGACCACCATCAGCCTCGATCGTTTGAATGGCGCAGCGGGCCAGTCGCGCCTGGCCACCTTCTCCCCCGGCATCTGCTTCGGCGAGATCGGCTTCCTCACCGGCCAGCCCCGCAGCGCCGATGTGGTGTGCACCACCGGCGGCAGCTGCTGGGAGCTCGCGCGCAGCCGCTTCAGCGACCTGCAGCAGCGCGATCCGGAGGCCGCCATGCAGCTGATGGTGGCGATCCTCGGCGAACTGGGGGTGAAGCTGGCCCGCACCAGCCTGCAGCTGAGCCTGCTGGAACACCACTGAGCCCCGCCGTGCCCGCGTCGCAGAATGGCCCGATGAGCGCCACCCTTCAAGAGGTCACCCCCACCGCCGGCGGGGCGGAGGCAGGGTCCAGCAGCGCCGTCGCCCCGGGCGCGGAGCTCCCCACCCCCGGCGGCGAAGGCCGACGCGGCAGCTACTGGATCACCACCTTCGGCTGCCAGATGAACAAGGCCGATTCCGAACGCATGGCCGGCATCCTCGAAACCATGGGCTACCGGCCCGGGGTGGATGAGCACAGCGCCGATCTGGTGCTGTACAACACCTGCACGATCCGCGACAACGCCGAGCAGAAGGTCTACAGCTACCTCGGTCGCCAGGCCCTGCGCAAACGGGCCAATCCCCACCTCACCCTGGTGGTGGCGGGCTGCGTGGCCCAGCAGGAGGGCGAAGCGCTGCTGCGGCGGGTGCCGGAACTGGACCTGGTGATGGGCCCTCAGCACGCCAACCGCCTCGCCACCCTGCTGGAGCAGGTGGCCAGCGGCCAGCAGGTGGTGGCCACCGGCGAGCACCACATCCTGGAGGACATCACCACCGCCCGGCGCGACAGCAGCGTCTGCGCCTGGGTGAACGTGATCTACGGCTGCAACGAGCGCTGCACCTACTGCGTGGTGCCCTCGGTGCGGGGTCGGGAGCAGTCGCGGCTGCCGGAGGCGATCAAGCTGGAGATGGAGGGGCTGGCGGCCCGGGGCTTCCGGGAGATCACCCTGCTGGGGCAGAACATCGATGCCTACGGCCGCGACCTGCCGGGCATCACCCCCGAAGGGCGCCGCGCCCACACGCTCACCGACCTGCTGGCCAGCGTGCACGACGTGGAGGGGCTGGAGCGGATCCGCTTCGCCACCAGCCATCCCCGCTACTTCACCGATCGCCTGATCGAGGCCTGCGCCGACCTACCGAAGGTGTGCGAGCACTTCCACATCCCCTTCCAGAGCGGCGACAACGACATCCTGCGGGCCATGGCCCGCGGTTACACCGTGGAGCGCTACTGCCGCATCATCGACCGCATCCGTGAGCGCATGCCCGACGCCGCGATCAGCGCCGATGTGATCGTGGCCTTCCCCGGCGAAAGCGACGCCCAGTTCCGCCGCACCCTGGACCTGGTGGAGGCGATCGGCTTCGACCTGGTCAACACCGCCGCCTACTCGCCCCGCCCCGGCACCCCGGCAGCCACCTGGCCCGACCAGCTGGAGGAGGTCGTGAAAGTGGAACGCCTGCGCGAACTCAACGCCCTGGTGGAGCGCAAGGCGCGCGAACGCAGCGAGCGCTACCGGGGCCGGGTTGAGGAGGTGCTGGTGGAGGGCCGCAATCCGAAGGACCCCGCCCAGCTGATGGGGCGCACCCGCACCAACCGGCTCACCTTCTTCGCCGCGGGGCCGGAGCACCACCCCGGCGATCTGGTGCCGGTGAGGATCGACACGGTGCGCCCCTTCTCGCTCAGCGGCGTGGTGGAGGGCTGAGGCCCCGCCCGCGCCGCGCCAGGCCCCCTGGCCAGCGCGCCGATGGCTGATACGTTTGGCGCCACCTCGTGCCGCCCATGCCCAGCGAAGCCTCCAGCCTGCCGCCCTGCCGAGTGGGCCTGGTCTTTGGGGGAGCCTCCGGCGAACACGCGGTTTCGATCCGCTCGGCCAACACCGTGGTGGCGGCCCTGCGCAGCGGCGCCAACGCGGCCCGCTACCCACTCCGCTGCTTCTACATCGACCGCGACGGCCGCTGGTGGCCCCCGGCCGTGGCGGAGCAGGTGCTCAGCCGCGGCCTGCCGGCCGAACCCGCCGATCTGCCGGCCGATCCAGGCCCGGGCGGCTTCCGCAGCTTCCCCGAGGGGGCGCTGGAGGTGGAGGTGTGGTTCCCGGTGCTGCACGGGCCCAACGGCGAGGACGGCACAATCCAGGGCCTGTTCACCCTGATGGGCGTGCCCTTCGTGGGCTCGGGCGTGCTCGGCTCAGCGGTGGGGATGGACAAACAGGCCATGAAGGCCGCCTTCGCCGCCGCCGGCCTGCCCCAGGTGCCCTACGCCTGTGTGGAGGCCTCGGAGCTGGCGGAGGCCACGGTGGGGACCCTGCTGGAGCGGCTGGAGACCCAGCTCGGCTATCCCTGCTTCGTGAAGCCCGCCAACATGGGCTCCTCGGTGGGGATCAGCAAGGCCACCGACCGCGCCTCCCTGCGGGCGGGCCTGCAGGAGGCGGCGGCCCTCGACCCGCGCCTGGTGGTGGAACGGGGCGTGACCGCGCGCGAACTGGAATGCGCCGTGCTCGGCAGCCGGGATCTGGAGGCCTCGGTGCTGGGCGAGATCTGCTTTGACGCCGACTGGTACGACTACACCACCAAGTACAGCGAAGGGCTCAGCCACACGGTGATCCCCGCCCACGTTCCGGAGGCGGTGGCGGCGCGGGCCCGCGCCATGGCGGTGGCGGCCTGCCGGGCGGTGGGGGCCGCCGGCCTGGCCCGGGTCGATTTCTTCTACGCCGAGGCCAGCGGCGATCTCTGGCTCAACGAGATCAACACCCTGCCGGGCTTCACCAGCCAGAGCATGTACCCGATGCTCTGGGCGGCCACCGGCCTGCCGCTGGAGGATCTGGTGCACAGGTTGGTGTCAGGGGCGCGAGAATCAGCCGCCACAACGCCCCCCGGTCCCGAGGCGCCATGACCCAAGG
>JBILUS010000026.1:0-36898 GCA_044370835.1 Cyanobium sp. | reverse complement strand
GCGCCGCGACAGGCCTGGGCACGATCCAGTTCCAACCTGCATTCCAGCCCGGTCGTAGGGCCAAAACCAAGCCCGCTCACCGGTCAACCAGATTGACGCCGCCGGTCAACCTGATTGACATCTGACACTCGACACTGGGCTGTTGCACAAGACGTTTTACTTCTGTTTCGATGGTGATCGGCGTGCGGTTGGAGCTGGAGATGAAGCGGCAGCTGGATCGGCTGGCCCGGCAGCAGGGCATGGCCCGCAGTGCCTGCATCCGCGAGGCCATCCGTCAGTACTTGCTGCGCCATGGCGACACTGATGAGGCGCGCCGCCAATCGGAGACCTGGCCCGGCTTGAGCCGCCGACCTGAAGCGAGCAGCTGCCCGACTGGAGCGACAGGACCGCATGACGGCGGCTGCCCCCTCACCTGAACCCTGATGGAGGTTCTGCCATGACCACGGCACCGCCACTCAGCGCCAGCGGCCAACTGATTCAGATGACCCCGACCGATGGAGTTTCCACCGCATGCAACACCCTGCTGCTTGACGCCTCCTGGCTGATTCTCTGCTGCCTGGTTTGCACCAGGACCTTGCGGAACCCTGGGCGGCTTGAGGGATGCGGGGGCTTGCCGGCTGGCGGGCATCTGATCAGCGCTGCGGCTGGAGGGTATGCAGTCTGTGTAGGGTCAGCTCAACTGGATGCCGGGAGTCCGTAGAGCTCAATCCACCTTCGCTGACTTGGGTTTTGGTCTGTTACCGTCTCAGGAGCTGACCTGTTGCTCAAGGGGGTGGTAGCCCGAGATCCCTGCAGATTTTGCGAGCCAGCAGTTCATTGATCTCAGAATGTCGTGGAATCGCACTGCGCCGGTTCTGTGATGGGTTACACCACCATGAGTGGTTGCCACCTTCCCTCAAAAGCTCGCAACCGTATTTGCCGAGATGACGAAGGAGATCCCTGCGTTTCACAGGCTGAGTGCAAGCTCCTCGGACCCCGGACCAGCAGCATCCAAGGCCTCGTTTCGATTGAATTCAACAGCCTCCCGAAGAACCAGCCGCAGGGAAGCGAGAAGCTCCTCCCGGGTGTGTTCCTGAGCATTGACCCCAGGCACCTCTTCGACCCAGCCAATCCACCATGGTCCATCTTGTCGAATTACCGCGGTAAATGTTGTGGCCATTGCCTTGCATCCCCGAATCTCCAGTGAGCATCCTAGTGCTGATGTTGGATCTTGTGACCATTGCCAGCCATCACCATTCTGCAGAGCAAGTGTCACTGCATTCCGCCATAGCCGAACTGATGGCCAACTCTGCAGTTGCCTGCTGGATCCCGAGGGGCGGTCCGCTTTGCGTGATCCCTTTGCGGGCATCGGCAAGCCGGAACCTTTGCGTGAAAACCTCGCCGGTTGCTGGTCGCGCCGGATCGATCAGGAGCACCGTCTCGTCTACCGGCTGGAGGGCAGGGTGCTGGTGATCCTTGCCTGCCGGTATCACGACCGGTGATTCAGCACTGCTCGTTTGGCTGCTGATCCCCTGCTGCCGGGCCTGCCGCCGCCAGCCGCATCCACGCCCCCCAAATGACGGTGGAGCGCATCCAGCCGGTGGCCGTAGGATGAAATTCCGAAATTCTGCTGGTTGCGATGGGCAATCGCCCTGCCGATGGGTCACGCGAGAAGCCACGACGCGAGGTGCTGACCGTGTCGCGGCGCGGCCAGATCACCCTGCCAGCTGGCATGAGGCGGCACCTCGGCATCGCACCCGGGGGCGCTGTGATGGAAGTGGCTCACTACAGCGATGCTCAGATCGCGGAATGGGATCGTGCCGATGTGCTTTCCACCGCAGAACGCCAGGTCATCCTTCAGCGCCTGCTCCAGCACTGAAGCTCTTCGGCAGGGATGACATCACAATGGCCTGCCCAGCCTCCCTGGCGGAAAAAGATCGCCCGATTCGAGCAACATCCATCCTCTTCGTCAGGGCAACACCTTCAGCTTCAGGATCTGGGCCCGCCTGCCCGGTGTCAACTACATAGGCGGGCGCCGATCGAATCGTCTCCGGACACTCACGGGCCCGTGCCCCGGCGGTCACGGCAGCATCGAGGACCTCAAACGCCTTGCGGCGATTGGCCAGCAGCTGAGGGTGCTGCGACCAGTCTGCTCAGGGAATGACCAGCTCTTGATAGCTCCCAGCCTCGACACCCCTGATCGCGGCCACGATGCTTTCGGTGGCCAGGCGAATCCGTGGCCAGCTCGTGGTCGTCAGGACCAGGATGGTCAGGCTGCGGCCCTGGAGGTTCTGCTGATACCTCAGGTTTGTGTCGGTGGTGATCAGCAGTTCAAACCTTTCCTGTTCGGCCAGGCGGATCAGATCGCCATTGGTCACAGCAAACCAGCCTCGCTCGTAGGCCGTTGCCACATCGTGGCCTGTCAGGAAGCGCCGTAAGGGAACGGGAGTTCCCTGGTCGAACAGGATGCGCATTCAGGCCGCTGCCGCTGCCGTGCTTCGGGCGACATGCTCCAACACCTGCCGTGCCTGCTGCTCAGAGACGCCTGGGAACAGCTCGACGAATTCCGCCAAGGAGACACCGTCCTCGAGGTTCTCAAACAGAGCTGCCACAGGAATGCGGCTGCCCCGGAACACCCAGGCTCCGCTGACCCGCTGGGGATCCCGCTCCACGGCACCGCAACCTGCCCAACCGAGATCGGCTTGTGTCGGCATGACCAGGACTGGTACCAGGGGCCTCTCAGCGTAGGCAGTCTTCCACGCCTGAGCCCTGCTCGAGATTGTGCTGGTCTGGTAGCAGGAGTTCCGGAGAGGCTTCTCCCCTGTAATCGGGGAGGATGTCGGCCTGTAGCTGGGCGCGCAGCAGGGCTCTGGGTTTGCGGCGCAGGCTCTCGATCACGTGGCGGAAATGGATCCGCCGCAACGGCCCGCTGGCTCCCGCCCGCCGGTTCAAGCGCGGCAGGGTTTCGACGAACTGGCTGCGCAGGAACAGATCCAGCCGGTTGATCTCCAGGTTCCCCTGCACCTGGTAGCGGCTGTTGAGAGTGGCGGTGACCTGGCCCACCAGCTGCCCGACGGCAGCGACTGGACCGCATGACGCCAGCCCCCTCACCAGCATCCTGATGGAGGCTGCCCTGGTGCGGATCGCGGCTGCCTTCACCGCACCCCCCCCCTGATCCGCGACGAAATCCTCGGCCAGGCGGTGGTGTTGTAAGCAAGGAACAGCCTGTAATATGAGCGTATTACGGCCCAGAGGCAGCAATGCGAACCATCTCTGTGCGCCTCGATGACGGCAGCGAGGCCAGGCTAGAGCGCCTCTGCCAGACCCTTGGCCTCAGCCAGACCGAGGTGGTCAAGGCTGGCCTTGACTTGTTGCAACAGCACTCCACCAGCCCGGCGGCCCTGGCGGAAGGCCTCGGACTGATCGGCAGCTTTTCCAGTGCGGCCCAGGACAACAGCACCACCAGCCGTGGGCGGGATCATTCAGCCCTGCTTCGTCAGAAGCTGAGCAGGCAGCAGAGCCAGCAGCGGCTTAGTAGACCTCAACCATGAGCAGCTCCAGCGATCGGGGCGCCACTCTCCTCGATACCGGCCCCTTGGTCGCCTGGTTCGATCGCAGTGACCAGGACCATGGCATCTGTGCGGCCTTTTTTCAAAAGCACAACGGTGCTTTCGTATCCACTTGGCCGGTTCTTACCGAAGTTTGCCATCTGATCCCGGCCGACGTCGCACCTCGCTTTCTCTCCTGGGTGTCCCTCGGTGGCCTGAATGTTGCGGAGCTGAGTGGATCTGCCCTGGCGTTGATGGCGGGCTGGATGCGGCAGTACGGCGATTTGCCGATGGATCTGGCTGACGCTTCGCTGCTCTGGGTTGCCCAGGAGCAGGGGCTGCGGCGAATCGCAACCCTCGATCGCCGCGACTTTGGGATCGTCCGACTCCCTGGTGGAGAAAGCCTCGAAAACCTGCTGGATTCATGAGCACGCTTTGACTGGCTGCTGATCCCCGAGCAGCGGGCCGTGGAGATCTGGCGCGTCTCCAACGGCCCCGGCGCAGCCCCTGAACGCCTCGAGCCTCCAGTTGCTCTCCTCGCCGATTCCCTGCTGCCTGTTCTGCACCTGGACCTGGCTGAACTCTGGGCGGCTTGAGGGATGCGGCCAGCAGCCCTAGGCCGTTGCACATGGTGTTTCACGGCTGACCCGATGGTGATCGGCGTGCGGCTGGAGTTGGAGCAGGAGCGGCAGCTGGATCGGCTGGCCCGGCAGCAGGGCATGACCCGAAGTGCCTGCATCCGCGAGGCCATCCGTCAGGTTCTGCTGCGCCATGGCGACAGTGATGAGGCGCGCCGCCAATCAGAGCACCTGGCCCGGCTGGAGCCGCCGAACTGGAGCGAGCAGCTCCCCGACTGGAGCGACTGGACCGCATGACGTCTTTGGCCCCCTCACCAGCACCCTGATGGAGGCTTCCCTGGTGCGGATCGCGGTTGAACCCTCGCCCCGCAATGGGCTCCGCAAACCCTCGCAGTTGATGGTCGACAAACTGTTCACCGTGCCCATCGAGGCGGTGAACTCGATCTGGCCCTGCGCGGATGGCTGGAGCTGCCGTGAGCTCGGCCGACCCAGCGATGGCCAGCACCAAAGCCGGAGGCGCTAGCATTTCGCTAGCATCCTAGCGACCCTTCTGCATGAGCACCCTCGTGCTGCGGCACGTGCCCGACGCCCTTTACCGCCGTCTCAAGGCCGTGGCCGCCGTCCACCGGCGATCGATGAACCAGGAAGCCATCCTGGCCCTCGAGGCCGGTCTGCCCGGGGCGCCGGCGCCGCAACGCCCCACGGCCGAAGCCAGCCGCCGCTGGCTGGAGGAGCAGGTGTGGTCGCTGCCCTTGCTGGATCAACGCAGCGCCGACGACATCCTGGGCTATGGCGATGACGGTCTCTGTGGATGAGGCTGGCCTGGTGATCGATCTGGTCGTCGACACCAGCGCCGTGTTGGCCGTGTTGCTACGCGAACCTGGCAGTGATGCCGTGCTGAACCAGCTCTGCAGCGCCTTGCAGCCGGCTGTGGCAGCCCCCACGCGCACGGAGATCCTGCTGGTGGCGCTGGTGAAGTTGGGCGAGGTGGGCCAGGAGCGGGCGCGCGAGTTTCTGGATCGGCAGGCGATCCTCACGGTGGGCTGGGATCAGGACCTGGCTGATGCCGCGGCACTGGCCTTCCAGCGGTTCGGCAGGGGACGCCATGCCAGCGCCCTGAATTTCGGCGATTGCTTCTCCTATGCGCTGGCGGAACGGCTGCGGCTGCCGTTGCTGTTTGTTGGCAACGATTTCAGCCAGACGGATCTGGAGCCAGCACTGAAAGACGAGTGATCACGGCCACGCCGCCATGGGCTCCGCAAGCCTCCGCAGCTGATGGCCGACAAGCCATTCACCGTAGCCATCAAGGCCCAGCGCCCCGAGAACGGGGCACCGTGAGGCGCACTTAAAATGAAAGCCTCCGCGGCCCTGCCATGACCACGGCATCGCCACCCCCTGCTCTGGATGGCACGCCGCTGCTGTTGCATCCTGAGCTGCGCCTTTCTCCGGCGCAATTCGCCCTCCTCTGTGAGGCCAATCCCGAGGCCGTGCTCGAGCTCAGTGCCAGTGGCCAGCTGATTCAGATGACCCCCACCGGTGGTGATACCAGCGCACGCAATACCCTGCTGCTGTATGCCCTGCAGCACTACGCCCGCACCCACGGCGGCTGGAAGGTGTTCGATAGTTCGGGTGGTTTTCTCTTTCCCGATCGCTCCGTGCTCAGCCCCGATGCCTCCCTGGTGCGGCTGGAGCGCTGGCAGTCCTTAGCGCCTGAGCAGCGTCGCGCGTTTCCGCCGCTCTGCCCCGATGTGGTGATCGAACTCACCAGCCCCAGCGATGCCGCGCCAAGGGGCCTTGAGGCGCTTCGCCGCAAGATGGAGGCCTATCGCGCCAACGGTGCCCAGCTCGGCTGGCTGCTGATCCCCGAACAGCAGGCCGTTGAGATCTGGCGCGCCTCCGACGGCCCCGGCGCTGCCCCTGAACGCCTCGAGCCCTCCACTGCCCGCCTGGAAGATCCCCTGCTGCCTGGCTTGCAACTGGATCTCGCTGAGCTCTGGGCGGCTTGAGGGATGCGGCCAGCAGCCCTAGGCTGTTCCACAAGGAATTTGTTGGAGCAGCTGGACCGCTTTTACCGGGACCACCGGCCCTGCCACGAGCTCCATACGCCCCATACTGAACTGATCGGGCTTGGCCTTGTGAGCGCGGCACCTCCCACCTCAATCCGCGAGCGCCTGGCGTCCCTGAAGTCCGATGTGCTCGAAGTGGCACGCCGCCATGGCGCTTCCAACCTGCGGGTCGATGGCTCCATTGCCAAGGGCCTTGAGCACGAGCGCAGCGACCTTGATCTGCTGGTTGATCTCTCCCCGGAGCACTCGCTGCTGGGGGTGATCAGCCTCCGCCAGGATCTGGAAGATCTGCTCGGCTGCTCGGTTGATCTCACAGAAGCGACATCTCTGCATCCCCTAATCCGCGATGAAATCCTTGGCCAGGCAGTGGTGTTGTGAGTAAAGATCGGCTTTATCTTGAAAGCATCAGCGATTGTCTCGAGCGTATCGCATGCCTCCCTCGCTCGTCTCGCTCTCCCAGGCGCCGCTCACGAAGACCGACGCCCAGTTGGTGGCTGAGGCCTGCGTTCGCGCCACCCAGGTGCTGGGCCTCAGCCGCGACGAACTGAGCGCCGTGGTGGGCAAACACCGCACCAGCATCGACCGCACGGGCCTGGATCCCAACACCAAGGAAGGGGAGCTGGCGCTGCTGTTGTTGCGTGTGTACCGCAGCCTGCACGCCCTCTATGGGGGCGATCACACCCTGATGCGCCACTGGATGGAGCAGCCCAACCACCACCTCGGTGAGCAACCGCCGCGGCTGCTGCTGGCGCGCATCGAAGGGCTCAACCGCGTTGCCAATGACCTCGATGGCCTGCGCGGCTGATGGCGGCACGGCTCCTCTGACCCCCCTTGCTGGGGCCGTCCATCGGATCACCGACCGCCAAGGTGAGAGCGGCACCGCCGATCTGGTGGACGGTCTGCGGGAGCAGGCGCGTCTGGAGCAGTTGATCGAAACCGTCAAGCCGCCGATCCCCAGCGACTGGCCGGAAGCTGAGCAAGGGCGGCCCCTCCCTTCCCATCGGCTGTTGCTCACCCCGTTTCGCTACCCGCCCCTGCAGAGCGGCTCTCGCTTCGCTCGCGTGCATCAACGCCCTCTGTTCTATGGAGCACGGTCGCTGGAAACGGCTCTGGCGGAACGGGCTTTCCATGCCTTGCGGCAGTTGGAAGGTTCACCGTTGCCTTTGGGAGCTCGCATTCAACGCCAGCAAACGGCCTTCGCGGTGACGATGCGATGCGAGAACGCCGCATTCAGGCCTTCGAGGTCCCTTCGGCCCGCTCACCGCAGACAGCTCCCGTCGTCGGGGTCCTGACTCCCCATGCCTTCAGCAGCACGCCCTTCGATCTCCTGGATTGGTCCCTGGAGATCAGCGCCGACGGTGTGATCGGCATCTGCTTTGCTGGCGGCCTCACGGCCCAGTTCACAAGGGAGCAGTGTCTTGTGGCAGGGCGCTGGCCTGGGCTTTGAGAGGGCTGCTGCCGAATGCACTCAGCCCGGCAGGCGAGCTGCCAGATCAGGCGGCACTCGGAAGATCTCCCGTTTGCCCTCCTTCGCTGCGATCAGCAGGCCGCGGCCGGCCAGTTTCTGAAGATCACTGCGGGCCGTCTGATTGCTCACGCCATGGCTGCTCTGGTGAGAGAGCACCGTGTAGCGAAAGCCGGTGTGCCGTAGGGCATGGCGGAGCAGGGCCAGCTGGCGCCCGTTGAGATCCTCAAGACCGTCGGCGCCCTCCAGTTGCCGCTGCAGGGCACCCACCTCGCCGGCTTTGCGACCCAGATAGGCGTGCAGGCTGGTGATGGCCTGCTGAATCACCTTCACCTGGGCCAGCAGGAAGTAGGTGAGGTCGTTGTCGTCGCTTTCGCTGAGTAGAAATAAACGCTCGTACTGACCCCGGGCCTTGTTGATCACCGAGGAGATCGATAGGAACTCGAACAGCCCGTAGCCCTGATGGAGCATCGCCCAGTAGAAGAGCGCTCGGGCCGTCCGACCGTTTCCATCGCAGAAGGGGTGGTCGTAGGCCAGCCAAAAGTGCAGGGTGATGGCCCGCACCACGGGGTGGAGAAACACCGCCGGGGTCTCGCCATTGGCAAAACCGCAGAGCAGTTCCAGCCTCTGCTCCAGCTGCGCAGCAGGGGGCGGCACGTGGAACACCGTTCCATAGGCGTCATCCACCACCACCTCCTTGCTTGGAGGCCGCAGCCGGCCGGCATCAGCCGGATCATCAAGCGTGTTCTGGCAGACCAGCCGGTGGAGATCCAGCACCCGCTGCGGCGTCAGGGGCTGATCCTTGAGCTCCCGAATGTGCTGCATGGTCCGGTAGTTGTTGAGGATCATCTGCTCGGAGCGATCCCGGGGCGCCCGGCGGCTGCGGATCATGGCCTTGGCCACATCCCGCGTTGTTGCGGCACCCTCCATCTGGGAGGAGGTGATCGCCTCCTCCATCAGCGCGCTCAGCAGGTAGCGATCGCGGCTGGAGGGGGTGGTGACGGCTGCCGGGACCATCACGCCGGCACCGGCCCTCCGATCGATGTCATGCAGGGCCTGGAGGAGCATCGGCGGTTGGCAGAGCCAGAAGGGGCGGCCGTCGCAGCTCAGCAGAGGCAACGGCGTGCTTGTGCTGCGGCGTGCCAGCTTCTCAGCGAGCCACCACTGCTCATGGCTGAGCCCCTGAACTGGTGTGCGATGCCGCAGCTCATCCCAGTGGAGATAGCGATCCCCCTGCCTGGCTGCTGCCAGTTGCATCAGCACGGGCATGGCCTTCTGAAGCCCGCCGCCCTTGGCGAGCAAGTCCTCCATCGGCGGAGGCCTGCGGGGTGGGCGGGTTGGCAACTCCCAATTAACTCCTAACTTTCTCCAAATTAGGAGATGGCTGGGAGTTGGGCCTGTGATTGGCTCGATTCAGCAGGCTCGCCGCGGGGTCATCCCACCGGCACCACCGGCCATCACCTGAAGCTGAGGTGCCTTCAGATGATGGCTCATGTTGTCCCGGCATGCCCTGAGGTGGTGGTGATCGCTTCCCCTGTTACCCTGGATCCCGCCGATCGTGCCGGGGCCTTCTGGCAGTGCGCCGTTGACCAGGCTGCGCTGAGCGAGAAGCAGCGCCTTGAGGCCATTGAGCAGGGATGGAGCAGCCGCTGGTTGGTTGACCTGCGCGAACACCTGCATCTGCGGCTTGCCGAGCTCGAATCGCTTCTGGCGATGTCGGAGGCAACGCTGGCGCGGCGTGTGCGCCAGGAAGGCCCCCTGGAACCCGCGGTTTCGGAGCGCCTGGATCGCCTGCTGGAGGCGATCGGCCTTGCGCTCGGCGTGTTTGAGGATCCCCTCACCACCGAAACCTGGCTCAAGGTTCCCCATCCGCTGCTGCATCAGGTGTCCCCGTTGCAGCACTGCCGCACGGCGATCGGGGCCGCCCCCGCCATCACCACGGTGGCGTTGCTCGATCAGGTTCCCTTTCGGCTGGATCAGCGGCTCACGGGCTCCGGATGAGCCTGGCTCCTCACCCTCGCTCCCGCAACACCGCCCAGGCAAAGTCCGGCAGGGCCAGCATGCGGCGCCAGCGGGTGGGTTCCTGCACCAGCCGGTAGAGCCATTCGATCTGCAGTTTGCGCATCCATTGGGGGGCGCGTTGTTTGGTGCCGGCCCACACATCGAAGCTGCCGCCCACGCCCATCCACAGGCCGCTGCGGCGGCCGGCCAGGCTGCGGATCCAGGTTTCCTGGCGGGGCACGCCCAGCGCCGCCAGCACCAGATCCGGCCGGGCCTCCAGCAGCTGCTGCTCGAACGGGGGCCACTCGGCTGCGCTCAGGTAGCCGTGGCTGGCCACCACCAGATCCAGCCCCGGCAGGTCTCGCCGCAGGCGCTCCACCAGGGTGTCCATCACCGCCGGGCTGGCGCCCACCAGGGCCACCCTCCAGCCGTGGGCCGCGGCGTGCTCCAGCAGCGCGCGGGCCAGCTCGATGCCCGGCGCCCGGCGCACCCGGAACCCCTGGCGGCCCAACGCCCACACCACCCCCGCCCCATCGGGGATCACCAGGTCGGCCGCTTCGATCACGGCGCCCAGCTCGGGGTTGGCCCGCGCCGCCATGGTCATCTCGGCGTTGAGGGTCACGATCTGGCCGCCGCCGCCTTGCCCGTGGCCTGCCTCACCGCTGCCGCCGCCATGCAGGGCCAGAGCGGCTGCCCGCACATCAGCGCAGACATCAACTCCAACACCTAGCACGCGGGCGCGGACCGTTTCCGTCTCGATCGCAGCCATGGGGGGGTGGGACGGCGGAAGAGAATCTATGGCTTGGAACCGCGCCATGATGATGGTCAGCCACCCTGCCGCCGCCAGCCCCGGTTCCGCCATTCCCCCTTCCTTCCCGGACTCCCCCGCCCCGCCGTCCGCCGGCCCCCCTCCGGAAGCCCTGAGCGCCACGGCCGCCTGGCGTCGCCTCCAGGATCTCGATCGCCAGATCGAGGCGGTGGTGCTGCAGCGCCAGCATCCGGTCACGGGCCTGTTGCCCGCCAGCACTGCCAACACCGTGCACGGCAACTACGGCGATGCCTGGGTGCGCGACTGCGTCTATTCGATCCAGTGCGTCTGGGGGCTGGCTCTGGCCTACCGCCGCCTGCGCGGACCCTGCCGCCGCGCCTTCGAGCTGGAGCAGCGGGTGCTGCAGCTGATGCGGGGCCTGCTTTCGGCCATGCTCCGCCAGGCCGCCAAGGTGGAGCGCTTCAAGACCAGCCTGCACCGGCTCGACGCGATCCACGCCAAGTTCGACACCGCCAGCGGCGATCCGGTGGTGCCCGACGACGGCTGGGGCCATCTCCAGCTCGATGCCACCGCCCTCTTTCTGCTGCAGCTCGCCCAGCTCACCCGCTCCGGCCTGGTGGTGGTGCAGACCAGCCACGAGCGCGATTTCATCCAGAACCTCGTTTATTACGTGGCCCGCGCCTACCGGGTGGCCGATTACGGCATCTGGGAGCGGGGCGACAAGGGCAACCACGGCCTGCCCGAACGCAACGCCAGCTCGATCGGCCTGGTGAAGGCCGCCCTGGAGGCCCTCGAAGGCCTCGATCTCTACGGCCCCCACGGCGATGGCAGCTGCTGCCTCACCATCCCCCACGACGCGATCGTGCGCCTGCGCCGCGCCCTGCGCAGCCTGCTGCCGCGCGAATCGGCCAGCAAGGAGGCCGACAGCGCCTGCCTGGCGGTGATCGGCTACCCCGCCTGGGCGGTCGAAGACCCGAAGTTGGTGGCGCGCACCCGCGACAAGATTCGCCGTGAACTGGGCGGCCGCTACGGCTACAAGCGCTTCCGCCGCGACGGTCACCAGTGCGTCAACGAGGACGTGACCCGCCTCCACTACGAGCGGGAGGAACTGGCCGCGTTCGAGCACATCGAATGCGAATGGCCCCTGTTCCTGGCCTATGAACTCGTCACCGCCTGCTGTGAGGAGCGCTGGGAGGAGGCCCGCCACTGGCGCCAGCGCCTCGCCGAGGTGAGCGTGCCGGTGGAGGGGGTGCCCCTGCTGCCCGAGCTCTACCTGGTGAGCGAAGCGGCCCTGGAGGCGGAGCGCCGCCAGCCCGGCAGCCAGAGCCGCCTCCCCAACGACAACGTGCCCCTGCTCTGGACCCAGAGCCTCACCTGGCTCGGGGACCTGCTGCTCGAGGGCCTGATCACCCCGGAGGACCTCGATCCCACCGGTCGGCGCCTGCCTTCCCCCCTCGGCGCCACCGAGGTGCTGGTGGCCCTGGCCCCCGCCGATGCCGCCGTGGCGGCGGCCCTGCGCGCAGCGGGCCTGCCGGCCGAGGATCCGGCCATGGCCCTGGCCGCCGGTGCCGGCCTGGCGGCCGAGGCCGGGGTGCCCCTGGCGGACCTGGCGGCCCTTCCCGACGACGATCCCCCCCTGCGGGTCGCCCGTTCCCGCGAACTGGGGCAGCGCATGGCGGTGCTCGGGGCCAACCCGCGCCTGGGCCTCTCGGGCCACCCGCCGGTGCGGATGGAAACCATGGCCACCGCCCGCCTCTACCGCCACGGCAGCGAACGCATCGCCTTCCTGCCGGCCGTGCTGGAGGACAACACCTTCTATCTCGCCGATGATCCCCGCCAGCTGGTCGATGCGGTGGCCAGTGAGGTGCGGCTGCTCCAGCGCCACTGGCGCGGCCAGGGCTTCCCGGTGCTGCTGATCCCCGTGCCGGCTGGGCCCTTCCGCCGTGATCCGGAGGCCTTCCTGGCCCTGGGCCATCAGCTGGCCAGCGGCAGCCTTGAGGGCGTGCCGGTGCAGCTCGCCAGCCACCGCGATCTGGTCAGCCAGGCCAGCTGGGTCGACCTCCCCCCCCAGGCGGTGGCCGCCTGCGACCTCTGGCCCCGCGCCCAGACCCTCCTGCCCCCCAGCACCAACCGGGTGCCGCTCACCGCCCGCCAGGAGCAGGAGCTCGACGACATCTCCGTGACCGATCTGGTGGAGCGGCTCTGGCACAGCACCTCCCTGCAGGAGCAGGCCGAGGTGCTGGAACTGCTCGCCCGCCGCCTCGGGCCCCAGGCCCGCCTGCAGGCGCCCGCCGGCGAGGGTTCGGTGGTGGCCATCACCCTGCTGGAGGAGGTCTACCGCCGCGGCCTCGAGGAGGCCGACTGGAACGTGGTGCGCCGCGCCGCCGGCGCCATGGGGCTGGTCCATCCCCAGCTCGAGGATGCCCTCACCGACCTGCTGGTGCGCCAGAAGCAGGTGGTGGTGGGCCGCAACTACACCGGCGATTCGCTGATCAGCCAGCCCCAGGGCAGCAAGCGGATCGCCGCCATGATCCGTCGCTTCAGCGGTGAGGACGGCCGCGAATGGATGCTGCAGCAGGAGCTGCTGCTGGCGGTGGATGGCCTGGTCCGGCTGGAGCCCGATCTGCTCAGCGGCACCCTCACCCTCCAGCTCGGCCAGCTGCTGCTGCTGCTCACCGGCGAACTGGCGGCCGAGGAGAACCTGTCGCCCAGCGATGCGTTCGAGGCCCTCTGCAGCCTGCCCCCCCACGCGATCCGCCGCCGCCTCCGCGCCGTGCTCGGCGATGTGGACCATGCCCGGGCGGCGCTGCAGCGCAAGGAGCAGCTGCACCTGCGCGGCCGGGTGCGCTGGGAGGTGCCCGATCCCCTCGATGAACTGCCCCGCGGCGATTGCTGGCTGCAGCACCGCATGCGGCTCGGCGCCCTGGGCCGGGTGCCGCGCGATTTCTATGCCGGCCTCTGGGATCTGCTCCACCACTGCCGCGGCCTGGTGATCGGCGACAAGCTGGAGCGCCGCAACCGGCTCGAGAGTGCCCCGCTGCTGAGCGAGAAGACCCCCGGCGAGCGCAACTTCGCCTCCCTGGTCGAGCAGCTGCTGGGCAAGATCGAGGCGCCGGAGTACCGGCAGCTCTGCACCGAGGCCCTGCTCACCCTGATGGCCTTCGTGGCGGCCAACCCCCAGGTGCAGGTCGACGACGACCTGGCCCTCGATGTGGTGATCGGCCACGCCGTGCGGGTGGGCTGGCAGGAGCACCATCCGGACGTGCCCGCCGCCGCTTACGGCCTTCACAAGGCCCAGGCCTGGGATCAGTTCTACCGGGCCTCGCCGGCCGCCTGCCGCCGCTGGCAGCTGCGGGCCCTGCAGCAGCTCACCGAGCCCGTGGCGGTGTGATCCGGCGCCGGCTTCGGCCGGCTCAGATCGGCGCGTCCAGGGTCATGCAGAGGTTGGGCTGCTCCACGCACTGCTCGATCAGATCCGCCAGCAGCAGCGCCCGCGAGGCCTGCAGGCCATCCACCGCCGGCGTCTCCACGCCCCGCACGCACTGGAGGAAGTGCTCCAGTTCGGCGTAGAGCGGTTCGATCGAGGTGGTGCTCACCTCCTCGATGAAGCCGTCGTTGCGATACACCAGCTCGCCGTGGTCGGCGCTCACCGAACCGTGGGAGCGGCGGTGGATGCGCAGGTTGTGCTTGAGGAAATCGGTTTCCATCAGGCTGTTGCGGCAGTGGGTGTACAGCCGCCGCACCTTGCGATGGGCCATCTTGCTGGCCGTGAGGCTGGCCACCACGCCGTTGGCGAAGGCCAGGGTGGCGTTCACGTAGTCGATCGGGCCATCGCCGCTGCGGCCCCCCGCCGCCGCCAGCCGCACCACCGGCGCCGCCGCCAGTTCGAGCACCAGGTCGATGTCGTGGATCATCAGGTCCAGCACCACCGACACATCGTTGGCCCGGTCGGGGTTGGGGCTGTGGCGGCGGGCCTCCAGCACCACGATCTCCTCGCCGGCCACCACCTTCAGCAGTTCGCGGAAGGCGGGGTTGAAGCGCTCGATGTGGCCCACCTGCAGCAGCCGGCCGGCGCCCTCGGCGGCTCGGATCAGATCACTGGCCTCCTCCTGGGTGGCGGCGATCGGCTTCTCGATCAGCACATGCACGCCGGCCTGCAGAGCCGCCAGCCCCACCCGGTGGTGCAGCAGCGTGGGCACGGCGATGCACACCGCCTCCACCTGCGGCAGCAGGGCGGTGTAATCGGCGAACCAGCGGCAGCCGAACTGTTCCTCCGCCAGCCGGCCCCGCTCCTCGCTGGGATCGGCCACCCCCACCAGCTCGGCATCGCGCAGCAGGCTGAGCACACGGGCGTGGTGCCAGCCCATGTTGCCGATGCCGATCACCCCGACGCGCACAGGGTTCATGGCAGGGCAACACGACTCAGGTCATTATCGGGGATCAGCCCCCCTCCCCGTTACCGCGAACGATCCGGACCCGCTCGATGCGGGGTCCATCCATGCTCAGCACGGTGAAGCGGGCGCCCTTCCAGCGCAGCGTTTCGCCCGGTGCCGGGATGTGCTGGAACCGCTCCAGCAGGAAGCCCGCCAGGGTGTGGTGCCCCTCCGCCTCGGGCAGCTGCAGGGCGAGCTGGCGGTTGAGCTCGAAGATCTCCAGGTCCGCCGCCGCCGACCAGCCCCCCTCCACCAGCGGCTGCAGATCCTGGGCCGCCTCGAGCGGATCCTCGTCGTCGCCCACGATCTCGCTGGTGAGGTCGGCCACCGTCACCAGCCCTTCGGTGCCGCCATGCTCATCCACCACCACCAGCATGGGTTGGCCGCTGCGAATCAGGGGGAGGAGATCGGCCAGGGAACTGCTCTCCTGCACCTGCGCCACCGGCAGCACAAAGGGGGCCAGGGGCGTATCGGGCTGGAGCTCGCCGCGGGCGATCGGTTCGGCCAGGCGGCGCAGGTCGAGCATGCCGCGCACATCGTCGAGGGAGGTGCCGATCACCGGGAAGCGGGCGTGCTGGCTGGCATGCACCGCCTCCATCATCTCGGCGAAATGCACATCCAGATCCAGGGTCACCATCCCCGAGCGGGGCACCATCACCTCCCGCACCAGGGTGTCCCGCAGCGAAAAGACACCCTCGAGGATGCTGCGCTCATCCGGCATCAGCCCGGTTACGCCGCCGGTTTCGATCAGGGTTTCGAGCTCGCCGGCCGAGAGCACCGGCACCAGTTCATCCCAGTTGCGGGGCAACCCGAGCAGCCGCAGCAGCAGGGCCGTGATCCGCTCGATCAGCAGCAGCAGTGGGGCCAGGGTGCGGGTGAGCGATTCGAGCAGTGGCGCCAGCTGCAGGGCTGAGGCCTCGGGGCGGTTCAGCACCCAGGCTTTGGGCAGCAGGCCGCCCACCACGGTGGCCAGCAGCACCAGCACTAGAAACACCAGGGCGTCGGTCCAGGCCTGGCCCAGGGAGAGGCCCAGGCTGCCGCTCAGCTGGACCGCCAGCCCCCGCCCGGTCCAGCCCACCGCCAGCAGGGCCAGCACCGCCCCCAGCTGCGTGGCCACCAGCACCCAGCGCAGGCGCTGCTGCAGCCGCGCCACCGCCCGGGCTCCGGGCACCTCGTCGTCCTGGAGCTGCTGCACCCGGCTGGGGCGGAGCCGGATCACGGCGAATTCCCCGGCGGCGAAGAAGGCCATCAGGGCCAGCAGGGTTGCCAGCGCCAGGTACCGCATGGGAATGGGAAAATTCGTGCCTTTGGGCAGTATGGCCGCCACCACGGAAAGGGGCGGTGATCAGGCGGTCGCCCATGCCCTGCTGCCACAGGGTTGACCGCGATTGGCACTCCCGCCGCCTCGCCAATCGTGCTGCTGGCCTCCATGCAGCCGCTGCCGATGTGGGGGCTGCAGTGATGTGATGCCTGCGGAGCCGATTTCATCACGGTGATCCCCATCGCCTTTGGCAAAGGGAGGGGGATGATTCACCGCCAGCCTGCGCGGGCTGATTGGATCGGATTTGTGGACTGGGGGGCTGCGCTCACCCCAACGAAGCGGTATGTTTGAACGGTCCGTTCTATTCAAGTCCATGCTTACAGGTTCCGAACTGCTCGCCAAGGTCAAGGAGATCGGCGACGCCAGCAAGAGCGATCTGGTTCGCGCCTGCGGTTACGTCAGCACCAAGAAGGATGGAACCGAGCGCCTGAACTTCACCGCCTTCTACGAAGCCCTGCTCGAAGCCAAGGGCGTGAGCCTCGGCGAAGGCGGTGGCAAGGCGGCGGCCGGCAAGGGCGGCCGCAAGCTCAGCTATGTGGCCACGGTTCAGGGCAATGGCAACCTGCTCGTGGGCAAGGCCTACACCGCTCTGCTCGACCTCAAGCCCGGCGATGAGTTTGAGATCAAGCTCGGTCGCAAGCAGATCCGCCTGGTGCCCGCCGGCAGCAGCGACGACGAGGAGTGATCGCGGCCTCCGGCTGACGTCGTCGTCCGTTGATTGATCGGCTGTCCGTGGGCGGATCGGGGCGCAGCTCCTCTCCGCTTTCACGGCAGGTTGGCCAGATTCTCTCTGCACAGCCGGATCCGCCATCGCTGGCCCGGCCCCCCCCCCCCTTGGTTCCTCGCAGGGTTCGCCTCAGGGTTGATCGCAGGGCAGCGCGCCGCCTCCCCCGGCAGGCCGTCAGGATCGATCGCTAACCTGGCATTTCGGATGATGGGGTGGTGCAGTTGGCCGCACGCAACGGCAATCGCCTGCTCCAACCTCTGACGGGTTTGAAGAGGTGGCTGCTGGGTCTGTTTTCGGCCCTGTGGCGCCCCGACAACGTGCTCTGGTTGCTGGTGGCGGCGGTGTTGCTGCTGCCGGTAATGATGCTGTCGGCGGTTTCCAGTGCGACGGTGTCGCAGATGAAACTGCAGGCCGATGAGATCTCCACCCTGGCCAGCGGCATCCGCGCCTATTACGCCGACAACGTGATCGCCCGGCTCCAGGCCGCCGATGGCAAGGCGGTGTATGCCGACAACTACCGCGAGGTGCATGGCGGCATCCCGATCCCGGCCACCCTTTCGATCGAGCTGGGCGCCCTGTTCGACAACGCCCACAGCGATGGCCGCATCTCCTACGACTTCCTCTCCGATTACCCCTTCGCCAAGCGGGTCAGCCATCCGCTCGACAGCTTCGAGACCGAGGCGATCCAGGCCTTCCGAGCCGACCCCCAGCGCAAGCTGTTCACCCAGTTGAACGGCAATGGTCTCGGCCGCTCCTCCTACCGCATGGCCACGCCGGTGCTGATGCGGCAGGCCTGCGTGACCTGCCACAACGCCCACCCCGATTCCCCCAAGCGCGACTGGAAGATCGGTGACGTGCGCGGGATCCAGGAGGTCACCGTGCGCGGCATCCAGGTGAATGGTTTCGGCCGGCTCGGGCTGCTGATGGGCTATGCGGGTTTCCTCGGCCTCACCTCCGTGGCCGCCACCTCGGTCTTCCGCAGCCAGAGCCGCCAGTTGGTCACCGCCAACCGCCAGTTGCTCGATGCCAACCGCAAGGATGCTTCGATGGCCGCCGAACTGGCCGGCCAGATCCGGGAGCTGGCGATCTTCGGCGATGTGGTGGACAACGCCATCTTCGGCATCACGATCGCCGACATGCGCAAGCCGGATGAACCTCTGATCTATGTGAACGATGCCTTCACCGCGATCACCGGCTACGCGCGTGAGCTCGCCGTGGGCTTCAACTGCCGCTTCCTCCAGGGGCCGGACACCGAACGCCAGGAGCTCAAGCGTCTGCGCGCGGCCATCCGCAGCGGCAAGCCCTACAGCGGCGAACTGATCAACTACCGCGCCGATGGCCGCCGCTTCTGGAACCGCCTCACCCTGTATCCCGTGTTCGGCAGCACCGATCAGCGGCCCGATTATTACGTGGGGAATCAGGTGGACATCACCGAGCTGCGGCAGCCGTCCCCGGGTCCGGTGGACGACACGGCCCGGTTGAGCGCGGAGGTCGAGGCCGCCCGTGCCGCCCTGCGGCAGGCCGAGCGCTTCAGTGAGGGCCTGCGCCGTCATCTCGAGACGGCCACTGACGCGGCACCGGAAGCCGAGGCCTTCCTGATCGCCGAACAGGATGCCCATCGCCGACTGCAGGATGCCCTTGAGCAGCTCAACCGGCAGCTCAGTGACAGCGGGGCCGGCTGATGCAGGTCTCCAGGCCGGCCTGGTATGGCTCCACCGACCTGCTGCGGTCGCTGGTGGTGCGTTTCGGCGTGCTGACCAGCCTGCTGCTCAGCCTCGCGCTGCTGGTCCTCAGCCTCCTGGAGCGGCAGCGGGCCGTGATCGCCGATGCCGAACACAGCCGCGGCCTGGTGGCCGCCGCCCTGGCGGTTGATCTGACCGATCAGCAGCGGCAGGCCCTGATCACCACCCACGCCCGCTCGACGCAGGAGGACCACACCGATGGCCTCAACTTCCTGCTCCTTGTCAATCAGGCTGGCCAGATCGTCTACAGCTCCAGGCCGAGCTGGCGCCAGCTGCAGATCACCGATCCGCTGATCGATCAGTCCGAGACCGACGACCCAGCGTTCACCGACGTTGTGCGCTGCTTCCGCCGACGCGATGACGACTGCATCAACCTCAACAGCTCCAACTTCAAGCTTCATCTCAGCCGCTTCACCATCGTGCGCGCGGTTCAGAAGCCGGCTGCGGATCTCGGCCGCAGCCGCGAGCGCTATCTGGCGATCATCAACTACGACTTCGGCCTCCTGCACGCCGGCCTGCTGCAGAACCTGCTGGTCAACCTGCTGATCAGCCTGGCCGTCGCCATGGCGCTGGCACTGCTGCTGTGGCTGCTGCTCGCTCGCACCTTCCTGGCCCGTTTCGCCGAGCTCGCCCAGACCGACGCCCTCACCCAGCTGATGAACCGCGGCCTGTTCATGGAACTGGCCAAGGATGTGTTGGCTGAAGCGGAGGAACGCAACGCCGAGCTGGTGTTCGTGATTCTCGATATCGATCACTTCAAACGCATCAACGACACCTATGGCCACGGCTGTGGCGACGACGCTCTGCGCCATGTGGCCGAGATCTTCCGGGCCGTGAGCCGTCGCGAGGACCTGATCTGCCGCTTCGGCGGCGAGGAGTTCGCCATGCTGCTCACCAGCTCCCGTGAATCCGCCGCCCGGGCCCTCGAGCGCCTGCGGCTGCAGCTCGGCATGAATGCCCTGGAGCACGGCATCCATCGCCTCACGATCCAGGCCAGCATGGGAGCGGTGGCGACGCGGGACTGTGGCTACAACCTCGACTACCTCTACAGCTCAGCCGATCAGGCTCTCTACAGCGCCAAGCGGGCCGGCCGTAACCGGGTGGCCTGGAGCGAGGGCCGGGTGCTGAGCCGCCTGGCCAGCTGACGCGATGCAACCGCCCGATCATCCCCCCGATGAGCAGGAGCGCCTTGAGGCCCTCCACGCCCTCGCCATCCTCGACACCGCCCCCGATCCGAGCCTCGACGACATCAGTGAGCTGGCCCGCCACGTGGCCGGCACCGAGATCGGCATCATCAGCCTGGTGGACAGCAACCGGCAGTGGTTCAAGAGCTGCGTCGGCCTGCCGCCCGATCTGCAGGAGTCGCCTCGCTCGGTGTCCTTCTGTGGTCACACCATCCTGCAGCGCGACCCGCTGATCATCGAGGACACCCTCCAGGATCCCCGCTTCGCCGACAATCCCTTGGTCACCGGTGAACCAGGCATCCGCTTTTATGCGGGCATTCCCCTGATCACCGACAGCAACTTTGCGATCGGCAGTCTGTGCGCGATCAGCCGCCAGCCCCACCGGCTGCGGCCTGATCAGATCGAGGGGCTGCGCCGGCTGGCCCAGCTCGCGGTGCAGCATCTCCAGAGTCTGCGGCTCTCCAACCTGCCCTCAGAGTCCGTCACGAGTACCACGGCCGCGCCGTTGCCGCTGGCCAACCGTGAGGGACTCAGCTCCCTCGAGCAGCTGATCAGTCGCGACCAGATGCTGCAGATGCTGGATCTGATCCTGGCGATGGAAACCGGGGCGGCCTTTGCATTGATGCGCTGCCGTTTCCGTGACTACGAGCGGGTGAGCGCCACGTTCGGGGGTCTGGTGGCCGAGGAATTCATCAATGAGGGGGCCCGACGTCTGATCGCCGCTCTGCCGCGCTCGGCCTCGCTGGCCCGCTTTGCCGATGCCGAGCTGGTGGCGCTGCTGCCCTTCGGCGCCGACGAGCCGCACTTGGTGCGGTTGGCCGAGCGCATCATCGCGCTGCAGAGCCAGGCCTATCGCAACGGCCAGCACTCGCTGGCGCTGGCGGTGTCGATCGGGATCGCGATCTACAACCCCAGCTATGAGGGCGTTGAGTCGATTCTTTCCGACACCAGCATGGCGGTGCAGATGGCGCGCCGCACCAGTGGAAGTTCGTTCCGGTTCATCGATGCCGATTCCCGGGTGGTCGCCCGCGAGGGCTACCGGCTCGAATCGGATCTTCGTGATGCCCTGCAGCACAAGCTGCTGGAGCCTTACCTGCAGCCGATCGTGGATCTGGCCAGCGGGGAGCCGGTCGGTTTCGAGGCCTTGGCGCGCTGGTCCCACGACGATCAGGTGCTCGCGCCGGCCAGCTTTCTGCCGATGCTGGCGGAGAGCGGCCTCACCGCCGAGCTTGATCTGCTGATCCTGGAAAAGTCGCTCGCCGCCATGCCCCTGCTAGCCCGGCCGGTGCCCCAGCGGCAGATGCTGGTGAGCGTGAATCTTTCGGGGCTGCTGCTCGAGGATGCCGAGCAGCGGCAGCGGCTGCTGGACCTGATCGAGGACAACCCCTGTCCCCCCGGCTGGACCCTGCAGGTGGAGCTGGTCGAGGATGCCTTCCAGGCCACGGATCATGCCTTCGATCGGTTTCTGGCCGAGCTGGTGAGCCGGGGCGTGCTGATCGCCATCGATGATTTCGGCACCGGCTACTCCTCATTGGCGCGCCTGATTTCGCTGCCGATCCAGAACGTCAAGCTCGACCGCGCCTTCGTGCAGAACCTCGATGCCTCCGCCGAATCCGGCCGCACCCTGCTGCGCACCATGATCGCCATGCTCCGCGACCTGGGGCTGAGCATCACCGCCGAAGGGGTGGAGACCGCCACCCAGCGCGACTGGCTGCGGCGCCATGCCGTGGGGACGGCCCAGGGCTATCTCTTCCACCACCCCATGCCGGTGAGTGGGGCGATCCGTCTGCTGGAATCCCTCGATTACCGCCCCCGCGCCCTGGCGGTCGATTCCCGCCGGCTCCAGGCCGTGCGCCGTCGCCTTCGCAACGGCTCCTGGCGGCGACCTTTCGGTGAACGCCGCCAGCATGGTTCCGACTGAGCGAGCAGCAGGCCAGGTGCCGGCTGGGCCGGCGACCTCTGCTGGTTCCCCGAAAACCCTTGCTTCGACCTGGGATGGCTGGATGGGGGTCGCGAGGATCGAACTCGCCTAAGGCGGATTATGAGTCCGCTGCATTCACCAGATTGCTAGACCCCCGCTTTCGTGGCTGCCGAGGCGGCGCGGTGGTGATCATCGCCCAGGCGACGGCTCACCAGAGGCCGCGCACCGTGCCGCCCCAGGCCGTGCTGGCATCGAGACCCGAGGCGCCCTCCTGGACGCTGAGGCGGTCGTAGCGCCGGGGGTTGCCGCAGCTGCTGCCGGCCAGGCTGGTGGAGAGGCAGGAGCTCAGATCCGCCGTGCGCAGCGGTTGGGGATTGCTCTGGGCTTCGAGCAGCACCGCCGTGGTGTTCTGCAGGGCAAGCCCGTCGAACACGATCGTCTGATCGGGGAAGCCGAAGCCCATCATCTTGGTGCCATCGCCGCCGCCCATCGCGATGCCGAACAGATCGGTGATCTGGTGGGTGATGTCCACGCCGCGCTCGAAGGGGGCCGTGTAGCTGTAGAAGCGGCGGGTGGCCAGCTCGGGCACGGTCTGCACCGGGCCGCAGCGGGTGAGCGCCACCGGCTCGCCGCTGGCGCTGGGAGCCTCCAGGGTGGTGGTGCACACCACCGGACCGGCCTCGGCCGCCGCCGGCGCCAAGACCGCGAGCAGGGCCGCAGCGGGAAGAATCGCTGCCAGGATCGGGCGGTTCATGGCGTGGGCGGGGGATGGGGTTCCGTGGAGGATGGCCGCTGGGTCCGGTGAGTCCTCCCCACGGCAGCCCGGGTCTGGCGCCAACGCTAGCCCCGTGGACCCGCTTCCACCAGCTTCCCGCCCGCCTCCCTGTCCCCGGCCCCCTGCTCACCCCAGCCATGGTTTCCTTGCCCACCACCGCCGCCGAGGGCCGTGCCCTGCTGCTGGAGCTGCTGGCGGAGCGCGCCTACCGCTTCGGCCAGTTCACCCTGGCCTCCGGCCGCCAGAGCGATCACTACGTGAACTGCAAGCCGGTGAGCCTCAGCGGCCTCGGCCTGGCCCTGCTGGGCGTTCACCTGCTGGAGCTGGTGGAGCCGGCGGCGGTGGCGGTGGCGGGCCTCACCCTCGGGGCCGATCCTCTGGTGAGCGCCGTGGCCCTGCAGGCCGCCCTCCACGGCCGCAGCCTCGATGCCCTGATCGTGCGCAAGGAGGCCAAGGGTCATGGCACCGGCGCCTGGCTGGAGGGTCCCCTGCCCCCGCCCGGCAGCACCATCACCGTGCTGGAGGACGTGGTGACCACCGGCGGCTCGGCCCTCAAGGCGGTGACCCAGCTCAGCGAGGCCGGTTACCGGGTGGAGCGGGTGGTGGCGATCGTGGACCGTCAGGAGGGGGGCGCCGAGGCGATGGCCGCCGCCGGCCTGGATCTGCGCAGCCTGTTCCTGCTGGAGGAGGTGGCCGCCGCCCACCAGGCCCGGGCGGCCGCTCAGCCCGCCGGGGCCTTCTGAGCGATGGCGATCATCACCCCAGGCCTGTGCGGCGAAGGTGCCGCTCCCTGCCGGCTGGAGCAACCTGTTGCCCTGCTGCGGCTGCAGGGGGCCGACACCCTGCGCTTCCTGCACGGCCAGAGCAGCCAGGACCTGGCCCTGGCCCGGCCCGGTACCTGGCTCTCCACCTGCTGCATCTCCCCCACCGCCCGCCTGCGGGCCCTGGCCGAGGTGCTGGTGGAAGAGCAGGGCGCCGTGCTGGTGATCACCGCCGGCGACGGGGCGGCCCTGCGTCAGGCCCTCGATCGGGTGCTCTTCCCCGCCGATGCGGTGGCGCTGGGGCCCCTGGAGCCGGGACGCTGGCTGGAGCCGTTGGGGGGCGAGGAGCCCCAGAGCGGCCTCCGTCCGGAGGGCTGGCGGCCAGGCCCCGGCGGGGGCTGGTGGCTGGGCCGGGCCCTGGTTCTGCCCGAGGACGCTCCGCTGCCCGCTGAGCTGGCCGCCCGTCCGCCCCTGGAGGCCCGGGCCCTGGAGCAGCGGCGCCTGCAGCTGGGGATTCCGGCTGCGCCGTTCGAGCTCAATGACGACACGAATCCCTTCGAGCTGGGGCTTGCCGACCGGGTGAGCCTCAGCAAGGGTTGCTACGTGGGCCAGGAAACCCTGGCCAAGTTGGCCACCTACGACGGCGTCAAGCAACAGCTGCGCTGCTGGCGCGCCGCCGCCGGTCCGGTGGCTCCGGAGCCGGGTCTGCCCCTGCGCGGCCCCGGCGGCGAGCGCGCCGGGGTGATCACGTCCGCGCTGGCCCTGCCGGCGGGCGAAGGCTGGCTGGGCCTGGCCCTGGTGCGGCGGTCCGCCCTCGATCAGCCCCAGCTCTGGGCGGGTGAGGAAGCTCCGCAGCAGGGGCTGCAGCTCGCCATCACGGTGCCGCCTCTGTTTGTGGCGCCTCCGGTGGGGACCGGCCGCCCGGAGGGCATCTAGCTCAGGGCTGCGGCTCGGGTGGGCCCGGTTCCCGGTCCTGCTCCAGCAGCCAGGCGGCCACCGCCCAGGTGGCCAGGCCATCGTCGCGGTTGTAGCGGAAGATCCGCTCCAGGGGCCGGGCCGACAGGCGTTTCGCCACGTTGGGGCGGTCCCGGTCCTGCCGCCACTGGCGCCACCACAGCAGGCAGCGGGCCCCATCCACCCCGCCCTGGCTCCAGCGGAAGCCGAGCCAGCTGGCCACCGCCTTGAGGCCGTAGCTGTTCACCGGCAGCAGCCAGTGCCGCTTGAGGCGCTGGTGCACATCGATCAGGCGGCGTCGCAGCCGGTTGCGCTCCGCCTCGGGCACCCCCTGGCGCTCCGCCAGCCGCAGCAAGCCCACCGCCTCGGTTTCGCCGTAGTGGAGCACCGGCCAGTCCGGGTAGCGCTCCAGCAGGGTGCTCAGGCGCTGCCACAGCCGCTCCTCGCCGTGCTCCTGCAGGGCCAGCAGGGGGTGGTAAGGGGCCGTGGCCGCGTCGTCGGGGCTGGGCCAGCCTTGCGGGCTCCGCGCCAGCCGCAGCAGGCCGTGCAGGAAATCATCGCGGGCATCGGAATCGGCCTCGATGTCGTAAATCAGCACGCCGGGGGCGCCGCGCAGTTCCGGCAGGGCCGGGCCCGCCGCCAGCCGCCGCTCCACCCCGCCGGCCTGCACCCGCGCCTGAGCCACCAGCTGGGCGGCCACATCGCGGTGCTGCTCGCCGTGCTCCTCAAGCGAGGCCGCCAGCTGCTCCGGATCGGTAGCCGCCAGGTCGTCCAGGCTGGCGATCCCCAGGCTGGTGAGCAGGTCGCGGCGCTTGCCGCCGATGCCGCTCACTTCGCTGAGGTGGCCCTCGGCGGCGGCTTCGCCATCGCAGAGGCCCCGCCAGGAGCAGAGGACGCATTTCTTGCGGTCGTTGACCAGGGGCGGGGGGTCCCGGTCGGGCTCCAGCTCCGCCGCCAGCCGAGGCAGCAGGTCGTCGAGCTGCTGCTGCAGGCCGCTGCCCAGCTTGAGGTGCTCCTGCTGAAGCTGGTCGCCGCCGCCGGCCAGCACCAGGGCCTGGGGCACCGCTGCCTCCTGGTGGTCGGCCAGCAGCCGGCCCCAGAGGGCCAGCACCAACCGGTGCTCGCGGGTGAGGTGGCGCCCCTGCCGCACCAGCACCGGCTGGTAGCCATGGGCCCCCCAGCGGCTGGGGCTGTTCACCCGCACCAGCAGCGGGGGATGGGCTTCGAGGTCCAGGCCGCTGGGGCCCTTGCCCCGCAGCCGCAGCCCCACCACGCCGGCGGCGCCGCTGCGGCAGGCCTCCTCCCCATGGCCGGGCCGTTGGGGCAGCAGGCTCTGGAAGCTGCGCAGCTGGTCCTGCAGGGTGAGGGCCCGGTGGGCACTCCAGCGCCGCGCCTGTTCGGGCCCGTGGCGGTCGAGCCAGGCCCGGCGGCGGCAGCGCAGCCAGCTGCGCAGCAGCCGGTCGGTGAGGGGTGGGGGGAGCGCGCCGGCGGCCGCCGCCTCGGTGGGATTCCTGGCGCCGGGGTTGGTCGCGGTTGGCGCCGGGGCCCTGCCGGCGGCCGGCTCTCCTGTGGTGGCAGGCGTTCTGGGCTGCGGAGAAGTGCCGAGGGGCTGCTGCATCGGCCCAGGCTAGGCAGGCCGGGGAACGCAGCCCGGCGGTGGTCTGCCCACAGGCCGGCACCCGCGGCGGCCGCTGCGGTCACTCCGGCTGCTACGACCGGCGGCAGCGATCCGTTCCCGTATCCCATGGCCTCAGCTCCCCTGCCCCTGGAGGCCAGCCCGATCGCCTTCGGCACCGATGGCTGGCGCGGCATCCTCGGGGTGGACATCACCGTGGAGCGCTTGCTGCCGGTGGCGGCTGCTGCCGCCCGGGAGCTGGAGGCCTCGGCGCCGGCGGGGCTCGCGAGCCGCGAGGTGGTGCTCGGCTACGACCGCCGCTTCCTGGCGCCGGAGCTGGCCGCGGCGATCGCGGCGGCGGTGCGCGGTGCCGATCTGGAGCCGGTGCTCTCCGACAGCCCCACCCCCACCCCCGCCTCCAGCTGGGCGGTGGTGGAGCGCGGCGCCCTGGGGGCCCTGGTGATCACCGCCAGCCACAATCCGCCGGAATGGCTGGGCCTGAAGATCAAGGGGCCGTTCGGCGGTTCGGTGGAGGGGGATTTCACCCAGCGGGTGGAGCGTCGCCTGGCCGCCGGCGGCATCACGGTGCCGATCGCCGGCGACACCGCCCGCTTTGATGCGCTCGGCGCCTATGTGGCGGGCCTCAAGGCCAAGGTGGACACCGCTGCCCTGGCGGCGGGGCTCGAGCGGCTGGGGCTGCGGGTGATCGTGGATCCGATGCACGGTTCGGCGGCCGGGGTGCTGCCGGCCCTGCTGGGGGATGGCGCGGTGGGGAGCGGCGTGATCCGGGAGATCCGCGCCCAGCGCGATCCCCTCTTCGGCGGCCATCCGCCCGAACCCCTGGCGCCCTATCTGGAGGAGCTGATCGCCGCCGTGCGCGCCAGCACCGCCGCCGGTCAGCCGGCGATGGGGATCGTGTTCGATGGCGATGGCGACCGCATCGCCGCGGTGGATGAACACGGCCGCTTCTGCAGCACCCAGCTGCTGATGCCCCTGTTCATCGATCACCTTGCCCGGGCCCGGGCCCTGCCGGGCACGGTGATCAAGACCGTGAGCGGCTCCGACCTGATGGCCCTGGTGGCCCAGGACCTGGGCCGCGAGGTGATCGAGATGCCGGTGGGCTTCAAGTACATCGCCGCCGCGATGCTCGCCGGCGAGGTGCTGGTGGGCGGCGAGGAATCGGGCGGTGTGGGCTTCGGCATGCATCTGCCCGAACGCGACGCCCCCTTCGCGGCCCTGCTGCTGATCGAGGCCCTGGTGGAGGGCGGGGTGCCCCTGGGCCAGCGGATCGATGGCCTGCAGGAGCGCTGCGGCGGCGCCGCCGCCTACGACCGCCTCGACCTGCGCCTGCCCGACATGGCGGCCCGCTCCCGGCTGGAGGCCCGGCTGGCGGAAGCGCCCCCCACCGAGGTGGCCGGCCTGCCGGTACGGGAGGTGATCAGCACCGATGGCGTGAAGTTGAGGGTGGGGCCCAACCACTGGCTGATGCTGCGCTTCTCCGGCACCGAACCGTTGCTGCGGCTCTACTGCGAGGCCCCCACGGCCGAGCGGGTGGAGGAGGTGCTGGGCTGGGCGCGGCAGCTGGCGGAGGGCATCTGATGGCGGTTTCCCCCACGTCCCTGGTGATCGCCAGCGGCAACGCCGGCAAGATCCGCGAATTCGCCGCCCTTCTCGCGGAGCTGCCCCTGGAGATCCGGCCCCAGCCGGAGGGTCTGGAGGTGGAGGAAACGGGGTCCACCTTTGCGGAGAACGCCCGCCTCAAAGCCTCCGCCGTGGCCCTGGCCAGCGGCTGCTGGGCCCTGGCCGACGATTCGGGTCTGGCGGTGGCCGCCCTGGACGGGGCGCCGGGGATCCATTCGGCCCGCTATGCCCCCACCGATGCCGACCGGATTGCGCGCCTGCTGGCGGAACTGGAGGCTGCCAGCGGCAGCGGCCGCGAGGCCCGCTTCAGCGCCGCCCTGGCCGTGGCCGACCCCAGCGGCGCGATCCGCCTGGAGGTGGAGGGCCATTGCCCCGGCCTGATCCTGGAGGCGCCCCGCGGAGCCGGAGGCTTCGGTTACGACGCGGTGTTTCTGGTGCCGGAGCTGGGGCAGACCTTCGCCGAGATGGACAAGGCCACCAAGGGCCGGATCGGCCATCGCGGCCGCGCCTTCGCCCTGCTCGAGCCCGGGCTCAGGGAGCTGTTGGGCTGAAGCGGGCGCGGCCGGTTGCGGGTGGAGGGGGCGCACCCGCGGATCTGCCGCAGAAGCCCAGCTGGGCCGCCGGATCAGCGGTTGGTTTCGCCGTCAGGCTGAAAGCAGCGAGGGGGAAGCCCGCTTCGGTTGGCTCCCAAGCTCCCAAGCCAGGAGGGTTGGGGCCCCATCGCCAAGCCCATGGGAGTGGAGTGATGAACAGCGACAGTGAAACCACCCTGGGCAAGCGCAGCTTTTCCGAATCGGAGGGGCAGGGCTGGTGCTCGGATGCGTCCGGCCTCGACGATCCACGCCCTTTGGAGCCGCACATGCGGGTTGTCAATCGCGATCAGGGCTGGGGCTTTCATCACCGCGCCGAGTTGCTGAATGGCCGCTTGGCGATGCTGGGGTTTGTGATCGGCGTGGCGCTTGAGCTGATCACCGGCCAGGGGATCCTGCAGCAGATCGGCCTGCGGGCTCTGCTGCATCACCGCTGAGGCCGGCTTCGCTGCCAGCCAGCGCTCGCCCCTGATGAATCCCGTCGTTTCGTTCTCCTGAGCCGCCATGGACCGCAGCCGCGCCTTGGGCTCTGAGGGCAGGGGCCTGGCGATGGACGCGCCGCTGGGCTGGTTGGCAATGGTGAAGCAAACCGCGGCAGGTCCGACGGCCTGATCAACCCTCACTAGGGTCGAGAGGTAAGCATAAAAAAATCAACGTGTCCAAAGCTCAGCTCACCGCTTTTTTTGCCAGGGTCGATGCCGATCCCGCCCTCAAGCTCCAGGTTGATGGGGCCGTCGATGCCAGCGCCGTGGTGGCCATCGCCCACGCCGCCGGCTTCCAGTTCTCGGCCGCCAGCCTCTCGCGTCACCTGCGCGGCTGAGAATCGCGGCCGCTCGGCAGGCCGACCGATCAGGCCGGCTCGATCACCCGCAGCTCCGGCTGGCCCTGGGCGAGTGCTCTGAGCCGGGCAAGCAGGTGCCGCTGCAGCGCCTGCAGTTGCGGATGGTCCGCAAAGCTCCGGCGCACCACCAGGGCATCGCCGGAGCGGAAGGGCAGCTCCAGCGGTAGCCGCACCAGATCGCCGGCGCTGATCGCCATGCTCAGGGGGGTGCCATAGCCGATGCAGAGGTCGGCCTCCGCCCGGCCTGATCGACCACACCAGCGCCGTGGCTCCGCTGCGCCAATGTACGGCTGCCGGTTGGGGAGAGCTCAGGCCTGATCCAGCTCCCCCACCGCGCTCACCCAGCGGTGCAGGCTCCAGTCCACGCAGCCGCTGCTCACCATTGGGTCTTCGAGGATCAGCGCTTCGGCGTTGGCGTGGTCGGTGGCCTCCAGCAGCAGCAGGCCGCCGCCGCCGGGCTTGCCCTCGCCATCCACCAGGTAACCGCTGCTGATCCGCACCCCGCGGGCCCGCAGCTCCAGCACCCAGGCCCGGTGGGCCGCCAGCTGGGTGCGGAGCCCGCTGGCTTCGCCGCGGATGGTTTCGCGCTTGATGAACCAGGGCATGGGCTGATTCTGGCGGCCCTCCGCCCCTGCTCAGGGCGGTGATCCCGCGCTGCGCGGCGGTGGCGGCAGCGGCGAGGATGCCGGGCAACGGCGGGGCCATGGCCAGGCATGGGGAGTGAGCGCAGGAGCTGGATGCGGGGGGGCGCGGCGCAGACCGTGACTTGCAACCTCGATGCGCTGCTGCTCGAGAACGAGGCTCTGCGCCATCAGGTGCGGCTGCTGCGCCAGGAACTGGCGATGCTGCAGGGGAACAGCGCGGCTCGCCAGGCTTCTGCCGCTGGCGCCTGGCGGGAGGCCCCCCGGGAGCGGCCTGATGGTCGCCGCCATCGGGCCGCTCAGGATCCTTTCGCAAGACCGCCGGGCCGTGGCGAACGGGGGCACTCCTGGCGGTCCGGCCCACAGGTCACCACCGGGGCGGGGCCGGGGATCACCCCCCAGCTGGTGCGGCAGTGGGGCGAGGCCCTGGCCCGCCATCCCCGCTGGCGGGAGCTGCGGCTGGGCTCCCGCCTGGAGGGCGATCCGGCCGCCGGTGGCAGCCTCGAATGCGGTCTGCAGGCCCTGCTCGACGACCTGCGCGCCCGCTCCCACGATCCATCCCTGGAGCTGGAGGAGGCCCTCGATCGTCGCTCCCCCGGGCTGGGCGCTGAACTCCGCTGGGCTCTGGCCGGTCCTGCCAGCCGGGTGAAGGCGGCGGTGCGGGCCTGCTTCGCCCTGCATGGTCCCCGCGCCGCCGACCTGCTCAGCGGGGATGCCGCCGCGGTGGTGGAGGCGCTGCTGGCCGCGATCGCGCGGCTGGAGTCCCGGGCGCGGCAGGAGCATGCGGAGCGCCGGCAGCGGGAGGCGCGGCAGCAGGAGCAGGCGGGGTGGCGTCAGCAGGATGGGCGCCGGCCGGGTGGCCGGAGCTGGGGGTGGAGCGGTGCTGGGGCCCAGGGCGACGCGGATCGAGCGGGGTCGGGGGGCTCCGGCTGGGGAGAGGCCGGCGACCGCCAGCGTGCCGAGGCACTCAGCCTCCTCGAGCTTGCCTGGGGGGCCTCCCCGGCCGCTGTGAAGGCGGCCCATCGCCGCCTGGTGAAGCTCCACCACCCGGACATGGGGGGCGACGCCGAAGCCTTCCGAAGGATCAATGCCGCCTACCAACTGCTGATCGCCTGAGCGCCCCGCGGATCGAGAGCTCCCTTGGCGAGGAAGGAATCTGCAGTACGTTCCGCCGGCCAGCCCCCCTCCGTTGAGGCTCCGGTGGGCGGCAACCGTTGCACCAGCCCTGCAAGAGCTGCTCCCAAGCTGCTGCCTAGTCTCACCGCCAGCCCGCGGCTTGCCGATGCCGATCTTCCGCTACGCCGATCCCGAGGACGGGGTGCACCACGGCCTGCTTCACGCCGATGGCAGCCGCGAGCGCCTCGAGGGGGATCTCTTCGCCGGCCAGCGCCCCAGCGGCGAGGTTGCCCAGGTGGCCCGGCTGCTGGCGCCGCTCGAGCCGCGCGCCTTCCTCTGCATCGGCGTGAACTACCGGCGCCATGCGGCCGAATTCGGCTCGGCGATCCCGCAGCGGCCGGTGCTGTTCATGAAGCCACCGGGGGCGGTGCAGGATCCGGAGGCTCCGATCGAATTGCCTACCGCTCTGGCCAGCCACCAGGTGGACTACGAAGCCGAACTGGCGGTGGTGATCGGTCGGCGCTGCAAGAACGTGGGCGTCGATGAAGCGCTGCAGGCCGTGCTCGGCTACACCTGCGCCAACGATGTGAGCGCCCGCGACTGGCAGAAACGCCCCGAGCTGGGCGGCGGCCAGTGGTGCCGCGGCAAGAGCTTCGACACCTTCGCGCCGCTCGGGCCGGTGCTCGTTCCCGCCGCTGAGTTGCCCGATCCCAATGCTCTGGCGATCAGCACGGTGCTCAACGGTGAGCAGGTGCAGAACGGCCACACCAGCGACATGATCTTTTCGGTGGCCGAGCTGATCGCCTTCCTCTCGGGGAGCACCACCCTGCTGCCCGGCACCGTGATCCTCACCGGCACCCCCGAGGGCGTGGGCATGGCCGCCAACCCGCCCCGCTGGCTCCAGCCGGGTGATCAAGTGGCGATCACGATTGAGGGGATTGGCACGCTCCGGAATCCGGTGGTGGCGGAGGGGCAACCGGTGTGAAGGGGCGGCTGAAGGGCTGAGCCCTCGTTCGCAGGCGATGGCGCTGGTCTGGTTCACCAGACCCCGTCCGATGGCTTCAGCCGGTATCGGTGCCATCAGCAGCGATCACACACAGATGGCTCGCTCGGGCGCCGGGCACCTGTTGGGGATCGAGGCGTTGATCAAAACTCACCAGCCGTCCGCCATGCGCCACGGCCAGGGCCAGCAGATAGGCATCGGTGATCTGGCGAGAACCGAGGATTCGATCCCAGCGAATCAGACCCTCCTGGAGCAGGCTGATCTGCTCGGGCCAGAAGGCATGGCTGGGATGGTCGCTGGCTTCCGCCAAGCGGGCGGCAACCTGCTGGGCCGGCTGAGGATTGGGATAGGCGGGCTGCGCCATGATGCGCACCACACCGGTTTGCGTGAGCGGGCAGGTGGCCCAGCCGTGATCGAGATTTCGCTCCAGCCAGCTGCAGGCGGAGGCATGCATCACGTGCCCACTGTCCAGCAGGGCAATGATCACATTCACATCGAGAAGGGCCCGCATCAAATGCCTTCACGATCACGCAACTTGTCGATTTGTTCGTTGCTGACCAGCTGTTGATCACTGGCCGCAAATGGACGGAATCCCGCCACAACTGCAGCACCTGAGTGCTGGGTTGAGGCCGCTCCGGTTAAAGCAGAGCGCAACAGCTTCGAAACCACTTGCCCGGCGGAGATCCCTTGCCGCCGCGCCAACTCTTTGGCGGCAGCCAGCACATCATCCTCGATGTCCAGCGTGGTTCGCATGGCCGACCCATCATGGCTCGCACCCTAGCATCAGCTCATCAGGTCATCTCGGGTGCTTCGATCGCCGCGGCTTGGCTCCCGCCGCTAGCCGCCGGAACCGCTGGAGCTCCTCGTGCGCCGGCCGGAGCGGCCGAAGCGGGAGCGCCACCATCGAGTCGGCAATTCCTGCAGCAGGGTCCGTCTGGAACCAGGTCGCCGGGCCAGAGCAGCAAAGCCGAGCGCCAAAGCGAGGCTGGCGAGGGCATTGCGGATCAGCTCGCTCAGCAGGAGCAGGGGTGTGCGGGGCTGGCTGGCCAAGCGCTCGCGGCTGATCTGCTGGGCGGCCTGATCGAGCGCGACACCCACCTGGGCCTTGAGCAAGGGCAGGGGCTGGGCGATGTCGGCGGGGCCGAGCACCGGGCCCTGGAGCTTCTGGAGCCGCTGGTTGAGATCGGCGTTGCTGGCGGCGCCGGCCACGGCTTGGCGCAGGGCCTTGAGTCTGGCTTCAGCGCCCTGGATGCGGGCGGCCTGAGCGTTGTTCAGCGAGCGGCCCTGCTGCAGGCCGGCCAGGGTCTGCAGGGGGATGAGCAGCAGGAAACCGAGGGCAGCGGTGACGGCCAGCTGGTTGCAAAGCTTCTGGTGGCTTTTGAGCCGCGGATGATGGGGACCCAGTTCGGCGGCGATCTGGAGCAGGGCCAGGCCGAGCAAGGGGAAGGGGGCGGCATTGACCAAGATGCCAGCCAGGCGCAACTGCCAGGCGGGATCCAGCAGCTGCAGCGGGAACAGGGCTGGGGCCACCAAGGAGGCAAACAGCACGAACATCACCAGCGCCACCACGCCCAGGCCCGGGGCGGAGAGAAGCACAGGAGTGCCGGAGCGGGATGGTGCGGAGTTGGGTGGCATGGCGATCGCAGGGACAGAAATCAGCGAAGGGAGTCTCCGCCTGCGGCGGCCAAAAAAATGCCCCGCCGATGGCAGGGCCGGGTGGCGATTGAGGGCTGCAATCAGGCCTGGGGCGGTGTGATTGCGGCGGACCCGATGCGCTTGCGCAACTGGCGGCTCCAAGCGAAAGCGGCACCAGCCCCGAGCAGGGGGAGTGGGCTGGGGGCGGGGGGAGCATTCACGTAAAGATTGATGGTGTCGTTGGCGGTGTACCCATCACCACTGCCATTGGATTGCAGGGTCCAGGTGCCAAACAGGCCAGTCGTTGTAATGCCAAAATCTGAGGCAAGAGTTTTGTTGTTGAAGATGGCCTCCGAAAAAATAAGGCCACCGGTATAGTCTGGATCCAGGCCGAACGCTTTCCGAGTTGCAGGGCTTTCATCGCCGTCGAAATCAGTGGTCAGTGCTGTCGTTGTGCCGAGAATGGTCGTTGTTCTTCTTTCATCGACTGTCGTAGGCAGTGAAGAGGGTGGCAGTGAAGCAGGTCCATCTAGGTTGTAAATTTTGATTAAGGAGGTTAGCCCTGCGCAAAAACTGCCACCGATGCCGGGATCAAAGAAACCGCAGGTAAAATCTGAATCTGCGGGTAAAATTTCGACGTAATCAGGCAAAGATAGAGAGCCGATTCCGCGCAGGATAACGTTTCCTTCCGATTCAAAAATGTAGAAGTTAAGCACCGCCTTTGCTTGCCCCTGGCTCAGCAGCATGATGGCCGGGGCTGCCAGCAAGGGTGCAAGGCGTTTGCCGCGACGTACAAGGCGAGCAAGCTGAGGCTTCACGGCATAGCTATGCAAATATGCCGGAATATTGCCCCCAGCAGAGCTAGGCGAGCCTTTGGGGTGGGCCGGTGAGGCGATTGGCACGTGCAGCAGCCCTGCGGAGGTCTGGCCTGCTGGGACCGGCTGCGCCGCTGGGGTGCGTGTGGGGGATTGCCAGATCGCTGGCGCAGCGGCCTTGGGGATGGTGACCCGCCCTGGTGCTTGCCGGTCGAGTCAGGCCTGTGGCTGATCAGCTTCAAGCCTGGGAACGCCTGGCGGTAACGGCGCCCGTCCCGGCTGAGCAGGGCCAGGTTTTCAACCAGGGCATGGGCCCCGATCAGGACGTCGAGCAGGATCATTTGGCGGCTGCTCCAGTCGCTCCAGCGTGGATCTCCGCTCACCACCTCGAGGATCACGTTGATGTAGACGAACACCACCATCTCTGTTCGCCAGAAGATTATAGAAGCAGGCATGCATGGCCGGCTTGCCGGCGGCAGGATCCTCCTCCTTGCTCCAGAAGCCGGATAAGCCCGGGCCGGCTGAACTCAGGGGATTAGCTCGTAGTCGCTCAGCCGCTGGCCGGAGCCTTCCAACCCTTCCGGTGGCGCCCTCCGCAGCGAGGGGCTCAGGAAGCCTGAGAGGAAGGCGAAGCCGGCCGCATAGAACAGTGCCGAGAGGGCGATGCGAGTGGATTCCTTGATCAGCCCGTCGGGGTTGAAGGAGGATTGGGCCTCGATGCGTTGCTGGAGGCCATTGGACGCCTGATCCAGCCCAATCAGCAGCTCTTGGCGCAGTTGATTGATCGGGGTGCGCAGCTGGGTTGGCGTGAGGCGTACCTTGTTGCCCAGCAGTGTCTGCATCTTGGCCTGGATCTCCTGGGTGCTGGTGGCGGTGGTGATGGCTTGGCGGAGTGCGGTGAGCTGCTTGGCTGATTGGCTGATCTGCTGCTGGGAATTGCCGTCGACCGTGCGATAGAGCTTCCAGCCGGCGGACAGCTGCAGGGGGATCAGCAGCAGGAAGCCAAGCGAGGCCGCCAGGGCCCAGCGGCGGAAGGCGATGTGGCGAGCCCGGAGGCGATCACTGCCTGGATGGAAGGCCATGGCCAGGTGGGTGAGCAGGGCACCGATCAAGGCCAGTGAACCGTTATTGATCAGGTTTTGGATCAGGCCCAATTGCCAGTTGGGATCCAGGAGTTTGGGGGGCCAAGCAGACACCAGAACTGCCGCCAGAAAGATCCCCAAGAGCGCCAGCGAAAGGGCCTCCAAAACAGCAGCCAGATCTGGATCGATGCTTCTGGCGGCTGGACGTGGCCGACGAAAGAGGCGGGGGGGCAATTTTCCAGCTGCGCGCTGCGGCGATAATGGGGATGGCACTGAAAAAGATCGGCTCAGCCGAAATCATATTTCCGATCTTCTGAGCGTGGCAGATCCCCAGCCGTGCAAGCGCTTTTGGGAAACAAGCCCCGCCACGATGGCCGCGAACAGGGTCATTGAGGTGGGCGGGCGCATGAGCTGCGGAGAAGCCAGCAAAACCTGCCGAAACCCTTCCTGCCTAGAATTGCCTTGCACCACCTAGGGCCGAGGGCCCCAAGGCCTGGGTGCCGCTATGGCCTGGGTGCAGCTGGGCTAAGCAGGGAACCCAAAAACCCCCAAAAAAGCTCTCTCCCGCAAAAATGGGAAGAGGTTTTGGCCTGGGGCCATGGTGGAGAGGCTGCAGAATCAGCGATCGAAACAAGCCAAAAAAGGCCTGGATCAAAGCTCAAGGCCTATGGGTGCGGCTGCCCTCAAGCGGCAGTGAAGGAAGCGCCAACTGCTTTGCTGACTTTGATGCGCTTCCTCAGCTTGCGGCTGAATCCAAAGGCTGCCGCGGCGCCAAGGGCAGGGAGGGGGCCGGGAACAAGTTCAGTAGCTTGAGCCCATACGCGAGTATTACCCGTAAAACTATCAATTAACACCGTGCCCGTGCTTGAGTTAAAGAAAGCCGAACATACATTTCCTGCTGTTTGTGCTCCACCACAGTTAAAGGCGGGCGTGTTATTAAAGCCAAAAAATGCGCCGCGCCCGTCATTATTGGGCGTGCCTAGCCCGCTCCCCACTGCGCTGGCGAATTGTGCTGCAAGGGTCTGATTATTCCACCAAGGCATGACGCCAGGGGCCGGAGGTAGGGCAAATTGGGGGCTAAAGGTGTTGCTGTTTAAAAACGTTGTCACATCATACGTTTTGCCACCCACATTCACAACTAAGGCCTGCGCTTGACCGGCACCCAGCACCCCGATCGCCACAGCAGCACCAAAGGCTGCTTTGAGGGCTGTTTTGCCTAGTGCTGCCCTAAGCCGGGCATGGGAATAGTGGGGGGGGGTCTCAGTGAGACTCATTGTGCCGAAAGCTGTGGTCAGATTGAGCAATTAAGCTCATCGGTATCGTAGCGCAAGCGAGCGAGTTCTGTAGCTGTGGGGTAGGGATCTCCTACAGGCTTCTCGGCCACAGGCCCTGAGCAGCGCCACCGCACTCCATGCCAGCGGCTACCCCGCCGCCAAACAGGACTTCAGGGCATCGCTCTAAGGAGACCCTGGAAAACCCAGGCCATCCACGGGACAATGGCCCTGTAATTGCAGGCTAGGACTGGGGTGATGGGCGGCAAGCAGCTCGGCTTCTCGGATTACGAGCTCACCACGGCCAAGAAGCAGACCAAACGGGAGAAGTTTCTCTCTGAGATGGACGCGGTGGTGCCCTGGCAGGCGCTGATCGACCTGATCGAGCCCCACTACCCCAAAGCGAGCAAGAAAGGCGGCCGGC
>JBILUS010000025.1:0-38238 GCA_044370835.1 Cyanobium sp. | reverse complement strand
TTTTGCCGTAGTCGCTGGGCGGCTGGCCCACCGGCCCCCGCAGAGTTCTGGGCAGAACATGGCGGCGGCGCGATTCGACACCTTGGGCCAACCTTCGGAAGCTGCTCCTACCCTGGATCCATCGCGGCGAGGCGAGCCTGGGGCGAGCGTGGAGGAGTTCAGCCACCGGCTGCGCGGCCAACGGATTGAAACCTGGCGCAGCCGCATCGAGCCCCTCCTGGCCGGACGGACTGCAGCCGAGGTAGGGCTGTTCGGTTCCCTAGCCCGTGACGATTGGGATGCCCGCTCGGATGTGGACCTGTTGACGGTGGCGCCGGATCAGAGCACCACGGATCAGCTGGCCGAGGTCACGAGCGCGTGGCCAAGGTGATGGCGAAGGCCTGATCAGGCCCCTGGCACCCAGTTTTCCAGTTGCAGACCCGGCACTCTGGCGAATTCACGGGTGTTGTTGGTCACCAGCGGCGCCTTCTCACTGAGGGCATGGGCCGCGATCATCGTGTCCAGCGAGCCGATCGGTGTGCCTTGCCGTTCGAGCTCGGCGCGCAGCTCGCCGTAGGCCCAGATCGCGGCTTCGTCAAAGGGAAGGATGATCAGGGGCGCGAGGAACATCTCCAGGGCCTGGCGGTTGCGACTGGAGCCGCTCTTGATCACCCCGTAGGCCAGCTCTGCGGCCACCACGCTGCAGACACCGATCTCCCCCATCCGGTACTGCCGGAACCGCTCCAGCACAGCGGCTGGCCTGGCGTTAATGATGTGGATGCAGATGGTGGTGTCGAGCAGGATCACGGCTGGATCGGCTCGCGTTGCTGCTGCTCCTGTTGGTCGCGCTCCAGCACGAAGCCCGGTTCAAAGGCCGCCAGTCCGTCCTCCAGGGTCTGCCAGGGGTCGTCGATCGGCAGCAGCAGCACACCATTGCCGAAGTGCTTGACGGCCACTTCGCTGCCGCGGAAGCGGTAGTCCTTGGGCAAGCGGACGGCTTGGCTGCGGCCCGATTGGAACAGTCGCGCCGTGTCCATCAACGCCCTTCGTGGTGGATACCAACGATAAGCACCATCCCAGCCGCCGTGCGGCAATGCTCGAATGCGGCACCCTTCTTGCCCCACGGGACCGTAGTGGTCATCCTGATCTCATCGGTCCTATGGATCGTGTTGCCATGATTAGCTGATGATGAGCGAAGCCACGGCGTCAGCTTCCGCCTAAACCTGGGCGACATGCTCAACCAAGTGCAGTACCGCCACGACAGCATCGTGATCAAGCGGGATGGCAAGCCCGTGGCAGCCTTGGTGGATGCCCGTCTGTTTGAGCGGATCCGCCGGTTGCAGGCGCGTTTCGACGGTCTCTGTCAGCGCCTTGAGGCTGGCGATGCCGATGTGCCGGAAGCCGAGGGTCTGGCCGAGATTGACGCCGCCGCGGCGGCCAGCCGCGCCGGGCGCTGACCATGGCCGGCCTGGCCGTGGTGCTCAACACCAACCTGCTGCTTTCCGGCCTCGCCTACCCCGCCAGCGTGCCCGGCCGGTTGATCGACACGACCTGCCGGTGCTCGGCACGCGGCTGGCAGCGCTGCGGCTGGGCTTGGCCCAGACCCTGGTGACTGGCGACAAGGCCCTGCTGACCCTGCGGGATCGCTATCCCGTCTGCACTCCCGCCGAGTTCTGGGCGGAGCATGGCGGCCTCTGACCGGTCTGCTGCCTCCGCAAATCACCAGGCACAGCCCAGCGAGACATCGGGCACCAGATCGCCTGCCCTTGCTCCCTGCCGCGGTTGATCGGTGCCGCCCTGGCCCGGCGGTAGGAAGAACGGTGCCTGCGAGACGGCCGAATCGGGCGCAACCCAGGCGTTTTCAGCGAATCCGAACAGGCACTCCGGCCCAATGGGGCCGAAACGCTTGCAAAGATGTCCCTACATGTGCTGTTGTAGGGCTGTAGGTCTTACCCTTCTTTCCTGTGGCCCTTTCTCGTGCCTCGATAGCTCCATTGCCCAAGCTCGCTCTGGGGGGCCGCTGCGGCCTTGGCGGCCATCAGCCTCAGCCCGGGCTCGGCTCAGGCCTATGTGGTGACGGTGGGTGGTGTTCAGTACGACGTGACTGCCTTCACGGGGAGCTACGACAGCAACACCAGCCAATTTCAAACGGCGGCTAATGGCGGCGTGATGCCTTGGTGGGGTAATAGTAATTTGGCCGGAGATTTTGCAAGTGCGCTGGGTTCCCTGGCTGGCTACCCAAATGCAGGTTTTTCTCAGTATTTTGCTTATGAAACGGGTCAATATCCAAATTGCTACGAGGATTTTGTAACTGGTCAATTCATCTGTGCTCCCGGCTCTCCTTTTGTAGCAGTGAATTATTCCAGTAGCTATGTTGCTGGAGTTTTTGGCGGTCAATATTCCACCTCCGATTCCGCTGCATACTCGCAAGCAACCCTCTACAACGCCCCCGCCGCTCCCGTCCCCGCCGCCTCAGCCCCCGGCCCCCTGCCGCTGCTTGGCGCCGGTGCCGCCTTCGGCTTCAGCCGCAAGCTGAGGAAGCGGATCAAGTTGGCGCCTGTTGCCATGGGCACCAGCCTGCCCCGCGCCTGAGGCCGGGTGGTGGAAGGCTCCCTCTCCAAGGGTGAGCGACACCGGCAGCCGGCGCTCACCGCTGCCAGGTTCCATGGGGATGCTCCCGCCGCCTCCTGGGGTGCCAGTGCTCCCTCCTGGTGGTGCTGAGTTTGATCTTGCCCATTCCACTCCAGGGTTTGGCCGCCTGGCGGAGGTTCGAGGTGGCCCGATCGCGATTCATTCGGGCCGGGCGGGTGGAGCAGGACCGCTTGGCCCAGTTCCGCACTAAGCGCTGGAGTGCTCCGGAGCCATCGCCGAGCTCCAGGTCCGGCTCGCCGCTGCCCACCGAGGTGCCTAGCGGCTCAGGCCACCTCCAGGCCCAGATGCTCCACGTAGGGCCTGAAGTCCCGGTCGCTGAAGAGCAGCGGCAGGTTGGCCTCGATGCAGGCGGTGGCGATGATCCCGTCAATCGTCTTGCGCACCGTGATCCCCTTGCGGCGCAGCTGCCGGACGTTTTCCGATGCCTTCCAGGCGTTGCTGCCGCCGAGCATCGGAAGCAGGGCCAAGGAACGGAACAGCTGCCGGGCGGTGGCCCCATCCTGGTCGGTGCGGAACCCTTGCATCACCTCCACCAAAACGAGGTCGCCGATCGCCAGAGGCGTCACCCCGAGCAACCCATCCAGCCTCTCCACCTCTGGGGTGCTCACCCCATGGAAGAAGTCGATCCAGACCGAGGAGTCAACAACGATCACGCCTGCAGCTCGCCAATCTCGTGATCCAGGCGCTGGGTCTCCAGATCCCCCTCCCAGGCCAGGCGCCCGCGGAAGGCGCGGATCTCTGCCTGCTGCTGCAGTTTGACAAGGGTGCGCAAAGCCAGTTCCACGGCTTCCCGCTTGCTCCGGGCTCCACTGGCCTGCATCGCCTGCTTCATCAGAGCGTCGTCAATGACGATGTTGGTGCGCATGCTCAGCCCCAGGGACGATGTGTAGAGCCTAGGGCGGTCATACACATCTGGAGGGGCTTGATGCGGCGGCGGAGGGGGTCACAGCAGCGGCAACCTCTCCAGACCTTCAAACCGTTCGAAATCGCGATCGAAACTCACCAGGCGCCAGCCATTGGCGATCGCCAGGGCCGCCAGATGGGCATCGGTGCAGAGTCGGGCCGGCAGCTCAGCGCCCCGCAGCCGTTGGTGAAACACCTCCCAGCCGTTGTGCTCCGGCTCGGCCAGCTTCACGCCAGGCTGCTGGCACAGGGCTTCCAGCAGGGCGGAGGCTTCTGCAGCGTTTTTGACGGCCGTGCCCATCAGCTTCGGCTGGCACACCAGGCGCACCAGCCCCAGAGCGGTGACCGTGCAGAAGAGCACCTGGTCTGCGGCCTGCTGTTCCCAGTAGTGAACGGCGTGCTGGTGGTGGATGTGTTCGGGCCAGGTCAACGCCAACCAGACATTCAGATCCGGCAGGTCGGCGGTGGTGCTCATGGATCGAGCAGCTCAAACAGGGCGGCGTTGCTGAGCTGGTGGTCCTCGATGGCCACGGGCCCGTCCAAGCGCGGCAGCGTGGCCGCGGAGCGTGTCAGCCGGGCGCACTCGGGTGCGGCGCTGAGCCCTTGCTCCACGTAGCTGCGCAGCAACTGCTTGAGGGTCACACGCTCGCTGGCCGCCCGCGCTTTCAGCCGTGCGAACAGCGGATCCGGCAGCTCCAGGGTGGTGCGCATGCGCCAGGGCCATCAGTGTGCGCATTTTAGTGCGCATCTATGCGCTAAGCAGCTGAGCCTCCAGGCCCAGCTGTTGGGCCGCCGCCACAAACGGGGCATCGAGGCTGCAGAGGCTGGCTCCACGCCCGCTGGCGATCGCCAGGTGCAGGGCATCAGCGGCCCGCAGGCTTGTGGTCCAACCGCGCAGACAGGCGTTGGCATTGCGGAAGTCCTGGGGTTCGAGTTCCAGGACCAGCAAGCCCGGCGCCAGGCCGCGCTCAAAGCCCTGCAGCACCGCCTCGGCCTGCGAGGGGCTCAGGGCCTTGGTGCGCACCTTGAGGCCGAGGGCGGAATGGAGTTCGGTGACACTCCAGGAGCTGATCGCCAGTGGTGTATTGGCCTGGGCCAGAAATGCCGCGGCGATGGGGGAGTGCACGTCCGGTGTCAGCACCGCCAGGAGCACGCAGGTGTCGATGTAGAGCATCAGGCGCTGGGCCCATCCCGCAACGCCCGGATGGTGTCGACGGCATTGGCTGGCTGTTCGGGCAGCGAGGCACGTAGGGCTGCGAGCTGGGGCAGCAGATCACGCACGCTGCAGCGGGGCACCAGCTCGGCGATGGGCTTGCCGCGGCGGGTGATCACCACGGCCTGGCCGGCCTCCACCGCATCCAGCAGGCTGGAGAGCTGGGTCTTGGCCTCTGCCACCGTTACCTGCATCATGGCCGTTGACCATCTGGATGACCAACTGTAGGGCGACGTTCCGTCGCGCCTTTCGCCGCAGTGTCGGCGGCCGATTCCGGGGTGTTCAGCGTCGCCCCTGATCGCGCAGCTCAGCGATGCTGAGATCGCCAAGGGTCTGCCCGTCGCTGAACTGCCGCAGGCGCCCGATGGTCTGCGCCACGCTGCCTGGGGGCTCGGCAGCGGCAGGCACCAGCCGTGGCACGGGGTGGCCGTGGCGGGTGATCGTGATCTGCTCGCCGGTGCTCACAGCATCCAGCTGGGCCGCCAGATGGGTCTTGGCTTCGAAGGCACCGACGCTGCGCATGGGAGCAACTGCAACCAGTCGGAGACCAGTTTGAGTGGCTTTGCCCCTCTCGGCTGCCGATCAGCGCCTTGGCCTGCCGGCCATCAAGGCCGAAGGCGTGGTCCTCGCTCCGGCCCGGCCATGCCCAGTTGCGGGCTGTGCAGCGTCGTCGTCCCCAGGACGACAGCCCCGAAGCGGTGTTGCTCAGCCTGGCGGCCCTGCTCTGTTTCCCCGCCCTGCGCAGGGCGGCCTGAGCTCCAAGCGCTGACGGCCCCGCCGGCTTCCGCTGGTCGGGGGGGGGTGATCGGGTGCCCCCCTCGCTTGCCAACCGGCCACCCCAGCACGGACGATGGCCCCCATCCCCTTGCCCTGAATCCATGGCCGCTGAACGCTCCTTCATCGCCATCAAGCCCGACGGGGTGCAGCGGGGCCTGGTGGGCGAGATCCTCGGGCGCTTCGAGCGCAAGGGCTTCAAGCTGGTGGGCCTCAAGCAGCTCACCCCCAGCCGTGAGCTGGCGGAAAGCCACTACGGCGTTCACCGCGAGCGCCCTTTCTTCGCCGGCCTGGTGGAGTTCATCACCAGCGGCCCGGTGGTGGCGATGGTGTGGGAGGGCGAGGGCGTGATTGCCAGCGCCCGCAAGCTGATCGGCGCCACCAAGCCCCTGGAGGCTGAGCCCGGCACGATTCGCGGCGACCTGGCCGTGAACATCGGCCGCAACGTGATCCACGGCTCCGACGCCCCCGAAACCGCCGAATTTGAGATCGGCCTCTGGTTCACCCCCGCCGAGCTCAGCGACTGGACGCCCTCCGATCAGGCCTGGCGCACGGAAGGCTGAGCTGGCCAGAGCCTTGTGCTCCGGACCAGCGATATCCCAGCGGGCCAGCAGGCAGGCCGCGCCGCATCGATGGGGCCTCTGCCGGCGCTGCATCCCGCACGCTGACGTCAGCGGCAAAGGTTGCTAGCAAAGAGGCGCGAATCCGGTTCAGAGATGCAGCTCTTCAGTCGTCTGCCTGAGGGGCAGATGCGGGTGATTCGCTGGCTGCTGCTGATCGGCTGGCTGCTGCTGATCGTTTCCCTGCTGCTTCCTGCCCTGCACCTTCCCGCCGCGCTGGTGCCGCCCTGTCCGCAGGGGCTGGCCGAGCCCTGCGATGTGCACCGTCAGCCCGGCAACCGACTCTTCTGGGGCACGGTGGTGCCGGTGGGTCTGCTGTTGATCGGTGCCATCAGCCATGAGTTCTGGCGGCGCATCTGCCCGCTGGCCTTCGTGTCGCAGCTGGCCCGTGCCCTCGGCCGGCAGCGCAGCCGCCCCGGTCGCAAGGGCAGGCCCGAGCTGGTGATGGTGGAGACCGAGTCGTGGCTGGGCCGCCACCATCTCACCCTGCAGTGGAGCCTGCTGATCGCCGGGCTCTGCCTGCGCCTGCTGGCGGTGAACGGAAGCCCGCTGGGGCTGGCGATCCTGCTGCTGCTCACCCTGGTCGCGGCACTGCTGGTGGGCTGGGCCTGGGGCGGCAAGGCCTGGTGTCAGTACGTCTGCCCGATGGGTCCGGTGCAGACCGTGCTCACGGGCCTGCGCGGCCCCCTCGGCAGCACCGCCCATGTGGGCACCAGCTCAAAGATCAGCCAATCGATGTGCCGCACCCTCACCGCCGAGGGGCGTGAGCAGAGCGCCTGTGTGGCCTGCCAGGCCCCCTGCATCGACATCGACTCCGAACGCTCCTTCTGGCAGACGCTGCGCGGCAAACGCGGGCTCAGCTGGATCTGGTTCTCCTATCCGGGCCTGATCCTTGCCTTCTTCCTGCTGATGCAGGCGGTGGGTGCCGGCAGCGGCCTCGAGAACCATCCGCTCGGCTATCTGCGCTCAGGGGCCTGGGCCTTCGATGCGGGCCAGCCCGGCCGTTTCTGGCAACCGCTCTGGCCGCTGCCATCCCTGCCGCGGCTGCTGCTGATCCCGCTGCTGCTGGCGGCGGCGGCGGCGCTCTCCGCCCTGCTGTTTCAGGGTCTTCAGCATCTGCTGGAGCGCCTCTTCCGCAGGCAGGGCCTGGGCGAGCCCCAGGACCGGGCGCTGCAGCGCACCCGCCTGCTCGCCTCGTTCCTGGCGATCAACCTCTTCTTCTGGTTCGTCGACCCCTTTCAGGGAGCGCTCGGCGGAGAGGGCGGCGAACTGCTGCAGCTGCTCGTGCTCCTGGCCACCAGCATCGCGCTGTACCGCAGCTGGGGCCGGGACCAGGCCACCTACCGCCGCGAGAGTGTCGGCGAGGGACTGCGCCGTCAGCTGCGCGATCTGCAGGGCCTGGATGCCGCCCTCGATGGCCGCTCCCTCGATGCCCTGTCTCCCCAGGAGGTGTTCACGCTGGTGAAGGCGATGCCGGCGATCGGCCGCCAGAAGTGCCACGCCATCTACCGCGAGGTGATGGTGGAGATGCTGCGCAGCGGGCGTCTGTCAACAGCCACCGCGCTGCTCGAGCTGTTCGAGTTGCGCCAGAGCCTGGGTCTCGAGGAGGCCGATCACCATGCCGTGCTGCGCGATCTCGTCCGTGAACAGCCCGACCTGCTGGAGAAGGATCAGCGCGAGCGGCAGATCAGCGACCTGCGCCATGAGGCCGCCGTGGAGGCCGTGCACGAGCTGATGCAGGTCGCGGGTGTGGCGGTGCTGCAGCCAGATCGGCTGCCCAGGGGTCTGCAGGTGGGTCTGGAGCGGGTGCAGCGTGAGCTGGGCCTCGAGGACGACGCCTGGGAGGCGCTCCTGCTTGGATTCGGGGCCCGTGGCGAGCAGGAGCGACGCCGCCTCGACAGCCTGCGCACCGCCTGGACAACGGAGGCCGGCCTCGGCGCGAGGCTGGCGGAGCTGGCGCCGACCGATCCGATGCTCCAGCCCCTGCGCCAGGCCCTCACCCAGCGCAGCGAGGGCCTGCGCCTCGAACTCGATGGCCGCCTTGCCGCTGCGGGCCTGGACGCGCTCCCCGCGACCGTGGCGCCCTCCGGCGCCCTCGAGCAGGCCCTCGATCTTCTCTGGCACGATCCCGACCCCGATACGGCCGGCTGGGTGCTGATGCTCGCCCGGGAGCGCGAGCCCCAGCGCGCTGCCCGCCTGCTCCAGGATCCCCGCCCCGGTCTTGCCTCCTCGCCCTTCCTCGAGAGCCAGCGCCGCGGCCAGGAGGATCCCGATCGGGAGGAATTCGCGGCGATCGCTGCTTCGCCCCTGTTCGCCGATCTCCTGCCTGATGATGTTCTGTGGGTGGCCCGCGAGGGCTCGCTGCGCACACACCCCGCCCACACCATGGTGATGGAGCGTGGGGCTGCCAGCGATGAGCTGGCCCTCGTCCTGAGCGGTGCCCTGCGCGTGCAGACCGCCGCCGGGCAGTCTGTGGAGCTTGGCGCCGGCCAGACCGTGGGGGAGATGGGTGTGATCACCGGCAGTCCCCGCAGTGCCGCCGTGCAGGCGGGGCCGGAGGGGGCCCGGATGCTGGTGCTGCCTGCCCGCAGCTTCGAGGAGCTGCTGCAACGCTCCCGCCGCTTCGATCGTGGCCTGCTCACCCAGCTGGCCTGTCGCCTCTCGGCTCCGGCCATGGAGCCTGCCGGCTGAGGCGCTTCCCGGCTGCGCTGCGCTCTGGCTTCAGCCCGGGGCGTGGAATCGCTGCCAGCCGAACGCTCTCAGCCAGCCGCGGCGCTCCGCGGCTTCCGCCTCAGGGGAGACCCTGCGTGCCTCCCCCCTCGCCGCTGTGGCGTCGCGGTTGCCGTTGTCCGGGGCCGCCCCCACCCCTGCTGCCGCTTCGGCCGCGATCCCGTCGGCGATCAGGGCGGTGGTGATCGCCGCCAGCAGCACCCCATTGCGGTGGTGGCCGGTGGCCAGCCACAGGCCGGGGATCGGGCTCTCTCCCAGCAGCGGCCCACCATCCGGTGTGCAGGGCCGGAAGCCCCACCAGCGCTCCATCGGCGGCCAGCCCGTGGCCGCGGGCAGCAGGGCGCTGATCCCCGCCTGCAGCTGGCGCTGCCCCGCCGGCGTCAGCCCATCGCCGAAGCCCGCCTCGGGCTCACTGGTGGCCCCCACCACCAGCAGACCGTCGTCGCGGGGCACCAGGTAGGTGCCGGGGCCGAACACCACCCGCTGCAGGGCCCCGATCGGCCCTTGCAGCGAGAGCATCTGCCCCTTCACCGGAAACACCGGCAGCTCCGGCAGCAGCGCTGCGCTCCAGGCGCCGCAGCAGAGCACCGCCTGGCTGCAGGGAAGGGAGAGTTCCTCGCCGTCGGCGCGGCGCAGGCGCACGGCGCACAGGCTTCCGGCTTGTTCGCGCCTGCCCGGACCCACCGGGGTGGAGCCCCTGGCACCATCCGCCACCAGCGCCAGCACCTCGCAGCCCTCCTCGAAGCGCACGCCGCGGTGCACGCAGGCCCGCTCCAGGGCGCGCATCAGGCGGCGGCGGTTGTCGATCTGGCCGTCCTGGGGAAAGAGCAGGCCGGCCTGCCAATGGGGCCCGAGGCCCGCGATCTCCCGCTCCAGGCCGGCTCGGTCCAGGGGTTCGCCCCAGGCGGCGGTGGGGTAGGCGTCGCGCTCGGCCGCCGTGGCGAAGGGCACCACGATCCCGCAGATCCGCAGGCCGCAGCCCAGGCCGCTGTCGGATTCGATCGCCCCCACCCAGGCCGGAATCCGCTCCAGGCTGCGCTGTCCCAGCTCCAGCAGCGGCCCGCTCAGACCTTCGGCGTGGGGCGCCAGCATGCCGGCCGCCACGAACCCCGCGGCTTCGCTGCGGCGCCGGCTCAGCACGGTCACCGCCCGGCCGCGGCGGGCCAGGGCATGGGCGATCGCCAGGCCGATCAGGCCGCCGCCGAGGATCAGCACCGGCTCAGAGCCCACAGGGTGCTCGCCGTGGTTCACAGCTCCCCTCCGCCGTGGGCGCCGCTCGGCTGGGGGTGGGGCATCACAGGGCAGCTCCTGGGGCGGCTCGGCAAGGGCCGCAGGCGTGCGGCGGCCGGCCGCGACCGCCCTCATTGTCCCCTCCCCTGACCCGGCACTGCCGGGGTGCGCCGGAGCTGGGGGGGCGGGGGGCTCTGCCTAGGATCCGCCCAACCCATGGCCACGGTTCGCCACCGCGCTCCCCCGCGTCTGGCCTCTGTTCAGCCCCACCGTTCAGCCCGTCCTTCCCGCCCGAAACGCCCCCCTGATCCCATGGCCAGCGCCGTCTCCACAACCCCTGCCAGCGCCCCTGCTGCTGCCCAAGCCAGCGGCGAGCAGCTCGCCTGGGAAGCGGTGATCGGCCTGGAGACCCACGTGCAGCTGGGCACCGCCAGCAAGATCTTCACCAATGCCTCCACCGCCTTCGGCGATGACCCCAACACCCACGTGGACCCGGTGGTGTTTGGCTTGCCCGGCACCCTGCCGGTGCTCAACGCCAAGGTGCTCGAGTATGCGGTGAAGGCGGCGCTGGCGCTGAATCTGAAGATCGCGGCCCACAGCAAGTTCGACCGCAAGCAGTATTTCTATCCCGATCTGCCCAAGAACTACCAGATCTCCCAGTACGACGAACCGATCGCCGAGGACGGCTGGATCGAGGTGGAGGTGGCGGAGAAGGGGAAGGAAACGTATCTCAAAACGATCGGCATCGAACGGCTCCACATGGAGGAGGATGCCGGCAAGCTGGTGCACGCCGGCAGCGATCGCCTGGCCGGCTCCACCCATTCGCTGGTCGATTACAACCGCGCCGGTGTGGCCCTGGCCGAGATTGTGAGCAAGCCCGATCTGCGCACCGGCCGTGAAGCTGCCGAATATGCCGGTGAGATCCGCCGCATCATGCGCTATCTGGGGGTGAGCGACGGCAACATGCAGGAGGGATCGCTGCGTTGCGATGTGAACATCTCGGTGCGGCGCGGGCCGGATGCCCCGTTCGGCACCAAGGTGGAGATCAAGAACATGAACTCCTTCTCCGCGATTCAGCGGGCCTGTGACTACGAAATCCAGCGCCAGATCAAGGCCTATGAGGCCGGTGAACCCGTGGTGCAGGAAACGCGCCTCTGGGACGAGGGCAAGCAGCTCACCAAGAGCATGCGTTCCAAGGAGGGCGCCAGCGATTACCGCTACTTCCCCGATCCCGACCTCGGCCCAATTGAGGTGAGCACCGAGCAGCGCGAGGCCTGGCGCGCCGAACTGCCCGAGCTGCCTGCCGCCAAGCGGCACCGCTATGCCGATCAATTCGGCCTGTCGATCTACGACGCCCGCGTGCTCACCGATGAGCGGCCGATGGCGGACTACTTCGAGGCGGCGGTGGCGGCCGGCGCCGAGGCCAAGGCTCTGGCCAACTGGATCACCGGCGACATCGCCGCCCACGTGAACGCCAACCGCCTCTCCTACGCCGATCTGCCCCTGCGGCCGGCGCAGCTGGCCGAAATGGTCGGCCTGATCGAGAACGGCACGATCAGCGGCAAGATCGCCAAAGAGATTCTGCCGGAGCTGCTGGAGCAGGGTGGCTCCGCCAAGGCGATCGTGGAGGCCCGGGGGCTGGGCATGATCAGCGATCCGGCGGCGATCACCGCGATCGTGGAGGAGCTGCTGGCGGCCCACCCCGAGGAGGTGGAGGCGTTCCGCGGCGGCAAGACCAAGCTGCAGGGCTTCTTCGTGGGCCAGCTGATGAAGAAGACCGGCGGCAAGGCCGATCCGAAGCTCGCCAACCAGATCCTCAACCAGAAGCTCAAGGGCTGAGCCTGGGGCGCCGGCCGCGCTCGTCGCGGTCCGGCAGCGGCGCTTCAGCCCGGCCCCGCCAGCGCCGCGTCCACCTGATCCGCCAGCGCTGAGCCGGGGCCGCGGTTGTCGATCAGCCGGTCAGCCAGGGGCCGCTTGCGCTCCAGCGGCCACTGGGCCGCCAGCCGGGATCGGGCCTCGGCCTCGCTGAGCTGATCCCGCTCGATCAGCCGCTGCAGCTGCTGTTCGGCGTCGCAGTCCACCAGCCACACCTCGCCGCAGAGGCCTTCGAGCTGGGCCTCAAACAGCAGCGGGATCATCAGCACCACCACCGGTGCCGCCGCCAGCCGTTCCAGTTCGGCGGTGAAGCGGGCCCGCACGACCGGGTGCACCAGCGTTTCGAGCCAGCGGCGCTCGGCGGGGTCGGCGAACACGATCCGGCCCAGGGCGGCGCGATCGATCGCTGGCCCAACGGCATTCAGCTCCTCGGCGGCCCCGCCGTTCAGCCGCACCCGCTCGCCGTAGCGCGCCAGCACGGCCCGGGCCCCATCGCTGCCGGGTGCCAGCGCCTCCCGGGCGAACAGGTCGGCATCGAGCACCGGCAGTCCGTGCCGCTCGGCCAGCCGCCGCCCCACGCTGCTCTTGCCGCTGGCGATGCCGCCGGTGAGGCCGATGCGCCGCTGTGCTCCGCTCCAGCGGGGGCTGTTGAGGCGCTCCAGCAGCGGCGGCGGCCCCAGCTGCTCCAGCTGGAAGGAAGGGCCGTAGCTGGGGGTGGGGTGCTCCGAGTAGAAGCGGGTGCGGCGGGGCGGCCGCAGCCGCTGAGCGAGATTGGCCACGGCACTGCGGCCCCGCAGCAGCAGCCGCAACACCTCACGCAGCCAGCCGGGGGCCGGCGACCACTGCAGGCTTTGCGTCACCTCCGGCTCCAGCAGGCCGCGTAGCAGCCGCTTCAGCGGTGGCTGCAGCGGCGTCGGCCAGTCGCTCAGCAGCATCGCCAGGGTGGCGTCGGCGACGCGGCGGTTGCTGGCGGCGGCCTCAAACACGGTCCTTTCCACCCGGCTGTTCAGTTCCAGCAGGGCTTCGAGGCTGCCGGGCAGATCGCTGATGCCCATGCGCGCCCCCACGTGGCACCACAAGCGGAACAGGGCTTGCTGTTCGGGGCCGCTGAGCGGCCGCCAGCCGTATCGCTCCAGCCAGCGGATCGGCTCGGCCACGAAGCCGGAGAGCACATACACGAAATCGTCGTTGCTGATCGCGTAGTGGCCGTGGATGCGGTTCATGCGGGTGATCACCGCCGCGCCGGCGGCGCTGTCGGGGCCGTGGCGCAGGAGCTCGGCCACCATCAGGCCGGTGTCGTCGTAGCGCTTGCGGGGGCGCTGCTCGAACTCACCGGTGCTGCTGAGCAGCGCCGAGATCGAGGGCAGGCAGAAGGTCTTGAGCAGCGCCAGCTCCAGGGCGCGGGTGAGGTCCCACGGAAAGAGGAGGCCGGCCAGGCGGTGGCAGGTGGCGACGGCTTCGGCGTCGAGGGCGCCGGGTTCCGCTTCCGTGCGCGCAGGCGAGGCGGACCGCGGGGCGACCATGGGCGGGCGTGGGGCTGCGCTCCAGTCTGCGGTCGCCTTTGCCCCGACGCCCTCAACGCCGCGGGCCCCCTGGATCGAGCCCCGGGAGAACCGGGCGGTGGCCGAGGCACGATGGAGCCTGGCCGCCTTCCTGCCTGAGCCTCCCTCCATGCCGCAGCACACCGCCAGGACAGCCTGCTGTCCGCCTCGGTTTCGCCAGGGAGGCCTCCACCGGCAGGCTGGGACCACGCCCAACCGCCCATGCCTGCCGTGACCGCCTCTCCTTCAGCCTCGGCCACGCATCCTTCCCACCCCTGGCATCCGATCCCCGGCGGCGTCACCGCCCCCGCCGGCTTCCTGGCGGCGGGCACCACCGCCGGCCTCAAGCCCTCCGGCAACCCGGATCTCTCGCTGCTGCTGGCGCCGGAGGGGGCGTTATGCGCCGGCAGCTTCACCACCTCCTTGGTTCGGGCTGCCTGCGTGGACCTCTGCGCTGAACGGCTGCGCTCTAGCGGCGGCCATGCCCGGGCGGTGCTCACCAATTCGGGCCAGGCCAATGCCTGCACCGGCGAGCGGGGCCTGGCCGACAGCCTCAGCGCCACCGCGGCCCTGGCCGAGCGGTTGGGGCTGGCGCCGGAGCAGGTGCTGATCTGCTCCACCGGCGTGATCGGCGTGCCGATCCCGATCGACACGCTTGTGGCGGGCCTCGATCCCCTGGTGGCGGCCCTCAGCCCCGCGGGGGGCGAGACGGCGGCCCGCGCCATCCTCACCACCGATCTGGTGGAGAAGCAGATTGCCCTGGAGGCGGATCTAGGCGGTCGGCCGGTGCGGATCGGCGGCATGGCCAAGGGCTCCGGGATGATCCACCCGGACATGGCCACGATGTTGGGCTACCTGAGCTGTGATGCGGGCGTGCCGGCTGAGGAATGGCAAGCGATGGTGAGCCGGGCGGTGGCGCGATCGTTCAATGCGATCACGGTGGACGGCGACACCAGCACCAACGACACCTTCCTGGCCTTCGCCGCCGGTGAGCCCCTGGCCGAGGAGCACTGGCCGGCGCTGGAGCAGGGGGTCACGGCGGTGGCCCAGCACCTGGCCCGCGCCATCGCCCGCGATGGCGAAGGCGCCACCTGCCTGATTCAGGTGGAGGTGCAGGGCAGCGCCGATGACGCCGGCGCCCGCACCATCGCCCGCACCGTGTGCGGCTCCTCCCTGGTGAAGTGCGCCGTCCACGGCCGCGATCCCAACTGGGGCCGCATCGTGGCCGCGGCGGGCCGCGCCGGGGTGCCGTTTGATCCGCAGGCGGTGGCCCTCTGGCTCGGCAATCACCAGCTGATGGAGCGGGGCCAGCCCCTGGCCTTCGACCGCCCGGCCGCCAGTCTCTACATGAAGGACCGCGCCGCCGGCACCTACCTGGATGCCGACCCCGCCACAGGCGACACCGTGGCGATCCGCCTGGTGGTGGGCGCGGGCCCCGGCGCCGGCACCGCCTGGGGCTGCGATCTCTCGGATCAATACGTGCGCATCAACGCCGACTACACCACCTGATCCACCACCGCAGCCAGGGACATCGCCGCGGGCCGATTCTGAGGAGGGCGCCTGATTCGGGCAGGATGGCCTGATCTCCCTGCTTTGCTCCATGGTCGCGGCCCCTCCCCCCCGGCGCGGTGTTCGCGGCTTCAACGGCAGCGGCGGTCCGCTGGGCTCCCAGCGCTGGACCTGGCGCCATTGGCTGGCCCTGGGGGCCTGCTTCGGGATCGGCCATGGCATCGCTGCCCGCTTGATCGAGCTTCGCCCGGACGATGGTCCGGCGGGCGTCCAGAACTTCGGGGTGCAGGCCTTCCCAGGGCAGACCCTCGATGCGATGCGCCAGCGCTACGGCAAGCCGGGGCTGCCGGTGCGGGCCGACCTCGATGCCCTCCAGCAGGAGCGCCGCAGCCAACTGGACAAGGCGGAGGCTGAGCGCCGCCGCGGTGAGCTCGACGACCGCCAGGAGCAGGAGGATCGCCAGGCCCGCCAGGAGGCCGAACGGGCCCGGATCGAGGCCCTCGATCCGAAGGCCACCCCCGCGCTGCCGGCGCTGCCCCCGCTCAACCCGGAGCCCCCACCGGCCGCCGCCCCCGAACCGCTCGCTCCGGCGGCCGGCCCCGCCCTACCCCTCCTTCCCCAGGCTCCCCCCGCCCCGAGCCCCGCAGCCCAGCCCTGATCTGCCACAGTTCCATCAACCTCCAGACCGTTCCCCCGGTCGTCCCATGAGCGCCCCCCAATCCCTGCTCCAGGCCGCCGTGAACCGGCTGGCGGCCCGCCTGGGCAGTGGCCTGGCCGACACCGCCGCCAACCTCTCCCTGCTGGCCCAGGATGCGCCGGCCCGCCTTCAGCAGGAATTCAGCCTGTTCTGGGAGGAGGTGGAGCAGGAGGCCGCCCGTCTGGAGCGCGATGGTTCCGAGTCTCCCCTGAGCGGTCCCCCGCCGGGCGCGGGCCGTGGGGTGTGGAGCGGCTTCAGCGGTTCCGCGGCGTCGGCCAGCGCTGATCCCCAGGAGGCGATCGACGCCCTGCGGGCCCAGGTGGCCCGGCTGGCCCGCCGCCTCGACGGTCCCGCCAGCGTTGCCCCATCCGCCGCCGCCGGTGCCGAAGCGGCGTCCGGCGCCCAGGCCCAAGGCCCGACCTGATGGGCGATTCCCTGGCCCTTCCCCGGGGCGCGCGCTTCGGGCGGCCCCTGCGCATCTGGCGCCTGGTGATCCTGCTGCTGCTGGGCCTCTGGTGGGACAGCCGTCGCTGGACCTATCCCGAGGGCTGGAGTGCCGCCCGCCTGGCCGCCCGCCGTCGCCGTCAGGCCCGCTGGCTCACCGCCGAATTCCTGGGCCTCGGTTCGGCCTTCATCAAGCTCGGCCAGATCCTCTCGGCCCGCCCCGATGTCTTCCCCGCCGAGGTGGTGGAGGAGCTCTCCCACCTGCAGGACCGGGTGCCCGCCTTCCCCTTCCCGGTGGTGGAGCGGATCCTTGCCGCTGAACTGGGGGAGCGCCGTCTGGAAATCATCGATCTGGAGGTGGAGCCCCTCGGCTCCGCCAGCCTGGCCCAGGTGCACCGCGCCAGCCTGCGCAGCGGCCGGCAGGTGGTGTTCAAGGTGCAGCGGCCAGGGCTTGAACCCCTGTTCCGCCTCGATCTGGAGGTGCTGCAGCAGGTGGCCGCCGCCGTGCAGCGCCATCCCCGCTGGGGTCGCGGCCGCGATTGGGTGGCGATCGCCAAGGAATGCCGCCGCGTGCTGTTGCGTGAGCTCGATTTCCGCCTCGAGGCCGAACACGCCGCCCGCTTCCGCCAGCAGTTCTTCGAGGATCCCGCCATCCGCATCCCGGCGGTGGTGTGGGAGCTCAGTTCCCGCCGCGTGCTCTGCCTCGACTACCTGCCGGGCATCAAGATCACCGACCGCCCCGCTCTGGTGGAGGCCGGCATCGATCCGGCCGCCGTGGCCGAGAAGGGGGCGGCCAGCTACCTGCAGCAGCTGGTGCGCTACGGCTTTTTCCATGCCGATCCCCATCCCGGCAACCTGGCGGTCGCTCCCGATGGCGCGCTCATCTACTACGACTTCGGGATGATGGGGCAGCTGTCGGAGCGCCTGCGCAGCCGCATCGGCCGGATGGTGCGGCTGGCCGCCTCCCGCGATGCGGCCGGCCTGGTGGGCGAACTGCAGCAGGCGGGGGTGATCGCCGCCGGCATCGATTTGGGCCCGGTTCGGCGCCTGGTGCGGCTGATGCTCAACGAGGCGCTCACGCCCCCCTTCAACGCCAATGTGCTGCAGAAGCTCTCGGGCGACCTCTACGACCTGGTCTACGACCAGCCCTTCCGCTTGCCGCCGGAGCTGATCTTCGTGATGCGGGCGCTCTCCACCTTCGAGGGGGTGGGCAGGAGCCTCGATCCCGGCTTTAGCCTGATGGCGATCGCCCGCCCCTACCTGCTGCCCCTGATGACCGCCAGCGGTAACGGCCCCAACGACCTGCTCAACGAGATCACGCGCCAAGCGGCCGATGTGGGCAGCCGAGCCCTGGGCATTCCGCGGCGCCTCGATGAAAGCCTGGCCCGCATTGAGCAGGGCGACCTGCAGGTGCAGATCCGGGCCGGTGAAACCGATCGCCTGTTGCGGCGTCTGGCCCTGGCCCAGCAGAGTGCCGGCCAGTCGTTCCTGCTGGGCGGCCTGGCCGTGGCCGCAGCCCTGCTGGCCGCCAGTAACCGGCCCGCCCTGGTGGCGGTGCCCCTGGCGTTGGGGGTGCCCGTGGGCCTTGGCTGGTTGAAGCTGCAGGGCCGGCTCAAGCGCGACGGCCGCATCGATCAGCTGCCGGGCCAGTAAGCGCCACAGTGAGCACCCCATCCGGGCGCTGATGCAAAGAAAAACCAGGCTCCGCGATGGGAGCCTGGAACCTTGCTGCGTTGCTGGGGTAGCAGGGAGGGCGCTGGCGGCGGCCCTCCCGGGCCGGTCTCAGGCGGTGGGGGGCAGGGCGGTGGGGTTGGCCTCCACCTTGCCGTCGGGGGTGAGTTTGTCGATCAGCACCGGCAGGTTGGTGGCGATGAAGTCGGTGGCGCCTTTGGTGTCGATGCCGAGCTTGGTGGCGATCTCCTGGAGCTGGCTGTTGCCGAGCACCTTGCTGATTTGTTCGGGGGTGATCGTTTGGTTGTCGCCCGTGCCGACCCAGCTGGCGAACAGTTCGCCGGCACCGCCGTTCTGGAACTTGGTCGAGAGACCGCTGATGCCGCCGTTGCTCTTGAGGAAATCGTTCAGGGCCGGAGCCTTGTCGCCGGCAACGGCGGACACCACGCCGCCAATGAGGTCATCGAGGAGAGCCATGAAGAAGGATGTGCAGCCGGGCTGCCTTGGTCAACCGACCCACCCTATCGGTGCAGGGGCACTCGGTTGGTTGCTGGGCGAACAAGGCATGGGCTGGGGTTGGCGCCAAGGCCCCTGGGGCTGATTGGCGGATCGGGATTGACTAAATGTTGATGCAATCCTTCTGGTCCTGCTGTTCAGGCTTGGAGCGTGTTGTGGGTGGGGCGACCATCCATCAGGGTGAGCAGCACAGGCACCGTATGGATCTGCTCGGGCACCACCTTGAACAGATCGGCGCCCAGAACCACCAGATCGGCCAGCTTGCCCACCTCAATCGATCCGATCCGATCCTCGAGCCGCAGCTGATACGCGCCGTTCCAGGTGTAATTGCGCAGGGCTTCGGCCACGCTGACCCGCTGGCGCGCCACCAACGGCTCGTCGTTCGGGAAGCCGGGGCGCTTGCGGGTCACGGCGGCCTCCAGCTGGATCAGCGGCGCGATCTCCGGCAGATCCACCCCGGGAATGTCGGCCCCGTAGGTGACGATCGTCCCAGCCCGTTGCAGATCGCCATAGGGGAACAGCCGCTCCTCGATCCGCTGCTTGCCGATCCGCTTCTCGTACGACTTGCGGTAGACGCCGTCGTAATCGGTGGCCCACAGGGGCGTGGCGTTGGCCAGGAGTCCCATCGCCTTGTAGCGGGGGATGTCGGTGGGGTGCACCATCGTGTTGTGGCAGATGGTGTGGCGGGTGCCCTTGTTGCCGAGGCGGGCGAAGGCCCGCTCGAACGCGTCGAGCACCGTGCGGGTCGAGCCATCGGCATCCACGTGGATGTGCATGTCGAAGCCCGCCTTCTGGGTGGCCTCGATCTGCTGCTGGATGTGTTCGCCCGTGAAGGCCATGAAGCCGTTGCTGAGCGGATTGTCGCTGAAGGCCTCCAGCGTCAGCGCCCCGCCGCTGAGCAGCACGCCATCACTCCAGAGCTTGTTGATGCTGACCTGCACGTGCTCAGAGCGCAGCCGCTGGTTCCAGTCCTTGAGCCGCGCCGCGATCGTTTGGGGGTCGTCGCTCATCATGCGCGTCCACACCGTGCCCACGATGCGCAGCGGCAGCTGGCCCGCCCGGTCGCGTTCGATCAGCTGCTGATACACCCATTCGTTGTCCTGATTGCGCGGGCCCATCAGGATGCCGGCCTCCATGTAGCTGGTGATGCCGTAGCCGGGAGCCTTGTCGATGGTGAGCTTCTGCGCTTCGGCGATCGTCTGCGGGCTGGTGAAGCCCATCGCCAGCAGGATCTGCAGGTGGGCATCCTCATGGCTGTGGCCGGTTGGGGTGCCATCCGGGTCCCGTTCGTAGAACCCCGTCTTGCTGGGGTTGGGGGTCTTTGCCGTCACCCCCGCCAGCTGCATGGCGGCGGTGTTGAACCACATGTCGTGCATGTCGAACGACAGCAGATACATCGGCCGATCACCCGTGATCGCATCGAGCCACTCACGCCGCGGCGACACCCCCTGCATCGATTCCAGGCTCCAGCCATGGCCGCGCAACACGGCACCAGGGGGTTGCTGCTGGATCCACGCCTTCACCCGGGCCAAAATCGCGTCCTTGCCGATCAGGCCGCGCACATTCACGCCGAGCTTGGTGGCGCCGAGGCTGGCCAGATGGTTGTGGCTGTCGACGAAGCCTGGCAGCAGCATGCGGCCCTTCAGATCCACCAGGCGGGTCCTTGGCCCCCGCCAGCGCTCCACTCCGGTGCCATCACCCACGTACACGATCCGGTTGCCGCGCACGGCCACGGCCTGCGCCCAGGGCTGGGCAGGGTTCATCGTGTAGATGCCGCCGCCGCTGAACAGCCAGTCGGCCGGGCCCTCAGCGCCGCCCGTGGGGCCGGGGCCGGCATGGGCCGTGCCGGTCTGCAGCACGGACGGGGTCACCGCGGCGGCGGCCATCAGGGCACCGGCCTGCAGCAGCCGCCGACGCGGCAGGGCGGCCCGGGCCGCATTGGCATGAATCGCCGCCGCCAATGAGGTAGTGGCGGCCGCCCCCAGCATCGCGGACCAGTTGCAGGCGATGCACATGAGCTGCGGACACGGCTGTGGTCAGCGTGACAGCGCCAACCCGGCGCGCCAAGGCTCGGCAGCGTTTCGTTGGATGGTGGGTGTTTGGAGGCTGCCGCCTGGGGCAATCGGGGGGCAGCCGAGCTGCTCAGCCCTTGCCCCGCGGGCCGCGATCCTCCACGCCGGCATAGATCGCCTGGGTGCCCAGTTCGTCCTCGATGCGCAGCAGTTGGTTGTATTTGGCCACGCGGTCGGAGCGGCTGAGGGAGCCGGTCTTGATCTGGCCGGCGCGGGTGGCCACGGCCAGATCGGCGATGGTCACGTCCTCGGTTTCGCCGCTGCGGTGGCTGATCACGCTGGTGTAGCCGGCCCGGCCGGCGAGATCGATCGCCTGCAGGGTTTCGGTGAGCGAGCCGATCTGATTCACCTTGATCAGGATCGAGTTGGCCACGCCCCGGTCGATGCCCTGCTGCAGGCGGCTGGTGTTGGTCACGAACAGGTCGTCACCCACCAGCTGAACCGTGGCGCCGAGTTTCTGGGTGAGCAGGCTCCAGCCCTCCCAGTCGTCCTCGGCCACGCCGTCTTCGATGGAGACGATCGGATAGCGGCTCACCAGGGCCGCCAGCTGGTCCACCATCTCGGCGCTGCTGTAGCTGCCGCCGCCGAAGGCGTAGCGGCCATCCTTGTAGAACTCGGTGCTGGCCACATCCAGGGCCAGGGAGATCTGGTCGCCGGGGCGGTAGCCGGCCTTCTCGATCGCCTGGATCAAAATGTCGCCGGCCTCGTTGTTGCCCAGGTCCGGGGCGAAGCCGCCTTCATCGCCCACGGCGGTGGACATGCCGCGGTCCTTGAGCAGGCCCTTGAGGGTGTGGAACACTTCGGCGCCCATGCGCAGGGCCTCGCGGAAGCTGCCGGCCCCGTGGGGCACGATCATGAATTCCTGGAAGTCCAGGCTGTTGGAGGCGTGGGCACCGCCGTTGATCACGTTCATCAGCGGCACCGGCAGCAGGTTGGCCAGCGGGCCGCCCAGGTAGCGGTAAAGAGGCAGGTTGAGGGCAGCGGCGGCGGCGTGGGCGTTGGCCAGGCTCACCGCCAGGATCGCGTTGGCCCCCAGGGCGCTCTTGTTGTCGCTGCCGTCGAGGTCGTTCATGGCCGCGTCCACGGCGGACTGGTCCAGGGCGATCAGGCCGCAGAGGGCCGGCGCGATCCGCTCCTCGATGTTCTCCACCGCCTTGCCGACCCCCTTTCCGAAGTAGTCCTTGCCGCCGTCGCGCAGTTCGTGGGCCTCATGGGCGCCGGTGCTGGCCCCGCTGGGCACGATCGCCCGACCGCTGGCGCCTCCCTCCAGATACACCTCCGCCTCCACCGTGGGGGTGCCGCGGGAATCGAGCACCTCACGGGCAACAATCGATTCGATCGCGAGGTCGAGAGAGTTGTACACAGGCGGTGAGAAAGTCGCTCTGGCGCGATCCTATGGGTCGCCCCCTCCCCTGCCGGTGTGCCCGTTCGCACGGCGCCGGAACTTCGTGGCGGTTTGCCGGTGTGGCGGATGGCCGGCCGGTTCGTGCCTGCCGCAGCGAAGCGGCTGCCGGGGAGGATCGGCTCCGTCCCGGGCCCGGGCGGGCGGGAATGCCTGGCGCCCAGCCGCGCCACCCCCGCCAGAATGGGCCGACCGGCCGTGCCCCCACTCCGATGCGCCTGCTCCACACCATGCTCCGGGTCGGCGATCTGGAGCGCTCGCTGCGCTTCTACACCGAGGTGCTCGGCATGCAATTGCTGCGCCGCCGCGACTATCCCGAAGGCCGCTTCACCCTGGCCTTCGTGGGCTACGGCGAGGAGCGCGACAACGCCGTGCTGGAACTCACGCACAACTGGGACACCAACGCCTACGAGATCGGCAGCGGCTACGGCCATATCGCCATCGGCGTTGAGGACATCCACGCCACCTGCGATGCCATCGCCGGCCGGGGCGGCCGCGTGGTGCGCCCGCCCGGGCCGATGAAGCACGGCAGCACCGTGATCGCCTTCGTGGAGGACCCCGATGGCTACAAGGTGGAACTGATTCAGACCACCTCCAGCTGAGCCGCCACCGCCTGAGCCACCGCCTGAGCCGCCCCTGAGCTGCCCCAGAGCTGCCCCAGAGCCGCCGCAGAGCCGCCCCAGAGATCCCTCCCGATCGCCGATGTCCCCCCTCTCCACCCCGCCCCGGCCCCAGGCCAGCCTCACGGCCGATCCCGACCGCTTCAGCGAAGCCGCCTGGGACCTGCTGCTCGCCAGCCAGGACCAGGCCCGCCGCTGGCGCCACGGGGCGATGGATGTGGAGCACCTGCTGCTCACCCTGTTCAGCGATCCGCGCTTCGCGGCCTGGGCCTCTCCCCTGCCGGTGGACGACAACCGCCTGCTGGACCGGCTCGAGGCTTTCTGCGCCGACCAGCCCACGGCCAGCGGCCAGGAGCTGTTCATCGGCGAAGCCCTCGAAGATCTGCTGGAGGCCGCTGACCGGCGGCGGGCCGCCTGGGGCGCCCCCCTGCTGGATGGTCCCCACCTGCTGTTGGCCCTGTTGAAGGAGCCCCGCCTCGGGGCGCGGCTGCTGGCCGATGAGGGTCTCAGCGAGGACCTCCTGCTGCGCCAGTGGCGGCCCGGCGGCGCTGCGGCCCCGGCCCCACCGGCTTCCGCCGTCAGCTGGGTGGACGCGGAACCCCCTTCGCAGGCTGCGGCGGCGCCATCAACCGGCGCTTCGGCCCCCTGGTCTGGCGGGGCTGGTGCTCCTGCCGGCGGCAACCCATCGGCTGCAATCCGGGCCGAAGCCCCCGCTGCGGCTGCTGATGGGCTGCGCCTCGATCCGCTCGATGCCGAGCCGGAGCGCTCCGCCCTCGACCGCTACGGCCGCGACCTCACCGCCGCCGCCCGCGCCGGAGAACTCGATCCGGTGATCGGCCGCGACGGCGAGATCCGCCGCCTGATCCAGGTGCTGTCGCGCCGCGGCAAGAACAACCCCGTGCTGGTGGGCGAATCCGGCGTGGGCAAGACCGCTGTGGTGGAATCCCTCGCCCAGCGGATCGTGGCCGGCGATGTGCCCGATGCCCTGCGGGGCCTGCGGCTGGTGGCCCTGGACCTGGGGGCCCTGATCGCCGGTGCCAAGTTCCGCGGGCAGTTCGAGGAGCGCCTGCGCGGCGTGCTGGCCGAGGTGCGGGACGGGGAGGTGGCGGCCGCCGATGCCGGCGGTGGCGTGGTGCTGTTCATCGACGAGCTCCACACGGTGGTGGGGGGCGAGCGCTCCGGCCCCGATGCCGCCAGCCTGCTCAAGCCCGTGCTGGCCCGGGGCGACCTGCGCTGCATCGGCGCCACCACCCCCGAGGACTACCGCCGCACGATCGAGAAGGATCCCGCCCTGGAGCGCCGCTTCCAGCAGGTGCTGATCCGCGAGCCCGACCGCGACACCTGCCTGCAGATCCTGCGGGGCCTGAAGGAGCGCTACGAGCTGCACCACGGCGTCACCATCACCGATGGGGCCCTGGTGGCGGCGGCGCGCCTGGCCGACCGCTACCTCAGCGACCGCTGCCTGCCCGATTCCGCCATCGATCTGGTCGATGAGGCCGCCGCCCAGCTGCGCATGGAGGTGACCTCCAAGCCTCGGGCGGTGGAGGAGGCCGAGGCGGACCTGCGGCGGGTGGAGCTGGCCCTGCTCTCGGCCGAGGCCGCGCCCCTGGAGGAGCGGGTGGCCCTGCAGGACCGCCGCCGCGGTGCCCAGGGGGCCCTGGAGGCCTTGCAGCAGCGCTGGGCCGACGAGCGCGAGCGGCTCGCCGAGCTCCAGGAGCTGCTGCGTCAGGACGAGGACCTGCGCCACGCCATCGCCGAGGCCGAGCGCGACGGCGACTACGAGGAGGCCGCTCGGCTCGAGCACGATCAGCTCCAGACCCTCCAGCAACGGCGCCTGGACCTGGAGGCTCAGCTGCAGGCCGATCCGATGCTGCGCGAGCAGGTGGAGGAGGGCGACATCGCCGACGTGGTGGCCCGCTCCACCGGCATCCCGATCCAGCGGCTGCTGGCCGGTGAGCGCCAGAAGCTGCTGGAGCTCGAGGGTCGGCTCGGCGAGCGGGTGATCGGCCAGCCCGAGGCGGTGGCTGCCGTGGCCGCGGCGATCCGTCGGGCGCGGGCTGGCATGCAGGCCCCCACCCGGCCGGTGGGCTCGTTTCTGTTCCTCGGTCCCACCGGCGTGGGCAAGACCGAGCTGGCCAAGGCCCTGGCCGGCTCCTTGTTCGATGGCGAGGAGGCCCTGGTGCGGCTCGACATGAGCGAATTCATGGAGCGCAACGCCGTGGCCCGCCTGGTGGGGGCACCTCCGGGCTACGTGGGCTACGAGGAGGGCGGCCAGCTCACCGAGGCGGTGCGGCGCCGGCCCTACGCGGTGCTGCTGCTCGATGAGGTGGAGAAGGCTCACCCGGAGGTGTTCAACCTGCTGCTCCAGGTGCTGGACGATGGCCGCCTCACCGACTCCCAGGGCCGCACCGTGGATTTCCGCCACACGGTGGTGATCATGACCAGCAACCTGGCCAGCCGCGCCATTCTCGAGCGGGCCCGGGCTGCCAGCCTCGATTCCTCCGACCCTGGCCGCGACCAGGCGCTGGACCGCGACCTCGACCGCGCCGTGGAGGAGGCCCTGGCCCGCCAGTTCCGGCCGGAGTTTCTCAACCGCATCGATGAGGTGATCCGCTTTCGTCCCCTGGCCCCCGCCGATCTGCAGCGGATCGTGCGGTTGCAGCTGGCCGAACTGGCGGCCCTGCTGCGGGAACAGCAGTTGGAACTGCAGGTGGAGGAGGCGGCGGTGGCGCTGCTGGCCGAGCAGGGCTACGAGCCCGAGTACGGGGCACGGCCCCTGCGCCGGGTGCTGCGGCGCCGGATCGAGAACCCGCTCGCCACCCACCTGCTGGAGGACCGCTACCGCGGGGCCCGGGGGGTGCGGGTGGAGGCCGTGGCGCGGTCCGGGGGAGAGGGCAGCGAGCTCCGCTTCGTGCCCTTCCCGGAGGGTGGCGAGGGCGTCCGGTAGGGTGGTCGTTTGTCGGCGCGTTTGAGCTCCGTGGATCCGGCCCCTCCCACTTCCGCCTCCTCCGGTGCTGCCTCCGAGGATCTCTCCTCGGGGAGCGGCGAGCGGCTGGATGGCGAAGGGATCGAGCCGGCGGCGGCCGAACCGCTCGATTCCGAGGTGGCCAGCGGCTTTATGGCCGCCACCCTCGGCGAGCTGGGCAAGGTGGTGTGGCCGAGCCGGCAGCAGTTGTTCAGTGAGTCGGTGGCGGTGATCCTGATGGTGGCCCTCTCGGCGGCGGCCATCGCGGCCATCGACCGCTTCTACGGCTGGGTGTCCAGTCAGGTGTTCCGCTGATGTCCTCCTCCCTGAGTTCCGTGTCCGACCGCGATCAAGACAGCTCCCTGGCGCTCGGGCTGCCGCCCGAGGGCAGCGCCGATCCGCTCGACCTCAGCGGGGCCACCGCGTCTCCAGCCGACGGCGGTGCCGAGGCCGGTGCCGACGCTGAAGGGGCCGCCCCCCAGGTGGCCCGTTGGTTCGCCGTGCAGGTGGCCTCCAGCTGCGAGAAGAAGGTGAAGGCCACCCTCGAGCAGCGGGCGGTGACCCTCGGTGTGGCCAACCGCATCCTCGAGATCGAGATCCCGCAGACCCCCGGCGTCAAGCTCAAGAAGGACGGCAGCCGCCAGTCGATCGAAGAAAAGGTGTTCCCCGGCTATGTGCTGGTGCGGATGATCCTCGATGAGGACACGATGATGGCGGTGCGCAGCACCCCCAACGTGATCAATTTCGTGGGGCAGGAGGAGCGCCGCGCCACCGGCAAGGCCCGGGGCCACATCAAGCCTCGCCCCCTCAGCCGCCAGGAGGTGGACCGCATCTTCAAGCGGGCCGCCGAGAAGAAGCCCGTTGTCAAGGTGGATCTGGCCGAAGGCGATCAGATCCTGGTCACCGCCGGTCCGTTCAAGGATTTCCAGGGCGAGGTGATCGAGGTGTCGGGCGAGCGGAGCAAGCTCAAGGCCCTGCTTTCGATCTTCGGCCGGGAAACCCCGGTGGAACTCGAGTTCTCCCAGATCAGCAAGCAGAGCTGATCGCCCTCGGCCGCCTCCCTGCGGAGGGCGGCCCCGGTGCTTCATCCTTCGGGGTGATCACCATCCAGCCGGATCCTTCGGGTTCCGGTCATCCGCAGACCCCTCCCCGTTCCCACCGGGGGCCCCGTTCCCCCGTCTCCTTCGGGAGACCCCACCCCAGCCCAGTCGATGGCCAAGAAAGTCGTAGCCGTGATCAAGCTGGCCCTCCAGGCCGGCAAAGCCAACCCCGCGCCGCCGGTGGGCCCCGCCCTCGGTCAGCACGGCGTCAACATCATGGCGTTCTGCAAGGAGTACAACGCCCGTACCCAGGAAAAAGCCGGTTATGTGATTCCGGTGGAGATCTCGGTCTTCGAGGACCGCAGCTTCACCTTCATCACCAAGACCCCGCCCGCTTCCGTGCTGATCTCCAAGGCGGCCGGCATCGAGAAGGGTGCCGCCACCTCCTCCAAGGGTTCGGTGGGCGCGATCAGCCGCGCCCAGCTCGAGGAGATCGCCAAGACCAAGCTGCCCGACCTCAACTGCACCAGCGTTGAATCGGCCATGCGGATCATCGCCGGCACCGCCCGCAACATGGGCGTCGCCGTGAACGACTGAGTCGCCGCAGCGCCGGCCCCTCCGAGGCGTCGGCATTCGCCTCCATTCCCCTTCCATTCACCTCACCGGGGGAGACCACACCGGTCGCTCGCACCCCATTCCCGCCATGCCGAAAATCTCCAAGCGTTTTGCCGCCGCCGCCGCGAAGGTGGAGGACCGCAGCTACGCCCCCCTCGAAGCGCTCGAACTGGTGAAGGCCAACGCCACCGCCAAGTTCGATGAAACCATCGAAGCCCATGTGCGCCTGGGCATCGATCCCAAGTACACCGACCAGCAGCTGCGCACCACCGTGGCCCTGCCCCACGGCACCGGCCAGACCATCCGCATCGCCGTGATCGCCCGGGGCGAGAAGGTGGCCGAGGCCAAGGCCGCCGGCGCCGACCTGGCCGGCGATGACGACCTGGTGGATGCCATCGCCGGCGGCGCCATGGACTTCGACCTGCTGATCGCCACCCCGGACATGATGCCCAAGGTGGCCAAGCTGGGCCGGGTGCTCGGTCCCCGCGGCCTGATGCCCAACCCCAAGGCCGGAACCGTGACCACCGACCTGGGCGGAGCCATCGCTGAATTCAAGGCGGGCAAGCTGGAGTTCCGCGCCGACCGCAGCGGCATCGTGCACGTGCGCTTCGGCAAGGCCAGCTTCGAGGCGGCCAAGCTGCTCGACAACCTCAAGGCTCTGCAGGAAACGATCGACCGCAACAAGCCCAGCGGTGCCAAGGGTCGCTACTGGCGCAGCCTCTACCTCACCTCCACCATGGGCCCCTCGGTGCCCGTGGACTTCTCCGCCCTGCAGGACATCAAGCAGGAGGGGTGAGGCGTCCTGCCTTGCTGCCACCCATCCCCCACCGGGCCACAACCCTGGTGGGTTTTTTTGTTCTGGCGGCTATGGCTGGAGCCTGGATGGTGGTGGCGGCCCGCATAGCCCACAGCCCCCGGGCCCCCTTCGGCCGGACCTTCCCCCTCGCTGGCGCGTCCAAGCCTGCGGCCAACTCGCCCCTGCTTTTTCTGGGTGATTCGATCACTGCAGCGGGTCCTTGGGTCGAGGCTTTTCCGGGCCGGACGGTCGTCAACGCCGGCATTCCCGGCAACACCACCCGCGATCTGCTGGAGCGGCTGGATGCCTTGCCGATCCGGCGCCACTCCACGGTGGTGCTCATGGCTGGCATCAACGACATCCTTCGCGGTGAGCAGCCCGCCCCCGTGGCGGAGCGCATGCTCGAAGTGCGCCACAGGCTGCTCAAACGGGGAGCGGCAAGGGTGTTGGTGGTCGCGACCCTGCCCTGTGATGCCGCCCGCATGGGCCCCCGCTGCCTCGCTCCGGTGCTGGAGCTCAATCGCCGCACCCGCCTGGGGGTTCCTGTCGCCGACTGGCTCGACCTCACGCCGCGATTCAGCGACGGCACCGGCCTTCGCCCCGCCCTGGCGGTGGATGGCCTCCACCTGAGTCCGGCCGGCTACTGGCTTTGGCTCAAGCAGTTGAGGCCAATGTTGTAAAATCGTCGACTGGCTTCGGTCAGAAGGGCACGCGCCCTAACCCAAGACAGCAGGTGATGGATCCTGCCGGGTCTTCCCGGTTCCAGGGTCTGCCATAAGTCCTGCCGAGGTGCACGCGATTCACGGCAACCCCGTGAACTGAATTCGCAGCCGGTGGGGTTCATGCCCCGAACGGAGCGGAACAGGCCAGCGGCCTCGATCGTCCCCCCAGCTTGCACAGCAGCTTCGGGGATGGATGGCGGAGCTTTCCTCGGGAGGCACCGGCCATCCAGGGGCCGCGTACCCGGCTTGTTCCCCTCGATCCGTTCCTCATCCCATGGGCCGCACGCTGGAGAACAAGCAACAGATCGTCGAAGAGCTCAAGGGGCTCCTCGGTGAGGCTGAATTGGCGCTGGTCCTTGATTTCAAGGGCCTGTCGATCAAGGAGATGAAGGACCTTCGGTCCCGTCTTCAGGCCAGCAACGGTGTCTGCAAGGTGACCAAAAACACCTTGATGCGCCGGGCCATCGATGGCAACAGCGCCTGGTCGGAACTCGAATCCCTGCTCACCGGCACCAACGCCTTCGTTCTCGTCAAAGGGGATGTGGGTGGTGCGGTGAAGGCCGTGCAGTCCTTCCAGAAGGACGCGAAGAAGTCGGAAACGAAGGGTGGCCTTTTCGAAGGCAAACTCCTCTCCCAAGCCGACATCAAGGCGATCGGGGATCTGCCCTCCAAGGAGGTGCTCATGGCTCAGATCGCCGGTGCGATCAACGGCGTGGCCACCAAGCTGGCCGTGGGCATCAACGAAGTTCCCTCCGGTCTTGCCCGGGCGCTCAAGCAGCACGCCGAATCCGGCGAAGGCTGAGGCTTCCCACATGCCGCGCCCCGGCGCGGCATCGGTAGCCCAGGCCCTGCGAGGAGTTCCTCCGATCCGCCTGTTCAACCCAAACAGATCTGTTGCTGATTCTCAACCATGTCCGCTACCACTGACCAGATTCTCGAACAACTGAAGACCCTCTCCCTGCTGGAAGCTTCCGAGCTCGTCAAGCAGATTGAAGAGGCTTTCGGTGTGTCCGCCGCCGCCTCCGCCGGTGTTGTGATGGCCGCCCCTGGCGCCGCCGCCGCCGCTGAGCCCGTCGAAGAGCAGACCGAATTCGATGTGATCCTCGACAGCTTCGACGCTGCCGCCAAGATCAAGGTGCTCAAGGCCGTCCGCGAGGCCACCGGCCTCGGTCTGGGCGAAGCCAAGGCCCTTGTGGAGGCGGCTCCCAAGGCCGTCAAGGAAGGCATCAGCAAGGCCGATGCCGAGGCCCTCAAGAAGACCATCGAAGAGGTCGGCGGCAAGGTCACCATCAAGTGATCGGCCGGGCGACCGCCGGTCGCCCATCGGCTTGCTTTGGACCCCGGGCCGGAACCTCCGGTCGGGTCCCCCAACTGGAACTTCGGTTCCAGCAGCCGGTCCTTCGGGGCCGGCTGTTTTGTGCTGAGGCATCTGGGCCCCCGGTGTGGGCCGAAGCCGCGCTCACCTGCTGGCAGAGATGCGGGACCACCAGGCGGCGCTGGCCCCGGTGATGGCGTGCTGCCCCGGTGGCCGCCCAAGAAAAAACCCCGCGAAACCGCGGGGTCTGGAGATGGAACGAACCGGGGGAGTCTGTCCTCGTTTCGACCCTTTGGTTCGTCCCGCACTCCTCACACGCTCAGAATTTAAGGAACATGACGACATGGGTGCCAGCCCGTCTGTGCGGATTGGCAACTGGCCGCTCCGCCGGGGCGCCGCCTCATTCCTGGAAGGGGATCACCTGCAGGGCGATGGTGCGGCCCTGTTGCGGCAGCAGCGATGGCGTGGCGGCCTCGGCTTCCGGGGCGGGGCTGGGGGCCTGACGCCGCCAGGCGCTGCTCCGGGTGCGCGTGGTGATGGGGGTGGCGAGCGGCGGCGGCGGCGGTGGTGCCAGCAGCACGGGGAAGGGGCGGCGGGTGGCGGTCAGCCGCTGGGTGCTGCCCGGGGCCGCGGCGCTCCGTTCGAGCAGCTCGCGGGCGCTGGCGCCATGGGCGAAATAGAGGTGGTTGAGGCTCTGGCTGCCGTAGCTGCGGCGCCTCAGCTCCCAGCCGGGCTCCAGCTGGAGCGGCACGAAGGCATCCCGCTGCCGGGCCGCTGCAGCCGCCCGCCCCACCACCAGCACGCCGGCCTGGTCGGGTGAGGCCGCCTGCAGCTGCAGCTCCTGGCCCACCTGCTCCAGCCGCAGGCGCAGCCCGGCGGCCCCATCACGCTCCTCCTCGCCGTTGCCGAACCGCACCGAATAGCCGTTGCTGTCGATGTAGCGGCCGCAGATGCCGCTGAAATCGAAGCGGTTCAGGCTCGGATCCACCAGCCCATCGGCTCGGGTCTGCCAGCAGAGGGGAGCGGGGCGGAGCTGCTCCAGCACCAGCAGGGTCCAGTCGTCGCGGCCGACCGCCCGGGCCAGCACCGCGAAGCGGCTCGCATCCACCGGCCGTGCCTCGAACAGGGCCGCCGCCCGGGCCACCGCGGCGCCGCTCAGGCTCGCTGCCAGGGCCGCACCGCTGCAGCCGAGCAGGGCCAGGGCCAGGTAGTTTCGCTGCATCGAGCCGTCTCCGGGACCCGGATGCTTCCGGTGGGGCGGTTCATTCAAGCGAACCTGGCAAGGGGACTCGATGGTGCAGCGACCTGGCGGCGATCCGGGCGAGGTGGTGGCCGCCGCCTGCGACGGGGCCTGCAGCGGCAACCCGGGGCCCGGCGGCTGGGGCGCCCTGCTGCGCTTCGCCGATGGCTCGGTGCATGAGCTGGGCGGGGCCGAGCCGGCCACCACCAACAACCGCATGGAGCTCACCGCCGCCCTGGCCCTGCTGGAGACCCTCCGGGACCTGCCCCGCCACCCCCAGCTGGCGATCCGCACCGACAGCCGCTACCTGATCGACGGCCTGCAGAAATGGCTGCCGGGCTGGAAACGGAAGGGCTGGCGCACCGCCTCCGGCGGCGCCGTGCTCAACCGGGATCTGTGGGAGCAGCTCGACCGCAGCCGACTGCCGGGGCTGGAGCTCCGCCATGTGCGCGGCCACAGCGGTGATCCCGACAACGACCGCTGCGACGCCATCGCCGTGGCCTTCTCGCGGGGCCAGCTGCCGTCGCTGCGGCGGGGGGAGGTGGTCGCCAGCGCCACTCTGGTGGCGGATCTGCCGGCGGCGGCCTCTGCCGTGGTGTCTGCCAAGGCCTCTGCCGCAGGGGCTGCCATGGTCGCGGCTGCCGATCCAGCTCCGCCGGCCCTGGAGCGGCTGCTCGGTCGCCTCGAGCTGGCCGACCGCCTGGCCCAAGGCGGCCATGGTCTCAGCCTGGCGGAGCTGGCCCAGCTGGTGGAGATGCCCCTGCGCAGCCTCGAGGGCCGCAGCGAGGCCTGGCGCTGGCGTGACTGGATGGTTCGGCCCCTGGGCGATGGACGCTGGCGCCTGGACCGTGACGCGGGAGGATTGCCGCAGCCGGAGTGACGGACGTCGCGCCATGGTGAGCGAACCTTCCCCCCCTGACCCTGCCCGCACCGCGACGGGGGGTCTCTACCGGCGGTTTGTGGGACCCCTGCTCGCCAGTGATGGCGGTGCCGACGCCGAGCAGCTCAGCCGTCTCACCCTGGGTGTGTTGGGCGAAACCGCCCTGCGGCGCGATTGGCCCCTGGTGCGCGACACCCTCCAGGGCCTGGCCGGCGAGCTGCAGCGCCGCGATCCCCGCCTCCAGCAGACCCTGTTCGGCTGCCGCTTCGCCAATCCTGTGGGCCTGGCCGCCGGCTTCGACAAGAACGGTGTGGCTGCCGCCCTGTGGGATCGCTTCGGGTTCGGGTTCGCCGAACTGGGCACGATCACCTGGGAATCCCAGGCCGGCAATCCCCGGCCGCGCCTGTTCCGCCTCGCCGAGGAGCGGGCCGCCCTCAACCGCATGGGCTTCAACAACCAGGGGGCCCGAGCGGTGCGGCGCATCCTTGAACGCCAGAAGCTGCCACCCCCCGGCCAGCGGCCCGCCGTGCTGGGGCTCAACCTCGGCAAATCCCGCATCGCCTCGTTGGAGCTGGCCCCGGACGACTACGCCTCCTCGCTGGAGTGGCTGGCGCCTTTGGCCGATTACGCGGTGGTGAACGTCAGTTCCCCCAATACGCCGGGCCTGCGGGAGCTGCAGGAGGAAACCCAGCTGCGGCGCCTGGTGGAGCGGTTGCGGCGGCTGCCGGCCTGCCCGCCGCTGCTGGTCAAGATCGCCCCAGACCTGGAAGACGATGCCATCGATGCCATCGCCCGCCTCGCCTACGAGGAGGGTCTGGCCGGCGTGATCGCGGTGAACACCAGCCAGGACCGGCTCGGCCTGGAGCAACGGCGGCTCACCGAGACCGGACGCACCCTGGGCGAGGAGGCGGGCGGCCTGAGTGGGCGGCCCCTGCGCCAGCGCGCCCTGGAGGTGCTGCGCCGGCTGCGGGCCACCGCCGGCCCTTCGTTGCCGCTGATCGGCGTGGGTGGTATCGACGGGCCTCAGGCCGCCTGGGAGCGGATCACCGCCGGCGCCTCGCTGGTGCAGGTGTACACCGGCTGGATCTACGAGGGTCCCGAGCTGGTGCCTTCGATTCTGGAGGGTCTGCTGCTGCAGCTCGATCGCCATGGCCTGGCCAGCCTCACGGCGGCGGTGGGTTCGGGACTGGCCTGGCGCTGAGGGCGGTGCTGAGGCCTGCGCAGCGGCCGGCCGGCAGGGCGGCTGCGTGGGCGTAGCGGCCTGGACAGGGTTCGATACCTTGTGGGCGAACGATGAGCGGGCTTTGGCGTTTTCCGGTCTCATTGAGGATCTTCAGGACCGGATCCGGCCCTTCAAGGCCCGGATGTTTCCCCGGGAACTGCTGCTGGAGCTCCACGACAGCGGTCTGCGGGCTCAGGTCTTCGCCGATGGCCGCCCCGGCACCGTGCGCTTCGAGGCGCCCCTGCCCGCCCTCACCTGCCGCAATGGCATGCCCCTGGAGAAGGAGCCCCTGGCCGATCTGGTGGGCGACCTGCTGGTGCGCGACAGCTTGGTGGAGGCCCTCGTGATGGTGGCCCTGCCGCCCTCGGCCGTGCAGTGGCGGGTGGTCGAATGGCCGCCCGGTACCCCTCTGCCCAATGATCCCCTTGATGGGGTCAGGGAACTGCCCGTCAGCAGCCTGCGGCTGCCCTTCCCCCTGGCCGATGCCGTGATCGATGCCCAGGCCCTGGAGGGGGCCGATCCGCTCCTGCTGGTGGCCGCCAGCCCCCGCAACCTGGTGGATGCCTGGATCCAGGTGTTCACCCTGGCCGGCGTGCAGCTCGAACGGCTGGCCCCCGCCCAGAACTGCGAATTCCTGGCCCTGCGCCCGCTTCTGGGCCAGATGGCCAGCACCGATCTGGTGGCCCTGCTGAGCCCCTACGACCAGGTGACGCGCCTCACCCTCTTCCGCGCTGGCCTGCCCCGCTTCGAGCGCAGCCTGGAGCTCAGCGGCGAGGCCCTGGTGGCCGAGATCAACCGCTGCATCGCCTTCTACCGCCGCAGTGATCCGGCGGCGCGCGGCCTGCGCCTGCTCCACAGCGGCACCTTCCCCGAAGCGGAGGCCCTAACGGCTGCGCTGGGGGTGGCGGCGGAACCCACCCACGAAGAGCCCTTCGACTCCCTGATCCTGCAGGGCCTGGCCATCCTGGAGGTGGAACGATGAGCGGCGTCACCAGTCCGGTGCTGGACCTGCTGCGCGAGCGGCGCCGCGAGCTGGGCATCGAGCCTCTCTCGGGCACCCTGGTGCGGCGGCGCAGCCTGCTGCAGCGCGGAGCCCTGATCGGCCTGGCTGTGGTGGGAGGTGTGGCGGGCCTCTGCGCGGTGGTGCTGATCCAGAACGCCGTGGTGCGCTCGCGCATGGCCCAGCTGGAGCAGGTGGAGAACGAGGCGGCGGTGCTGCAGGCCCAGCTCACGGCCCGCCAGCAGAACCTCAAAGCCCTCAGCGACACCAACAAGACCCTGGTCGATGCCCTCACCTCCGGGCGCACCTCATCGGCCCTGCTGGCCGAACTGCAGCTGATCACGCCCCAGGGGGTTCAGCTGATGGCGGCCGGTTCCAGCGGCGAGGCCCTCATCCTCAAGGGCCAGGCCTTCGATCCCTTCGCCCTGGTGCGGATCAATGCCCTGCTGCTCCAGCTGCAGCGCTCCGCCCTGTTCCAGGCCGATGGGGTGAAGCTCACCAAGGTGGAGCGCAAGCCGGCCCGCACCGAGGACACGCCCACCGCCAACACCGCCGCCGCGAAGCCGCTGGAGCCGGGCCCGGTGGGATTCGAGATCCAGGCCCCATTCGCCCCCCTCGATCCCCAGCAACAGCTGGATCTGTTGCGCCGGCTGGGATCGGTGGGCATGGCCCAGCGCTTGCAGTTGCTCCGCCAGGAGGACCTGATGCCATGACCAATCTTCAGCAGGGTGGAAGCGGTCTGTCCGGAGCCCTGCTCCGCCGCCTCTGGGTGGGGCTGCCGATCGCGGCGGGCGGTGCGCTGGCCCTGCTGCTCACCGCCCTGGTGCTGCTGCCCCAGTGGCTCGCTTTGCAGGGCAATTTGAAACGCCTCGCGGAGCTGGAGGAGCTGCGCAATCAGCTCGCCCTGAGCCGCAGCCAGCTCAATGCCACCGCCACCAGCACCGAGAAGGTGCAGGCCCAGCAGGCCAAGCTGTTCGAGATCGTGACCGGCAGCGGTGATCTCTCCACCTTCATGGCGATGGTGGATCGGGAGGCCCAGCTGGCCGGCGTGCAGCTCGACCTCTTCGAACCCCAGACGGCCGCCGTTGCCGCAGCCCCCGGGCCCGGGGGCAAACCCGCCCCGGCGGCACCCCCCGCCGCCCCGCCGAAGCCGGGGGCAGCTCCGGCCGCCGCGGCGGCGCCCGGAGGTGTGAACATCCCTGGCCTCCAGCGTCAGGAAATCCTGGTGAGTGCGCGGGGCTCCCTGCCGGCCTTGCTGGATTTCCTGCGCCGCCTCGAGACGCTCAAGGTGCTGGTGGTGCAGAGCGATCTGAATCTCCAGCTGGAGGAGACCAAAACCCCCCAAGGCGTGCTGCAGGCCCAGACGGTGGTGCTCAAGGTGGTGCTCAGCCTCTACGGCCGGCCCACGCCGCCTGCGGCCGGCGGCCAGGCACCGCCTGCGGCGACCGGCCAGGCACCGCCCCCCGCGGCTGCTCCGCCCGCCGCTCCCCCCGCCCAGCCCGCTCCGGCCCCTCCCCGCTGAACCCCGTGCCCTCCCAACCCCTTCGCCCCGTGTCCAGCTCTGGTGGTCCTGCTCCGGTGCCGGTACCATCCGCCCCAGGGTCGGCCGAGGCACCGTTGGCGAGCAGGCAGATGAGGCCGTCCAGGGTTCTGTGGGCGTTGCTGGGGGCTCTTCCGGCCCTGCCGGCACCAGGGCTGGCCCAGGCCTGGGGGACTCCAGGTTATGGCGGGCCCGGCGGCGGATCCCCTGCCCTGCAGGCTCCCGGTGTGCAGGCCCCAGCCCCCACCCGGGTGCGGGCCGTGAATGCGGGCCTGGTGGAGATGGCGGTACGGCGTCTGCCGGATTCGGTGGAGATTGAGATCAGCGGCGTGGGCGCCGGTCCCCAGCTGCTGCAGACCACCCGGGGCTCCAGCTGGGAGGGCCGCCTGCTGGTGGCCACCCCCACCACCCTGCGGCGGGGTCCCCAGCGCTTCTCCCTGCCGGAGGCGGGGCTGCAGAGCATCAGCATCGATGGGGCCGGCAACCGCTTTGCCCTGATGGTCACGCCGCTGCCGGGCTATCCGGTGGGCCGGCCGGTGGTGAGTGCCGATGGCTCGAACCTGATCCTCAGCTTTGCAGCCCCTTCCCAGCCCACCCAGCAGAGCTTCGGCCGCGATCTGAGCGTGCCCGGCCGGGTGCCCCAGCCCGATTTGGTGCCGCCCTTGCAGGCCCGGGCCGTGGCACCGCCGGTGGGCGACATGGCGGTGGGCTCGATCATGCTCGCCAACACCGGTTTTGTGAACGTCAGCGGGCCGCCGGTCAGCATGACCCTCAGCAATGCTCCGGTGCAGCAGGTGCTGATGCTGCTCGCCAAGCTCGGCGGTTATGGCCTCGTGTTTGTCAACGACCAGGCGGGTAGCTCCAGCCAGACCGGCGCTAGCGCCACCCCCCAGGCGGCGACCGCCACGGGGTCGACGGCACCGCAGAACCGCCCGATTTCGATCGCCTTCCGCAATGAAAGCTATGGACGAGCCGTGAATTCTTCCCTGATGGCCGCCGGTCTTCAGGGCAAGCTCGAGGGCAACACCCTGCTGGTGGGGCCCAACGTGTTGGGCAAGGGCTTCGGGGCCCAGCTTTCCAAGGTCTATCGCCTCAACCAGGTGGGGGCTAATTCCGCCGCCGACTACCTGGCCAATCTCGGTGCCCAGGTCACCAAGACCAACACGATCACCACGGCGGTCACCCAGGGCATCAGCCAGAATCAGGCGGTTGCCACCAGCCCCAGCAGCGCCACCACCCAGTCGAGCAGCACCACCACTGTGGAGGCTTACGGAGCTAGGAATGGACCGCTGCTGGGTCTGCAGGCCACCACCGATTCCCGCCTCTCCACCATCACCCTGGTGGGTAGTCCGGCCCTGGTGGCCGTGGCGGAAACCTATCTGCGTCAGCTCGATCTGCGCCAGCGGCAGGTGGCGCTTTCCGTGAAGATCCTGGATGTTTCGCTGGATAACAACAAGGAAATTGATAACAGCTTTGCCTTCCGGTATGGCAACAATTTCATTGTCAATGACCAAGGGCAGATGCTGGGTGCGTTTGGTTCGCTCTTGCCGCCTACTGCCGATGCTTTTGGCCGTGGTTATCCCCAGGATATCGAATTTGAAATAGGTGCGGATGGGAAAATTACCTCCAAAGCCCCTCCCGGTTATAATGTAATGGGCGCGGGCAATATTGGCCCGGAGTTCTATCCACCAGGAAATCAAGGAAGTATTTTTAGAGATGCGACCAGGCGGAATCCGGGCCTCGCTTATCCACCTGATAATTTTTATAATTTTGTCAAGGCTAAGATCGAATCTTCTTCAACCAAGGTTCTGGCTAGCCCCACTCTGATTCTTAGTGAGAATAGTGAAGAGCTGCGCGCTGGTGACGATCAGCTGGCTGTCAATATTCAGTCCCTTTCTGGTGGTAGCTCAGGTGCTGGCGGATCATCCGGTGGCGGTGGTGGTTCTGCGTCGGCCGCGATCGGACGCACCAAGGCTAATGAGTCCTTTGTGACTGTTGGTGAGCAACAGATAACATCTTATGAAGTGCAAGCAGGTCAAAATGGAGCACCAAATACTTGTCAGCCAATTTTTGGGGTATCGGGCCTTACTTTTGGCGCGCGTGTTTCCAAGATTGACGACAATGGATTCGTAACTTTCTCGATGTCGCCCGCTATATCGGCAACAATTGGATCTGAATCTGTCCCCGGCTGCGGAGTGATTAAGACACTAGCCATCCGCCGCCTCGACACCGGCAGCGCCCGGGTGCGGGACGGCCAGACCCTCATTCTCACCGGCGTGATCTCCGATCGCGATACGGAGGTTGTGACGAAATGGCCCATTCTTGGAGATGTACCCATCATCGGCCAGTTCTTCCGCAGCAGCGGCAGCAACCGCGCCAAGCGCGAACTGGTGATCATGGTCACCCCCCGCATCATCGATGACACCCAGGGCGGCACCTGGGGTTATGGCTTCCA
>JBILUS010000024.1:0-38903 GCA_044370835.1 Cyanobium sp. | reverse complement strand
GCCACATTCGGCCCTCCAGGGGCGTACGCCCCTGGAGGCAGCTCAACAGGGAGCTGCAGCATGACCACAACCACCCACTCTCATAAGGCCTGGACCGATAAAGGGGGTCACGTCAGACTTGCTCAGGATGGTGCCGCTCTCCAAGCGGTCGGCAATCGTCTCGTCGATTTTTCGGTGCCGTGGTGGTTGAATAAGCCGGATATTCGCCGCCCTTCAGGTAGTCGGCGATGGTTGATGCTGTGGCGAACTCCCTCAATCCCGCACCATCAAAAACCCCTCCAGCTCCCGCCCGATCGCTACGCGATCCAGCTCCGCCGGCACGCGGAATAGGGCCTGGCGGCCTTCGGTCTGGGCGATGGGGCAGAACTCCTCCACCAGGTGGTAGTGGGGGCGGTTGGTGTAGTCGTCTAATAGGAGGGCGGTGCCGGGAGCGGCGGCCAGCAGGGAGTGGAGGAAGCAGGCCACCCGGAAGCGGCCATCGATCAGCACCAGATCGGGTTTCACCGCGCCGTGCTGCCAGGGGGATTGCACGTAGTCGCGGAAGCGGTGGCGATGGCGGTAGGTGGTGGGATAGCCCCAGTCGCCCAGCTCGCCGAGATCGATCGCTTCGATCGTGATCCGCTCGGCCTGGTCGGCCGTGGCCTCGCGCACCTTTGCGATCCAGGCGAGTGAGGAATCCACGGCCAGGATGCGAGCGTGGCTGTGGTGGGCCACCCAGATCGTGGAGCTGCCGCAGCCGTATTCGCCATAGACGCGGCAGGCGGCGATCTCTTGCCGGAACAGCTTGTCGTCGCCCTCGAACAGGGGGGTGGTTGGGGCCTGCTGGGCAACGCTGCTCATGGTGCCTGTGGTGGGAGTGTGCTGAGGCTGTCTGTGGGGTGTCCGCAGCCTGGCTTCATGCCGAGGATGTCAGAGCTCCGGCCCCTTCAGGGACGGTTCGCTCAGCTCTGGCAGCTCAGGCATGAGCATGGGTAGCGGTGCCGTTGGGCTGGAGGCCGCTTTGATCCCCAGCATCCCCTTCAGCCGGGCCTCCAGTTCTTCCACCTGGCTGAGCTGGTCCGCCAGCTTCTGGGCGGCGAGCCGGAGCTGCACGAACTGATCACTCGGTTGCTCGTTGCTGCCCCAGCGCAGCTCGGCCTTGCTGAGCTCCTCCTCCAGCTTGCCCTGCAACTTGGCGCGCAGGCCGTCGAGCTGCTCGAGGGTTCGGAGGGCCACCTCCCGCCCCTTCTCCAGGTGCCCGGGCTCCAGGGTGATCCCCTGGCGCAGCAGCATCCGCACGCCGGTGAGCAGGGCCGCTGGCACGAACTGGCCGAAGGCCAGGGCGCCGAGGCTGCCGGTGTGGAGCCAGTCCTCCACCTGGGAGCTGCGGTGGCGGCCGGTCTTGCACCAGTGGGCGAAGTGCTCGCAGTTGTTGAACAGCAAGTTGTAGTTCTGTTCGCCCAGGCGTCCCATCGCCCGGCGCACGGTGACCCCGGGCGGGGAGATCTCGTCCTCCGGGTACGCCACCACCGTGACCAGCTGGCTGCGGCTGAACTCCTCCAGGGGACTGCGCAGGATGGCGCGGCCCTCCAGGTAGTGGGCCACGGTGCCGTCGCCCAGATCGATGCCGTGGTGGTTGAACAGGCCGTGCTGGCGGGGGGCCTGCAGGTGGTCGGCGAGGGCCAAGGCTGGGGCGCGCTCCGGGAGCTGGATCAGTTGCCAGCATCGCGCCCACCTCGGCCGCCGTGGCCCCCCAGCGCCGGTGGGGATTGCACCACCCCCGCCCTCAGGCGCTCGCCTGGGCGCCGCGGTCGGCGGCTGCCTCAAGGGGCACCACCTGAGCGCGGCTGCGCTGCTCCACCAGCTCGCGGGTGATCGTGAAGCTCTTTACATCGCGGCGGGAGGGGAGGTCGTACATCACATCGAGCATCAGCTCCTCCACGATCCCCCGCAGGGCGCGGGCGCCGGTCTTGCGGCGGTGGGCCTCGATGGCGATCGCCTCGACGGCGCCGGGCTCGAACTCCAGGCGCACGTTGTCCATGCTCAGCAGCGTCTGGAACTGCTTCACCAGGGCATCGCGCGGCTCGGTGAGGATCGCCTCCAGGGCGCGGGCATCGAGGGGCTCCAGCACGGCGGTGACCGGCAGGCGCCCGATGAATTCCGGGATCAGGCCGTAGCGCACCAGGTCGTCGGGCTCGAGGTGGCGCAGCGCCTCGGCGGCCTGGCGCTCCTTGCCGTGGCGGGGCCGGCTCTGGCCGCCTTCGGGCAGGAAACCGATCGCATTGCGGCCCATGCGCCGCTGGATCACATCTTCGAGGCCCACGAAGGCACCGCCGCAGATGAACAGGATCTGGCTGGTGTCGATCTGGATGCAGTCCTGGTAGGGATGCTTGCGGCCCCCCTGGGGCGGCACGTTGGCCACGGTGCCCTCCAGCAGCTTCAGCAGCGCCTGCTGCACCCCTTCACCGGACACATCACGGGTGATCGAGGGGTTCTCGCTCTTGCGGGCGATCTTGTCGATCTCATCGATGTAGATGATGCCCCGCTGGGCTTGCTCCACATCCATCTCCGCCTTCTGCAGCAGCCGCAGCAGGATATTTTCCACGTCCTCGCCCACGTAGCCCGCTTCCGTGAGGGTGGTGGCATCCGCCACGGCGAAGGGCACATCGAGCATCTCCGCCAGCGACTGGGCCAGCAGCGTCTTGCCGCAGCCGGTGGGGCCGATCAGCAGGATGTTGGATTTGTGCAGGCGGGTGGCGCTGCGGTCGGTTTCGCCCTTGCCATCGCCCTGCCAGGCCAGGCGCTTGTAGTGGTTGTAGACGGCCACCGCCAGCACCTTCTTGGCATCCTCCTGGCCGACCACCTGCTCATCGAGGAAGCCGCGGATCTCCTGGGGCTTGGGCACCTGGGCCAGGGTGGGGGCCGGTTTGCTCGGTTTCTTGCTGGCGCTCTTGCGGCTGGTTTCCGGAGCCGGCCGGCCGCCGGGATGGCCATGGCCCTCCACCAGCTCCTCATCGAGGATCTCGTTGCAGAGGTCGATGCACTCGTCGCAGATGTAGACGCCCGGGCCGGCGATCAACTTGCGCACCTGGTCCTGCGACTTGCCGCAGAAGGAGCACTTCAGGTGGGCATCGAACTTCGGCATCAGGCGTCGGGGGCGGGGTCCGGCGGCGGTGAGGGCTGCACGATCAGCATCACCTGGTTGGGGTGGTTCGTCAGCGGTTCCTTAAGAAACCCATCCGGCAGGAAGGCGGGAGGGGCAGAACCGCCTCAGATCGTGGTGTCGTCGACCACCCGGTCGATCAGGCCGTATTGAACCGCTTCCGCCGGCGAAAGGAAGTAGTCGCGGTCGGTGTCCTCGGCGATCTTTTCGAGCGGTTGGCCGGTGTGTTCCGCCAGCAGGCCGTTGAGGGTGTCCTTGAGATAGAGGATCTCGCGGGCCTGGATCTCGATGTCCACCGCCTGGCCCTGGGCACCGCCGAGGGGCTGGTGGATCATGATCCGCGCATTCGGCAGGGCCAGCCGCTTGCCCTTGGTACCGCCCGAGAGCAGGAAGGCGCCCATGCTGGCGGCCAGGCCGTAGCAGATGGTCACCACATCCGGGGCCACCTGCTGCATGGTGTCGTAGATCGCCAGGCCGGCGGTCACCGAGCCGCCCGGGGAGTTCACGTAGATCTGGATGTCCTTCTCCGGATCCTCCGCCTCGAGGAAGAGCAGCTGGGCCACCAGGGAGTCGGCCACCTGATCGTCGATGCCGGTGCCCAGAAAGATGATTCGCTCCCGCAGCAGGCGGGAATAGATGTCGAAAGCGCGGTCGCCCCGGCCGGATTGCTCGACCACCGTGGGCAGCACCCCGGGACTCGCCTGCGGCGCTGCGGCCGTGAGGGCGTTCCAGGGGCGCAGGCCGGCCCAGTGGCTGTGGACCGGGTGGGGGCGCCGGCCATCGGGACCGGGGGCGTCGGTGGGGAGATGCATCACGCGGCGCAGGCTGGCAGGGGAGGACCGAAGCTCAATCTATGGGCTCCCCTGCGGCGGCGTGCTCAGTCGGCCGCCGGCTTCGGGTCCTTGGCGGCCTTGGCCTTGCTGCCGCCGCCGGCCTTGGCCTTTGAGCCGCCTCCGGCCTTGGTGCTCTCCTTGCCGCCTGCCTTGCCGCCGGCAGCGGCCTCCGGGGCGTCGCCGTCCTGCTCGGCTGCGGCGGGGGCCTTCTCGGTGACGGTGCTGTTGGCCTCCAGCCACTCCAGCAGGGTTTCGCGCAGCAGGTCCTCGGCCACGGCGGCCCGCAGGCGGGCGGGGTCGATGCGGTTGCTGTCGCTCAGGCCGCGGCTCACCTCGCGCAGCTTGGCCTCCAGATCCTTTTCGGCCACCTCGATCGCCTCGGCGGCGGCCAGGGCCCGCAGGGCCAGGTTGCGGCGCAGACGCTGCTCCGCCTCCGGCCGGGAGGTGTCCATCAGGCTCCGCACCAGCTCCGGCGTGAACAGCTTCTTCACATCCATGCCCTGCTGGGCGATCTGTCCGGCCGTCTGCTCGATCAGGGCGCGCACCTCCTCCTGCACGAGCGTTTCAGGCAGTTCCACCTCCAGCTGCTCCACCAGGGCCGCCAGCAGGGCGTCGTGGCGGTTGGAGCGGTGGCGCCGCTCCGCATCCTCCTGGAGGCGGGTTTCGAGATCGGCCCGCAGCTCGGCCAGGGTGGCCTTGTCGCTCGCCTGCTGGGCGAAGGCGTCGTCGAGGGGCGGCAGGTCCTGGGTCTTGAGGTCGAGCAGGGTGATCACGAAGCTGGCTTCCCGTCCGGCCGCATCGGCCTGGGGATAGCTCTCGGGGAAGGTGCAGGTCACCGTGCGGCTCTCACCGGCGGCCATCCCGAGGATCCCTTCCACGAAGCCGGGGATCATGCGGCCCTCCTCCAGCTCCACCTCCATGCCGTCACTGCTGCCGCCCTCGATCGCGGCGCCGGTGTCGGTGAAGCTGCCCTCGAAGCCGATCCGGGCCACATCGCCGGCGGCGGCGGGGCGGCCCTCCACCGGTACCAGGGTGGCCAGCTGGCGGCGCGACTGCTCCAGCAGCTCATCGACCCGGGCCGGGTCGTAAGCCACCGCCTCGGCCTCCGCCGTCAGCCCCTTGGTGGTCTTGAGGGTGGGGGTGGGCTCCACATCCAGCTCAAGGGTGAAGCTGAGCGCGCTGCCCGGCTCGAAGCGCTCCAGCACCGCCTCGAAGCCCTCCTCGATCACTGGCCGGCTGAGGGCGGCGATCTTCTCTTGTTCCAGGGCTTCGCGGAACACGCTGTCGACCAGCTCCTCCAGGGCGGTGGCGCGCACCCGCAGCGGTCCGATCTGCTGGAGCAGCACGGAGCGGGGCACCTTGCCCTTGCGGAAACCCGGCAGCTTGACGCTGCGGCTCAGCTGCTCGAGGGCCCGGTCGTAGCTGCTGCGGCTGCGCTCGCCTGGCACCTCCACCGCCACCGCCAGCCGGCTTTTGGGGCGCGGGCTGGTGCTCACGGTCAGGCCGGCTCCGGGGCTGGCGGGGGCCTTGGCGGCGGGGGCGGAGCTGGCAGCAGGACTCATGGACGGGGCCGGGGCGGCGGAGCAATCACCGATCCTAGAAAGTCACCGATTCGCCATTCGGCCGCGTATTGTTCCGGGGACGAACAGGCGAGCCGATATCCCCACCCTGATCGCTCCGGCCCAGCCGCGGACGATGCACCGGTTGATCCAGCCAAGGATCCACCGCCGGTTCAGGGTTTCACCCACCGTTGTTCCGGTCCGTTCCGGAGCGCGCCATCCCCGGGCCCTCCGCCCGACCCCGACCACCCCCAGGCCCCCGTTCCCCCCGCTGCCCTCCGGTTCCACCCGGCCGGGTCGTCACCGACTCCAGGGCCGGCCCGCTCCATGGCCGGGCCCGCGAGCGAGCTCCAGTCCCGCTCATTCCCCTCCAGCCGGGCCTGCGCTGTCCGGATCGGATCCCATCCCGGCCCCTGGGCCCGGCGTCCCGGATCGCTTCACCCCGTCCCGTTGCCGGCCGCCGTCCCGGGACTCCTCCAGCCTTCCGCCATATCCCGCCCTCCACGCCTTCTCACCCGACCACCACCACCCGTCCACGCCCACCCGTCCGTTGACCGCCCCCACTCCCCTCACCGCCCCCACCGCGGCCCCCACCCGCCTTCCCGCCCGCCCCCTGCGGGTGGCCGTGCTCGGCGCCACCGGCGCCGTGGGCCAGGAACTGCTGGCCCTGCTGGATGAGCGTCGGTTTCCGGTGGCTGAGCTGCTGCCCCTGGCCTCCCCCCGCTCGGCCGGCCAGACCGTCGACTGGCAGGGCGAGGCGCTGGTGGTGCAGCCGGTGCAGCCGGGCTGCTTCGCGGGGGTGGACCTTTTGCTCGCCTCGGCTGGAGGCTCGGTGTCGCGGGCCTGGGCCGCCGAGGCGGTGGCCGCCGGGGCGGTGCTGATCGACAACTCCAGCGCCTTCCGCCTCGATCCGGCCGTGCCGCTGGTGGTGCCCGAGGTGAATCCCGAGGCCGCCTTCCAGCACCGCGGCATCATCGCCAATCCCAACTGCACCACGATCCTGCTCACCGTGGCCCTGGCCCCGCTGGCAGCCCGGCGGCCGATCCGGCGGGTGGTGGTGAGCACCTACCAATCCGCCAGCGGCGCCGGTGCGCGGGCCATGGAGGAGCTGCGCCAGCTCAGCCGCACCGTGCTTGAGGGCGGCGACCCGGTGAGCAGCGTGCTGCCCCATTCCCTGGCCTTCAACCTCTTCCTCCACAACTCGCCGCTGGAGGCCAGCGGCTACTGCGAAGAGGAATTGAAGATGGTGAACGAGACCCGCAAGATCATGGAACTACCCGATCTGCGCCTCTCCGCCACCTGCGTGCGGGTGCCCGTGCTGCGGGCCCACTCCGAGGCGGTGAACATCGAATTCAGCGAGCCCTTCCCGGTGGAGGAGGCCAGGGCTCTGTTGGAGCGGGCCGCCGGCGTGGAATTGATCGAGGATTTCAGCGCCAACCGGTTCCCCATGCCCACCGATGTGACCGGCCGCGATCCGGTGGCCGTGGGCCGCATCCGTCAGGACCTCAGCGAACCCAACGCCCTGGAGCTCTGGCTCTGCGGCGACCAGATCCGCAAGGGGGCCGCCCTCAACGCGATCCAGATCGCCGAGCTGCTGCGCCAGGAGGTTGGCTCTTGAGCCTTTCCGCCGCCAGCGCCATCCCCACCGCCCCTGGGCCCGGGGTTCCGTTCGGCCGGGTGGTCACCGCCATGGTGACCCCCTTCGCGCCTGATGGTTCGGTGGATCTCGCCCTGGCTGGCCGGCTGGCGGACCACCTGGTGCGTCACGGTTCCGATGGCCTGGTGCTGTGCGGCACCACCGGCGAATCCCCCACCCTCAGCTGGGCCGAGCAGCACGCCCTCTTCGCGGCTGTGAAGGAGGCCGTGGGGGGCCGAGCCGCCCTGCTCGCCGGCAGCGGCAGCAACTGCACCGCCGAGGCGGTGGAGGCCACGGCCGAGGCCGCCGCCCTTGGCGCCGATGGGGCGCTGGTGGTGGTGCCTTACTACAACCGCCCCCCCCAGGAGGGCCTGGAGGCCCATTTCCGCGCCGTGGCGGCGGCGGCGCCCGGCCTGCCGCTGATGCTCTACAACATCCCCGGCCGCACCGGTTGCAGCCTCGAGCCGGAGACCACCGCCCGCCTGCTCGATCTCCCCAACGTGGTGGCCTACAAGGCCGCCAGCGGCACCACCGAGGAGGTGAGCCGCCTGCGCCTGCTCTGCGGCGAGCGGCTGGCGATCTACAGCGGCGATGACGCCCTCACCCTGCCCATGCTGGCGGTGGGTGCCGTGGGGGTGGTGAGCGTGGCCAGCCATGTGGCCGGGCCCCAGACCCGCGAGCTGATCCAGGCCTTCCTGGCCGGCGATGCCGCCACCGCCCTGGCCCGCCACGAGGCGCTGCTGCCCCTCTGCCGCGCCCTCTTCTGCACCACCAATCCCATCCCCGTCAAGGCCGCCCTGGAACTCGGCGGCTGGCCGGTGGGTGCTCCCCGTCTTCCCCTTCTCTCCGCCGACAGCACCGTGCGCGAACGCCTCTCCTCAATCCTGGCTGCCCTGCGTCCCACCTGACGCCTCGGCTTCAACCGGCACCAGTTCCGATCCACGTTTTTCCTTCTCCTGCTTCCTTTACATGACCAGTTCGAACGGATCCCAGCACCACGGCCATCAGGGCAAAGGCCAGCCCACCCTGCGCGTGATTCCCCTGGGTGGCCTGCATGAAATCGGCAAGAACACCTGCGTTTTTGAATACGGCGACGACCTGATCTTGGTCGATGCCGGCCTGGCCTTCCCCAGTGATGGCATGCACGGCGTGAATGTGGTGCTGCCCGACACCAGCTACCTGCGCGAGAACCAGAAACGGATCCGCGGCATGATCGTGACCCACGGGCACGAAGATCACATCGGTGGCATTCCCCACCACCTCAAGAACTTCAATATCCCGATCATCTACGGGCCCCGCCTCGCCCTCTCGATTCTCACCGGCAAGATGGAGGAAGCGGGCGTCATGGACCGCACCATCCTGCAGACCGTCTCGCCTCGCGAGGTGGTGAAGCTGGGTCAGCATTTCTCGGTGGAGTTCATCCGCAACACCCACTCGATGGCCGACAGCTACACGCTGGCGATCACCACTCCGGCTGGCGTGATTGTCTTCACCGGTGACTTCAAGTTCGACCACACGCCTGTGGATGGCGAGCACTTCGACATCGCCCGTCTTGCCCATTACGGCGAGAAAGGTGTGCTGTGTCTGTTCTCTGATTCCACCAACGCAGAGCTGCCGGGCTTTTGTCCGCCCGAGCGTTCGGTGTTCCCCCACCTGGATCGCCATATCTCCCAGGCTGAGGGACGGGTCATCATCACCACCTTCGCCAGCTCGATCCATCGGGTCTCGATGATTCTCGAGTTGGCGCTCAAGAACGGCCGCAAGGTGGGCCTGCTGGGCCGCTCGATGCTGAACGTGATCGCCAAGGCGCGTGAATTGGGCTACATGCGTGCCCCGGATGAATTGTTTGTGCCGATCAAGCAGATCCGCGATCTGCCCGATCGCGAAACCCTGTTGCTGATGACCGGCAGCCAGGGTGAGCCGCTGGCCGCCCTGAGCCGCATCTCCCGCGGCGAACACCCCCAGGTGCAGGTGAAGAGCAGCGACACGATCATCTTCTCCGCCAGCCCGATTCCGGGCAACACCATTTCGGTGGTGAACACCATCGACCGGCTGATGATGCTCGGCGCCAAGGTCGTCTACGGCAAGGGTGAAGGCATTCACGTGTCCGGCCACAGCTTCCAGGAAGACCACAAGCTGATGCTGGCTTTGGCGCGGCCCAAGTTCTTCGTGCCGGTGCACGGCGAGCACCGCATGCTCGTGGCCCACGCGAAAACTGCTCAGTCGATGGGGATTCCGGCCGACCACACCCTGATCATCGACAACGGTGATGTGGTGGAACTCACCCCCGATTCGATCCGCAAAGGGGATCCGGTGAAGGCCGGCATCGAACTGCTTGATGCCTCCCGCAACGGCATCGTTGACGCCCGCGTGCTCAAGGAGCGCCAGCAGCTGGCCGAGGACGGCGTGATCACCCTGCTGGCCGTGATCACCACCGATGGCGTGATGGCGGCGCCGCCGCGGGTGAACATCCGTGGCGTGGTGACCACCGCCGATGCCCGCAAACTCTCGATCTGGGCCGAGCGCGAGATCACCTGGGTGCTCGAAAACCGCTGGAACCAGCTCTCCCGCAACACCGGCGGCAAGGCCCCCGATGTGGACTGGGTGGGTGTGCAGCGGGAGGTGGAGCTGGGCCTGCAGCGCCGCCTGCGCCGCGAACTCCAGGTGGAGCCCTTGATCATCTGCCTGGTGCAGCCCGCCCCCGCCGGCACGCCGGCCTACAAGGGCCGCGCCGATGCCGAGCCCGACACCCGTCCAGCCCCCCGGGGCCGCCGCGATGGAGGTCGTGACGGCGGACGCGATGGCGGCCGGGAGGTGTCCCGCGAGGTGGTTCGTGATCCCGCCCGGGTGAGCGCCGCTGCTGCCGTCGCCACCGTGGCGGCCCCTGTGGCGGCCCCAGTGGCGACTGCGGCTCAGCCGGAGCGCCAGGCCCGGGTGGTGGAGGATCCTGAGCCGGCCGGTCGCACCCGCCGCCGCCGCTCCGCCTCCATGGCCGGCTGAACCCCCCCTTAGGGGCGGATCACCACCCGCAACAGGCTCGCCACCAGCTCCGGATCCTCGCCGCTGAGGTCCGGAGCCGAGGCTGTGGCCCGGCTCTGTGCCGCTTGCGCTGCGGGCGCTTCCACGCCCTCCAGGGCGGCGCTGATCGCCGCGGCGAAGGGATCCCCCTCCTCGCCTGGACCGATGCCGGCCGGCGGTGCGCTGAGCTCCTCGAGTGCCGTGAAGGAAGCCGCGTTCTCCTCGAGCTCCTCCTGGCTCGCAGGCTCCGCGGCCGCAGCGGCGGCGGCCCGGCGTGCGCGGATGCGGCTGAGTTCGAGCTCCAGTTCCTCCGCCAGGCTCGGGTCGGCCTGGGCCACCTCCACCAGTTCCGGTTCCTCCACCACCTCAACCTCCAGGCTGGGGATCAGCTCCAGGGCGCCCGCCGGTTCGGCGGCGGCCCTGGCCGGAGCGACCGGGGTTGGCCCGACGGCCGCCGCCGCAGAGCCCAGGCCCGCGAAGGGGTCGGCTGCAGGTGCGGCTGCCGGAGCCACGAAATCCTGCGGCAGGTCAGCGAGCCAGGGCGTGGCGGGTGCCGCCGCGCTGCCCGTGGCTGCCGTTGTGGCCGCGGCGCTGGCCACCACGGCCGCCAGGAAGGGATCGGTGGTGGTGTTGACGGTGGCGTTGATGGGGGCGTTGATCGGGGCTTCGGCGGGGGCTTCGATCGGGGCTTCGTTGGCCGTGCCGGCATCTCCAGCCTGGGCGTCTTGCTGGACCGCCTGTTGGATCGCCGGCTGTGTCGCTGGCTCGCGGGCCTCGGCCCCGGGCCGGGCGGCCGGCGGCCGCTGGCACTGCTGCAGGCCCTCGGCGGCGATGCGCCGCAGTTCCGGTTCGGCCCGGCTGCCCAGCACGCTGCGGTAGTAGTCCTCCGCCACCTCCGGTTCGGCCAGGCCGTAGAGGTGGGCATGGCCCAGCAGCACCCGCACCCGGTTGGCCAGCCCTTCGGCCTGGGGATCGTCGCTGGTTTCGATCGTGGTGAGCAGGATCTGGCCGCTGCTGAGCACCGTGCTCCAGCGCTCCTTCACGTAGGCCTTCTCGAGCTCGGCGTAGCGCTGGGCCGTGTCGTCGGGCAGGGGGAAGTCAGCCATCGCCGTGCCGGGGATCTCCAGGGTCGTGGAGGCCCAGTGTGCTCCGGTCCCACTGCAGGCGCCATCCGCTGGCCAGGTCCAGCTGACCCGGCCCCCGCCGGGGCTCCAGCCGCCGGCAGAGATCCTCCAGGGCCCCGGCCTCAAGGGCCAGGCCGGCCTGCCGGCCCAGCCAGTGACGCAGCAGCCGCCGCCGGTTGGCCAGCGCCAGCTGGCCGAGGGGCCGGCGGGCCAGGCTGCGGCCGCCGGGATCCCCCGGGGCGGCCAGGGCGGCCAGGGCCAGCTCCAGCAGCTGGTCCTGGGCGCCGAGCTCCGCCTCCAGGCGCTCCGCCTGGGCGGCGATGCGACGGCCCGCACCGGGATGGAGGGCCTCCAGCACCGGCATCACCTCGGATCGCACCCGGTTGCGCCCAAACCGTCCGTCCTCGTTGCTGGGGTCGGGCCAGAGCGGCACCCCCAGCTCCCGGCAGATCCGGGCGGTGTCGTCGCGGCTGAAGGGCAGCAGCGGCCGCACCAGCTGGGACGCTGGCGGCTCCGGCCCCGCCTCGGCCAGCGGCTCCGGCCCCAGGGCCCGCGACGCCCGCAGGCTGCTGAGGCCCCGCAGGTGGCTGCCGCGGGCCAGGTTGAGCAGCACGGTCTCGGCCCGGTCGCTGGCCGTGTGGCCCGTCACCACGTGGCGGCAGCCCAGCTCCCGGGCCGCGCGCTCCAGGCAGCCGTAGCGCCAGGCCCGGGCGGCCGCCTCCCCCGCCGGGGGCGGCTCGGCCCGTTCCAGTTGCAGGGGGAGGTGCCGTGTCGCCGCCCAGGCCGCCAGAGCCTGGGCCTGCTCCGCAGCCTCGGCGCGCCAGCCGTGGTCGCCGTGCCACAGCGTCAGCTCCCAGCGATGCAGCCGCCGCAGATCGGCCAGCAGCACGGTGAGGGCCATCGAATCCTGGCCGCCCGACACGGCCACCAGCAGCGGCGCCCCGGCGGGCAGCAGCTCCGGCCGCCGCAGCAGGTGGCGGTGCAGGCGCCGGTGGTGGACGCTCCAGGGGGCGGCCGTGGCTTCGGATGGGAGAATCACACCAGCTTTCCTGAACGCTGCCGATGTCGCGTCTCTCCAGCCTGCCCGTGAGCCTTCGGCACGCCATCACCGGTCGCCGCCTGCTCAAGGTGATCGCCGGTCTCACCAACGTCGATCAGGCCGCGGTGGAGCGGGTGGCTCGCGCCGCCGCCGCCGGCGGAGCCGACGTGGTGGACATCGCCTGTGATCCCGCCTTGGTGGCGGCGGTGCGGGCCGCCGCGCCGGAGCTGCCGGTGTGCGTGTCGGCGGTGGATCCGGACCTCTTCCCGGCCGCCGTGGCCGCCGGCGCCACCCTGGTGGAGATCGGCAATTTCGACGCTTTCTATCCCCTCGGCCGCATCTTCGATGCCGCCGAGGTGCTGGAGCTCACCCGCCGCACCCGGGCCCTGCTGCCGGAGGTGGTGCTGTCGGTGACGGTGCCCCACGTGCTGCCCCTCGACCAGCAGGAGCAGCTGGCCGTGGATCTGGCCGCCGCCGGGGCCGATCTGATCCAGACCGAAGGAGGCACCAGTGCCCGCCCCTTCAGCGCCGGCAGCCTCGGCCTGATCGAGAAGGCCGCCCCCACCCTGGCCGCCGCCCATGCCCTCAGCCGGGCCCTGCAGGCCGCCCTGGCCGAGCCCCTGCCGGTGCTGTGCGCTTCGGGGTTGTCCGCCGTGACCGTGCCCATGGCTCTGGCCGCCGGCGCCGCCGGGGTGGGGGTGGGCTCCGCCGTGAATCGCCTCGGCGATGAGCTCGCCATGGTGGCCGTGGTGCGCGGCCTGCGGGAGGCGATCGATGCGGTGGCTCCGGCCCCCGCGGGCAGCGCGTCCAGCCGCGCCTCCGCCTGATCCGCGAACGCCCACGGCCCGCCGCTCCGCGGTTGTGCCCAGGGGCCGGTGCCCCTTAGCGTGAGGCTCGATTCCGCGCTGTTCTCTCCCCCATGGGTCAATCCCTTCTGTGGCTGCTGCAGTGGCCCATCCGGGCGCTGATCCTGCTGCTCGTCGCCCGGCTGCCCGTGGGGGTGGAGATGCTGAACTTCAAGATCGCCCTGGTCTCGGCCATGGTGATCAGCCTCGCCGGCACCCTGCTGGTGTGGCCGCTGCGCTTCCTGTTGGCCCCGCTCAAGATGGTCACCACCATCGGCGGCCTGCTGCCGGTGGGCTTCCTGTTCGAGTGGTTGATCTCGATCATCCTGTTCGCCTTCACCGCCTGGCTGATCCAGGGCTTCCGCCTGCGCAACGGCCTGGCCAGCGCCGCCCTTGGGTCGCTGGCTTACTCGCTGATCAGCTTCTTCGCTCTGCGCGCCCTCGGCCTGGAGGTTCCCATGCTGCGGGCGATGGCGCTGCTGATCGGCACCCCCGTGGCCTGAAGCCCCGTTCCGGCCCGCGGGCCCGGTCGGTCAGCCCCACCCCATCCGGGCCCCGCCCAGCGGCGGGATCCGGGACAATGGAGGGATGGTTCCGTTCCAGCTGCACGCCCCCTACGAGCCGAAGGGGGACCAACCCACGGCGATCGCGGCCCTCACCGCCGGGGTTGATGCCGGTGATCGCTATCAGACGCTGCTGGGGGCCACCGGCACCGGCAAAACCTTCTCGATCGCCAATGTGATCGCCCGCACCGGGCGCCCCACCCTGGTGCTGGCCCACAACAAGACGCTGGCGGCGCAGCTCTGCAATGAGTTGCGGGAGTTCTTCCCGAACAACGCGGTTGAATACTTCATCTCCTATTACGACTACTACCAGCCCGAGGCCTATGTGCCGGTCTCGGACACCTACATCGCCAAGACGGCGTCGATCAACGAAGAGATCGACATGCTGCGCCACTCTGCCACCCGCTCGTTGTTCGAGCGCAAGGATGTGATCGTGGTGGCCTCGATCAGCTGCATCTACGGCCTTGGCATCCCCTCGGAATACCTCAAGGCGGCGGTGAAGTTCCGGGTGGGTGAAACGCTGGATCTGCGCGGTTCGCTGCGGGAGCTGGTGAACAATCAGTATTCCCGCAACGACATCGAGATTGCGCGCGGCCGTTTCCGGGTGCGGGGCGATGTGCTCGAGATCGGCCCGGCCTACGAGGACCGGCTGGTGCGGATCGAGCTGTTTGGCGATGAGGTGGAGGCGATTCGCTATGTCGATCCCACCAGCGGCGAGATTCTGCAGAGCCTCGACACCATCAACATCTACCCCGCCAAGCACTTCGTGACCCCGAAGGAGCGGCTGGAGGGGGCGATCAAGGCGATCCGCGCCGAGTTGCGCGAGCGGCTCGATGTGCTCAATCTTCAGGGCCGCCTGCTGGAGGCCCAGCGACTGGAGCAGCGCACCACCTACGACCTCGAGATGCTCGAGCAGGTGGGGTACTGCAATGGCGTCGAGAATTACGCCCGCCATTTAGCCGGCCGCCCCGCCGGTACACCGCCGGAATGCCTGATCGATTACTTCCCCGACGACTGGCTGCTGGTGGTGGACGAGAGCCACGTGACCTGCTCGCAGCTGCAGGCCATGTACAACGGCGACCAGAGCCGCAAGCAGGTGCTGATCGAGCACGGCTTCCGCCTGCCCAGCGCCGCCGACAACCGGCCCCTCAAGGGCGATGAATTCTGGGAGAAGGCCAAGCAAACGATCTTCGTGAGCGCCACCCCCGGCACCTGGGAGATGGCCCAGAGCCAGGGCAAGGTGGCTGAGCAGGTGATCCGCCCCACCGGGGTGCTGGATCCGATCGTGGAGGTGCGTCCCACCGACGGCCAGGTCGATGACCTGCTGGGTGAGATCCGCCTGCGGGCCGACAAGAAGGAGCGGGTGCTGATCACCACCCTCACCAAGCGGATGGCCGAGGACCTCACCGATTACCTGGCCGAAAATGGCGTGCGGGTGCGCTATCTCCACTCGGAGATCCACTCGATCGAGCGGATCGAGATCATCCAGGACCTCCGCAACGGCGCCTACGACGTGCTGGTGGGGGTGAACCTGCTGCGCGAGGGCCTGGACCTGCCGGAGGTGTCGTTGGTGGCGATCCTCGATGCCGACAAGGAGGGCTTCCTGCGGGCCGAGCGCTCCCTGATCCAGACGATCGGCCGTGCCGCCCGCCACATCGAGGGCAAGGCTCTGCTCTACGCCGACAACCTCACCGATTCGATGGCCAAGGCCATTTCCGAAACCGAGCGCCGCCGCGCCATCCAGCAGGCCTACAACGAGAAGCACGGCATCACGCCGAGCCCCGCCGGCAAGCGGGCCGGTAATGCGATCCTGGCCTTTCTGGAGGTGTCGCGCCGGCTCAACGACGAGCAGCTCGAGGAGGCCACCGAGCAGGCCGAGCACAATGGAGTCCCCCTGGATGCCCTGCCGGAGCTGATTCAGCAGCTCGAGGAGAAGATGAAGGCGGCGGCCAAGAACCTGGAGTTCGAGGAGGCCGCCAACCTGCGCGATCGGATCAAGGGGCTGCGTCAGAAGCTGGTGGGCAAGGCCTGATGGCTCCAGCGATCTCCGTGATCATCCCCACCTACAACCGGGTGGGGACCCTGGGTCGCGCGATTGACAGCGTGCTGGGCCAGAGCTGCGGCGATTTCGAGCTCCTGGTGGTGGACGACGGCTCCACCGATGGCAGCGACGAGCTGGTACGCGCCTATGGCGATGGGCGCATCCACTACCTCCGCCAGCCGCGCCAGGGGGCCAATCCCGCCCGCAACCTGGGCCTGGCCGAGGCCCGGGCCCCCTTGGTGACCTTCCTCGATTCCGACGACTTTTTTCTGCCCCATCGGCTGGCCCACAGCCTGCAGCGCTTCGAACACCATCCCCATCTCCTGCTCCTGCTGAGCTCGTTTGAGCTGGCCGCGGCGGATGGCAAGGACAGGGGCCAGCCCCTCCCCAACCGCAATCGCTGGCTCAGCGCCGATCAGCTGGAGAAGCTGCTCCTCTGGCATGCCTTCTTTCTGGCCGGTTCCTCGATCACCGTGCGCCGCGAGGTGTTGCGGGCCGCCGGGGGCGCGGCCTGCCGCCTGCAGCGCATCCAGGACCGCGAGCTGCTGCTCAACCTGGTTCACCATCAACGCACCGCCTGGCTGCGGGGCAACGGCGACGAGCACTGGGCCTGGTTGGTGGAGGAGGTGGATTGGTGCAAGGTGACCTCGGCCGATTCGCTCTCGGCGGCTCCCACTGGGGCGATCCAGGCCCTGGGTGAAGTGATCGCCTGTCATCCGGAACTGCTGCAGCGCCATGGCCTCGGGGTGCGCTACCTGGTGGCGGCCGCGATCGCCAACCGGCTGGAGCGCGGCCAGCCCCGAGCGGCCCTGCGGGTGTTCCGTGAGAACCGCGCCGTGCCCTGGTTCCGCTTCCATCCCCTGGCCCTGCTCGACGCGCACTGGCGCGGGCGCCGGATCTACGGCCGGCTCTTCACCTCGGCCACCGCGGTAGGCGAGGTGATGGCGCCGCCGCTCTGAGCGGCTCAGGGGGCGGCTGGGGATGGCCCGCCGGCGGCGCGATGGGGGAACTGGCTGAGGTAGGGGAGGAAGGAGGGGTGGGCGTGCTCGATGCTGAGGAAGCTGCGGTGGCGCAGCGAGGGCTTCAGCACCGGGAAGAACTGCAACACCGTGAGGGTGCTGGCGGTTTCGATCGGGCCGACGAAGCCGCTGCGGGCCAGGGTCTGGCGGCGCAGGTGCTCCACCTGGGGGCGGCTGAGGGCGAAGGTGCCGGCGTGGGGGTTGGCGCTGATGTCGAAGCTCAGCGGGCCCTGGTCGCGGTAGTGGCCCCGCGCCACATCGGTTCGGGGTTCGCAGAAGCGGCGGATGTCGTCCTCCCGCAGGGGGCCATCGACCAGGAGCCGCCCGAAGCCGTTCTGGTCGACACGCTCGAAGCGATGGGGCATCAGGCTGAGGCGGTGCTCGCTCTGGTGGAGGAACCAGAGCTGCTTGTCCACGTATTCGGCGTCGTCGATCACCAGATCGTCCTCCAGATAGAGGGTGAGGTCGGCGATCGGATCGCTGTGGATCAGCAGGTCGCGGCAGGCCAGGGGGAGGAGAACCGGGTCGTTGGGCCGCAGGGTTTCGAGGCGGATCGGGCCCTGGACCTCACGGAGCACCTCCTCGAGCAGGTGCTGCCCATCGCTGCAGACCACGATCTCGAGGCGGAGCGGTGGCAACGGCGGCAGGCCTTCCTCCGGTGGCAGGTGGTCGATGGCGTGGTCGCCGATGTGCAGCACGGCATCCCGGCCGCCGCGGCAGAGGCGCTGCAGCCCCGCCAGGCAGCGGGCAAGGGCCAGGGCCCTGCTCTGGCGAGCCCCGGGTCGCCGCGATCCGTTGCCCGGGCCGCCGCCGTCCTCGCGGAAGAAGTGGGGGATCCCGACCCGGACGATGATCTCCTGGACGGGGGCGCCGCTGCTCACGCCGGCGCTTCGCTGCCCTGGGCCTGGTAGAGCTCGGATCCCCCCAGGCCGAAGGCCCCATGCACCGCCTGCAGGGCCCGCACCCCATCGGCTTCGGCCACCACGCAGCTGGTGCGGATCTCGCTGGTGGCGATCAGTTCGATGTTGATGCCGGCCTCGGCCAGGCTGCGGAACATGCGCGCCGCGGTGCCGGCGGTGCAGGCCATGCCCGCCCCCACCGCACTCACCCGGGCGATGGCGGCGCCCTCCTCGAAGCGGGCGCCGGGCCAGCCCGCCAGCACGGCGGCCAGGGCCCGCTCAGCGGCCGGCCGGTCGTCGCGGCGGAGGGTGAAGGTCATGTCGCGGCTGAGCTGGGGCGCCACACCGTGGGTCCGCTCCGACTGCACGATGGCGTCGAGGCTGATGCCCGCATCGGCCAGGGCTCGGCAGACCGCCGCCGCCGCGCCGGGCCGGTCCGGCACCCCCCGCACCACCACCTGCACCTGGTCGCGGTCGAGGGCCACGCCCCGCACCGCCGGACTGCCGCTCTCGCAGGGCAGGGCGCCGTGGCGCAGCTGGCCCTCCGCCAGTTCGAAGGCCGCGGCCGCCGCCCGCAGGGCCTTGCTGCCCTGGCTGCCCTCCACCACGCAGCTCACCTTCACCTCGCTGGTGGCGATCAGCCGCAGGTTGATGCCCAGCCGGGCGAGGGTGTCGAACAGGCGGGCCGCCACGCCGGGGCGCCCCATGATGCCGGCGCCGGAAATGCTGAGCTTGGCCATGCCGGCCTCGCTGCTGAGCTGGGTCGCCTCCGCCCCCAGGTCGGCCAGCAGGCCGCGGCAGACCGCCGTGGCCTCGCTGAGCTGGTCCTCGGCGAGGGTGAAGGCGATGTCGTTGCTGCCGCCCTCGTGGGTGGCCTGCACGATCAGATCCACATTGAGGCCCGCCGCCCCCAGCGCCTCGAACAGCTGTGCCGCCACGCCGGGCCGGTCGGGCATGTGGGCCAGGGCCACCACCGCCTGGTGCTCCTCCAGCTCGGCACCGTCGACGGGCCGTCCCAGCTCCAGACCTTCGCTGCCGATCGGCCGCGGCGGACCGCTGGTGAGGCGGGTGCCGGGGGCGTCGCTCCAGCTGGAGCGCACCACCAGGGGCACGCCGTAGTTGCGGGCGATCTCCACGGCGCGCGGATGCAGCACCGCCGCGCCGAGGCTGGCCAGCTCGAGCATCTCGTCGCAGCTCACCGCCTCCATCAGCTGGGCGTCGGCCACCTTGCGGGGGTCGGTGGTGAGCACGCCGGGCACATCGGTGTAGATCTCGCAGGCATCGGCGCCGAGGGCCGCCGCCAGGGCCACCGCGGAGGTGTCGGAGCCGCCCCGGCCGAGGGTGGTGATCTCGGGGGTGCCGGCCGCCCCGCTGCTGGTGCCCTGGAAGCCCGCCACCACCACCACCTGACCCGCCTCGAGCAGGCGCCAGAGGCGTTCGGTGCGCACCTCCAGGATGCGGGCCCGGCCGTGGGCCGATTCGGTCACAATCCCCACCTGGGGCCCGGTCATCGACACGGCCGGCACCCCCTGGGCATGGAGGGCCATCGCCAGCAGGGCGATCGACACCTGCTCGCCGGTGGCCAGCAGCATGTCCATCTCCCGCCGCGGCGGATCGGCGCTGATCGCCCGGGCCAGGCCGGTGAGTTCGTCGGTGGTGTGGCCCATCGCCGACACCACGATCACCAGGTCGTGACCCTCCTCACGGCTGGCGCTGATCCGCCGGGCCACCGCCTGGATGCGGTCCACATCCGCCACGGAGGTGCCCCCGAATTTCTGTACCAGCAGGCCCATCGGCGGCGGATCGCGCTGGAGGGATTATCGGCGCTGGCGGCAGGGGGGTCTGGCACCCGCTCAGGCCGCTGGCAGGAGGAAGCCATCCCGGAAGGCCTCGCCGGGGTCGGCACCGCGCTTGAGGGCCGCCTCCACCTCCAGCACCTGGCCCAGCAGGGTGAGCAGGGTTCCGGACCGGCGGCCGCGGAGCTGCTTGCGCATCACGTAGATGCGTTTGGGGTTGCCGATGCCCGCCGCCTTGGCGATCACGGCCACGTCCTGTTCTCCTTGGGCCTCCAGCAGCGTCACCCAGAGCCAGCCCCGCACCTGGCTGGTGAGGGCGGCCACGATCCGCAGGGCCGGTTCGTTGGCGGCCAGCAGGGCATCCACCAGGGCGATCGCCTCGGCCGGCCGGCCGGCGAGCAGGGCATCGCCCACCGCCAGGCTGCTGGTGCTGCGCCCCCCCACCAGCGCTTCCACGGCGGCGGCGGTGATCGGGGCCGGGGCGCTGCTCGCCGCGTAGAGCGCCAGCTTCTCCAGTTCGCTGGCGAGCCGGGCGCTGTCGCTGCCGATCGCCTCGGCCAGGGCTTCGGCGGCGGCGTTGTCCAGCCGCAGGCCCAGCGCCTGGGCCGTGCGGTGCACCAGCTCCAGCTGGCCTTCCCCATCCCAGATGGCCGGCAGCGCGAAGCTTTTCTCCTCGGCCAGCTTCTTGAGGGCCTTGGTGGTGCGCAGGCGGGCATCGGGTTTGCCCGTGCTCACCAGCACCAGATGGCAGCTGTCGGGGATCAGCGGCAGGCTGGCCTCGAGCCGTTCGGCCAGCTCGGCCGGCCCTTGGCTGCAGAAGGGACTGCGCTGCAGCACCACCAGCCGGGCCCCCGTGCCGAAGGGAGGGGTGCGGGCCTCCTCCAGGGCCTGGAGGGCCTGGCCGGTGTCGTTGCCATCGAGGCGGCTGAGGTTGAGCGTGGCCCAGGCTGGATCCACCAGCTGCTCCACCAGGCCCTCCACGGCGCGGCTGCGGGCGGCCTCGTCGTCGCCCCAGTAGAGGTGGATGGGCATCGCACCGGCTCAGGCAAGCTGATCATCACCCAACCCGCCTGCCCTGCTGTGTCTTCCGTGCTCCTGATCGGCGGTGCAGGTTTCATAGGCTTGGCGGTGGCACGCCTGCTGGCCGCCGCTGGCCGGGAGGTGGTGATCCTGGGCCGCGGAGCAGGACCTGCGGTGCCTCTGCCGGATGGTTGCTGCTACGTCTGCGGCGATTACGGCAATCTCGGCGTGCTGAGCAGCCTGCTGATCCCTGGCGGTGATGTGATCAACCTGGCCTATGCCACCGTTCCCAAGACCAGCTTTGGCGATCCCACCTTCGATCTGCTGGGTAACCTGCCGGCCAACGTAGCCCTGCTGGAGGAGGCAGGCCGGGTGGGGTTGCGCCGCCTGCTGATCGTCTCCTCCGGCGGCACGGTCTACGGCCAGCCGGTGGATCTGCCGATCCGTGAGGATCACCCCACTCGTCCGATCAGTCCCTACGGCATCACCAAGCTCACGATCGACAGCTATGCGCGGATGTTCCATGTCACCGCTGATCTGCCAGTGCTGATCGTCCGCCCCGCCAATGCCTATGGCGAGGAGCAGCGCACCGGGGTGGGCCAGGGGTTCATCGCGGCCGCTTCGGAGGCGATTCAGGCGGGACGGCCTGTCGAGATCTACGGGGCGGAGGGCACCGTTCGGGACTACATCCACGTCAGCGATGTGGCCACCGGCATCGTTGCCGCCCTGGAACGGGGACAGATTGGTGAGGTTTTCAACCTCGGCACCGGCCGCGGCGCCTCCAACCTCGACATCCTTCGCCTGCTGGGGGCTCTGGCGGAAGCCGATGGCTTTGCGGTGCAGGCAAGCCACCTGCCCGAGCGTCGTTTTGACGTTGCCGCCAATGTGCTCGATTCCAGCAAACTTCGGGAGGCCACAGGCTGGGTCCCGGCCATCCCGCTGGAGGAAGGGTTGCGGCTGTTCTGGCGCGAATCCTTACGGCGCCATCGGTTGGCGGGGATGCAGCCATGAGCGCCAGGTCGGCCGGCGGCGCTGCTCATGACAGCGACGGTTTCGATCACCCGATCCTTCAGGAAAGTCTGCGGCGGATCCGTGGGCTGCTGGGGGACACGGAGCTTGAAGGGGTGGAGCGGGACGTGCTGGAGCGGCTGGTGCACAGCTCCGGCGATCCCACCGTGGCACCTCTGCTGCACTGTGGCTCCGGAGCCTGCCTGCAGGGCCTGGCGGCCCTGGCGGCCGGGGCCACGATCCTCACCGACACGGCCATGGCCGCGGCTGCGGTGGCACCGATGGCCCGGCGCACCTTCGGCAATGCGGTGCACAGCGTGCTCGCCTGGGCGCCCGATCGCGCCCCCGCCGGAAGCACCCGCACCGCCGTGGGCATGGTGGGAGCCCTGGCGGTGCATCCGGGCGCGGTGGTGCTGATCGGCAGTGCCCCGACCGCCCTTGAGTGCTTGCTGGAGCGGGTGAGGGCGGGGGCTGCGGCGCCGGCGCTGGTGATCGGCATGCCGGTGGGTTTCGTGGGCGTGGCCGAAAGCAAGCGCCATCTGGCGGCCAGTGGCCTGCCCCAGATCCGCCTGGAGGGCAGCCGGGGCGGTGCCGGTCTGGTGGCCGCGGCTGTGAACGCCCTGCTGCGGCGAGCCTGGCTGGATCGCCTGGTCTGACCGCCTGCTGGTGTGTTCACCCCGGTGGGAATTCGGCATTGCTCCCCCGGCGACTGGCTGCAGGTCCCTCGGCAAATACTCCCGGCTGCTGGGCTGGGCTCTTCAGGCCGCCCGGGGATTGACTGCCGCGGAGTCGCTGAAGGGGCCGCTGACTCCGGGTGCGCCTGGGAGCTTGTCACCGGTCGCGTTAACGAAGCTTTCACTGGGTCGGTCGCGCCCCTTCGCGGGCCTATCGCCGATCCGATCCGCTCCCTGCAGCCCCACCGCCACATGGCTGTTGGCCTCAATCCGGCCCAGCACCTGGCGGGCCCGCAGCACCACCGAGGGGGGCACTCCAGCCAGCCGGGCGGCCTCGATGCCGTAGCTGCGGCTGGCGCCGCCCCGCACCACCCGATGCAGAAACACCAACTCCTCGCCGGTTTCCTCCACCAGCACCTGGGCATTGGCCACGTTGGGCAGCAGCTCGGCCAGCTCGTTGAGCTCGTGATAGTGGGTGGCGAAGATCGTGCGGGCGCGGAGGTCGCCGGCCAGGTGTTCGGCCACCGCCCAGGCGATCGAGAGGCCATCGAAGGTGGCGGTGCCGCGGCCGATCTCATCGAGCAGCACCAGGGAGCGCTCGCTGGCGTGGTGAAGGATGTTGGCGGTTTCGGCCATTTCCACCATGAAGGTGGATTGGCCTGTGGCCAGGTCGTCGACGGCGCCAACGCGGGTGAAGATCCGGTCGGCGATGCCGAGGCGGGCGGAGCGGGCCGGGATCCAGGAGCCGATCTGGGCCATCAGTTGCAGCACCCCTGTCTGGCGGAGGTAGCAGCTCTTGCCGCTGGCGTTTGGCCCGGTCAGCACCAGCAGGTCGGGGGCCGCTGGGGTGGAAGTGGGTTCAGTGCCGGGAGGCCTGTCAGCGCCGCCGAGGTCCAGGTCGTTGGCGGTGAAGCTCGTCTCCACCAGCAGCTGCTCCACCACCGGATGGCGGCCGGCCTCGATCCGCAGCTCCCGCCCGTCCACCAGCTCCGGCCGGCAGTAGCCGCCGGTGGCGGCCACCTCGGCGAGGGAGGCCAGGGCATCGAGGTCGGCCACCAGGCGGGCGGCGGCGCGGATCGGGGCGGCCCGCTGCCCCACCCGCTCGCGCAGGGCGTTGAACAGCTCATATTCCCGCTGGGCGGCGCGGGCCCGCAGCTGCAGGATGCGGCCTTCGCGGCCCTTGAGCGCCGGCGTCACGAAGCGTTCCTCGTTGGCCAGGGTCTGGCGGCGAATCCAGTGGTCGGGCACGGTGGCGGCCTTGGCCCGGCTCACCGCCAGGAAGTAGCCGAAGCTGCGGTGGTACTGGAGCCGCAGGTTGGGGTTGCCGCTGAGGCGGCGCTCGGCGGCCTCCTGCTCGGCCAGCCAGCCGTCCTGGTCGTCGAGCTGGTTGCGCAGGCCATCGAGCAGCGGATCGACGCCGTCGTGGATCAGGCCGCCTTCGCTGAGGCTCAGGGGCGGGCTGTCGAGCAGGTGGTGGCGCAGTTCGGCCGCCAGGGCCGCCAGCTCGGGCCAGGGCTGGCCCAGGGCCTGCAGGGGCGCGCTGACGCTCGCTTTGAGCAGCCCCGCCAGCCGTGGCAGCCGCTCCAGGCCGTCGGCCAGGGCCACCAGGTCGCGGGCGGAGGCGCTGCCGGCGCCGGCCCGGCCCGCCAGGCGCTCCAGATCCCCCATTGGCCGCAGCAGGCGCCGCAGGGCCAGGCGCAGCGGGCGGTGCTCCACCAGTTCCGCCACGGCTTCCTGGCGCACCAGAATCGCGGCCCGCTCCACCAGGGGAGCCTCGATCCAGCGCCGCAGGCAGCGGCCCCCCATGGCGGTGGCGGTGCGGTCGAGGGCCCAGAGCAGCGAACCGTGCAGGCCGCCGCCGAGCTGGGTGCGGGTGAGCTCGAGGTTGCGGCGGGTCTGGGCGTCGAGCACCAGCTGGTCGCCGGCGTGCCAGACCGTGGGCAGCTCCAGGGTGATGGGGCCTGGTCCGGAGCCGCCGTCGGCGACGGGCTGGGTGGTGTCGAGGTAGGCCAGCAGACCACCGGCCGCCCGCATCGCCAGGGGGAGTTCGCCGAGGCCGAGGCCATCGAGGCTGGCCAGGCGGAAGTGGCCCAGCAGGCGGCCCCGGGCCTGGGGCGTCTCAAACGGGGTGCGGGGCAGGGCCGTGAGCCGTTGGGGATCGGGGCACCAGGCGGGGCTCGCCGAATCAGACCCCCCGACGCTCGTTTCCAGCCCAGGCCACACCACCTCGGCGGCCTCCAGTTGCAGCAGCTCCTGGTGCAGGGCGCCGCTCCCCTCCCGCTCGGTGACCCGAAACTCGCCGGTGCTCACATCCGCCACCGCCAGCCCCCAGCGGCCGGCGGCGCCGGTCACCACCGCGCAGAGCCAGTTGTTGCGGCGGGCGGCGAGCATGCCCTCCTCAAGCACCGTGCCCGGGGTGAGCACCCGGGTGATGTCACGGCGCAGCAGGGCACCCTTGGCGGGGGTGGTCTCGAGCTGGTCGCAGAGGGCCACGCTGAGGCCGCGGCGCACCAGTTCGGCGCAGTAGCGCTCGGCGGCGTGGTGGGGGATGCCCGCCATCGGCACCCGGCCGATGCCCTTGCCGCCCTCCTTGCCGGTGAGGGTGAGCTCCAGCAGGCGCGAGAGCAGCAAGGCGTCTTCGAAGAAGAACTCGTAGAAGTCGCCGAGGCGGTAGAGCAGCACCCGCTCCGGATGGGCCGCCTTGAGCTCCACGTAGTGGCGCAGCACCGGGCTGAGGGATGCCGGGTCCACCAGGCTGTGGTGGTGCCAGCGGGGCAGGTCGGCATCGGGTTGGGGGTGGTGTTCGTCGGCGGGGTGTGCGCTTTCCCCGGGGCCGACCGGAGGGCTAGTGCTGTCCTCGGGTTGGCTTTCTGCGACGGGAGCCCCGGACGCTGGCTTGATTAATGCCCCCGCTGCCCCCGCCGCTGCCTTGGTTGTCGCGGAGGCTGCCACCTCAACGCTCCCCTCCTCCCCCTCCCCCTCCAGGCCCCGCGCCCTGGCGGCCGTGTCCCGCCGCTGCCGGGGCCGGGATGTCGCATCGGCCTCCAGGAGGTGGTCGGCGTCGAGGGCTTCGGCTGGGTCGCCATTGGCTTCTCCCGCTGCCAGGGCGCCGGCTGCGGCTAAGCGGGATCGACCGCCAGGAGCTCTGGACGCGGCTACCCCTGCCGAAGGCGCCGCCTCGGCAAACAAGCTCCCCTGCAGTCCAGCCCCCACCAGCTCGGCAACCAGTGACAGCTGCTGTTCGGCTGACGCCGCCATGGCACTGGTGGTGGGGGAGTCCCATTCTAGGAGACCCTACCGGTGGGGTCCAACCCCGCCTGCACCCCGGCCACCGCCAGCGCCGCCCCGCGCCCCTCCCGACAACTTGTGAAGGAAGCATCCGCCCTGCCGCGGCCGGGCCCGGGTGTCGTGTGAGAATCCCCTCACTGCCTGATCCGGCCGGCGCGCCCAACCCTCCCAGCACTTCTCATGCAGATCATCAACACCCTCACAGTTCTGGCCCTGGTGGTGCTGTCGTTCGCGCTGATCGTGGCGATTCCCGTGCTGTACGCCAGCAGCGAGGACAGCGGCCGCTCCAACCGCCTGATCCTGATCGGCAGCGCCGCCTGGGTGGCCCTGGTTCTGCTCAACTGGGGCGTGAGCTTCTTCGTGGTCTGAGCTCTTGACGGTTTTCGAAGGGCGCTTCACCGACACGGCCGATCTGCGGATCGCCGTGGTGGTTGCCCGGTTCAACGATCTAGTCACCGGCAAGCTGCTGAGCGGCTGCCTTGATTGCCTGGCGCGCCACGGCATCGATACGGCCCCCACCAGCAACCAGCTGGATGTGGCCTGGGTGCCCGGCAGTTTTGAGATCCCCCTGGTGGCCCAACGCCTGGCCGCCAGCGGCCGTTACCAGGTGGTGATCACCCTGGGGGCCGTGATCCGCGGTGATACTCCCCATTTCGACGTGGTGGTGGCCGAGGTGGGCAAGGGCGTCTCCGCCGTGGCCCGCGACACCGGCATCCCGGTGATCTTTGGCGTGCTCACCACCGACACCCTGCAGCAGGCCCTGGAGCGGGCGGGGATCAAAAGCAATTTGGGTTGGAGCTACGGGTTGCAGGCGCTGGAGATGGGGAGTTTGATGAAGGCGCTGGGGGGGTGAAGGTTACCCGTAAATCCCATGCGGTGGTGATTCCCTTATTTGGGGTGCTATCTACAGATTTTACGGACTATCTTCAGGCTCTTGTAGATCAATCGTTCTTTGTCGTGTTGGTCGATAACAATCCTCAGTTCCTTCCAGCCCGTCTCAAGCAGGTGATGGGTTGTGAGCTTTTGGTGAATAGTAATCGTGGTGGTATTGCCGGCGGCTTGAACCGCGGTATCGAGTTCGCGCTGCAGAGGGGTATTTCCTGGATCACGCTTTTGGATCAGGATAGCCGTATTCCCGTAGAACAGATTCGTCGATTGTTAGAGCCCTTCGAGGCTTGCCCGGAGCGCCAACTAGTGGTGGGGCCAAGTATCTGGGATCAGCAGCGTCAGGTGCGCCATGGGCGCTGGTTGCCTTCGTCCGATGCTTTCCAGGAGACCCGGCTATTAATCAGCTCTGGCACCACTTTTCAGGCTAAAGATTGGGCTCAACTGGGCAGCCTTCATGATCAACTTCACATCGACTTTGTTGACCACGCTTGGTGTTTTCGTGCCCAGGCACGTGGCTTCAAGCTGTTGCAGCATTCAGAGGTGGTTCTGAAGCAGCAGTTTGGGGTAGTTCATCCAAACAGATTTTGTCGTTGTTTGGGTATGCAGCTCTATAGTCCTGAGCGCCATTTTTATGGGCTGCGAAATTTCCGCTGGCTCTTGTTGCAGCCTTATGTTCCGCTTGGTCTTAAGCTCAAGGAGCTTTTGAAGATGCTTTTCAAGCCTTGGTTGTGGCTTCTATTGGAACCAAAGCGAGAGGCAAATCTCAAGGCGATTGTAAGGGGGCTTCTAGCGCCGCTTCCAGGTCGTTATTAGTACTGAACATGATGGGTTACAGCGTACTCATGCCGTTGGCTCCTTGGGAACCACCGACCCAGGTTACTGCTGCTTTGCAGAGCCTGTTAGATCAATCTTTGCCGCCTGAACAGGTTGTTGTGAGCTGTGATGGGGCACCGCCGGAGGCCTTGGCCGCTGTCCTAGGCGCCACGTCCTTGCCTGTGGAATTGGTGCTTGGACCAGGGGGTGAGGGGGTTGGACCAGTTTTGGCCAGGGGTTTGCACGCCTGTACGCAAGAGCTGGTGGTGCGGGCCGATGCAGATGATCTTTCATTGCCGGAGCGTTGTGAGATCCAGGTGGCAGCGATGCAAGCAAAGCCATTTCTGGTCGTTCTTAGTACGCCAATCCTGGAGTTTATTCACAGTCCACAGGCTCCTTGCGGTTTACGCGCAGTGCCCATTGGCACTGCCTTACTCCAGCGACACAGTCGCTGGAGTAACCCCCTGAATCACCCTGCAGTGATTATGCGCCGCCAAGAGGTGTTAGCGGCCGGTAATTACCGTGATTGCCCAGGCTTTGAGGATTACGACCTCTGGCTGCGCTTGCTGCGCCAAGGTGCATTGCTAGACAATCTGAATCAGCCATTGGTGCTGGTGAGGGTCGGGAATGATCACCTGGCGCGACGTCGTGGAGCCGCCTATGTTCGCAAGGAATGGCACTTTCTAGTTGGTTGTGGACGTGCGGGGACCCTGAGTTGGCCCCGGGCGGCCTTATTGTTGACTCTACGCACTCCTATTCGTCTGATGCCAGCAGGCTTGCAGAGACGGCTAACCCAAAGGATGCTACGTCTCAGACCACCCGGATAGGCTTCCACTCTGAAGGAGCATCAGGGCACTTCTCTGATGTAAGCTATCAAACAACTAACCACCTGTTTCAGCGTGTACTCTCCCCAAGAAGCCTTCCTTAAGCTAAAGCGCAATCGGCTTGCAAGGCAGAGCCTGAAGCAGTTGGGTACAATTGCGGGTATGGCTGAATATAAGGGGGGCAAGAATAATGATCCTAGTAAGCCAACGATGGTGGTCGTCAGCCATCAGGCATCGAAAACTGGAGCACCAATACTTGCCCTTAATCTGTGTATGCAGCTCAGCACAAGTCACAACGTCATCGTAGTGCTGCTTAGTGGAGGTGCCCTGTTTTCACGCTTTTTGGAAACGGGTACTGCGTTATTAATGGCCAGGTACACCTTTGTCAACCATAGGGTCGTCAGGGCTGCTCTGAAGCGAGCAAGTTTAGGCCAGCCGGTTGAATTTGCTCTGGCAAACTGCATTGTTTCGGCCCCATTTATTGAGCCGATACGCAGCTTAGGCATACCCTGTCTTTGCCTTGTTCACGAATATGCTTCCTATGTCAAACCCCTCACCATTTTTACTGATGTTGGCCTTTGGGCTTCACGGCTGATTTGGCCGACGCGCCTAACGATGAATGATATGTTGCGGCGGTGCCCTCACTTGGTTGAGCTCCCTATGGAGGTCATGCCACAGGGCCCCTGTGCTTTGCCTGAGGCTGATCAGGATGGTGGATCAGCCAACACTGCGCTGCCGGCAACAGAAACGGCCGCTGAGCAATACTTGCGCCATTTAGATAAGGACACCTTGCTTGTCTTGGGCGCAGGTACCATTGAGATGCGAAAAGGTGTCGATTTGTTCATCGAAACAGCTAGTCGGATTTCCAAGAAAACCCTAGACACGAAAGTAAAGTATGCTTGGATTGGTGGTGGTTATCTTCCTGATTACGACTTTCACCTCTCCGTTTGGCTCCATGATCAGATAAACCGCAGTGGTCTTAGTGATGAGCTAACCATGCTTGATGAATCACCTGCCTATCGGGAGCTGATCAAACGTTGCGATATATTTGTTATGAGTTCCAGGCTTGATGCGCTCCCAAATGTGGCCATTGACGCGATGCTTGCGGGGAAGCCAGTGCTCTGTTTCGAGAATGCTTGTGGAATAGCTGAACAGTTAGAGCCCTATCCTGATTTGCATAGTGCTTGCGTCGCTCCCTACCTCGATTGTAATGACTTGGCTCAGAAAGCCATTGCGTTGCTCCAAGATTCTGGGCGACGCAATGAGATTGCCGAGCTTTCACTCGTCGCGGCAGAGAATAGATTCCAAATGGACGGTTACGTTGCGCGCTTGCGTGAACTAGGCGAGGTATGCCGGCAAGAGTCTCGAGAGGAAGACTCTGACATATCTTATATCCATGATAACCGTTTGATTGACAGAACGTTTCATACTACAAATACCAGCCTCAGCGATCGGACGATCGCACAGCGTTACGTGTTGAGCTGGCGCAAAAACATCTACGGTCGCAAGCCCTTTTCAGGCTTCCATCCTGGCATTTATTCCGAAAACAATTTGTCGCTTGGATCCCACCACCGCGATCCATTGGTTGATTGGCATCAGCAGGGTCGGCCTTCTGGTCTTTGGCAAGCTCAGGTGATTGAATCTGGTCCTGTTTCGGCAAATCTCAACGAGCTGTCGGTTGCTCTGCATGTGCATGTCTTCTCACCTGAATACTTGCCGCCAATTCTGGGTCGCCTTCGCTTCAATAGTGTCAGCCCCGACCTTTACATTAGCTTTTCTCAACCAAATTATGAATCTGAAATTATTAGAATAAGTGAGCAGTTTGAGCTTATTCCAACTCTCCACCAAGTGCCAAAGCGTGGCAGGGATATGGGTCCTCTGCTCAGCGAACTCGCGTTGGAGCTAGACCGCCGCTACTCCTTGCATGGGCATGTGCACACGATCTTCGATGAGGGTGTGCATGTGCCTGCTATGCGAGAGTTTTTGCAGATCAATCTGTTGGGTAATACGAAACTGCCCATGGCCGATCGCATCCTCAGCCAGTTTGTTCAGCAACCCGGCTTAGGTATGGTCTTTGCAGATGATCCAAATTGTCTTGGTTGGAGTGAAAATCGAGATCAAGCCGAAGCTCTCGCTCAGCGCCTTGAGCTTCCTCCGTTGCCTGCAGCCATTAACTTCCCAGTAGGCTCCATGTTTTGGGCCCGTCAAGGATCCTTGCAGTCCTTCTATGGTTTGGGGTTGAAATGGGATGACTACCCTGAGGAGCCCCTCCCCTATGACGGCACAATTCTCCACGCGATTGAGCGCATTTTACCCCAGGTTTGCATGGCAAATGGCTATAGTTATGCCGTAACTCATGTGCCAGGCATAACCCGCTAGGTGTTCCAATCTCTTGATTAATGTTCTTGACTTCTGAAGCGGGATATCGCTCCATATATGCCGTCAGATCAGCACGTGATGCGACACATAAAGATTCCAATGACCATTGGGTCAAGTGAGACCATAATACCATTGGTCAAAAAGCGGATCTACCAAAGAAAAACCCAGCGCCAAAATATGCATAATAAATATAGATTCCAAGGAGCGATAGGCCAATAATGGTTGACTTTGAGACGCTCGGCAGCGTCGCGATTACAAGACTACCAAGCATGAATGGCATCAACGGAACAGACCGGATGAGGAGAATAAAAAGTGCTTGTCTTGCTTGCTGTTGCATAATTAACTTGTAGCGGCGTTGAAGGTGGTTGGCAATAGGAGAAGACCAAGTACGAAAATAAGGAGAGCGAAAGAAAAAAATCTGCGCACATGATGCCATGGCAACAAAGAATGGCCAGGTAAGAAGGTATGCGACTCCTAATTTCTCGAGTAGCATCAAGTCGCCAACAGCGCTGAGTGGAACGCCTGACAGGACGAAGATCATATTTAGCAATAAGAGAACCAGTACTGGAAGTTTGGCGAGTGTCATCACGAAGAACACGTTTCGCTTCAGCAGCCAACCACCAACCAATGCCGCCATGAAATAAGCCAATACCAAGCTTAGGGCTCTTCCAGCCTTAGCCGTGGGATACTTCACCAAGTTTTCTCTATAACAATCAGAGCGAACATGCCCAAACGACGATCCAAGCCTCGCTTTTCAATAGAACGGCAAAACCTGATGCACTTGGAGGAAAGACCTATGGAAACGGAGTGTCCACCTGAGAGCAGGTAAGAAAAAGGCATGATCGGCTGCACGGTCACGATATTAAACTCAGGAAACTCTTTGTTAAACCGTGCTTTGTCTCGTCTGAAAACAATCCAGGCTTGAGCCTGATTGGAATCAAGCAGCGGATCACTGGAGGAGAAAGACCAGCCCTCCTGGTTCGGGTCCAAGGGTTCGTGTCCAACCATGCGATAACAGATCGTGCTCCATGCATTCACCCAAGGCTCAATCATCACTAATCGCCCGCCTGGCATTAAGGCCGAAGATGCAGACTTAAGGAAAGACGCAGAATCGTAAATATGATGGAATACATTTGCCATGAGGAGATTGGATAGCTTGGCTTCAAAAATTCCGCCGACCTCAAAAGCATTGATAAATAGATCAACTCCCTTGCATGGTATTAGTTCACTTGTGCGTGCCTCAGGAATAATCTCCTTAATAAATCCTGCGCCACTGCCTAATTCAAGGATCTCTCCCTTGACATCAGACAAGTACCTTCTTTGAAGCTGGTACCATTCACGATACAGTTCGGCAACACCAGGCTTGCGTGAGGCGAAGCCGAGGCGGGAATCAGTGATCGCAGACGCAGATTGTGTCATCCGATTAGGAAGTAAGTTGATGCCAACACACCTTCAATAACTTTAGTCCATCTGTCCATCTGGAGATGTTGGGTGCTCCACTGCGACGTGCATAATAGCGAACAGGGTAATTAAGAATGCGGTAATTTTGGTTTGAGGCCCCAAAGATTAGTGTGAAATCGCCGAAAGGATCGCGGTCACTTAACCAGCTACCATCACTGATCAAAAGATCATAGAGTTCTCGGGTAAAAATCTTGGTACCACACAGCGCATCGGAGACAGCCTGCCCAGAGAGATAAGAGACAAGCAGGGCAAAGAGGCGGTTTCCAATATAGTTTGCCCACCGCATCGCGTCCCGCTCCATTGGGTAGATGGTGCGGCTACAGTTGATCATGCAGCATTGACGGCTGGAGGCAAGGATGATCGCTGAGATGCTGTCATTGATGTCAACAGTGAAATCACAGTCAACAATGGCAAGCAGCTCACCTTGACAATGCTTGAACCCGCAAATTACAGCGTTCTTCTTTCCCTTCCCGTCTTGACGGATCACGCTTAGGTGAAGATCATCTGAAAAGTCTGATTCTATTCCCTGCAGCATCTCGTAGGTATTGTCTGTACTATTACCTTCTACAAGTACAACCTCAGCATCAGGCAGGCGTTGTTGAATCTGGGTTAATCCTTGGCGCAAAAGGGGCTCATTGCCAGCCTCGTTTCGGGCTGGGATGACGATGGTGATCGGCCTCGGACTTAATTGAGCGTCTTCAGATGTTTCCCGATAAAGAACAATGCGAATTTCCTTGGCTAGCTGCTTTATGACAGGGCATCTACGTGCAATCTTGCGCAGACTTAATGGAATCCAGCCAGTGAAGCAGGGTGTTAGCTTTGTGGCGTGCCATCCAATGGGCAGAAATCTGTAGAGCTCGCCCAGTGAGAGGAGATCAGCAACCGTGACGCGATTCATCGAGAACGGTGAATTGCGCAGGAGGCGCGACTCCGCTTTGCTCCAGCGCCGCAATGGCTCCCATGCATTGCCGATTGTAGAAATTGATAGAACCTGGGGTACTCCCTTGATTTTATCAATCTCCTCAAAAAGGGCCGAAAGGTCCTTGGTTGCAATTGAGGTGGAGTCGATTGAGGTCGTACGGCGCATGAAGGTTGAGGACATCAGGCGGCATTGAGAATCACGTTGATGCTTCCACCATGGGGAATCGCCTGCTCAAGCGATGGTGATAACTCTATGACTCTACCTTGAACCACTCTTGCCTGGTAACCCACCTGCCGCAGGAGTGTAACTAACTCGTTGAATGTCCTGCCGCGCTCCCGAAACACATATGGTGCAAACTCCATCATGATCTGGGGGCGAAAGCGTTTGAGTGTTTGCCTGGCCCCTTCAAGCACATCGATCTCAAAGCCATCGACATCTATTTTTACAAAGTCAAGCCTGTCTATCTTGTTATCTTCTACCCATTGATCAAGCTGGATCGCCGTTGCTCCACTCAGTGAATTGTAGGTTCCCTTGTGGACAGGATGGACGTTTTCACTGAGACCTGGGGCAACGAGTGACCAACTTGAAGGGATTGCCTCTGGCTTTTGATCCTCGGCTGCCCCTACGAGTAGAGCTTGTACCGGAGTGACTCTTTGCGCCAATGTGGGGTTTAGTACAAGATTACGTTGCAGCTTGTTGAAGGCATAGTCAGTTGGTTCAAATGCTGCTACAACTCCATGAGGGCCAACAAGCTTTGCAAGGGGAAGAGTATGGGCACCAATGTTGGCGCCGATGTCGAAAACCGTGTCGCCCTCATTAACCAATCGCCCGTACTCTCGCAACGTGGACGGCTCGAATCCGCCTTGCAGGAAGATTGCAAAGTCAATCCCCTGTCGCAGATCGAGCTCCCATAGGATTCCATCGCGGTGGTACATGGAGATATCTGGCTTTCCCGAAAAGGACATCACACGCCGAACCAAGCGTGAAGCAAGGGCTGCGAGTTGGATCTTTCGCTCTGTTCTCATGGGTTGTCCTCCGAAAGGGTGGTAGCGGCAAATTTTTATTATATTGAGTTTAGCGCGCCGGCCTACACCACAATATTGCAAACTTATTCGCTCGGTAATTTGTGCTGAATTAGGTTTACTTTGGGCTGCTGGAAAACCAGGTTATTTTTCGTTTTACAGCATTACTGATTCTTGAAACTGGGTGCCGCTGAAGCGCTTGCTCCCTATTCAGAAGCTCTTGTTCTTTACTAAGAAGCTCTTGTTCTTTACTAAGAAGCTCTTGCTCCCTGCGAAGAATCTTTTGCTCCTTACTAAGAACCTCTTGCTCTCGGCTAAATCGCCCTTGCTGCGTGCTCCTTATTTGGAAGAGGGTCTGTTCGAATTCATAGGCTTTTACTTTCGCTTCTAGGAGGTTCTTTCTTAGGTCCAGCATTAATGGAATATATGGAGCATCGTTGTCTACGTAGACGGAACTTTTCGTCGCGCCAATCTCTTGTTGAGAGCAAAGAGCCAGGTAGCCTAACGTGCTGGACTCTGTAAGCTTGTTATTTCTAAGCGTGTCGAGCTGCCAGCCCTGAACATCATTGCCGCTTGCAAACAAAATGCTAGCCAAAGCATGCTGATCTATGATATTCACGAATTTAAACTTTGATCTCAAGAGAGCTTCAAACTCATCCCTTGTTAATTCACATAAGTGGTAAGGATTGTCCCCGTACAGTGCCGTAATGTCAGGATTTGGAGTCGAAATCAGCAGCACACCGTCTGGCTTCAGCACCTTCACAAAAGAATCAATGATCAGTTGCTGATGATCGGCTGTTACATGTTCGATCATCTCGAAGCAAGTTACGAGGTCAAAATACTGACTCGGCAGGCTAGCGCCGAAATCCGAATTTATACGAAAGTCAAGTGTTGGTTTGCGATGAGTTTCGCGCGCCCATTCCAGTGCTGATTCATCAATGTCTACACCCACCACAACTCTTGCCCTCGTTGCAAGAATGGATGAGCCATAGCCCGTCCCACAGCCAAAATCTAGGATTGTTTTATTAGGTGCCAACGAAAGTGCGTATTGATAACGTGGCATGTGTTCATACTCTGCTATCTCTGAACAAGTGGATGGCACATAGCGTTCTTGCATGAAGCGTATAAAGTTGCTTCCCGAAGCTTGCACTTCTAAGCCCTCAAAGTCTTCAAGGCTACTGGGATCTGCATTCATGGTTTGATTGGCATGAATTCCCTTGATTGTAATTTCACTGAATCTTAGCTTCTTCAGGAGCTTGTTCAGTGATTTCTCGTTGTAGTAGGTTAAATGGGAGGGTGGATGATGGTAAGGCCAATTCACTGGATCACTTATGGCTAAGCGAGACCCAGCGTTTGGGGTCGTAAGAATGAGTTTTGTTTTTTCCTGGATTGCACCAATATTGAATAATGGATAGAGTAATTCCTCGGGATTGCTGACGTGTTCAATGACGTCAAGCATGAGTATGAGATCAAAGCAATGTGGGATGAGTTCATTGATTGACTTTACAATCATTGCCTTTCCCTCAAGTCTGAGTTGAGCAATGGCGCGTGCGTGGTCACTCGGCTCTACGCCAAAGCATTGCCAGCCCCTATCAGCCGCCAACTGCAAGTGACTCCCATATCCACATCCCAGGTCAAGGATAGAAATATGTCGATCAGAATCAATTTCATCAAAGATATCTTTAATCATATTAAGGCTGCCAACCGTTTGCTCGTCGTAGTCGCGATAGCCACCAGGCTCGCCACCATTGAACCATTGCTCACGGTTGTAATAGCTCTCGAGTTCTTTCTTGCTTGGTGGATTGATAACGTAGTTGCAATCACACTCGCCGCATTGGCGGATGGTGAACTGATCAATACAGAAATCGTTGACACTATCCTTGCTGTTGCACACTGGGCATTGCGAGATTGATTGGTTACTGGTCACCTTATCTGTTTGCATTTTAGGCATGATGTGCTTTGCTAATTTCACTGCTTAGTTCAATTTTATCACGAGGCTTGGCGGGGGTCATGCCATGCCTTGTCGGATTTTCATGGCCGCCTCTTCAGGTGAAGTCTCAAGCCGGGGTTCTTCGCCATGGGTGCTTGGGCCATGAGCTCGGTCTGTCGCTGGTCGCTGCGCTATGCACATCCAGCCAACTGTTTCATCCTCATCTTTTGCTTTTCGATCCGCCCATAGGGCGAGTCGATTGATAATCCCATAAATTAATCCAGATCCTCGACCAGTCTCAGCAAGATGACTGTTAATGATCTGGCCCACAAGTGCCCAGGCCCCACCGCACGGGGAGAGGTTGCAGACTGTAAGCCCGCCGGTACTCACAAGTGCGATCACCCCATGACGGGTAAAGCGCCAATAGTCATATGGCTGCTCGTGCATGCGCCATTGCATTGGTACTGTAAGGATTAGATGCCCCCCCGGCCGAAGTAGGCGAAAGCATTCGCTTATGTAACCCTGTACATCTTCAACATGTTCTAGCGTCTGCGTTGAAAGTATGGTGTCAAAGCTTTGGCTCTCGATTGGTAACGGCTCTCCAGGAGTGAAGAAAAAATCGAGATGGACGCCATGGGCGGCAGCGACATCAGCGCCCATGTAGCGGGTGCATTTTGCGGCGAGTAGATTGCGATACGGTTGTGCCCCACATCCATAATCCAGGAGTGCTCCTTGCACATAAGGGTAGGCGATCCGTTCCATCCAGCGTTCAAGAATGCTAAGCGTAATGTAGTGATGATGCCAAACCGTTTCACCTGCTGATGAGCGACGGAGCAGACCTTCAAATCGGTTTTTACTGGAACTCATGGGGATTAACTGAAGTGGCTCGCGCCGGTTTGGTTGAGCACAGCCATTGGCAAGGATGGTGAAAATAACCCCACGAGGGGTAGTCGGAGCGAACGCTAAACCCTAGGTAAAGATCGGACAATGCATAGATTAGTGACATGTTGTGATTGTAGGCTCCTATGCAAACCTTGTAGTCTCCAGGTGCGAGGAGCAAGGGATGTAGTTCGATGTACCCAACGCAGGTACCACTCTCCAGCAATGGCGGCCAGCTTACGCCTTCTTCTCGGCTAGTTTGACCCACCAGCCAGGTGCCATCAGCGCTAAAGATACTGATGGCAAAGACAATCTCCTCGAGATCGACAAGTGCTTCCAGGGTAAAGCGGAACCTGAGTGATCCACCTGTTTTGACCGCAACTGTTTCAGGAACTGGTGGGTCTAGCCCAATGTCCACAAATCTTGCCATGCCAGTTCCGTGCTGTGGGACTACTGACTGCGTTAGCTCTGTGGGAACGTTTGAAGCAGTATTGGCGGTGAAAGCATAGTAATCTTGGCATGCCTGAATTGGGTCGCCTGCGGCCTTCAGCCGACCCTCGTTAATCCAGATTGCTCGATCGCAGATTAGTTGCAGGGTGCTGAGGTCATGGCTTGCAAAGATCAGGGTCATTCCCTTTTCTCGGAGTTGCTTGATTCGTGTGATGCACTTGTTCTGGAATGCGATGTCGCCAACGCTTAGAGCTTCGTCTACGATTAGTATATCGGGATCCGAGTGGCTTGCGATGGCGAATGCGAGGCGAACGAACATTCCGCTTGAATAGGTCTTTACCGGCTGATCAATGAATTGTCCGATTTCTGAGAATTCAACAATTTGCTCAAATTTTTCATCAACCTCCTTCTCGCTGAGCCCAAGCAGCCTTGCGTTGATGTCGACGTTTTCTCGCCCTGTGAACTCTGGATTAAATCCGCTACCCAGCTCCAACAGCGCTGCGACCCGTCCATGGGTCTGAACCGTCCCGTCTGTTGGTGTCAATGTTCCGCAGATCATCTGGAGCAGGGTGCTTTTGCCGCTGCCATTCCGGCCGATGATCCCCAAGGTTTCACCCCGCTTCACTTCGAAGCTCACATCGCGGAGGGCCCAGAATTCCCGGTAGTACTGGCGGCGTTCTCGCCAGAGGGCCTGTTTGAGCCGATCTTTGGGGGTGTCGTAGATGCGGTAGCACTTTCCCAGGTTGTCCACCCGGATCACCACATCCTCATGCTTGTGTTGCGTCATGGCTGCGCTCACATCACATCGGCGAAGGCCCGCTTGGCCTTCTGAAACGAGCGATAGGACAGTTCACAGGCCAGCCCGGCTAGCAGCGTGCCCCCTATCAAGTAAGCAGCTCCCGGTGGCTTCCCCTCCACCACCACTAGCCTTGTCTGTTCAATCACCTGGGCGAGGGGGTTTAGTGCTAGTACTGGCTGCCACCGTACGGGCAATGCAGACACCGGAAAAAAGATCGGACTTAAAAACATCAACATGCTCACGACCACCCCAACCAGTTGGCCGATATCCCGCAGAAACACCCCCAGTGCCGCCAGGATCCATGTGAGAGCCAGGCAGCCGAGTACCAGGGGCAGCCACACGAAGGGGAGCCAGAGAAAGGTGAGTGGCAGGGAATGAAAGGCAACCAGCTCAAAGATCACCAGCACAGCGAGACTGGTAAGGGCATGGAACCCTGCTGCACCCACAGTAACGCAAGCGAGAATTTCGAGCGGGAAGACTACCTTTTTCACATAGTTCGGGTTGGTCAACACCAGCACCGGAGCTCGATTGACGCATTCGGCGAACAGATTGAACACAATCAATCCGGCGAACAGATTCACGGCAAAGCCAAGGGGCCCAGCCTGCTCAAGGGCTCCCCAGCGTGCCTTGAACACCTGGGAGAACACGAAGGTGTACACCGCCAGCATGGCCAGCGGATTCAGGAAGCTCCAGGCAACACCCAGGAACGAACCCCGGTAACGGCCGACAACCTCACGCTCTGTGAGCCGCCACCAAAGTTCTCGGTTGACCCAGAGGGCGCGGGGAAAGCGCAGAATCATCTACCAACCATAGAACAGCGAATTTCCAGGTCCACGTCAGTCCCCACCTCCGTCAGGGCCCCTCCCACCACAGGTGACGTGGACCCCGAAAACCGGTCCAGGGTTAATGAGAGTCCTCATCCGGCCAGACTGGGCCGGGGACTTCACCATGAAACGCACCAGACACACAGCGGAGCAGATCATCCGCAAGCTCAAGACCGCCGAGCAGCTGATCGCCCAGGGGAAGACCGTC
>JBILUS010000008.1:0-106889 GCA_044370835.1 Cyanobium sp. | reverse complement strand
GGGGTGGCGCCGCCCGACCCCCCCACCGCCCTGCTGGTCGCCACAGCCCGCCTGGCCAGCCAGCTGGCTGGCGATGATCCACCGGCCCCGGCCGCGATCGCGGCCCTGGTGCAGGTGCTGGGCTTCAACAATCCCGGTGCCGCCGTGGCCGCTGTGGACGGCCTGATCGCCTGTGGTGAGGCCGCGGTGGCCCCCCTGCTGGCCAACCTTGATGCCCACAACTACGGAGCCCGGGCCTGGGCCGTGCGGGCCCTGGCCGGCATCGGCGATGTGCGCGGCCTCGAACTGCTGGAGCAGGCCCTCGGCGGCGACATCGGCCCCAGCGTGCGCCGGGCCGCCGCCCGCGGCCTGGGCCAGCTGCGCAGTGACGCCCTGCCAGCCCAGGAGCGGCGCGAGGTTCTGGAACGGGCCCTGACGGCCCTGGAGGCGGCGGCGGCTGATGGGGAATGGGTGGTGCGCTACGCGGTGGTGGTGGGCCTGGAATCGCTAGCCCTCGCTCTCACGCCCGAATCCGGGGGCTCCGAAGGGGAGATCTGGGAGCGCGCCCTCCGGACCCTCACCCTGCTAAGCCAGCACGATCAGACCACCACGGTGGTGCGGCTGCGGGCCAACCAGGCCCTCTGGCGCCTCGGCCCTGCCGCCTGACCCAGAAATCCCCCATGCCCAGCATGTCCACGCCTAGATCCCAGAGCGGAACCAGCGGCGGCCAGACCCCACCCACCCGGGTGCTGTTTGTCTGCATGGGCAACATCTGCCGCTCTCCGGCCGCCGAAGGGGTGTTCCTGCACCTGCTGGCCGAGGCAGGACTGGAGGACTGCTTCGCGGTGGATTCAGCCGGCACCGGCGGCTGGCACGTTGGCCATCGGGCCGATCGCCGCATGATCGCCGCCGCCGAACGGCGTGGCATCCACCTTCCGAGCCGGGCCCGCCAGATCGAGGCCGCCGATCTCCAGCGCTTCGACCACATCCTCACCATGGATGCTGACAACCTGGCCGCGGTGCGTCGGCTGGAGCGCCAGGCGCCGGGAGGGGCCCGGATCAGCCCGCTGATCGACCATTGCCGCCAGCGCCGCTCCCCCGAGGTGCCCGATCCCTACTACGGGGGTGAAGACGGATTCGAACGGGTGCTTGACCTGCTCGAGGATGCCTGCGCCGGCCTGCTGGAAGACCTATTGCAGGAACGGCGCCAGGGCTGAGGGATGGCTAAAGGGCCGGGAGGATGCCCCCGCCAGGCTTCAGGCGATGGGCGGCGAATCGTGCCCAGGCCAGGCATCTTCAGGCACCCGCTCGCGGAAAAGATCCTCCAGGGCAGCGATCACCTCGTCGATGCTGAGGCCATCGGTCACCAGTTCGGCCGCATCCTCGGCCTGGCGCAGGGGGGCTACCTCGCGGCTGGAATCGAGCCGATCGCGCTCGGCAATGCTGGCCTCCAGCTCCGCCAAGGGCGGCACGGGGAAGCCCTGCTGCTGAAGATCCTGCGCCCGGCGCCGGGCCCGTTCAGCCACGGTGGCGGTGAGAAACACCTTGCACTCGGCATCCGGAAAGACGGCGGTGCCGATATCGCGACCTTCGGCCACCAGGCCCCCCCGCGCCCCCATCGCCCGCTGCTGGGCGGTGAGGGCCTCCCGCACGCAGGCATGGGCCGCCACGGTGGACACCAGGGCCGTGACCTCGGGGCTGCGGATGGCCGTGGTCACATCGTGACCATTGAGAAACACCTGCTGCTCGCCCCCCTCACCGCCGAGCAGGCGCAGATCAAGACCCTCCAGCAGCGGGGCCACCGCGGCCGCATCGGCCGGATCCACCCCCTGCTCCCGCACCCACCAGGTGAGGGCCCGGTACATCGCACCGGTATCGAGATGAAGCAGGCCGAGGCGGCGGGCGAAAGCCCGGGTCACGGTGCTCTTGCCGGCCCCGGCGGGGCCATCGATGGCAACGATCGGAGAACGGGACATCAGAACCACATGGTCGATCAGGCGAGTGGCACCACAACGGGCCGCCACCGCCAACAGGGAGCAGGGCCCAGCCTCGCGCAGGGGGGTGAGCCGCTGGGGATGAACCAGCTCTCCATACTCCATGGCCAAACCGGCGGCCGCGAGGTGCTGCTGCAGGGCGGCGACCAGGGCGGCCCCATCCCCTTCGCCGGAGCGGTGCAAAGCCGCGGCGGCGGCGAGGGCCCGGGGCAGGGCCGCGGCCTGGAGCCGTTCGGCCGGGCTCAGATAGCGGAGGCGGGAGCTGCAGGCCAGGCCATCGGCCTCCCGCACGGTGGGGCAGCCCTCCACCGTGACCGGCAGGCCGAGGTCGTGGATCACCCGGCGCAGCACCAGCAACTGCTGCCAGTCCTTCTCGCCGAGCAGCAGCCGCTGGGGGCGTACCAGGGCCAGCAGACGGCAGACCACCGTGGCAACGCCATCGAAATGACCCGGGCGGGAGCGGCCGCAGAGGGGGCCGGCCAGGGCCGGGGGCGCCTGCACGTGGGTGAGCAGCTCCTCACCGCCGGGGTAGAGGTCCTCCACAGCAGGAGCGAACAGGGCATCGGCCCCCGCCTGCGCCGCCAAGGCGGTATCGCCCTCGAGATCACGCGGGTAACGGGCGAAATCCTCCTGGGGTCCGAACTGGAGCGGGTTCACGAACACGCTCAGCAGCACGCGAGGGCGGACATCGCCGGGGCGGGGCCGGGCGGCCCTGGCCACAAGGCTGGCGTGGCCCCGGTGGAGAGCGCCCATGGTGGGCACGAAATGGAGGGGGCGGCCGGGGTCGAGCCGGCGCCAGGCCGCCAGCTCGGCAGGGGTGGAGAGAAGGCGCACGGGCTTCAAGGCAAAGGCCCACCCGTCACCAGGACGGATGGGCCGGATCGAGCCAAGAGGTTGGCTTCAGAGCTCAGCGAAGCACCTCAAGCTTCACCGTGGCCAGACCGCTGGAGGTCACGCCCAGCTGGCTCGCGGCACCGTGGGCGAGGTCGATGATGCGGCCGCCGTGGAACGGCCCGCGATCATTGATCCGGACCACGGCCGAGCGGCCGTTGTCGAGGTTGGTGACCAGCACGCGGGTGCCGAAGGGGAGGGAGCGGTGGGCGGCGGTGAGGGTGCCGGGGCGAAACACTTCACCACTGGCGGTGCGGTTGCCATAGAAACCGGGGCCGTACCAGCTGGCCTGGCCAGTGGTGGCCGAGGCGAGCTGCAGGAGACCCTTGGGTGCCGCGGGCAGGGGCCTGAGGAACCGATCCTCCCAGGAGGGGGAAGGGGTCACATCCCGCATCAGCGATTCAGCTGCGGGACTCGACTGGGAGGAGGAGGCGGCGAGCACGGGGCTGCCGAAGGGAACCATCAGGAGGGCGGCGGCGCCCAGGAGTTGAGTGACACGCATGACAGGCGAAACACGCTGGCTGAGCTCGGATTCGGATCGGAAGAACCAATGGTTGAAACCTGAGTGGATTCACGTCCTGATCCTTCGCATCTGGAAGGAAGGTGTGAATGCGCCGGGGCGAGTTCCTTGCAACAAAAACAACGGCGCCAACGTAACGGGCCTGCCCGGGTCGCCTAACGGCACACCGCATCCGTAGCGACTGATCAGTTTTCTTCATCTTTTTCTCCCATTCCCTGCCTCACTGGGGGGACGCAGGCCGTGGCGATGCCGCAAAGATCAGCAGATCCGATTGCTCGGATAAGCCAGGCTGATTGCTTCGTGGGCCAATCGGTTCGCTGTCCACCATGAAGTGGCGGTCCGGGTGCGTCCCGATCCGGCCCCTGCCATTGCAGGATCGGTGCCAGAGCGTGCCAGGCAACCATGGATTACCGCACCGCTGGGGTGGATGTGGCCGCCGGTCGCGCCTTCGTCGAGCGGATCCGCGCCAGCGTGGACTCCACCCGCCGGCCTGAGGTGGTGGGCGGTCTGGGGGGCTTCGGCGGCCTCTGCCGCCTGCCCGAGGGGATGCGCCGGCCCCTGCTGGTGGCCGGCAGCGACGGGGTGGGCACGAAGCTGGAACTGGCCCAGGCCCACGGCAGCCATCACGGTGTGGGCATCGACCTGGTGGCGATGTGCGTCAACGACGTGATCACCTCGGGGGCCGAACCCCTCTTCTTCCTCGACTACATCGCCACCGGCAAGCTCAGCCCCGAGGCCATGGCGGCGGTGGTGGAAGGGATCGCCGATGGCTGTCGCCAGAGCGGCTGCGCCCTGCTGGGGGGAGAGACAGCGGAGATGCCGGGCTTTTACGGACCCGGCCGCTACGACCTGGCCGGCTTCTGCGTGGCCGTGGTGGAGGAGGACGCCCTGATCGACGGCAGCCACATCCGGGCGGGCCACCGGATCGTGGCGGTGGCCAGCAGCGGCGTGCACAGCAACGGCTTCAGTCTGGTGCGGCGCATCCTCGAGGCCGAAGGGGCCGGCAGCGACACCCGCCTCGGCCCCGAAGGTCCACCCCTGATCACCGCCCTGCTCACCCCCACCCTTCTCTATGGCGCGCTGGTGAAGCAGCTGCTCCAGCAGGGGGTCCCCCTGCACGGCATGGCCCACATCACCGGGGGAGGGCTGCCGGAAAACCTGCCCCGCTGCCTGCCGCAGGGGCTGCAGGCGGTGATCGATCCCAGCAGCTGGAGCCGTCCGGCCCTGTTCCGCTGGCTCCAGGAGCACGGCGCGGTGCCCGAGGCCGATCTGTGGAACACCTTCAATCTGGGGGTGGGCCTCTGCCTGGTGGTGCCGGCGGACGCGGTGGCGGGGGTGCTGGGCGCCTGCACCGCCGCCGGCCACCGGGCCTGGGAGCTGGGGCGGGTGGAGCCCGCTCCTGCAGGCGCTGCGGAAGGGCTGGCCGGATTGCCGTACTGAAGCCCTGCTGGCTGGCCAGCGGCGCACCCCCGTAAGGTGCCGGAAGGTCGCCTGCGATACCTGCGCTCGTTGTTCATCCGGCATGTTCGATACCTCATCCCGCGTTACCCGTCGCCGCTCCTCGGCCGGCCCCATCCCCCCCCAGCGCCCTCAGCAGCCCCGCCCCAGGCCGCGCGAGGCCCCCATCGGCCGTGAGCCCGGCGCCGGCGGCACTGGTGGAGGCGGCCAACGGCCCACCTTTCTGACCCTGCGCGACCACGGCAAGGTGTATGTGGCCGACCTTCCCCGCCTCTCCGACGGCCAGCTCAGCCAGATCGCCCGCGAAGCCGAAGAGGTGCTCGAGAGCCTCAACCGGCGCCTCGATGAGCTCCAGACCCAGCTCACCCTCAGCCAGGTGGACCAAGACACCCGCATCCGGGCCACCACCAAGCGGGATGTGACCGAGCGGTTCCTCGCCTCGATCGCCCAGGAGCAGGAGCTGCGGCGCAGCAACCCCGCCCTGCGGGCCGCCGCGGGCGAATCCCTGGCCCGCGCCTTCCTGGAACTGGCCCGCCACCGGCTGCCCGGCAGCACCTTCGATTCGCTGCTGCAGGAGGCCCTGGCCGCCTGCAGTCCCACCGATCCGGAAGGCCGGGCCCCCACCGCCCACGACCCCCAGGTGCTGCGGCTTCTGCAAGGCAGCGAGGCGCCCCAGCCCCGGCCCGAATCGCTGCCGGTGGTGCTCACCCCGGACCCACCCCGCGCCATCGCCGCCCCCTGAGGCACGGCCCCTTCAGGCGCTGCCGAAGGGGTTAGCGGGCATCCGGGTCTGCAGGGCGAAGGCGAGTTGGTCGAGCTGCTGCCGCTCGGCCGGCTCAAGGCTCCAGGCCAGGGCCGCCGCGGCCACCTCGGCCTGGGCCACGCTGCGGATGCCGGGGATGGGCATCGCCCCATGGGCCCGGCACCAGTTGAGTGCTACGGCCACCTGGGAAACACCGCGATCGCCGGCGATCGCCGCCACCGCCTCGAGCAGGGGCTGGAGCCCGGGCCAGAGTCGGCGGAACAGCCAACCCCGCGGCCCCGGCGGCAGGGGAGGCAAGGGTCCGGGTGGCCGACCCAGCAACCCCAGCGCCAGGGGGCTGTAGGCGATCAGCTCGATCCCCAGCTCCCGGCACACCGCGGCCACCCCCCCGGGCGCGAAGGGCTCCGGGGCCAACAGGGAGCCCTGCACCTGGAGGCTGCGCAGGGGCACCCCCCGCTCGGCCAGATGGGCCTGCAGCCGGCGCAGACGCTGGGGCCCCATGTTGGAGACCCCCAGCTCGGCCACGCTGCCGGCGATCACGGCATCGGCCAGCCCCTCCAGCAGCGGCCCCTCCTGCCAGGGGGCATAGCGGGCCGTGCTCCAGTGCAGCTGAACCCGGTCCAGCCGGCCCTGCAAACGCTGGCGGGAGGCCTGCAGAGCGCGATCGAAGCCGCGGCGACCCAGCCGCCAGGGGAAGGGCGCCAGCTTGGTGGCCAGGCAGAGCGTGTCGCGACGCTCCGGCGGAAGGGCGGCGGCGAAACGGCCCAGCAGGGCCTCGCTGCGGCCGTTGAAGCGGCCGGTTCCGTAGGAATCAGCGGTGTCGAAGAAGGTCAGCCCCAGCTCCACCGCCCGCCGGAAGCCGGCCTCCAGCGCCGCGTCCTGGGCGGGGTCGTAGCCCCAGAGCAGGGTGTTGCCCCAGGCCCAGGTGCCCACGCCGATCGCAGGGGAGATCGGGGGTGAGGGCATGGCAGGCGCAGGGGGAAAGCCGTGGACGCCATGATCGGATGGCTCCGGCCGGATCGCCCCGCACCCCCGTGACCGCCCCCATCCCCCAAGGCTCCACGGCCGGCACCGACGTCGGCCCGCCGGCGCCGCAGCCCACCGGCGCTGGGACCGCCGCTGCGGACGGCGCCGAACCGGTCCTCTGTCACCACTGCGGTCGCACCGCCAGCAATGGGATCAGCTGCGAAGGGGCCTGTGTGGCGGACTCCGGCTATTGAGGCGCTCGCCGCAGCTCCCTGTATCGCGATGTGTCGGGATGTGGAGCTTCCAACCGAAAGGCATCAGGCGCCACCCCGCCTCTTAAGGATCCCTTTAGGGTTCGGGTCATCGAAGCGACGCGGAAGATCCCATGGCACGCCCCAGTTCCCTGCTGGCCATGATGGCCCTGATCGGCCTGGCCATGGTCGAACTCCTCACCCATCTGCTCCCCTGGAGCTGAGCACCGCTCCGCCACTGGCGGTTTCCCCCCTCACCCGAGACCGGGTCACGGCCCTAGAACAGGCCATGCCCGTGCTGGAGCCATGAAGGTCACCCACCACGCCGATGAGCACCTGGTCTGCCTCTCCTCCGAGGAGGTGGCCCTGCTGATCGATCTTTGCCATGCCGGAGCCTTCTCCGACGAGCTGGTGCAGGGCCAGGACGCCCGCCACCGGCTGGAGCGCTTCCTGGGGGAAATGCAGAGCTCCCTGTTCGAAACGGCCCAGACCGTCTGGCAACAGCGCCGCAAGGAGGAAGGCAGGGCCCCTAGCCCCTTGCGCCGCAACCGAGCGTTCCGGCGAACCCGGCCGGGGGCGGCTCCGGGGGCGGCCTGAGAATCGGCGCCAGATCCAATGCGCGCTCTGTCGAGCCTGGATGTGATCGTTGTTCATTCGGCCAGCAGTTTCTCAGCCTGATCGTTGATCAGCAGCGAGGGACATTTGGGCTTGGGCCGCCCTTCGTACGCCATCGATCCGAGCCATTTCTGCATTCTTGCCATGGTTGCGGAGCGGCTGCCCTGTCATCGCGGCCTGGACTGTCTAGCGGTTGCCATGATGCTGACCACCAGGCTGAGCTACGGGGTGGCGCTGCTCATCCACCGGCTGATCGAGGCATCGATCAATCGCTTCACCAGACAACTGACCAGCCCGAATCCTGCCTGAGCCGCCTGTCATCCAGACCAGCAGAAAAGTTCCCTGAAAGGGGAAGAGGCGGCACCCAGATTCGAACTGGGGGTAAAGGATTTGCAATCCTCTGCCTTACCACTTGGCCATGCCGCCGGCCCGGGAGCAAACTCCCTAGTACGGATCGTATCAGCCATGGCATGCCCCTCCGTCTGCTGGTTCTGAGCAACGGCCACGGGGAGGATCTGATCGCCCTGCGGGTGGTGGAGGCCCTGCTGCGGCGCCGCCCCACCCTGGCGGTGGCGGTGCTGCCCCTGGTGGGGGAAGGGCAGGCCTTCGCCGCCGCCGAAACCGCCGGGAGCCTCCATCGGGTGGGGCCGCGCCGCAGCCTGCCCAGCGGCGGGTTCAGCAACCAGAGTCTGCGGGGTCTGGCGAGCGACCTGGCCGCTGGCCTGCCCCTGCTCAGCTGGCGCCAAATGCGGCTGGTGCGCCGCTGGGGCCGGGCGGGCGATCCGATCCTGGCGGTGGGAGACCTGCTGCCCCTGCTGCTGGCCTGGGCCGGTGGGGGGCCGTATGGCTTCATCGGCACCCCCAAGAGCGATCACACCTGGGCCTCCGCACCGCCGGCGGGCTGGGGCCGCAGCCCCCTGGCCGATGGCTACCACCGGCTCAAGGGCAGCGAATGGGATCCCTGGGAGTGGGCCCTGATGGCCCGACCCCGCTGCCACCTGGTGGCGGTGCGCGATCCCCGCACGGCCGACGGGCTGCGGCGCCACGGCGTGGCGGCCACCGCCCCCGGCAATCCGATGATGGATGGTTTCAACGCCCCACCCCTGCCCCCCTGGCTGGCGGGTCAGCGGCGCCTGCTGCTGCTGCCGGGCAGCCGGCTGCCGGAGGCCCTGGGCAACCTCGAGCGACTGCTGCAGGGCCTGCCCCGCAGCGGCGAACCCACCACCGTGCTGCTGGCCACCGGCAGCCGGCCGGACCCACCGACCCTGGAGCCCCTGCTGCGCCGCAACGGGTTCGAACCCACGGCGATTCCCCCCGGCAGCGGGGCGGCCCTGGCCTGCCGGCGCGGCAACCTGCACCTGCTGCTGGGGCCAGGCCGCTTCGGGGACTGGGCGAGTTGGTCGGAGCTAGGCCTGGCCACCGCCGGTACCGCCACCGAGCAGCTGGTGGGTCTCGGGGTCCCGGCCCTGTCGCTGCCGGGGCCCGGTCCCCAGTTCAAGGCGGGCTTCGCCCGGCGCCAGAGCCGGCTGCTCGGGGGGGCCGTGCTGCCCTGCCACAGCCCCGCGGAGCTGGAGAAGCGGCTGCTGGCCCTGCTGGCCGATCCGCTGGAGCGGGCGCGCCTCGGGCAGATCGGCCGCCAGCGGATGGGGGCGGCCGGCGGCAGCGCGGCCCTGGCGGCGGCGATCGATACCGCCCTGCTGCCACCGGCCTGAAGCGGCCCGGCCCCTGGCCCAGCCACTGCGGAGGATGATGGAGAGATTCTCGGTATCCCGATGGCCGGCATCCCCGACCGCAACTACAACGCCGCCTGCGGCCGGCTGGCCAGCCGCCTTGGCATCAGCCAGTCGGCCGCCCGCCGCAAGGTGGAGATCCGCTCCGCCCAGGAAGGGGTTCGGGACAGCGCCTCCCGCCAGGCCATCGCTGAGCGGATGCTGGAGGAGGCGAACGCCGCCGGGGTGGACAACGGCTCCCTGCTCACCGACCAGCTCGAGGCGGTTGGCAACGACGTGAATTTCATGCTGGAGGACTGAAGCCCCCAGCCCCCGCCCGCCGCGGGGCGGGCATCAATGCTCGAACACCGACCCGAACCGCTGGCGGTCGAGGTCGGCAAAGACCGGGATGCAGGCGAAGCAACGCCGGGCCAGGTCCCAGCGCTCCTCACGGCGCAGCATCGCCTCGAGGCGGTCGCGGGCGGCGAGCAGCCAGCGCACATCGCCGGCGGCGTAGGCCAGCTGGGTGTCGCTGAGCTCCTCCACCCGGCCCCAGTCGGAACTCTGGGCCTGCTTGTCGAGCTCCACGCCCACCAGTTCATTCACCACATCCTTGAGGCCGTGGCGGGGGGCATAGGTGCGGCCCAGGCGGCTGGCGATCTTGGTGCAGAAGATCGGATCCACAGCGATCGAAAGGTTTTCGGCCAGGGCCGCCACATCGAAGCGGGCGAAGTGGAACACCTTCTCGATCGCGGGGTTCTCCAGCAGGGCCTGGAGGCGGGGAGCCTGCCGCTGGCCCCGGGCCAGGCGGATGCAGCTCACGTTGTCGTGGCTGTCGCAGATCTGAACCAGGCAGAGCCGGTCGCGGCCGTGCAGCAGACCCATCGCCTCGGTGTCGATCGCCAGGGCAGGCGCCGCGCCATACAGCTCCTGCCAGGCGGCATCGAGATCGCCGTCGAAGACGGCAAAGCGGGCCGGCGGCACGGAGGGGCCTGGGGCGCTGCGGGCCTGGGTCATCGGATCACCGGTGGGGAATACCGGAGGCAGGGAAGGGTTCATCGTGCCCCAGACCGTTCCCGCCCCGATGGGGGAGAATGCAGTGCCGTGCTGCAGGTCCTGCGTGCCCACCCTGGCCTCCACCCTGCTGCTCACCCTGCTGCTGGCGGTGGGGCTGGTGTTTTTCCTGCGGGCCGCCAGCAAGGACCGCACCACCGTGGTGGAGGTTCATTCCCCCCGCCCGGCCCTGGAGGTGCTGGAAGGCCTCACCGGCTGGCTCACCCAGCGGGGCTGGCGCACCGAAACCGGCGACCCGGAGCGCAGCCTGCTCCGCTTCCGGGGCGAGGTCGGGGCCAGTGCGCCGCTTGCCCTGCTGCTCTCCCTGCTCGGTGCCGTGGGCGCCGCCTGCCTGGGCCTGGTGGTTCGCCAGGTGCTGCCCCAGCTGGGCTGGTGGCCCCTGCTGCTGGCAGCCCTCGGGCCGGCCGCAGGCCTGATCTACCGCCGCCGGGCTTCGCGGGCCGAAACCTTTGAGCTGCGGCTGATCGACGACCGGAACGAGCCGGGCAGCACCCTGCGGCTGCGGGCCCACCGCGACGAACTGATCGCGATCGAAACGGAGCTGGGCCCCACCCTGGGGCTTGCCAGCGACGGCCGCCTGCTCTCCTCGCCGATCTAGTCCCCGTCCCCGCCGCTAGCCCCTGCGGCCCGGACCCGCCCTCACCCCCCGATCCTCTCCGCTCCCCAGGCCGATGCCCCCGCTCTCGCCACGCTCCACGAACCGGCGCCAGGGGGTGCTGCCGCTGGCCTCCGCCCTGCTGGGCCTGGTGGCGCTCGGCCTCGCCCTGCCCGACGGCGCCCGGGCCCAGGCAGTCTCGAGCCTGGGCGGCACCCCGGCGGCCCCGGCGGTCGACCCCCTGCTCGGGCCCCGCTCGCGGCTGCCCAAGGACTGGGTCGGCAGCCGCGCCGTGACCCCGGCCATCCCGATCCTGATGCTGGCCGGCCATGCCGATGCCCAGGGCATCGGGGGCTCGGGCACCAGCGGCGAGGCCGTGGGGCTCTTCGGGGCGGCGCCAATGCGGCCCGGCATCAGCGATGAGCATTACTGGTGCCTGCAGGTGGCCCACGCCGTGGCCGTGCTCGGCCGGCAGCGGGGACTCAACATCAACTTCCACATCCCGCCGGTGCGCACCATGCTCAGCGGCGACGAGAGCGGCAGCAACTGGAGCGTGGGCCGCGACCATGCCGCGGCCGGTGGCTATGCCCTCGAGATCCACTTCGATGCCTATGGCAGCGCCGGGGTGGGTTCGGGCCTGATCCCGCCGCTGCATCGCCCCTTCAGCACGATCGATGAAAGCCTGGCCCAGGAATTTGGTGCGTTCCCCATGAACTTCCGCGACCGGCTCGGGGGGCCGAAGCGGGGCATTGGCCTGCTGGAGGTGGGCAAGCTGGAGGGCTCCCTGGAAGCCTCCTTGCGGGATCCGCGCACCCGGGAGCGCACGATCCAGTACATCGCCCAGCGGGTTGTGGTCGCCATCCAGCGGGGCATCGCGGCCCCGGGGAGCACGGCCCCCGGCACCATGGCGGAGGCGCCGGATCCCGGCCGCTCGCCGCTCCCGATCCAGCCCCCACCCGTGGCGACCAGTCCCTGAACGGGCCGGGAGTCAGCCCACCGCCTGGTGGGGGGCGCAGCGGTCCCGCAGGGCCCCATCCTCAAGCCAGTTCTGCGGACGGGTGAAGACATCGGTGAGCAGGGCCTCGCGGCTGCCCGACTCCGGGGTGAAGGCGTACTCCCAGCGCACCAGCGGCGGCAGGGACATCAGGATCGATTCGGTGCGGCCATTGGTCTGGAGGCCGAAGATCGTGCCGCGGTCGAAAACCAGGTTGAACTCCACATAGCGGCCGCGCCGGTAGAGCTGGAACTGGCGCTCCCGCTCACCCCAGCTCAGGGCCTGCCGTTTCTCGACGATCGGCACGTAGCTGGGCAGGAAGGCGTGGCCGCAGGCCGAGGCCAGCCGGAACAGCTTCTCCCAGTCCTGGGGAACGGCACCGGCGGCGGTGCCAGCGGCGGCGGCCAGGCCGGCCGGATCGGAACCCTTGTAGAGCTCGCCGGCCGGATCCTGGTAGTCGTAGAAGATGCCGCCGACGCCGCGGGTCTCGCCGCGATGCTTCAGGAAGAAGTATTCATCACACCAGGGCTTGAACACCGGGTAATAGGCCGGATCCACGCTGTCGCAGGCACCCTTGAGGGTGCGATGAAAATGCTGGGCGTCCTCCAGGAAGGGGTAGTAGGGGGTGAGGTCGGCCCCGCCGCCGAACCACCACACCGGCCCGGCCTCGAAGTAGCGGTAATTGAGGTGAACGGTGGGGATGTAGGGGTTGCGGGGGTGCAGCACCATCGAGGTGCCGGTGGCGAACCACCGCTGGCCCTCGGCCTCGGGCCGCTGGCTGAGGATCGAGGGGGGCAGGTGCTCCCCCTGGACCTCCGAGAAGTTGACGCCGCCCTGCTCGAACACCCGGCCGGCCTTCATCACCCGGGAGCGCCCACCGCCGCCCTCAGGCCGCTCCCAGCTCTCCTCCTGGAACCGCCCCTCGCCATCGAGCTGCTCCAGGCCGGCGCAGATCGAATCCTGCAGACCCATCAGCAGGGCGCGGGCACGGCTGCGGGAGTCGGCGGGGGGCGGGGGAAGGGGCGGGGCCATGCAGGGGTGCGTCCGAGCAGACGCAGGGGATCGGCCCACCTTTTCAGTCCGTCGGGGTCGGGCACAAGCCCCCGAGAGGGACTGTCACGGGCCGCTGGACCCCGCTTGCACCCCCCTAGGATCGCCCTCTCCCGCGGCCCGTACCCACCGGATGGCCACCCCAGATCAGGCTGCCGCGGCCGCAGCTGACCCCGGCACCACCGCCCTGAGCGAGGCCCTGGCCTCCTTGCGTGATGCGGGCAGCGGCCGCAGTCTGCTGGAGCTCGGCTGGATCGCTCCGGTGCGGCGGCAAGGTGAACGGGCGATCCTGCGGCTCACCTTGCCGGCATTCGCCAACAGCCAGCGGGACCGGATCGCGGCCGAGGCCCGTGCCGCCCTGCTGGCGGTGAGCGGCATCGCCGCGGTTCAGATCGAAGTGGCTCAGCCGGCCGAGGCCGCCGCACCAGCCCCCTCCGCCGGACCGATCGGCGGCGCCGGCCATGGCCCGGGCGGCCCCGGCGGCATGCCGCCCCGCCAGCCGGTGAACGGCGTGCGCCAGGTGATCGCCGTGAGCAGTGGCAAGGGTGGGGTGGGCAAGAGCACCGTGGCGGTGAACCTGGCCTGCGCCCTGGCGGCCTCCGGCCTGAAGGTGGGCTTGCTCGATGCCGACATCTACGGCCCCAATGCCCCCACCATGCTCGGTGTGGCCGACCGCAGCCCGGAGGTGCGCGGAGCCGGCGGCAGCGAACAGATCCTGATCCCCATCGAGACCTGCGGCATCGCCATGGTGTCGATGGGCCTGCTGATCGAGGAGAACCAGCCGGTGATCTGGCGCGGCCCGATGCTCAACGGCATCATCCGCCAATTTCTCTACCAGGTGGACTGGGGCGAGCGGGATGTGCTGGTGGTGGACCTGCCGCCCGGCACCGGCGATGCCCAGCTCACGGTCGCCCAGGCCGTGCCGATGGCCGGCGTGGTGATCGTGACCACCCCCCAGCAGGTATCCCTGCAGGACGCCCGGCGCGGCCTGGCGATGTTCCTGCAGATGGGGGTGGAGGTGCTCGGGGTGGTGGAGAACATGAGCGGCTTCATCCCGCCCGACCTGCCGGACCGCCGCTACCCGATCTTCGGCCAAGGCGGCGGTCGGCGCCTGGCCGACGAAGCGGGGGTTCCCCTGCTGGCCGAACTGCCCCTGGAGATGGCGGTCCAGGAGGGCGGCGATCAGGGGCTTCCGGTGGTGCTGGCGGCCCCGCAATCGGCCAGTGGCCGCGCCTTCCTGGCCCTGGCCGCCGCACTGGCCGTCCGCTGCGGAGCGGCGGCCACTCCGGCCTGAGGCAGCGGTGAGCAGTTCCACGGCCCGGCGCAGCGCCGGCACCAGGCCAGGCCGCCGCAGCCGCCTCCCCTTCCGCAACACCGACCTGCTCCTCTGGGGCATCCCCCTGGCCCTGACCCTGGTGGCCGGGATCCTGATCGCCAGCACCCAGCGCCAGGCCGACTACGCCGACTGGTACCAGCACTGGGTCACGGCGGCGGTGGGCATGGGCATTGCCCTGCTGGTGGCGCGGCTGCCGATCGAGCGGGTGCAGGCGCTGCAGTGGCCGATCTACGGCCTCACGGTGGCGAGCCTGATCGCCGTGCGGGTGATCGGCACCTCCGCCCTCGGGGCCCAGAGCTGGATCAACATCGGCGGCTTCTACGTTCAGCCGTCGGAGTTCGCCAAGCTGTCGGCCATCCTGCTGCTGGCCGGGGTGCTGGCCCGCTATCCGGTGGAACGCCCGGTTGATCTGCTGCGGCCAGCTGCCGTGATCAGCCTGCCCTGGGTACTGGTGTTCGTCCAGCCCGATCTGGGCACCTCCCTGGTGTTCGCGGCCATGCTGCTCACGATGCTCTTCTGGGCCGGCATGCCTCTGGCCTGGGTGGTGCTGCTGCTCTCCCCCCTGGTCACGGCCATCCTCTCGGGCTCCCTGCCCTGGGCCCTGGCGGGGTGGATTCCGCTGATGGGCTGGGTCGCCTGGCGCTCCCTGCCCTGGAAGCAGGTCGCGCTCAGCGTGATCCTGGCGGTGCAGGGGATCTTCGCCATGGCCAGCCCCTGGCTATGGAGCCATGGCCTCAAGCCCCACCAGCGGGACCGGCTGGTGATGTTCCTGGATCCGTCCAAGGACCCCCTCGGGGGCGGCTATCACCTGCTGCAGAGCAAGGTGGGCATCGGCTCGGGAGGCCTCTGGGGAACGGGGCTGATGAACGGCATGCTCACCAAGCTGCGCTTCATCCCGGAGCAGCACACCGACTTCATCTTCAGTGCGATGGGGGAGGAGACCGGCTTCATCGGCTCCACGCTGATGGTGCTGGCCTATGCCCTGTTCTGCTGGCGCCTGATCCAGATCGCCACCCGGGCCCGTACCGATGTGGAATCGCTGGTGGTGGTGGGCATCGGCGCGATGCTGATGTTCCAGGTGGTGGTCAACATCTTCATGACCATCGGCCTGGGGCCCATCACGGGGATTCCCCTGCCCTGGGTCAGCTACGGCCGCTCGGCCATGCTGGTGAACTTCGTATCCCTCGGTCTCTGCGCCGCGGTGATGCGCCGCAGCCGCGGCAGCCGCCGCTGGTGAGGACACGCTGAGCCCGTGCTCCAGCCCGTTGCCGCCTCAGGGGGATCCTGACGATGGTTGAACCAGGAGTTGAACAGGGGGCTGGTTTCGAGGCGATCCGGCGCGACCTGGCCCGGGGCGTGCCGGCCGGCGGCAGCGACGACGACAGCGCGCGGCGCCAATGGTGGGCTGCCCTGGCCACCCTCCAGGGGGATCTGCTGGCCGGTGAGGCGACGCCGGCGCGGGGGATCTGGCTGGCGGCGCCACTGCCGGCGCTCTACGAACCGGAGCTGCTGCGCGGCCTGCAGGGCTGGGTGTGGGCCCCCGAGGAGATCGGCCAGCTGCTGCCGGCCGCCCCCCTCCTGCCCGGCCGGCCCGATCCGGGCGGCGAACCGGGGCCCGGCGGCTTCCGCTTCCAGCGGCTGCCACTGCGGGAGGAGGACGGCACCGACCCGCTGCTGCTGCTGATCACCCCCAGCGTGCAGGTGGCCCTGGCCCTGGAGGGTCCCCCGGGTCAGCGGCGCCTGCTGGTGCGCTTCGACGCCCCGGTGCTCTCGGCCGCCCTGCAGGTGCTCAACCGGCGCCTCGAACAGGACGCCCCCGGCGAGGCGGCCCGGCTGCGGCAGGGCCTCCAGGCGCTGGGTCCGCTCGACAACGACCCGGGCCTGGCGCTGCGGTTCTGGCCTCTGCTGGCCCAGCGCCTGGCTGGCATGGCCCCCAGCGTGACCCTTCAGCCCCTGGTGCGCTCCACGGCGACGCCGGCGGAGGGGGCCGTTGCCGCGCCGCCGGGCAGCCCGGCCGCCGATGGTGGCGGCAGCGGACCGGACGGGACGGGCCAGCGCCGCGCCGCCAACGCTGAACTGGCCCTGCTGGAGGCCCTCACCCACGAGGTGCGCACCCCCCTGGCCACGATCCGCACCCTGATCCGCTCCCTGCTGCGGCGCCCCGAACTGCCGCCTCTGGTGCGGCAACGGCTGGAGCAGATCGACGGCGAGTGCAGCGAACAGATCGACCGCTTCGGCCTGATCTTCCTGGCGGCGGAACTGCAACGCCAGCCCGGCCGCAGCCAGCCCCTGAGCGCCAGTGAACTGGCCCGCACCGACCTCAGCCGCCTGCTGATGGACCTGCAGGGCCTGTGGCAACGCCAGCTGGCCCGCCGTGATCTGGTGCTCACCCTCACGATCGCCCCCGACCTGCCGCCGGTACTCAGCGATCCCACCCGGCTGGAGACCATGCTCGGCGGCCTGATCGACCGCTTCGGCCGCAGCCTGGCCAGCGGCAGTGGCGTGGGCCTCAGCCTCCAGCCGGCGGGCTCTCGTCTCAAACTGCAGCTCACCAGCACCGATCCGGCCGGCCGCAGCGACGGATCCGAGGGTGCGGCGGCCGCCGCGGCCCGCACCGATCTGGTCGGCCCGGTGCTGAGCTGGAACCCTGACACCGGCAGCCTCCAGCTCAGCCGCCAGGCGACCCAGCAGCTCTTCCACCGTCTCGGCGGCCGGCTCACGGAACGGGGAGGGTCCAGCCTCACGGTGTTCTTCCCCGTGGCGGAGGGCGATCCGGGCGCCGCGGCCGACCTTTGTTGACGGGTGTGAAGAGTGCGCTCAGCCCCGCCGAAGCGGCCGAATCACGGTGCTAGCTTCCGGCTGAAACGGTCCTTGAGCCATGCCTGCAACGGCCCTTACTGGTCAACTTCCGAAGTTCATCGGCAGCACGGGCGGCCTGCTCAACGCCGCTGAAACGGAAGAGAAATACGCCATCACCTGGACCAGCGGAGCGGCCCAGGCGTTTGAGCTGCCCACCGGCGGTGCCGCCGAGATGCATGCCGGCGAAAACCTGATGTATTTCGCCCGCAAGGAGCAGTGCCTGGCCCTTGGCACCCAGCTGCGCACCAAGTTCAAGCCCCGGATCGAGGACTTCAAGATCTACCGGATCTACCCCGGTGGCGACACCGAATTCCTCCATCCCAAGGATGGCGTCTTCCCCGAGAAGGTGAACGAGGGCCGCGAAATGGTGGGCCACAACGCGCGCCGGATCGGTGCCAACCCCAATCCCGCCAGCCTCAAGTTCAGCGGCAAGGAGCCCTACGAGGTCTGAAGCCCGAACCCTCGAGCATCTATAACGGCGGGGCGGCAAGCCCCGTTTTTTTTGCCTGCCTGTCTCGTCCTGATGCCGGGTACCGATCGCGCCGCCGACCGCACCGCCTTCCTCGCGGAAGCCGTCCGCAGGGACGGGGCCTTTGCGGGCTCCACCTTCGTGCCCCTCTGGAGGCGCTGGCCCGCCGACCTGGAAACCCCTCTCACCACCTGGCTCAAGGTGGGCGCCGGGGGGCGCCACGGCGTGCTGCTCGAGTCGGTGGAGGGGGGTGAGCGGCTGGGCCGCTGGAGCGTGGTGGTGGGCGACCCGCTCTGGAGCCTCACCTGCCGCGGCGAGCGGGCTGAGCGCCAGTGGCGCGATGGCCGCTGTGACGCCCTTGCCGGCAACCCCTTCGAGGTGCTGCGCCACTGCCTCGCCCCGATCCGCCCCGCGGCCGTGCCGGGGCTGCCCCCCCTGGGCCAACTGTTCGGCTGCTGGGGCTACGAACTGATCCGCTGGATCGAGCCCACCGTGCCGGTGCATGATCCCGGCCCCGGCGATCCCCCCGACGGCTGCTGGATGCTGGCCGACAGCCTGCTGGTGTTCGACCAGGTGAAGCGGCAGATCACCGCCGTGGCCTACGCCGACCTCAGCGCCGGCGCGGATCCCGGCCAGGCCTGGGACGCGGCGGCGGCACGGATCGCCCAGCTCGAGGCACGCATGCATGCCCCCCTCCCGGCCAGCATCTCCCCCCTTGACTGGCACGACGAGCCCAGTGGGGGGCTCCAGACCACCGCCAACCGAAGCCGGGAGGATTTCGAGGCGGCCGTGGGCCAAGGCCGCGAGTCGATCGCCGCCGGCGATGTGTTCCAGCTCGTGCTCAGCCAGCGGCTTGAGGCCCGGATCGACCGCGATCCCTTCGACCTCTACCGCAGCCTGCGGATGGTCAACCCCTCCCCCTACATGGCCTTCTTCAACTTCGGCGACTGGTTCCTGATCGGCTCCAGCCCCGAGGTGATGGTGAAGGCCGAACCGCAAGAGGATGGCAGCGTGAAAGCCTCGCTGCGGCCGATCGCCGGCACCCGTCCCCGCGGCGCCGACGGGCGGGAAGATGGGGCCTTGGCCGAGGAACTGCTGGCCGATCCGAAGGAACGGGCCGAACACGTGATGCTGGTGGACCTGGGCCGCAACGACCTGGGCCGGGTCTGCCGCCCCGGCAGCGTGACGGTGCAGGACCTGATGGTGATCGAGCGCTACTCCCACGTGATGCACATCGTCAGCCAGGTGGAGGGCCAGCTCGATCCCCGCCACGACGTGTGGGATCTGCTGATGGCCTGCTTCCCGGCGGGCACCGTGAGCGGAGCGCCGAAGATCCGCGCGATGCAGCTGATCCACGCCCACGAGCCCGATCCGCGGGGGCCCTACTCCGGCGTCTACGGCGCCGTGGACCTGAGCGGAGCCCTGAACACGGCGATCACGATTCGCACCATGGTGGTGCTGCCTCCCCTCCCCGGCGACCCTGTTCCGGGCTGGCGGGTGCGGGTGCAGGCCGGGGCCGGAATCGTGGCGGATTCGGTGCCGGCCGCCGAGTACGAGGAAACCCTCAACAAGGCCCGCGGCATGCTCAAATCCCTGGCATGCCTCCTGCCCCCCGCGCCCGCGGACCAACCCTCCTCCCCCGGACCCCACCAGCGATGAGCAGCCCCCTCCTGCTGAAGGGCTTTGAAGTGGAGATGTACACCGGCCGGCCCGACGGCACCGTGGTGGGCTGCGCCACCGCCGCGGCCCGGGAGCTGGAGGGGTTCGTGACCGAGCCGGACCACCGCAACCTGGAGTACACCACCCCGCCCGAGGCCAGCTATCCGCGCCAGCTCGCCCTGCTGCTGGAGCCGCGCCGACGCCTGCGCCGCTGGCTGGAGCCCCGGGGCCTCACCCTGCTGCCGGGCAGCACCCTGGCCACCGGCGGGGCCGACCATTTCGAACGGTCGGATCCGGACAACCCTTACCACGCCTACATCGAGCACACCTACGGCACCCGGGTGGTGACCGCCAGCGTGCACATCAACCTGGGCATGGCGGTGATGGAGCCCCTCTTCGCCGGGCTGCGGCTGATCCGCTGCGAGGCCGCCCTGCTGCTGGCCCTGAGCGCCAGCTCCCCTTTCCTCGATGGCCGGCCCACCGGGGCTCACTCGCAGCGCTGGCTGCAGTTCCCCCTCACACCGCTGGAGGTGCCGCTGTTCCTCAGCCACGCCCACTACATCCACTGGGTCAAGGAGCAGCTGGCCTCCGGTGCGATGACCAACGTGCGCCACCTCTGGACCTCGGTGCGGCCCAACGGTGACGACCGCCCCCACGACCTCAACCGCATCGAGCTGCGCATCTGCGACCTGATCGCCGACCCGAGCGAGCTGCTGGCCGTCACCGCCTTCGTGGAACTGCGGTTGCTCCAGCTCCTGGCCGACCCCGGCAGCCTCGATCCCCTGCGGGCCAGCCGCCTCACCCCCGCCGAGCTGGCCCTGCTGGCCGACACCAACGACCGGTCCGCCGCCCAGGACAGCCTCGATGCGGAACTGCGGCACTGGCGCGACGGCAGCCCCGTGATCGCCCGCGACTGGATCGAGCGCGAACTGGAGGGCGTGGCACCGCTAGCGGCCGAGCTCGGACTCGGCGGCGTGCTGGCCCCCCTGGCCGACCTGCTCAGCCGCGGCAATGCCGCCATGCGCTGGCTGGCCCTGCACCGGGCCGGCCAGCCGGTGGCCGCGATCCTGGCGATGGAGGCCCGGGAGTTGGAAGCCCGGGAAAAGACGCTTGAGGCATGCCTTGCGACAGATCCATCGCACGCTTTGGGATGATCATGAATTCCTCCTCTCTCTCCCGAGCACCCATGCGGCCGCCATCCCCAGCGCCAGCCGCAATTCCCGAAGCCGCGGGATCCGTTTCCGCCCCCGGTTTGGGGCCCACCGCCGAGGTGCCCGCAGCGGTGGGCCGCCTGCTGGGCGAGCGGCTGGAGTTGGTGGAGGACCTCTGGCTCACCGTGCTGCGCAGCGAGTGCCCCCAGCCCCAGGTGGAGCGGCTGATCCGCCTCAAGGAACTCAGCGGTCCGCTCAACCCGCCGGAGATCAGCAGCAGCGATGAGCAATCCGGCTTCCGCAGCGGTGATAGCGAAGCGATCGTGGCGGTGATCCGCGACATGGATCTGGCCGATGGGATCGCCGCCGCCCGTGCCTTTTCCCTCTATTTCCAACTGGTCAACATCCTCGAGCAGCACATCGAGGAGGACACCTACCTCGAGAGTCTCCAGAGCGGCCAGTCGGCCAGCAGCAACGACCCCTTCCTTCCCCCCCTCGCCAGCCAGAGTGATCCGGCCACCTTCCGGCAGCTGTTCGAGCGGCTGCGGGCCTTGGGGGTGCCGCCGGCCCAGATCGAAAACGTGCTGCGGGAACTCGACATCCGGCTGGTGTTCACGGCCCATCCCACCGAGATCGTGCGCCACACCGTGCGCCACAAGCAGCGGCGGGTGGCCAGCCTGATCCAGAAGCTGGAGGAGGGCCGGGCCCTCAGCAGCGAAGAGCAGGTGCGCTGCCGCCAGCAGCTCGAGGAGGAGATCCGGCTGTGGTGGCGCACCGATGAACTGCACCAGTTCAAACCCTCGGTGCTGGATGAGGTGGATTACGCCCTCCACTACTTCCAGGAGGTGCTCTTCGATGCCATGCCCCAGCTTCAGCAGCGCATCCGCTCCGCGCTGCGGGCCAGCTATCCGGATGTCACCCCCCCCCCCGACGCCTTCTGCACCTTCGGCTCCTGGGTTGGCTCCGACCGCGACGGCAACCCTTCGGTCACGCCGGAGATCACCTGGCGCACCGCCTGCTACCAGCGGGAGCTGATGCTGAAGCGCTATGTGAAATCGGTGGAGCAGCTGCGCGACCAGCTCAGCATCTCGATGCAGTGGAGTCAGGTGAGTCCGGCCCTGCTGGAATCGCTCGAGATGGACCGGCTGCGCTTCCCGGAGATCTACGACGAGCGGGCCGCCCGCTACCGCCTCGAGCCCTACCGCCTCAAGCTCAGCTATGTGCTCGAGCGCCTGCGCCTCACCCAGACCCGCAACCAGCAGCTCTCCGATGGCGGCTGGGAATCACCCGGCGAACCCACCGGCCTGCCCCCCAGCGCCGAGGGCCTCTCCGGGCCCGGCCCGGCGGCCGATCTGCACTACGGCACGGCCGATGAATTCCGCACCGATCTCGAACTGGTGCGCGACAGCCTCGTGGCCACCGGCCTGAGCTGCGAGTCGCTGGGAGAACTGCTCAGCCAGGTCCACATCTTCTCCTTCTGCCTGGCCAGCCTCGACATCCGCCAGGAGAGCACCCGCCACAGCGATGCCATCGACGAACTGACCCGCTACCTGCAGCTGCCGTTGCCCTACGGCGAGATGGACGAGGAGAGCCGCATCGCCTGGCTGCTCGGCGAACTGCAGACCCGCCGCCCGCTGCTGCCGCCGGCCGCCCGCTGGACCCCGGCCACCGCCGAAACCTTCGCGACGTTCCGGATGCTGAAGCGGCTCCAGCAGGAATTCGGGGCCCGCATCTGCAACACCTACGTCATCTCGATGAGCCACACGGTCTCCGACCTGCTGGAGGTGGTGCTGCTGGCCAAGGAGGCGGGGCTGGTGGATCCGATGGCGCGCCAATCGCGCCTGCTGGTGATCCCCCTGTTCGAAACGGTCGAGGACCTCCAGGGTGCCCCGGCGGTGATGGGCCGGCTGTTCGCCGATCCCTTCTACCGGGAGCTGCTCGGCAGCGGACGCGAAGGGGGCCAGCCCCTGCAGGAGGTGATGCTCGGCTACTCCGACAGCAACAAGGACTCCGGGTTCCTCTCGAGCAACTGGGAGATCCACCGCGCCCAGATCGCCCTGCAGCAGCTGGCCACTCGCCACGGCGTGGCCCTGCGCATCTTTCACGGCCGCGGCGGCTCGGTGGGCCGGGGCGGCGGTCCGGCCTACCAGGCGATCCTGGCCCAGCCCAGCGGCACCCTGCGGGGCCGGATCAAGATCACCGAGCAGGGCGAGGTGCTGGCCTCCAAGTACTCCCTGCCTGAACTGGCCCTCTACAACCTCGAGACCGTCACCACCGCCGTGCTGCAGAACAGCATGGTGAGCGCCCCGATCGACGACACCCCGAGCTGGAACGCCCTGATGGAGCGGCTGGCGGCCCGCTCCCGCGACCACTACCGCGCCCTGGTGCACGACAACCCCGAACTGGTGGCCTTCTTCCAGCAGGTCACGCCGATCGAGGAGATCAGCAAGCTGCAGATCTCGAGCCGGCCGGCCCGGCGCAAGAGCGGCGCCAAGGACCTCTCCAGCCTGCGGGCCATCCCCTGGGTGTTTGGCTGGACCCAGAGCCGTTTCCTGCTGCCCAGCTGGTACGGGGTGGGGGCGGCCCTGCAGCAGGAGCTGCAGGACGACCCCGACCAGATGGAGCTGCTGCAGCTGCTCTACCAGCGCTGGCCCTTCTTCCGCATGCTGATCTCCAAGGTGGAGATGACCCTCTCGAAAGTGGATCTGGAGCTGGCCCAGCACTATGTGCACTCGCTCGGCCGGCCCGAAAACCGCGAGGCCTTCGCGGCGATCTTCGCGGCCATCGCCAGCGAATTCACCCTCACCCACGATCTGGTGCTGCGCATCAGCAACCACACCCGCCTGCTCGATGCCGATCCGGCCCTTCAGCTCTCGGTGGATCTGCGCAACCGCACGATCGTGCCGCTGGGCTTCCTGCAGGTGGCCCTGCTGCGGCGCCTGCGGGACCAGAACCGCCAGCCGCCGATGAGCGAAGGTCCGGCTGCGGTGGAGGGGGGTGTGGACGGCCGCACCTACAGCCGCAGCGAGCTGCTGCGAGGGGCCCTGCTCACGATCAACGGCATCGCCGCCGGCATGCGCAACACCGGCTAATGCCACCGCTGGAGCGCTTCACCTCGCGATTGATCCCCTTCCGTTCTGCCAGCGCCCCCCCCCACCTGCCGGAGGGCTACACCCTGCACCAGGGCAGCCAGGGCGAGCTGGCCGACGGGCCAGGCGTCAGCCAGGGTGATGGAGTGGCGGGGGGAGTGGGCCCCGATGCCCTCAACCGGCTGCTGCTGGCCAGCGGCGACCGCAGCCGCAGCCCCCAGCGCTGGCAGGCGACCCTGGCCTGCAGCGCCTGGCACCTCAGCGTCACCGACCCCCGGGGCCGCACGGTGGGCTTCGTGCGGGCCACCAGCGACCAGGCCCTCAATGCCAACCTCTGGGACCTGCTCTCCGATCCGGCCGATCCGGCCCGCAGCGAGGTGATCACGGCACTGGTGCGCACGGCCCTGGGCCGGCTGCGGCGAGAACTGGGGGGCTGCAGCATCTCCCTCTCGGCCCCGCCCGAGGCCCTCGAGATCCTCAGCCGCGTCGGCTTTGTGGTCGACCCCGGCGGCATCCGGGCCATGGGACTCGTGCTGCGGCGCCCCTGAGGCCCGATCCAGCTGCGGCATCACTGCCCCAGCGGGCGGACACCAGAAAAAAGGCCCCCGCCGGAGCGGGAGCCGATCGGGGCAGGCGCTGAATCGGAACCACGAGCATGGAGGGACTCGAACCCCCGACCCTCAGAACCGGAATCTGATGCTCTATCCAACTGAGCTACATGCCCAGAGCGAGACCGATCGCAGCGCAGACGATCAGAGGCAGACGGTGCCGGAAGGCTGTCCGAACCTGATGGACGTACCTTAACCGCTCACCGCCCCAGTCCCATCCGGCTGCATCGCCTGGAGCTGCTGCACCACCGCAACATCCGCGGTGTGCACCTCACCTTCGCGGCGCCGCGGCTGCTGGTGATCGGCGCCAACGGCGAAGGGAAATCAAACCTGCTGGAGGGGGTGGAACTGCTCACCAGCCTTCGCTCACACCGCTGCAGCAGCGACCGCGACCTGATCCGCCACGGTGAGCCCATGAGCCGCCTGCGCGCCCTCACCGATGAGGGGGACCTGCTGGAGCTGGAGCTGCGGCGCCAGGGAGGCCGGCAGGCCCTGCGCAACGGCCGCACCCTGGAACGCCAGCTCGACCTGATCGGCCCGCTGCGCTGCGTGGGATTCAGCGCCCTGGATCTGGACCTGGTGCGGGGCGAACCGGCCCTGCGGCGGCAATGGCTCGACCGGGTGGTGCTGCAGCTCGAACCGGTCTACGGCGCCCTGGTGAGCCGCTACGGCCGCCTGCTGCGCCAGCGCAGCCAGCTGCTGCGCCGCGGCCTGGGGGGCAACCAGCGGGAAGCGCTGCTGGAGGCCTTCGACCAGCAGATGGCCCTGGTGGGCACCCGCCTTCACCGGCGCCGGCGGCGGGCCCTCGCCCGCCTCAACCCCCTGGCGGCGGCCTGGCAGGAGCGGCTTGGGGGCGGGGGGGAACCGCTGGAGCTGGCCTATCGCAGCGGCACCGTCCTGGTGGCGGTGGAGGAGGCCCTGGAGGAGGACACCTGGCGCCAGGCGATGGCCGAGCAGCTCCGCAGCCAGCGGAGCGAGGAGGAACGGCTGGGCCAGTGCCAGGTGGGTCCGCAGCGCGATGAAGTGGAGCTGCTGCTGGGGGGGCAAGCGGCACGTCGCTACGGCTCGGCAGGCCAGCAGCGCACCCTGGTGCTCTCCCTCAAGCTGGCGGAGCTGGAGCTGGTGGGGCAGGTGGTGGGGGAACCGCCCCTGCTTCTGCTCGACGACGTGCTGGCCGAACTCGACCCGCGCCGCCAGCACCTGCTGCTGGAGGCCGTGGGGGAGGGGCATCAATGCCTGGTGAGCGCCACCCACCTCGAGGCCTTCAGCGGCGGCTGGCGAACCGCCGCCCAGGTGGTGCGAATGGAGCAGGGCAACCTCCTGGAGAGCTGAACTCACTCCGGGGATGCCCCCTGCCGCCAGAGTTCCGGCACGCCCTGAATCGGCGCTGGCGCTCGGCCCGGTGTGTTCGGTCGGAAATCCACCCAGGTGCAGCGCCATCTGCACCTATGGTGGGTTGCTGTTTGCCTGGATTCGATGAACCAGAGCCTGTCCTGCCTCCACCCGAACCCAGGATGGAGTGCAACCGCCGCGCAACCCTGCCCCACGCCCGCCATCACCGACGCGGTTGGGAAACACTGCATCCTCGAGCTTTACGACTGCGATAGTTCGCGGCTCGACGACGAAGCTTTCCTCAGGGACACCATCACGACAGCAGCCAAGCGTGCCGGTGCAACCCTGCTCAACCTGATCACCCACCGCTTCGAACCCCAAGGGGTCACAGGGCTGGCCCTCCTGGCCGAATCCCACATCTCGATCCACACCTGGCCCGAATCGGGCTATGCGGCTGTGGATGTGTTCACCTGCGGTGACCACACCATGCCGGAGAGGGCCTGCCAGGTGCTGGCCGATGAACTGGGAGCCGCCAACCACAAGCTCACCAGCTTCCGCCGCGAAACCCCGGGCTCGATCGCCGGCAGCGAACGGGATCCCCAGCTAGCGCCTGTCTGAGAACCGTCAGACCATCCAGCAGCGGGGGGCACCAGCCCCCCGTTTTTCATGGGGCGGCCGTCAGCGGAGCTCAGCTGGGGGAGCCGTGCTAAGGCCCGCCAGATCGCGGTTGAGCTTGCCGCTCACCAGGCCCTCCAGATCGAGGGCCACCGCCGTGAAGCCCAGGTCGGCGAAGGCCGCCACCAGCTTCTGGCGCAGCGGCCCCCGGGCCAGCCGCTCCAGGGCGGCCGCCAAGGCATCGGCGGGCAGCTCGATCCGGGCCGTTTCCCCCTGGCTGCGCACCCGCAGGGCGGTGAATCCCTGCTGCCGCAGCCAGGTTTCCGCCGCCGCCACCCGCTGCAGCCGGCCCGCCGTGATCGGCTCGCCGTAGGGGAAACGGGAGGCCAGGCAGGGTTGGGCCGGCTTGTCCCACCAGGGCAGGCCGAGGGCGCGGGAAAGGCGGCGCACCCCCTGCTTGTCGATTCCGGCCTCGGCCAGCGGCGAGATCACACCGCGTTCCAGGGCGGCCCGCAGACCGGGGCGATGGTCGGCCAGGTCGTCGTGGTTGACCCCATCGAGCACCACCGCACCAGGCAGGCTGGCGGCGATCGGCTCCAGCAGGCCGTGCAGTTCGCGCTTGCAGGCGTAGCAGCGGTCGGCGGGGTTGGCGGCGTAGGCCGGATCGGCCAGCTCAGCGGTGGCCACCTCGCGGTGGGCCAGCCCCAGCCAGTGGGCCTGGTCCCGGGCCTCCTGGCGCAGGTGGGGGGCCAGGGCCGGGGAGATGCCGGTCACGGCCAGGGCCCGCCCCCCCAGCCGCTGCTGGGCCAATGCCGCCACCAGGGTGCTGTCGACGCCGCCGGAATAGGCCACCACCACACTGTCCAGGCCATCCAGCCGGTCGCAGACCGCGGCGTAGGCCGCCTGCAGCGGATCCGGCAGGGTCTCGAGCAGGGTGAGGGGGGGCCGGATGGGCCATTCGCGGGTCATGGCGGTGATCCTGGCAAGCCGGGGCGGACCGTGGGGCCGGCGGACCTCGGTAGCATCCGCCTACCACCATCCGCCCATGACGCCGCCCCCCAGCAGCACCCAGACACCGCAGCGGGGCACGGGCCGGGGCATCGGCATCCGCACCGCCGCCGGCAGCGACGAGCGCGCCCACGGCCAGCTGCACATCTATGACGGCGACGGCAAGGGCAAAAGCCAGGCCGCCCTCGGGGTGGTGCTGCGCACCATCGGCCTGGGCATCTGCGAACGCAAGCGCACCCGGGTGCTGCTGCTGCGCTTCCTCAAGGGTCCGGGCCGCTCCTACGACGAGGACGCCGCGATCGAGGCCCTGCAGCAGGGATTTCCCCACCTGATCGACCAGGTGCGCACCGGCCGGGGCGACTACTTCACCGCCGAGCAGGCCACCCGTTTCGATCGCCAGGAGGCCCAGCGGGGCTGGGACATCGCCAAGGGCGCCATCGCCAGCGATCTCTATTCGGTGGTGGTGCTCGATGAGCTCAACCCCGTACTCGACCTCGGCCTGCTCGACACGGCCGAGGTGGTGCGCACCCTGGGGGCCAAGCCGGCCGGTATGGAGGTGATCTGCACCGGCCGGGGGGCGCCGCGGGAGCTGGTGCAGCTGGCCGATCTCCATTCCGAGATGCGGGCCCACCGCCGCCGGGGTGCGGACGGCGAAATCCTGGGTCCCGAGGCCGAGGCCGATCCGCAGGCCCGGGGCCTCGATGGGATCGAGATCTACACCGGTGAGGGCAAGGGCAAATCCACCAGTGCCCTGGGCAAGGCGCTGCAGGCGATCGGGCGCGGCATCAGCCAGGACAAGAGCCACCGGGTGCTGATCCTGCAGTGGCTCAAGGGCGGCAACGGCTACACCGAGGATGCGGCGATCGCGGCACTGCGCGAGAGCTATCCCCATCTGGTCGATCACCTGCGCTCCGGCCGCGACGCGATCGTGTGGCGCGGCCAGCAGCAGCCGATCGACTACGTCGAGGCCGAGCGGGCCTGGGAGATCGCCCGGGCCGCCATCGCCAGTGGCCTCTACAAGACCGTGATCCTCGATGAGCTCAACCCCACCGTGGATCTCGAGTTGCTGCCGGTGGAGCCGATCGTGCAGACCCTGCTGCGCAAGCCCGCCGAAACCGAGGTGATCATCACCGGCCGTTGCAAGAGCCGGCCCGCCTACTTCGACCTGGCCAGCGTCCATTCCGAAATGGTGTGCCACAAGCACTACGCCGAACGGGGGGTGGACCTCAAGCGCGGCGTGGATTACTGAGGCGGATCGCCGTCGGCAGGCCCCGAGCGGCCTCCTTCCGGCCGACCGGACTGCCGCACAGCGCCGAGCCGCCCCGCCAGCCGAGCGATGCGGTCGGCGATCGGGCTGGCCGCATCCTCCACCTCATCGGCGAGGGCATCGAATTCCAGCTCCACCTCCTGGGTGGCGATGAAGCGGCCGATCAGCAGACCCATCAGCAGGGCCATATAGAGGGTGCCCGAGAGGCTGAGCAGGATCACGAACCGCTCCCCCAGCGGGTTGTGGGGCAGCACATCCCCCAGCCCCAGCCCCGCCAGCACCACGAAGCTGAAGTAGGTGAGTCGGTCCACCAGCAGCTCATGGCCGCGCTGGATCCCCAGGGAGAAGGTGCCCGGAATGATCAGCTGCAGCGCTGAAGCCACCAGGCCACCGGTGAGGCCGAGGTAGATGTAACCCGCCGCAGCCCCGGCCATCACCCTTGCATTCACCCGCGGCACCAGGGCAAGCAGCACGATCAGCTTGAGCGAAGCCAGCAGGGAGAACAGCCCCGCAAGCAGCAGCACCGCGAAGCGCAGCAACAGGTGGCCGCCGTGGTGATCCAGCAGGGCCAGGGTCCACATCCCCCCGGCGGCTCCGAAACCGAGCAGGCGTTGCACGGCCAGGCTCAGCTGGGCAAGCCGGCCGGGGCCCAGGGCGGGCAAGGCACGCAGCGACTGGACCACCTGGAAAGTCAGGAGCACCGGCAGCAGCCAGTTGAAATGGCCGCCCGGCAGGGCGGCGACCGGCAGCAGCACCACCGGCAGCAGCACGCTGAACAGCAGGGGCACGAACTGGGGCTCGAGCCTCACCAAGCGGCGCTGGAAGTGCCGCTGCCGTTCCCGCTCCTGCCGCCGGCCCCCGCCCTGCCCGTCCCCTGCTGGCATGGGGTGGGCTCAGTAGCGGGGCACGGAGGGATCCACCTCCTGGCTCCAGGCGTCGATGCCGCCGGCCACATTGATCCCTTCGATGCCGTGGCGCTTCAGGGCGATCAGGGCCTTGGCGCTGCGGCCGCCGAGCTTGCAGTGCACGTACAACTGCTTACCGGCCGCCAGCTCCCGCACCCGCTCGATGGCGCTGCCGCTCTCGATCTGGTCGAGGGGGATGAGGGTGGCGCCGGGGATCGCGGCGATCTCCGCCTCGGGGGGATTGCGCACATCGAGGAGCACCAGGCCGCTGGTGTCGCCATCGAGCAGGGCCTTGAGCTCCACCACCCCCACACTCGCCACGGCACCGGCCTCCTCCTGGCCGGGGGCGCTGCCGCCCACGCCGCAGAACTCCTGGTAGTCGATCAGCTTCTCGATCACCGGACGCTCGGGATTGGGCCGCAACTTGAGCTCGCGGAACTTCATGCCCAGGGCATCGAACAGCAGCAGGCGGCCGCTCAAGGTGGTGCCGATGCCGGTGATGATCTTCACCGCCTCGGTGGCCTGGATCACGCCGATGATCCCGGGCAGCACCCCCACCACACCCCCTTCGGCGCAGGAGGGCACCATGCCCGGCGGCGGCGGCTCAGGGAACAGGTCGCGGTAGTTGGGGCTTTCGGCATCCAGGTTGAACACCGTGGCCTGGCCCTCGAAGCGAAAGATCGAGCCGTACACGTTGGGTTTGCCCAGCAGCACGCAGGCGTCGTTCACCAGGTAGCGGGTGGGGAAGTTATCGGTGCCATCGCACACCAGGTCGTAGGGCCGGATGATCTCGAGGGCGTTCTCGCTGGTGAGGGCCGTCTCGTAGAGATCCACCTGGCAGTGGGGATTGATCTCGAGGATGCGCGCCTTGGCCGATTCGATCTTGGGCTTGCCCACCCAGCTGGTGCCGTGGATCACCTGCCGCTGCAGGTTGCTGTGGTCCACCACGTCGAAATCGACGATCCCAAGGCGCCCCACACCGGCGGCCGCCAGATAGAGCAGCAGGGGTGAGCCCAGGCCGCCGGTGCCCACGCAGAGCACGGAGGCCGCCTTGAGCCGCTTCTGCCCCTCCATCCCCACCTCCGGCAGGATCAGGTGGCGGGCGAAACGGGCCACCTCATCGGGGCTGAGCTGAACGCCGCTGGTGTCGGGGGGAAGCATGGGCAGAAGGGAACGGGGCGGGGCCGCGGAGGCAGCCGCCTCAATCCTCCATTCTCCATGGCAGAAGCCGGCAGTGCCCCTCCGGTTCCAGCCACCAGCAGCAGAGCCGCGGGGAAAGGGCCGCGCCCTTCCCCTCCCTTGGGGATGGATCCCCAGCGGGCACACCGCGGATCAGCATCAGGGTCGGGGCGAAGGCCATGCTCCGGTCGGTGGCGGAGGGCGTGGGCGGGCTGGCCGGATGGCTGTGGAGCGAGCCCAGCACCTCCAGACCGCAGGCTCGGGCCCATTTCTGGGCGAGCAGCTGCTCGCGTGGATCGATGCGAAAGCGGCACTGCCGTTCCATCGCCGGCTCCCAGACATTGACCGTGGGCCACAGCCGCCGCAAAGACCAAAGCGTGGAGACGGGTCCGGCCGGGCCCGAGCTGAAACAGCCGCTCCGCGTTCCCAGAAGGAGGGCACAGCCCTCTTCCGGGGCCGCCGCATCCAGCAGCCGATCGATCAGCGTCAGCGCCTGACGACCGATGCCGATTTCCGATGGCGGGTTCAAGTCGACCCCACTACATTTTGGCCAGTGTGAAGCAAGCCTTCCCCCCTCTGATGAGCGACCTCAGCACCGAAGCCAAGGAAGCGGCCGAATCGATCGGCCACGCGGCCGAAGAGGCCGGCTCCGATTTCAACCAACGCTTCGGCGAGGTGATCGGCAAAGTCAACCAAAGCCTCGACAAGGTCGACTGGAGCCAGATCGGCAAGCTCGGCAAGATCGCTGGCATCCTGCTGGCAGTGATCGTGGCCCAGATCCTGATCAAGGGCGTGCTCGACACCATCAACCTGCTGCCGATCGTGCCCGGCTTGCTGGAGCTGCTCGGCCTGGTGGTGGTGGGCACCTGGAGCTGGGAGAACCTCACCACCAGCGAAAAGCGCTCGGCGGTGGTGGATCGCCTCCAGAACCTGCGCAAGGAATACCTGGGCTGAAGCCCTCCGGCGCCACTGCGCCACTGCGCCACGGTTGAGAGCCTTTTTCCAACGACAGGGCCACCCTCAGGGTGGTTCTTTTTTTGGCACATCCGTCAGGGTGGCCGGCTTCAGGCCAGGAGGCCGTTGATCTGCTGCTGCGCATGGGCGAAATAGGCGCCGCCGAACAGATTGGCGTGGTTGAGCAGGTGGTACAAGTTGTAAAGGTCGGCGCGCCGGTGGTGGCCCGGCGGCAGGGGCCAGGCGGCCACATAGCCCGCAAAGAAGGCCGGTGGGATGCCGCCAAACAGCCTGGCCATGGCCAGATCCACCTCCCGGTCGGCCCGGTGGACCGCCGGATCGAACAGCGCCCCGCCAACCTCCGCTCCAGCCAGGACAGCGATGTTGCCGCTCCACAGGTCGCCATGGACCAGGCAGGGTTCGGCGCCGTGGCCCTCCAGCCAGGCGCCAGCCCGCTCCAGCAGGGTCTCCATCCCCACCAGGGGCCGGCCCAGCCGCACGTACTGGGCACGCAGCCGCCGCTCCAGGAAGAAGCTGCCCCAGCTGCCGTGCCAGCCGTTGGCCTGGGGGCCGGAGCCGATCCAGTTGTCGGTAGGCCAGCCAAAGCTGCCGGGACGATCTCCCTCCCGGCACGGCAGGGCCAGGCTGCGGCGGTGCAGCTGCGCCAGCGCGGCGCCCAGCCGCTGCCAGGTGCCTGGCGCGGCGGAGCCCATGGCGAGCCAGGGCAGCACCAGCACGGCCACCCCCTCCACCAGCCCGAGGGCCAGGGGCTGGGGCACCGTGAGGCCGCTGCCTTCGGCGGCCACGGCCAGTGCCGCCAGGCCATCGGCTTCGGCCTCCAGCAGGGGAAAGGCGGAGGCCCGGTTGGTCTTGGCGAAAAGACGGCCGCCCGCCCCCCCCTCCACCGCCAGGCACCAGGCGCTGTGGATGCTGCCGCCGCCCACGGCGTGCTGGCCCTGTAACCGCACCCCAAGTCGCTCCTCTAGCCAGTGCGGGGGAACCGCCGGTGTGGAGCGCATCGGGCCGCGGGCGTCGGAGTCCAGCCTGGCCCAGCGCGCCCGGGGGGTGGCGGGCACCACGGCGCTGCGGCCGGGGCTGCCAGCATGCGCCGATGGCCGCCACCGCTGAACTGGATGTCGCCGTGGTGGGGGCTGGCATCGCCGGACTCACCGCCGCTTCCCTGCTGGCCCGCGAGGGGCTTGCGGTGGAGCTGCTGGAGGCCCATCACCAGAGCGGCGGTTGCGCCGGCACCTTCCGCCGCGGCCCCTGGACCTTCGATGTGGGCGCCACCCAGGTGGCAGGGCTGGAGCCGAGCGGCATCCACGCGCGGATCTTCGCCCACCTGCAGGTGGAGGCCCCGCCGGCCCTGCCGCTCGATCCCGGCTGCGTGGTGGACCTGGCGGACGGCGGGGCGCCGGTTCGGATCCACCGCGACCCCGCGGCGTGGCAGGCCGAACGGCTGGCCCGCTTTCCGGGCAGCGCCCGCTTCTGGGCCCTCTGTGATGCCCTCCACCGAGCCAACTGGTCCTTCGCGGCCCGCGATCCGGTGCTGCCGCCGCGCAGCTGGTGGGACCTGCGGCAGCTGCTGGGGGCCCTGGGGCCGGCCACCATCGCCAGCGGCCTGCTCACCACGGCCACCATGGCCGACCTGCAGCGTCTGAGCGGCTGCGCCGAAGGAGAAGGAGGCCGGCGGCTGCGCCGCTTCCTGGATCTGCAGCTCCGCCTCTACTCCCAGGAGCCGGCCGACCGCACCGCGGCCCTCTACGGCGCCACGGTGCTGGCCATGGTGCAGGAGCCGCTCGGCCTCTGGCATCTGGAGGGCTCGATGCAGGTCCTGGCCAGCCGCCTGGAGCAGGCCCTGAGCCGCGATGGCGGCCGGCTGCAGCTGCGGCACCGGCTGGAGCAGCTCCTGCCGCCGGACCAGCCGGATGAGCCCTGGACGCTGCTGGGCCGCGGGCCCGGCGGAGCCCCCTTCCGCCGCACGGCACGGGAGGTGGTGCTCACCCTCCCCCCCCAGACCCTGCCCTCCCTGCTGGGCGAGCACCTGCCCCAGGGCTACCGGCAGCGGCTGGCCCAGCTGAACGAACCCTCCGGCGCCCTCGTCTTCTACGGGGCGGTGGAGCGGCGCCGCCTGCCCCAAGGCTGCGCCCCCCACCTCCAGATCGCCTGGCCCGATCCCGGCTCCCTGTTCGTGTCGGTGAGCCAGGAGGGCGATGGGCGGGCGCCGGCGGGCCAGGCCACCGTGATCGCCAGCGTGTTCACGCCGGCCCGCCCCTGGTGCAGCGCCGAGCCGGCCGACTACCGGGCCGGCAAGCAATCGGCCCAGCAGAGCATCCAGGCCGGCCTGGAGACCCTGCTGGGGATCCCCGCGGATGGTTGGCTGCATGGCGAGCTGGCCACCCCCCGCGGCTGGGCCCACTGGACCGGCCGCCCCTTCGGCTATGTGGGCGGCCTGGGCCAGCACCCCAGCCGCTTCGGTCCCTTTGGCCTGGCCAGCCGCACCCCCCTGCCGGGGTTGTGGCTCTGCGGCGATGCCATCCACCCCGGCGAGGGCACCGCGGGGGTGAGTCTTTCGGCCCTCATGGCCTGCCGGCAGCTTCTGGCGGCCCGGGGGCGGAGCCTGGTGCTGCCGCCGCGGGGGATGGAGCCGCCGGCGCCGCAGGCCGGGGATCGCTTGCCGTGCGCTGACGGAACGGGATCCAGCGGGCCAGGGCCTGGCGAGGCCTGATCGGCTGCGGCACCATCCAGAACACGGCTCGGCGGCCATCGGTCACGTAGGGGTCTCCGGTGTAATTGGTGCGGGGCTGCTCCGACCGGGAGACCCCCACCCCCCCCACGAACCCGAAGCGGGCCAGCCCTTCGGAGAAGAAGAGGTCCTGCAGCAGGTACCAACGAGTCTCATCGACCGACGGATCGATCTTGTGGGTGGTGATTGTGCGGGTGGTGAGCCGCACGCCGATGTCGCGGCTGATCTGGCCCACCCACACGGGCCGTCCCTCCAGGGTGACCGGCGCCAGCCAGAGGCGCATGTGGTTGCGCTGATTCACATCGGTGCGGCCCTTCTGCAGGGCCATGTCCTGGCGGCGGCCGAACAAATAGAGCGGCGAGACCGGCGCATAGCGGTAGCGCCCCCCCAGCAGGGCGGAGCGCACGGTGCGCCACAGGGAGGTCACCGAGAGGGTCTGGGTCACATGCCAGCCCCGCTGGGCCAGGGCGGGGAACACCGTGTCGCGGCTGCCCACGATCACCACATTGAGGGGATCGGCGGGGGTGCGGCGGTCGCCCCCCAGGGCACAGCAGGGCACGTCCTGCTCCAGCCAGTGGCGAAAGGCGCGCTCATCGAGGTCCCGCACCTTGGCGGAGGGATAGAGGCCGTTCCAGTTGACCTTCTGAAAATCGGTGGCGTGGCCGGGCACCTCGGTGAGGAAGGAGAACCGCCGCACCGGGGCCTGAGGTCCGCTGCCCACCAGCTCGAGGTTGGTGTATTTGATGCCCTCATCGAGGTTGGTGAACACCAACCCCGAGGTCACCCCGAGCGGCTCCACGAAGCCCGGCAGGCCCAAGCGGGTGAGGTGGGCGTCGATCCGTCGGTTGGTGGCTGCAGCCAGGGGGCGGTGCCCCTGCCAGGCCACCTCCAGGGGGGAGAAGTACTCACTGTCGATCGTGATCGGCGGCAGGAACCAACGCACCGGCTCGCGGTTCACCACCTTCACCCACAGGGGCTGGATGCCGGAGCGCTCCACATCGAAGCCCAGCACCACGCGGGCCTCCTCGGCGCTGAGGGGCGCCACGGTCACGTTCACGCCGCCATCGATGCGGCTCTGGGCACGCCGCAGCAAAATCGGCTCATCGAGCGGCCGGGGTTCGAAGCGGGAACAACCCGCCAGGCCCGGCAGCACCAGCAGCGCCACCAGCACCCGGGTCCCGCTCAGCCGCCCCATGGTTCGCTCCCCCACCGGCTGAAACCGCCGAGCACCCTAGATCGCTGCTCCGTCGCTGTCAGCGTTGGCACCACCCACCTTGAGGAAGGCCGGCCGCAGCGCCTGGGCGGTGGCCAGCTGGGCCGCCAGCCCATCCCAGTGCTGTCCGGCCAGGCAGTCTTCCAGGGCGCCAATGCTCTCGCGATAGACGGCCAGGGCCGCCAGCAGGGCCTCGCGGTTGGTGCGAGCCATCAAGGTACCCAGTTCCGGATTGCCTCCCCCCACCCGGCTGGTGTCGGCAAAGCCGCTCGAGGCCAGGGAGCGGGCCAGATCCCCTAGACCTTCGGCGGCGGCGGCCCGGTCGGCGGTGGCCAGCAGGGCCGCCCCCACCAGCACGGGCAGATGGGAGATCAGGGCCACGGCCCGGTCGTGGTCGGCCGCGCCGCAGGTGATCCAGCGAGCCCCCACCCCTTCCGCCAGAGCGCGCACCGCCGCGATGGCCCCTGGATCGGTGTCCGCATCCGGCGTGGCCACCCAGGGACGCCCCTCGAAGAGACGGGTCTGGCCGGCCTCCACCCCGGCACTGGCGGTGCCGGCCATCGGATGGCCGGCCACGAACAGACCGGCCTGGGCCGCCCGGCCGGCCCCGGCCAGCAGCCCCCGCCAGGCCTCCAGCACCGGCCCTTTCACCGAGCCCACATCGGTGAGTACCGCCTCCGGCGGCAGGGCTGCCAGCAGGCGGGGGTCGGGATCCAACAGGCGGTCGAGCGGCAGGGCCAGCACCACCAGACCGCAACCCGCCAGCACCGAGGGATCGGTCGAAACCGTGCCGGCCAGCCCACGTTGGCGGGCGCGCGCGGCGGTGGTCTCGCGATGCACCAGGGCGCGCACCTCCACGCCGCTGGCCTGGAGATCGAGGCCCAGGGATCCGCCGATCAGACCGAGCCCCACGATCCCCACCGGATGGCGCGCAAGCAGGGCTGGATCGGGCATGGGCTCCGGGTGGACCGGGCCGGGGCGTCCCGGGTGCCGGAGAGAGGGCCTGTAGACGCGGACTCTAGGCAGGGCCAGCGGGTCGGCCGGTCGGGAGCAAGCGGCGTGGCGGCAGGCCGTTGTCGCATCGGCAGCCGCCCGGGGGCAAGGGCCTCCCTACGATCGATGGATGTTGGAAGCCACCGCCCACCAGCAGCTCAAGGCCCTGCTCCGGCAGGAGGGACTGGGGCCCTGGCCCCACCACCTCACGCTCTGCCGGCTGGTGGGCCGCAGCCTGCGGCGCTCCGACCACACCCTGATCCAGCTCACGGCCGGCACCGATCCCAGCTGGCTGATCGGCCTGCTCGTGCCCCTCGCCCTGGCCGAAACCCCGGTGGCCCTGGTGGCCGATCAGGCCCTGCGCCAGCGGCTGCTGCGGGTGGAATGGCCGCGGCTGCAGGCGGCGGGGCTGGCGCTGCCCTGTTGGGAAGGGTCCGGCCCCGCCCCCCGGGATCACCTCTGGCTGCTCGACCATCGCCAGCTGCTGGAGGCATGGCGGCAGGACCAGCTGGAGGAGCGCCAGCTGGTGATCGCCGAAGCCGAGCGGCTGGAGGGCCAGCTGCGCCAGGCCCTGGCGATCAACCTTGAGCCGGCGGACTGGGACCGGCTGCGGCGCTCCCGCCCGGCGGCGGAGCCGAGCCTGCTGGCCCTGCATGAACGTCTCAGCCGTCGCGTGCTCTCCCATCCCCGCCACCCCAACCGGCTGGTGCCCCTGGCCGCCGAAGAGGAAGCACCGCTGCGGCAACTCCTGAGCCTGCTGGCCCCCCTGCCGGAACCCTGGAACCGCTGGCTGGAGGCGGGCAGCGCGGCGTGGAGCAGCTGGGCGGAGGTGGATCCCGCCCTGCTGCAGTGGCGGCTGCACCGGCAGCCCCTGGCTCCACTGACCCAGCTCGAGGGCCTGGTGAGCAGGCGGGGTGTCCTGCTGGTGGGGGAACTGCCGCTGCTCCAGGGCGGGGCTTCCGGGGGTGCCGCGATGGAGGCCCGACCCGAAATCCCGGGATTCAGGCCCCAGGTGGTGGTTGAACTCGGAGCCCCCCCCCAGCTCGATCCCCTGCCGCTCTACTGCCCCAGCGGCCAACCCCTGCCCAACAGCCCCTTCTACGGCGAGCACCTGCTCGACCACTGCCGGCGGTTGGTGCTGGGCCAGGGCGGCCTGAGCGTGGTGCTGATCGATGATCCGGCCCTGCGACTCGCCCTCACCAGCGGCCTGGCGGCCGAGTTCGGCAGCCGGGTGGGCCACGAATGCACGGCCCCCGACAGCAACGGCGTGGTGTGCGCCAGCTGGAGCTGGTGGCTGGCCCATCAGGAGCGATTGCCCCAGCCGGGCCAAGTGGTGGTGGCGCTGCTGCCGATCGCCAGCCTGGAGGACCCGCTCACGGCGGCGCGGGTCGAGGCGCTGCGCCGCCAGGGGGGCGACTGGTTCCGCCAGCTGCTGCTGCCGGAGGCCATCAACCGCCTGCAACGCGGCGTGGCGCCCCTCCGTCAGCAGGCTGGTGGACGGCTGGCCGTGCTCGATGGCCGGCTGCGCGGACGCTCCTGGGGGCACACCGCCCTGGCCGCCCTGGAGCCCTGGGTGCCGCTCAAACGCCTCCTACCGGACTGAAACGCGTGCCGGCGGCAGTCCCGACGTCCTCCCCTAGCCTCGGGATCCATCTCGTCTCGCAACCTGCCCATGGGAGAAGCCAAGCGCCGGATCGCCCAGGGCCTCCCCCCCCGCCCCCGTCCTGCCGCCGCCAAGCCGGTCGACACCTCGCCGCGGTTGTTGAGCTGGCTGCCCCTCACCCGCAACCAGGCCGATCAGTTCGTGGCCCTCACCACCCGGGCGGCCTGGATCGGGATCGCCGCCCTGGTGCTGTTCTGGGTCACGGTGCGATTCATCGGACCGGCCGCTGGCTGGTGGACCCTGGCGGACGGCTGAGGGCCACGACTCCCCGGCAGCGCCGGCAATCTCTGACCAGATGCGAAGGCGGTGAACCCGGAGGCTGGCCGAAGAGCCCCCTGGCGCCTGGCCAACTCGTGCGCGTAACGAACTCGGGACAAGCTCGACCGGCAAGGCCCGCTGGGCCAGCGCGGCATCAGGCCACCGAGGCACCCGACCAGCCACGCAATTCGGAAGAAAACCTTAGGATCGGAGTACCGCTGTAACAGCTCGTCATGTTCCTGCGCCTTGCCGACCAGTACCGCAGCCTGGTGTGCGATCTGGTGATGAGCCTCCAGGCCCTGGCCGAGTGCCTCCGCCAGCAGGGGCACGTCGCCACCTGCTATGTCTGCGGTGATGGACGGGAGAACCAAGGCGCCTCCTTCGTGGCCGACCTGGGCGACACCCATGTGGTGCGCTTCCTGGTGTCCGATTTCGGCATCAGCTGGGTGGAATCCCGCGACGGCCACGAGCTGGTGAAGTTTGAAGGTGCCGAGGCGATCCAGGAACTGCACCGGGTTGCTGCAGTCCTTCAGGAGGCACCGCAGCAGCCCATGCCGATCAAGGCCACCCCTGCCGCACCCGCCAGCTGATCTAGGCCAGCCGGCTCTCGTGATCCGGCACCGTTGCCTCGGGTGATCACGAGGCGGATGCCTCCCTTGCCCCTGAGCCGCCGGGAGCGCCCGATCGCGGATTCACCGGATCGAGCGATCACAGAATCGTCAAGGAGCCTGATTGCCCCGGAGTGGCAAAGCCGTCCCGGGGGGTTGGCCTAGCGCACTCAGGCGGCGGGAAGCTCGCTGAGGGCCTCGTCACCGGCCGCTTCGGCAGCGGCGGCCCGGCTGGCGGCCTGCTTGGCGGCGGCCGCCAGGGGCTTCATCGAATTGGCGGTCACCTCAGAACCTTCCTTCAGCCGGAGGCGGGTGAGCTGCTCGATCTCCACCACCTGATCGGGGTTCTGCTCCAGCCAGGTGATCGTGTTGTCACGCCCCTGGCCGATGTTGTCGCCCTCGTAGCTGTACCAGGCCCCCTTGCGGGTCACCACACCGGTTTCTTCGGCCAGATCGAGCAGGCAGCCCAGGGTGCTGATGCCACGGCCGAAGAGGATGTCGAACTCGGCGATCCGGAAGGGGGGCGCCACCTTGTTCTTGGCCACCTTGACCTTGGCGCGGATGCCGTACTCCTCGGTGCCGCGCTTGAGGGTCTGAATGCGACGGATGTCGAGCCGCACCGAGGCATAGAACTTGAGCGCGTTGCCACCGGTGGTGGTCTCAGGATTGCCGTAGGTCACGCCGATCTTCTGGCGCAGTTGGTTGAGGAAAATCACGGTGCAACCGGACTTGCCGATGTTGCCGGTGATCTTCCGCATCGCCTGGCTCATCAGACGGGCCTGGCTGCCCACCGCCAGATCGCCCATCTCACCCTCGATCTCGGCCCGAGGGGTGAGGGCGGCCACCGAGTCGACCACCACGATGTCGACGGCGGCGGAGCGCACCAGCTGGTCCACGATCTCCAGGGCCATCTCGCCGGTGTCGGGCTGGGAGACCAGCAGGTTCTCGATGTCCACCCCGAGGGCCGCTGCATAGACCGGATCGAGGGCATGCTCCGCATCCACGAAGGCGGCGACGCCACCGCGCTTCTGCACCTCGGCGATGGCGTGAAGGGTGAGGGTGGTCTTACCAGAGCTCTCCGGCCCATAGACCTCCACCACCCGCCCCTTGGGATAGCCGCCGCCCAGGGCCAGATCGAGGGTGAGGGCGCCGGTGTTGATCGTCTCGACCCGCATGCGGGAGGCATCCCCAAGCCGCATGATCGAACCCTTGCCGAAGTTGCGCTCGATCTGGTTGAGCACCAGGCCCAAGGCCTTGTCGCGCTCGGTCGACGCGGCCGGACCGGAAGAGGAGGAGGAGGGGGTTGCGGGCATGGAAGCGGCCTTGGGATCGGCAGGCATGGAGGGGATGGGCGATGGAACAGGCCGCGGCGGCAGGCACCGACCGGGATCAGGAGGGGCTCCGGACCGGGAGACCGGCGCTGATCAGGGGATGGGGACAGAACCGGGGCGAGGACCCCGGAGCCGGGCGCCATCCTGCGACCTCTGGGAAGCAAGTGCCACCGGAAAGGGCCGGCGTATCAGCCGTGCATAGTACGGGCGTACTCTAGCGCCTCAGATCCAGTGCGCCAGGGGGGTGGCGAAGCGCGCTGCATCGAGGGGAAGGATGCCCAGGGGCTCGAGGCCCTCGCCGTCGCCCGGGGCGAGATAGCCCCAGATGGCCAGGAAACAGCGCACCGCCTCCAGCCCGGCCGTGGCGCGCACCCGTTCGAGGGTGGGGCGGCGATCCTCCACGAACCAGAGGGGCCGGTCCTGGTCGAGAAGCCGCAGCAGCACCTCCGGCTTGCTGCCCTGCTCGTGGCCGTACACCGCCAGCGGCTCCAGGCCGGCCGCCTCCAGCAGGCGTGCCGCGAAGGCCCCTCCCTTGGTGGTGAGCACGCTCCAGGTGGCCCCCTCGGCCGCCAGGCTGCGCAGCCGGGCCTCCACGCCGGGATAAAAGCGGTGCAGAGCCAGCCAGGCCTGCGGATCGGAGGCCAGGGCCTGCCGCCGCACCTCCTCGAGCGCCCCCTGCAACGCGGTGGGGGTGAAGCCGCTGCGGGCCAGGGCGGCCGCCAGGGTCGCGTCGTAGCCGGCCAGGGCCGCTGACAGGTCGAAATCCGGCCGGGCCAGGTCCCAGGCCATCAGCACCATCTCCCATCCCTTGTGGATCAGGGGCCGCAGCCGGGCGAAGGCAAGTGGGGCCTGCTCGGGCAAACGGGCCGAAGGCTCCAGCATCAAGGCCGCGCGCCGGGCCGACCACCAGTACTCCGGCATGCCGTCCATCAGCACCCCGTCGAAATCGAAGACGAGCAGCGGGGCGGCCATCACCGGCGCGACTCCAGGTGGAAAAAGGGCTGAAAACTGGGCCGCTAGGATTCGAACCTAGGAATGTCGGGACCAAAACCCGATGCCTTACCGCTTGGCGACGGCCCAATGGGCACCGGTCGGCGAACCACCGGCACCCCCACAGTTACCCACAGCGGCCCGTCCTTCGTCAACTCAGGGGAGCCTGCGGGTGGCGCGGCGGGGCCCGGAATCAACCGGCAACCCGGCTCAGGCGGGGAAGACCCTCAGCCGCTGCTGCAGGCCCCGGCCGAACACCGCACTGCGCAGGCGGTAGCGGTCCACCAGTTCGGCCTGCAGGCTCCTCACCGTTTCCGTGCGGGGCAGCAGTTCCACCGGCCGGCCCTGGGGAAGCACCACCTGCTCCACCGCCAGCCGGCACTCCTCGAGGGCGGCGTGGACATCATCGAGACCGCTCCCGGCCGGGAGGGCCGCCTCGCCGCCGAGGGGGCCGCGACGCTCCACCACCCGCTGCAGGGCCCGCTGCAGCTGATGCAGGGTGTCGGCCTTGATCACCAGGATGGGCAGGCCCCGCTCGCGGGCCCGGCGCCGCTGCTCGGGATCGCGGCCGAGTTGGCCCCGCAGGCTCAGCACCAGATCAGCCTGCTCGGGATCGTCCACCAGCACGATGCCGACCCCGAGGCTGCGGGCCGCCTCCTCGAGCAAAGCGCGGGAGAGGCCCACCGAGCAGACCCGCAGCGGCTCCGGCGCCACTGCGGCAGCGGAGGCCGGCTCGCTGGTGCGGCGGTGGGGAGCCGGCGCCTGGGGATCAGGCAGGGGTGGCGGGGCCACCGGATGGGGACGCGGCGGGGCCAAGCGCGGAGCGGGGGGAGCGGAAGCCGGAGCCGGGGGCGGGGCGGCCTCCTGCAGCCGCAGTTCGCCCGCCTCGGTGAGCTCCCGGATCTGGGGGCGGGCACCCTGGCCGCGCAGCAGCAGGTCCACCGTGGCTGCCACATCGCGATGCACCAGCCAGCGCTGGCGGATGTGCATCTCCACCGCCATCGGGAAGGTGGGCTCCGCCGCCCGCTCCAGCACGGTCTTCTGGGTGCGGCGGCGGCGGGCCTCCTCATCGCCCAACGTCACCGACTGGATGCCGCCGACCAGATCGCTGAGGGTGGGGTTCTTGATCAGGTTGGCCAGTTCGTTGCCATGGGCGGTGGCCACCAGCACCACCCCCCGTTCGGCGATGGTGCGGGCCGCCTGGGCCTCCCGTTCGGTGCCGATCTCATCGATCACGATCACCTCGGGCATGTGGTTCTCCACCGCCTCGATCATCACCTCGTGCTGCAGTTCCGGCCGGGCCACCTGCATGCGCCGGGCCCGTCCGATGGCGGGATGGGGGATATCTCCATCGCCGGCAATCTCGTTGCTGGTATCGATCACCACCACCCGTTTGCCCAAGTCATCGGCCAGAACCCGGGCGATCTCGCGCAGGGCGGTGGTCTTGCCCACGCCGGGCCGTCCCATCAGCAGCAGGGATTGGCCCGCATCCAGCAGATCCCGCACCATCGCCACGGTGCCAAACACCGCCCGCCCAACCCGGCAGGTGAGGCCCACCACTTCACCGCTGCGGTTGCGGATGGCACTGATGCGGTGCAGGGTGCGCTCGATGCCGGCCCGGTTGTCGCCGCCGAAGGGTCCGAGGCGCTCCAGCACAAGGGCCAGGTCGACGCGCTCGATCGGGATCTGGCCCAGGGGCACCGCCCGGCCGGGGTAGCGAGCCTCCGGGACCCGGCCCAGGTCGAGCACCACCTCCAACAGCTGGTCCCGGGCGGCGGGCTCGGCCAGGGCCCGCTGCACGGCCAGGGGCAGCACCTCCAGCAGACGATCCAGGTCGTCGGTGATGCGCTGGGTGGCGGAGGGAAGGGGCGCGACCAAGGGTTCGGGGCGGACTCAGGGCGACCGCTGCCGTCGCCATGGTCCGGTTCTAGCGGCGGCGGACCGGCCGCCGGTGGCCGCTCAGCCCGCAGCCCGCCCGCTGAGGCCGGCGGATGCGGGGCGCTCCAGCCAGGGGCCGACCAGCGCCGCGGCGAGGGTGCGGGCCGGCAGCAGCAGATCCGGTTGATCCAGCAGCCGTCCGCCCCGCCGCTGGGCCTCCTGCAGCAACGGCACGAGCCGGGCCCGGGCCACGCTGCCGAAGGCCACGCCGGCAACCCGGGCGGGCCAGGGAAAGGCCAGGGACTCCACCAGAGCCAAGGTTCGGTCGTTGGTGCCGCCGGCCAGCTGCAGCGGGCCGGGGGGCAGCCGGCCGGCCACCCGCCGCAGCAGCGCCACGGCGGCGCGGGCCGTGCCGGCCCCCACATCGCCGCTCATCGGCCGGCCATCAAGCTGCCAGAGGGGCGCGAATCCCGCCGCCCGCACCTGGGCGTACCGGTCCCAGAGCTCGGCCACCAGCCGTGCCTCCGAAGCTCGGTCATCCGCGGGGCTCGCAGCGGCGGATCCCGCCCCCCCTTCCACCCCACAGCTCACGGCCAGACGCCGCAGCGGGATGCCGGCGGCCCGCACTTGAACCAGCCGGGCCGCAAAGGACGCGGAGCGTCCGTTGCGGGTGTGGAGTTCGATCGCATCGGGGCGTAGGGCCGCCAGCAGGGGGGCCACGGCGCCGGCCGGCAGCAGCTGCTCCCGCTCGGCGATCAGACCTTGGGGGCAGGCCGGCATGCAGCGGCCGCAGCCGTAGCAGCGCTCCTCGAGCACCCCGGAGCCCCCGGCGGCGGATGCGGGGGGCGACGCGACGCCGGACGGCGGGGCCAGGGGCGGAATGGCCAGGGCAGGACAGACCCGCTCGCAAGGCCGTGGACAGTCGAGAGGGCAGCGGCCCGGATCAAACCAGGCCTTGCGGAAATGGGGGTCAGCCCCGTCGCTGAGGCTCACCATCAACCAGGGCCGTGCCGCCCCGCGGGCCTCAGCCCAGTCCATGCCGCGGCGCGCCGCCGCCACCACAGCGGGATCGGCCGCCAGATCGAGGCAATGAACCCCAGCCAGGCTGTAAAGGCCTGCCAGGTCTTCGATCGCAGCCAGGTCCTGGTTGCTGGCGCCACCGATCCATTTCACCCAGCGGCCCCTGGCCAGGGCCCTCTCTGGGGCCTCTGGCCCAGCAGCCGGAGCAGCAGATGGCGGGACGGCCCTGACGGGCCCCGCTACGGGCAAGGACTCAACCAAGGATGGTGGGCTGGGGACAGGGGGGCAGCAGCAGCAAAAAGGCAGTCCGCCGGAAAGCGACAGCGCTCAGCCCTGCAGAACCTCGCTCAGGGGCTGCCAGCGCAGTTCACGGGCGCCACCGAGCTCCACCACCAGCTTGAAGCGCGGCTCACGCCGCGTGATCGCCAGCAGGGAGGCCAGTTCGGCGCTGGAGAGCACCTGGCCCTCCAGCAACCAGAGCAGGATCGGTGCCTTGCCCTCGAGGTCGGCACCCAGCAGGGGCATCACCCGCTGCACCTCGCCCACCGCCGCGCCGCGGCCCACGCTTTGGTGGCCCAGATGGGGGGGACGCACCCCATGCAGCTCGAACAGAAAGGCTTCCGGATCCCCCAGGCCCCGGGCCGAGCTGAGGTGGGTGCGATAGCCAGCGGCCCGCAGACGCCGCAGCAGACGGGTCTCGGCCCCACCCTCGAGCGGCGCATACAGGGCCAACGCCCCGCAACGCTCAAGCTCCTCGCGGAAGGCGCGACCGGTGAGCAACAGGGGCATCGGAACCTGGCGTACGGGTCGGGCAAGTCTGGCAGCCTCTGGCCGAAGCGGGGGAGGGGGGGATGCCATGGGGTAGGGTGTTGGCTTGTGCTGCTGTCTGTGCCCGTCCGCTAGCCGGGCCTCCAGAACACAGCGCAGGGATCGTCGTTGGTGACGATCTCTCCAGGCCAGTACGGCATCCTGCCCAGAGCTTCCGAGCCCAAGTCCAGGTCCGTCGGGAAACTGCCGATCCATCCGGGAAGATCCCTTCCACGTTTGCGATCCGGTCAAGTCCCAGCCCGCTGAATCGCCTCGCTAGCCCCAGGCCCAGCGCCGCTGCCCCTCCGGTCAGCCCGTTGGCGCCCGATCTGCGAATTCCCGCATTCAGCTCCCGCCGCACCGCTGCCCCCGGGCAACGGTCCGGTGTCCGGGCCGCCCGTGACCTCACCGTCACGCCAGGTCAGGCCACCGCCGCGGCTGTCCAGCTGGCGTTCCTTCCCCTCCCATGTCCATCGGCATTCTCGGGAAGAAATTGGGCATGTCCCAGTTCTTCGACGACGAAGGCAGATCCATCCCGGTCACCGTGATCGAGGCGGGCCCCTGCCGCATCACCCAACTCAAGAGCGACGCCACCGACGGTTACACCGCGGTGCAGATCGGCTTTGGCGAGATTCGCGACAAACTCGTCAACAAGCCGTCCCGCGGCCACCTGGCGAAGTCCGGCGACGATCCGCTGCGGCACCTGCGCGAATACCGCGTTGAAGCCGTTGAGGGCCTCGAACTCGGTAGCGCCATCACAGTCACAACCTTCGAGCCCGGACAGAAGGTTGATGTCAGCGGCGACACCATTGGTCGCGGTTTCGCGGGTTGGCAGAAGCGCCATGGCTTCAGCCGCGGTCCGATGAGCCACGGCTCCAAGAACCACCGTGAGCCCGGCTCCACCGGCGCCGGCACCACGCCGGGCCGCGTGTACCCCGGCAAGCGCATGGCCGGCCGCTACGGAGGCAAGCAGATCACCACCCGCGGCCTCACCATCCTCAAGGTGGATGTGGAGCGCAACCTGCTGGTGGTCAAAGGGTCGGTTCCCGGCAAGCCCGGGGCCCTGCTCGACATCCGCCCGGCCAAGCGGGTCGGCAGCAAAGGCGCGTCCTGAGGAGGAGAACCATGGCAAACGTTGTTGTACGCGACTGGCAGGGCAAGGAGAGCGGCAAGGCCAGCCTTGACCTGAAGGTGGCCCGCGAGACCACCGCCGGCGACCTGCTCCACCGGGCAGTCGTCCGCCAGCTGGCCCACGCCCGTCAGGGCACCGCCAGCACCCTCACCCGCGCCGAAGTGGCCGGTGGGGGCCGCAAGCCCTACAAGCAGAAGGGCACCGGCCGGGCCCGCCAGGGCTCGATCCGCACCCCCCTCCGTCCGGGCGGGGGCATCGTGTTCGGTCCCAAGCCCCGCAGCTACACGATGGCGATGAACCGCAAGGAACGTCGCCTCGCCCTGCGCACCGCCCTGATGAGCCGCCTCGACGACCTCGTGGTGGTCAAGGGCTTCGGCCAGGGACTGGACACCCCAAAAACCCGGGAGATCACCGCAGCCCTCAGCCGCTTCGGCATCGAAGCCGGCAGCAAGGTGCTGGTGATCCTCGACAACGCCTCCGAGGCCGTGCGGCTTTCCGTGCGCAACCTTGAGAAGGTGCGGCTGATCGCCGCCGATCAGCTCAATGTCTTCGATCTGCTCCACCACTCCAAGCTCGTGGTGAGCGAAGAAGCGCTCGCGAAGATTCAGGAGGTCTACGGCGATGGCTGAACGTTTCACCGATCGGTTGGCGGATGTCATCCGCCGGCCCCTGATCACCGAGAAGGCCACACGCGCCCTCGAGCTGAATCAGTACACCTTCGAGGTGGACCACCGGGCTGCCAAGCCCGACATCAAGGCGGCCGTCGAATCCCTGTTCGACGTCAAGGTCGTCGGCGTGAGCACCATGAATCCCCCCCGCCGCACCCGTCGGGTGGGGCGCTTCGCCGGCAAACGCGCCCAGGTGAAGAAGGCGGTGGTGCGCCTCGCCGAAGGCAACGCCATCCAGCTGTTCCCAGAGGCCTGAGGGGTCTGAAACGTCATGGCAATCCGTAACTACAGACCCATCACCCCCGGCACCCGCACCCTCGTGGTGACGGACTTCAGCGATGTCACCGGCCGGGGTCGCGAGCGCGGCCTGGTGGTGGCCAAGCACCGCCGCAAGGGCCGCAACAACCGGGGCGTGATCACCTGCCGCCACCGTGGCGGCGGCCACAAGCGCCTTTACCGCATCGTCGATTTCCGCCGCGACAAGCACGGGGTGGAAGCGCGGGTGGCCGCGATCCACTACGACCCGCACCGCAACGCCCGGCTCGCCCTGCTCTATTACAGCGACGGCGAGAAGCGGTACATCCTGGCTCCGGCCGGCGTGAGCGTGGGTCAGACCGTGGTGTCGGGCCCCGAGGCCCCGATCGAGAATGGCAATGCCCTGCCCCTCTCCGCCATTCCCCTGGGCTCCAGCGTCCACAACGTGGAGCTCTACGCCGGCCGGGGCGGCCAGATGGTGCGCACCGCCGGGGCTAGCGCCCAGGTGATGGCCAAGGAGGGCGACTACGTGGCCCTCAAGCTCCCCTCCACCGAGGTTCGCCTGGTGCGCCGCGAGTGCTACGCCACCCTCGGTGAGGTGGGCAACAGCGAGCAGCGCAACACCAGCCTGGGCAAGGCAGGCCGCAAACGCTGGCTCGGCCGCCGTCCCGAGGTGCGGGGCAGCGTGATGAACCCCTGCGACCACCCCCATGGTGGTGGCGAGGGCCGCGCGCCGATCGGCCGTTCCGGCCCTGTCACCCCCTGGGGCAAGCCGGCCCTGGGCCTCAAGACCCGCAAGCGGAACAAGCCGAGCAATCGGTTCGTGCTTCGGAAACGTCGCCGCACCTCCAAACGGAGCCGGGGCGGACGCGACTCCTGATGACCCACACCGCTCTGCCGTACGCCTGATCCGCCATGGGACGCTCACTCAAAAAAGGCCCCTTCGTCGCCGACAGCCTGCTCCGCAAGCTCGAGAAGCAGAACGCCGCCGAAGACAAATCCGTGATCAAGACCTGGTCACGCGCCTCCACCATCCTGCCGATGATGATCGGTCACACCATTGCCGTTCACAACGGCAAGGCCCACGTGCCCGTCTATGTGACGGAGCAGATGGTGGGCCACAAACTCGGGGAATTCGCCCCGACCCGCACCTTCCGCGGCCACATCAAAGACAAGAAGGGAGGCCGCTGAACCGATGGCTATCACCAACCCCAACACCCAGGCCATTGCCCACGGGCGCTACATCCGAGGCTCCGTCTCGAAGGTGCGCCGTGTGCTCGACCAGATCCGAGGCCGGACCTACCGCGATGCCCTGATCATGCTCGAGTTCATGCCCTACCGCTCCACCGGCCCCATCACCAAGGTGCTGCGGAGTGCTGTGGCCAATGCTGAGAACAACCTCGGGCTGGATCCCTCCAGCCTGGTGATCAGCCAGGCCAGCGCCGACATGGGTCCCTCCATGAAGCGCTTCCGGCCCCGCGCCCAAGGCCGCGCCTACGCGATCAAAAAACAGACCTGCCACATCAGCATTGGTGTGGCGGCTCCTTCCGCCTGACCCCCGAGGACACCGACCGATGGGACACAAGATCCATCCAACCGGCCTGCGCCTGGGGATCACCCAGGAACACCGCTCGCGTTGGTACGCCCCCAGCAAGACCTATCCGACCCTCCTCCAGGAGGATGACCGGATCCGCAAGTTCATCCACAAGAAGTACGCCGCCGCCGGCATCAGCGATGTGCTGATCGCCCGCAAGGCCGATCAGCTCGAGGTGGAGCTCAAGACCGCGCGCCCCGGCGTGCTGGTCGGCCGCCAGGGCAGCGGTATCGAAGAGCTCCGCACCGGCATCCAGACCACCCTCGGGGATCGCAACCGCCAGGTGCGCATCAACGTGGTGGAGGTGGAGCGGGTCGATGCCGACGCCTACCTGCTGGCCGAGTACATCGCCCAGCAACTGGAGAAGCGCGTGGCCTTCCGCCGCGTCATGCGCATGGCGGTGCAGCGGGCCCAGCGGGCCGGCGTGCTCGGTCTCAAGATCCAGGTGGGCGGTCGCCTCAACGGCGCCGAGATCGCCCGTACCGAGTGGACCCGTGAAGGCCGTGTGCCCCTGCACACCCTTCGGGCCGACATCGACTACGCCACCAAAGTGGCCAGCACCACCTACGGGGTACTGGGCATCAAGGTGTGGGTGTTCAAGGGAGAAGTGCTCCCTGGCCAGGCCCAGCAGCTGCCCGCCGATGCCGCTCCGCGGCGCCGCGCCAGCCGCCGGCCCCAACAGTTCGAAGATCGCTCCAACGAGGAGTGAGGGAGGTCTGAATCATGCTGAGTCCACGACGCGTCAAATTCCGTAAGCAGCAGCGGGGCCGCATGCGCGGCATCGCCACGCGCGGCAACACCATCGCCTTCGGCGAATTCGCCCTGCAGGCCCAGGAATGTGGCTGGATCACTTCCCGCCAGATTGAGGCCTCCCGCCGGGCCATGACCCGCTACGTCAAGCGGGGCGGCAAGATCTGGATCCGGATCTTCCCGGACAAACCGGTCACCATGCGACCGGCCGAAACCCGCATGGGTTCCGGTAAAGGCAACCCGGAGTTCTGGGTGGCGGTGATCAAGCCGGGCCGCATTCTGTTCGAGATGGGCGGTCCCGAAATCACCCCCGAGATCGCTCGGGAAGCCATGCGGCTGGCCCAGTACAAGCTGCCCGTGAAGACCAAGTTCATCAGCCTGGCCGACCAGGTCGATGACGCGGAAGCTGAGGCTCCGGCCGCGGCACCCATCCCCGCCCTCGCCCTGGAGTCCTGACCATGGCCCGTCCCGCCATCGCCGAGGTGCGCAAGCTCACCGACGGCGACCTCACCGAACGCATCGCCGCCACCCGGCGCGAACTGTTCGATCTCCGCTTCCAGCAGGCCACCCGCCGCCTGGAGAACCCGCACCGCTTCAAGGAGGCCCGCATCAAGTTGGCCCACCTGCTCACGGTGCAGCAGGAGCGTCAACGCTCCACCGCGTCCTGATCCCCCACCACTCCCATGGCACTCAAGGAAAGGGTCGGCACCGTCGTCAGCGACAAGATGGACAAAACGGTGGTGGTGGCGGTGGAGAACCGCTTCCCCCATCCCATCTATCAGAAGACGGTGAGCCGCACCACCCGCTACAAGGCCCACGACGAAGGCAACACCTGCCGCGTCGGCGACCGGGTCCGCATCACCGAGACCCGCCCCCTCAGCCGCACCAAGCGGTGGCAGGTGGCCGAGGTTCTCTCCACCACCAGCGCCGGCTGAGGAGCTCCCCATGATTCAGCAGGAAACCTTCCTCACCGTTGCCGATAACAGCGGCGCCAAGCGCATCCAGTGCATTCGCGTCCTGGGCACCAACCGTCGCTATGCCCACGTGGGCGATGTGATCGTGGCGGCGGTGAAGGATGCCATGCCCAACATGGGCGTGAAGAAGTCGGATGTGGTCAAGGCTGTGGTGGTGCGCACCCGCGCCACCCTCCGCCGCGAAACCGGCAATTCGATCCGCTTCGACGACAACGCCGCCGTGATCCTTGGGAACGACAACAACCCCAAGGGCACCCGCGTTTTCGGCCCCGTGGCCCGCGAGCTGCGGGAGCGCAACTTCACCAAGATTGTGTCCCTCGCCCCGGAGGTGATCTGAGATGGCCACCGCAACCCCCAAGGCCAAGGCCCAGGTGCGCATCAAGCTGCGCATCAAGAAAGGCGACACCGTGCAGGTGATCGCCGGCAAGGACAAGGGCAAAACCGGCGAGGTGCTGCGCACCCTGCCCTACGAGAACCGCGTGGTGGTGCAGGGCATCAACATCCGCACCCGCCACGTCAAGCCCACCCAGGAAGGCGAGACCGGTCGCATCGTCAGTGAGGAAGCCTCCGTGCATGCCTCCAACGTGATGCTCTATTCCACCGCCAAGCAGGTGGCCAGCCGGGTCGAGATCGTGGTCGAGAAGGACGGCACCCGCAAGCGCCGCCTCAAGAAGACCGGCGAGATCCTCGATTGATGCCCCGTCCGCGCCCTGCCCAGCAGCGGCCCGGCCAACCCTGGCCTTTCCACAACCTCCTTTCCCCCCTCCTCTCCGCCTTCTGACCACGTCCAGAAGCGCACCCCCATCCCGCCATGTCCCTCAAACAGCGCTATCGGGAGACGATCCAGCCCAAGCTGCTCAAGGATCTCGCCCTCTCCAACGTCCACGAAGTCCCGAAGGTGGTCAAGGTCACCGTCAACCGGGGCCTCGGTGAGGCCGCCCAGAACGCCAAGGCGCTCGAAGCCTCGATCACCGAACTGGCCAACATCACCGGCCAGAAGGTGGTGGTCACCCGGGCCAAGAAGGCGATCGCTGCCTTCAAGATCCGGGCCGGCATGCCGATCGGCGTGACCGTCACCCTGCGGGGTGAACGCATGTATGCCTTCCTGGAGCGCCTGATCAACCTAGCCCTGCCCCGCATCCGCGACTTCCGCGGCGTGAGCGCCAAGAGCTTCGATGGCCGGGGCAACTACACCCTGGGGGTGCGAGAGCAGATCATCTTCCCGGAGATCTCCTTCGACAAAATCGATGCCATCCGGGGCATGGACATCACCATCGTGACCACCGCCCGTAACGACGAAGAGGGCCGGGCCCTCCTCCGCGAAATGGGGATGCCGTTCCGCAGCAACTGAGCCCTCCTCCCACCACGTCCATGGCCAACCACGACCCCATTTCCGACATGCTCACCCGCATCCGCAATGCGAGTGAGAAGCGCCACGAGCGCACCCGGATTCCCGCCTCGAAACTCTCCCGCAGCATTGCCAACGTGCTGCAGCAGGAGGGCTTCATCGCCACCATCTCCGAAGAGGGTGATGGCATCCAGAGGGAGCTTGTGCTCGAGCTCAAGTACAGCGGCAAGCACCGCCAGCCCACGATTCGCCGCGTGCAGCGGGTGAGCAAGCCCGGCCTGCGCATTTACAAGAACACCCGCCAGCTCCCCAAGGTGCTGGGAGGCCTCGGCGTGGCCATCATCTCCACCTCCAGGGGTGTGATGAGCGACCGCGACGCCCGCAAGCAGGGCGTGGGCGGTGAAGTGCTCTGCTACGTCTACTGATCCCGGGAGGAACCACCCATGTCACGTATCGGTAAAGCCCCCATTCCTGTCCCTGACAAGGTGACCGTGAGCCTCAACGGCCTTGCGGTGACCGTGAAGGGACCCAAGGGCGAACTCAGTCGCACCCTCCCGGATGGCGTCACGATTAGCCAGGAGGGCAACACCCTCCAGGTGAATCCCATCAACACCAGTCGTCGCTCCCGCGAACGGCACGGCCTCAGCCGCACCCTCGTCGCCAACATGGTGGAAGGGGTGAGCCAGGGCTTCACCCGCAAGCTTGAGATCGTGGGCGTGGGTTACCGCGCTGCGGTGCAGGGCAAGAAACTGGTGGTGAGCGCCGGTTACAGCCACCCGGTGGAGATGGTGCCCCCCGAGGGCGTCAGCTTCAGCGTCGAGAACAACACCACCGTGTTCGTCTCGGGAGCCGACAAGGAAGTGGTCGGCAATGAGGCCGCCAAGGTCCGCGCCATTCGTCCGCCCGAGCCCTACAAGGGCAAGGGCATCAAGTACGAAGGTGAGAAGATCCTCCGCAAAGCCGGCAAGACCGGCAAGAAATGAGGTCTGCACGAGCACGAGCGTCCATCGCCTGATCCCCCATGTCGTCCCTATCCCGCAAACAGCAGACCCAGAAGCGCCATCGCCGTCTGCGCCGCACCCTCTCCGGCACCGCCGACCGGCCCCGGCTGGCAGTGTTCCGCTCCAACAACCACATCTACGCCCAGGTCATCGACGACGCCGCCCAGAACACCCTCTGTGCGGCCTCCACGCTCGACAAGGACCTGCGCACCAGCCTCAAGGCCGGGGCCACCTGCGATGCCTCCGAGGCCGTGGGTCAACTGGTCGCCAAGCGTGCCCTCGCCCAGGGCATCCAACAGGTGGTCTTCGATCGCGGCGGCAACCTGTACCACGGCCGGGTGAAGGCCCTCGCCGATGCCGCCCGGGAAGCGGGCCTTCAGTTCTGATCCTGCTCTCACCATGACCGAAACCAACGACCAGATCCAGACCGGCGACATCCCGGGCGCCGCTGATGTTCCTGCCGCGGCCGAAGGCCAGCAGGAACGCCGCGGTGGCCGCGGTGAGGGCAAGGGCGACCGCCGCGGCGGTGGCCGGGGCCGCGACCGCGACAACCGCCGCGGCCAGGAACGCGACTCCGAATGGCAGGAGCGGGTGGTTCAGATCCGCCGCGTCTCCAAGACCGTGAAGGGCGGCAAGAAGATGAGCTTCCGGGCCATCGTGGTGGTCGGCAACGAACGCGGCCAGGTGGGCGTGGGCGTGGGCAAGGCCGGTGATGTGATCGGCGCCGTGCGCAAGGGCGTGGCCGATGGCAAGAAGCACCTGGTCAAGGTGCCCCTCACCCGCAACAACTCCATCCCCACCCTCAGCAATGGCCGCGACGGCGCCGCCAGCGTGCTGATCCGTCCGGCCGCCCCCGGTACCGGGGTGATCGCGGGCGGTTCGATCCGCACCGTGCTGGAACTGGCGGGCATCAAGAACGTTTTGGCCAAGCGGCTCGGCTCCAAGACCCCTCTCAACAACGCCCGCGCCGCCATGGAGGCCCTTTCGGCCCTCCGCACCCACAAGGAGACCGCCAAGGAGCGGGGCATCTCCCTTGAGCAGATCTACTCCTGAGGCCTCCGATGACCTTCCAACTCGACAACCTCAAGCCCCAGCCCGGGGCCAGGCGCCGCAAGACCCGCAAGGGCCGCGGCATCGCCGCCGGCCAGGGCGCCAGCTGCGGCTTCGGCATGCGCGGCCAGAAGTCCCGCTCCGGCAGCCCCACCCGCCCCGGTTTCGAGGGTGGCCAGATGCCCCTCTACCGCCGGGTGCCGAAGCTCAAGCACTTCCCCCTGGTCAACCCCACCTCCTTCACCCTGGTGAACGTGGGCAAGCTGGCGGGTCTCAAGGCCGGCAGCAGCGTGGACCTCGATTCGCTGGTGAAGGAGGGCATCATCACCAGCGACAAGCACCCCCTCAAGGTGCTGGGCCACGGTGACCTGAACGTGAAACTCACGGTTCAGGCCGCGGCCTTCACCGCCGGAGCCCGCGCCAAGATTGAGGCCGCCGGCGGCACCTGCGAGATCACCGGCTGACGCCGGTGTCCGCCGCCAACCCCAGCGTCCGGGCCGTCCGGCGGTGCCTGAGCGGCCCGTCGGGCGGCTTGTTCGCTGGACGTGTTTGATTGATTCGTCGTCCTTCCCCTCCGCACCCATCCGTCATGGTCGTCAGCCGGGGGCGCAACCCGAGCGCCGCTGAAATTCTCAGCCAGCTGGTCCAGGCCAAGGGGCTTCGGGACCGGGTGCTGATCACCCTGGGCCTGCTCCTGATCGTGCGGCTCGGCATCTACGTGCCGGTTCCCGGCATCGATCGGGTCGCCTTCCAGGCCTTCATCCAGCAGGGCGGTCAGCTGCTGGGCTTCCTCGACATCTTCACCGGCGGGGGCCTCTCCACCCTGGGGGTCTTCGCCCTGGGGATCCTGCCCTTCATCAACGCCTCAATCATCCTGCAGCTGCTCACCGCAGCCTTGCCCCAGCTGGAGGACCTCCAGAAGAACGAGGGCGAGGCCGGCCGGCGCAAGATCGCCCAGATCACCCGTTACGTAGCCCTCGGCTGGGGCATCCTGCAGAGCACGGTGTTCGCCCTGATCCTCAAGCAGTACGCCCTGCCGGGCCTGCCGGAATGGCTGTTCGTGGTCCAGACCACCCTGGCCCTGGTCACCGGCGCGATGGTGGTGATGTGGATCAGTGAGGTGATCACCGAGCGAGGCATCGGCCAGGGGGCCTCCCTGGTGATCTTCATCAACATCGTGGCCACCCTGCCCAAGGCCCTGGGGTCCACCATCCAGCTGGCCCAGAGCGGCGACCGCAGCACCGTGACCGGCATCGTGATCCTGCTGCTGGTGTTCCTGTTGACGATCGTGGGGATCATCTTCGTGCAGGAGGGCAACCGCCGCATCCCGATCGTGAGCGCCAAGCGCCAGGTGGGCGGCGCCGGTCTGCTGTCGGCGCGCCAGAGCTACCTGCCCCTCAAGCTCAATGCCGGCGGCGTGATGCCGATCATCTTTGCCTCGGCGGTGGTTTTCCTGCCCCTCACCCTGGCCAACTTCACCAAGAGCCCGCTGCTGATCCGCCTGGCCGGCTATCTCAGCCCCAACAGCAGCACCCCCTGGCTGTACGCCCTGCTCTTCTTCAGCCTGATCCTCGGCTTCTCCTACTTCTACGCCTCGCTCACGGTGAATCCGCTCGACATCGCCACCAACCTCAAGCGCAGCGGCGTGGCGATTCCCGGGGTGCGGCCCGGCTCAGCGACGGCCGCTTACCTGGGCGGCGTGCAGAACCGCCTCACCCTGCTGGGCGGCCTCTTCCTCGGGGCCGTGGCGATCATCCCCTCCGCCGTGGAGGGGGCGATTCAGGTGCGCACTTTCCAGGGGCTCGGGGCCACCTCGTTGCTGATCCTGGTGGGGGTGGCCATCGACACCGCCAAGCAAGTCCAGACCTACGTGATCTCCCAGCGCTACGAGGGCATGGTGCGCCAGTGAGCGCCAGGCCGCGCCCCTCCCTCCCTCCCCCCCCCCAGGCCCCCAGTACCGGTTCAACCTCCGCAGCCGGCCCCTTCCATACCCCGGCAGGCCCCTTCCCATTTCCCTTCCCCCGCCATGAAGCAACGCCTCCTCTTCCTCGGCCCCCCCGGCGCCGGCAAGGGCACCCAGGCCCAGCGTCTTGCCACTCGCGAAGGGCTGCTCCACCTCTCCACCGGCGACCTGCTGCGGGCAGAGGTGCAGGCCGGCACAGCCCTCGGCCAGGAGGCGGAGGCGGTGATGGCCCGCGGCGAGCTGGTGAGCGACGCCTTGGTGCTGGCGATCGTGCGCAGCCGGCTTGAGCACCACAGCGGCGGCTGGCTGCTGGATGGCTTCCCCCGCAACCTGATCCAGGCCGAAGCCCTCGACGCCCTGCTCGGGGAGCTGGATCAGTCGATCGAACTGGTGGTGCTGATGGAACTGGATCCCGCCGTGCTGATCCAGCGGCTGCTGTCCCGCGGCCGTGCCGACGACAACGAAGCCGTGATCCGCAACCGGCTCGTGGTCTACCAGGAGCAGACCGCCCCCCTGATCGCCCACTACGAGGCCCTGGGCCTGCTGGCCCGCCTCGACGCCTCCGGCAGCATCGAGGCCATCGAGGAGCGCCTGGTCTCGATGTTGGTTGACTGATGTGATAGGTTGGCTGTTTGCAAATTCGGAGAGCACAACGCCCATGAAGGTGCGTGCCTCAGTCAAGAAAATGTGCGACAAATGCCGGGTGATCCGTCGCCACGGCCGGGTGATGGTGATCTGCACCAATCCCAAGCACAAACAACGCCAGGGCTGAGCCTGGCCTCCATCGCCCCCGCCGCCGGGGGCACTCCCGTCCCGCTTAACCCATGCCGCCCTTCGGGCCGGCGCCAGGGCAGCGGGACACCCCCCAACCTCCTTTGAACGTTTTCTGACGTGGCTCGGATCGCCGGTGTCGACATCCCTCGCGACAAGAGGGTCGAGATTTCTCTCACCTACGTGTATGGGATCGGGCTCACCCGGGCCCGCAAGATCCTGGCCAAGGCCGGGGTCAGCCCCGACATCCGGGTGAAGGACCTCAGTGACGGCGACGTGCAGAAGCTGCGTGGCGCCGCCGAATCTTTCACCCTTGAGGGCGACCTCCGGCGCGAAGAGGGCATGGCCCTCAAGCGCCTGCAGGACATCGGCTGCGTGCGGGGCCGCCGCCACCGCATGGGCCTGCCCGTGCGGGGCCAGCGCACCCGCACCAATGCCCGCACCCGCCGCGGCGCCCGCAAAACCGTGGCCGGCAAGAAGAAGTAAGGCTTCTGCCTCCAGCCCTGCCGCCGTTCAGGCGTCACCAGGGCCTCACCAGTTCCCCGATCACCTCCCTGCATCCGCAGGCCTTTCCCTATGGCGAAGCCAGCCAAGAAATCCGGGCCCAAGAAGGCCAAGCGCAACGTCCCCAACGGCGTGGCCCACATCCAGAGCACCTTCAACAACACGATCGTGTCGATCACCGACACGGCCGGCGAGGTGATCAGCTGGTCGTCAGCTGGTGCCAGCGGCTTCAAGGGCGCCCGCAAGGGAACCCCCTTCGCCGCCCAAACCGCTGCCGAAGCGGCCGCCCGCCGCGCCCTTGAGCAGGGCATGCGTCAGATCGAAGTGCTGGTGCGCGGCCCGGGTTCAGGCCGTGAGACCGCCATCCGAGCCCTGCAGGTGGCCGGTCTGGAAATCACCCTGATCCGGGATGTGACCCCCCTGCCCCACAACGGTTGCCGCCGGCCCAAGCGCCGTCGCGTCTGATCGGCTTCCCCCCCGTCCACCCTTCCGTATCCAGAGACCGTGCTGCAGTACCAGATCGATCGGGTTGACCACCAGGTTGCCGCTGACCGCTCCCAGACCGGGGTGTTCGTGATCGGGCCCCTCGACCGGGGCCAGGCCACCACCCTCGGCAATTCGCTTCGCCGCGTGCTGATCGGCGGCCTCGAAGGCAGTGCGATCACCGCCGTGCGGATCTCAGGGGTCAACCACGAATACGCCACCGTGCCGGGCGTCCGCGAGGACGTGCTCGACATCCTGCTCAATTGCAAATCGGTGCCGGTCAACAGCCGCAGCCGGGAGCTTGAGATCGGCCGCCTCGTGGTCAACGGGCCCGCCACCGTGACCGCCTCCGACCTCCAGTTCTCCTCCCAGGTGCAGGTGATCGACGCCGACCGGCCGATCGCCATCGTGGCCGAAGGCCACAGCCTCGAACTCGAGGTGCATGTGGAGCGGGGCATCGGCTATAGGCCGGTGGAGCGCCACAACGAGGACACCAGCGCCATCGACCTGCTTCAGATCGATGCGGTGTTCATGCCCGTGCGCCGGGTCAACTACAGCGTCGACGAAACCGCCGTGGGCGAAGGGGGCTCGGCCCGCGAGCGGCTCCGACTTGAGATCGAGACCAATGGCAGCATCACCCCCGATGACGCCATGGCCCAGGCGGCCAACCAACTGATCAGCTTGTTCCAGCCCCTGGCCACCCTCACCATGATCGAGGAGCCGGGCCTTGAGCCCCAGCCCTCGGCCGAAGCCCAGATCCCCCTGGAGGAGCTCAACCTCTCAGTCCGGGCCTACAACTGCCTCAAGCGGGCCCAGGTCAACTCCGTGTCCGACCTGATGGGCTTCAGCTACGAGGATTTGCTCGAGATCAAGAATTTCGGCTCCAAGTCAGCCGATGAAGTGATCGAGGCCCTCGAGCGCATCGGCATCTCCCTGCCCCAGAGCCGCACCAGCGCCTGATCCGCCTCCCCCTTCTGCAGCCTGCCTGCATCAGCTTCCGCCAGACCCGTACCCGACCATGCGACACCAGTGCCGAGTCCCCCTCCTGGGACGCCCCGCCGACCAACGCAAGGCCCTGCTGCGGGGCCTCACCACCCAGCTGATCCGCGAAGGCCGGGTGACCACCACCAAGGCCCGTGCCAAGGCCCTGCGGGATGAGGCTGAACGCATGATCAGCCTGGCCAAGGACGGCAGCCTCGCCTCCCGCCGCCGGGCGATCGGCTACATCTACGACAAGCAGCTGGTGCACGCCCTCTTCGACAAGGCTCAGGACCGCTACGGCGACCGCCAGGGCGGCTACACCCGCATCATCCGCACGGTCCGCCGCCGCGGTGACAACGCCGAAATGGCGATCATCGAGCTGGTCTGAGGCCGGCTCCACCCTGATCGCCGCCTCCAGCACCGCAGCGTCACGCGTCGGCGCCCAACTCCCTGCAGTAGAGCCCGCGGCCAGCGTCCCATCGGGCCTGGAGCAAAAGCAAGGGCTGCATCGCATTGCCCTGTGCCTCCAGTACGACGGCGGCGCCTTCCACGGCTGGCAGCGCCAGAGCCGGCTTGCCAGCGTGCAGCAGACCCTTGAGGAGGCCATCGCCGCCCTCGACCCGCACCGGCCGGTCCATGCGGTGGCGGCGGGTCGCACCGACACCGGCGTGCACGCCGCCGGCCAGGTGGTGCACTTTGATGCCGCCGGGCCGATCCCACCGCAGCGCTGGGCCCGGGCGCTCAACGGTCGCCTGCCCGCCAGCGTGCGGGTGCGGGCGGCGGCCCCGGTGCATCCCGACTGGCATGCCTGCTTCTCTGCCCGCTACCGGCGCTACCGCTACACGATCTACAACGGCCGCACTCCCAACCTCTTCCTGGCCCCCTGGAGCTGGCACCGCTACCAGCTGCGGCTGGACGAGGGCCGCATGGCCGACACCCTGGCCCAGTTCCTGGGCGAGCACGACTTCGGTGCCTTCCAGCGGGCCGGCAGCCGCCGCGCCCATGCCCGCACCACCCTGCAGGAGGTGAGCCTGGTGCGCGAGGGCGACCTGGTGGTGGCGGAACTGCAGGCCAGCGGCTTCCTCTACGGCATGGTGCGCCTGCTGATGGGGCAGCTGGTGGCGGTGGGGGAAGGACGGCTCAGCCCCGAGGCCCTGATCGGGCGTTGGCGAGGACGCGCCCGTGACGAGGTGAAGGAGGCGGCACCGCCCCAGGGCCTCTGCCTGCTGCGGGTGGGATACGACGAAATCCACTTCCCCCGTACAGCCTGGTATGATTGCCAACCGCAGTTTCGGCTGGAGCTCAGCGATCCGCCCCCCCTCTGGTCTCCGGATGCTCCGGGTGGCAGCGGCGGCAGACCGTGATTCCGGCCCGATCGTCGCTTCGGCCCGATCGATGCACCGGCCCAGGCCCCCGCGGCCACGCGGCCCCAGGTCCTCGCCGACCCCGCCCGCGGGCCAGTCCCGCATCGCGAATCGGGCCCCCCGCTCCGTTGGTCCACCAACCTTCGGGATCCCTCGGGGGGCGGCAGGGTAGGGTCGTTGACGGCCCGCCGGTGTCCACGACCCCGACCGAAGCTCTCCCAGCAGCTCCTCCGTGAGCCGCTGCTCCCATCAGGCGCCATGAACAAGACAACCCAGCCCTCCCCCGCCTCCCTCGACCGCCAGTGGTACGTGGTGGATGCGGCGGATCAGACCCTTGGCCGGCTGGCCAGCGAAGTGGCCCAGGTGCTGCGCGGCAAGAACAAGCCCACCTACACCCCCCACCTCGACACCGGCGACTTCGTGGTCGTCATCAATGCCGAGAAGGTGCGGGTGAGCGGCAACAAGCCCACCCAGAAGCTCTACCGGCGCCATTCCGGTCGGCCCGGCGGGATGAAGACCGAAACCTTCGCCCACCTGCAGGGTCGCCTTCCCGAGCGGATCATCGAGACCGCGGTCAAGGGCATGCTTCCCCACAACGCCCTCGGCCGCCAGCTGTTCCGCAAGCTGAAGGTCTACAAGGGTGCCGAACACCCCCACGCCGCCCAGCAGCCCCAACCCCTCGCCCTCGATCCCGCCGCCTCCGCCGTCCAATGACCAGTTCCTCCAACCGCGTCGTCTACTGGGGCACCGGCCGCCGCAAGACCGCCGTCGCCCGGGTGCGGGTCGTTCCCGGCAGCGGCAGCGTCACGATCAACGGTCGCCCCGGCGATAACTACCTCAACTACAACCCCGTCTATCTGGCGGCAGTGAAGGCCCCCCTGCAGACCCTCGGCCTTGAAGGCCAGTACGACCTGCTGGTCAATGTGCGCGGCGGTGGCCTCACCGGACAGGCCGATGCCATCAAGCAGGGCGCCGCCCGGGCCCTCTGCGACCTCTCGCCGGACAACCGCAAGCCGCTCAAGGTGGAGGGTCACCTCAGCCGCGATCCCCGCGCCAAGGAACGCCGCAAGTACGGCCTCAAGAAAGCCCGCAAGGCGCCCCAGTTCTCCAAGCGCTGATCCACCAGATCTCCAGCACCTCTTTTCCCGATTCAGCCATGCCCAAGGCCGACATCCATCCCACCTGGTATCCCGATGCCAAGGTGATCTGCAACGGCGAGGTGGTGATGACCACCGGCTCCACCCAGCCCGAAATCCACGTGGACGTGTGGAGCGGCAACCACCCCTTCTACACCGGCACCCAGAAGATCCTCGACACCGAGGGCCGGGTGGATCGCTTCATGCGCAAGTACGGCATGGGCGGCGGCGATGCCGGCTCGGCGGCCAAGAAGGCAGCCAAGCCCACCGAAGCCCCGGCCAGCGAAGCGGCGGCCAACGACGCCGTTGCCAGCGAAGCAGCCGCCTCCGCCTGAATCGGCGTCCTGCGGCCCGGGCGGACCACGCCGGCCCGCTTCAGCTAAACGCCCCTGCGGCCTCGCCGGCGGGGCCGATCCTCCGGCCGGATGCCGCCCGCATCCGGCCGTTGTGCTGAGGAACCAACCCGCCCCATCCGCCCCATGGATTCCTCCCTGCTGAAGGAACGCCTGGAGACGGCGTGCCGCACCTTTGAAACCCTGGAGCGGCAGCTGGCGGATCCGGCCGTGGCGGCCGATCCGGCCCGGCTCCAGTCGATCGCCCGGGAACGCTCCCGGCTTGAGCCCCTGGTGAGCGACTACGCGGCTCTGCAGCGGCTGGAGCGGGAACGCCTGGAGACCCGCCAGCTGCTCAAGGAGCAACGGGCAGAGCCGGCCGGAGCCGAACTGGCGGCCCTGGCAATCGAAGAGCTCACGGCCCTCGAGACCCGCATCGGCGAACTGCAACAGCGGCTCACCCTGGCGCTGCTGCCCACCGACCCCCGCGACGAACGCAGCGTGATGCTCGAGATCCGGGCCGGGGCCGGGGGCGATGAGGCCGGGCTCTGGGCTGGTGATCTGGCCCGCATGTACGAGCGCTACGCCCAGAGCTGCGGCTGGCGGGTGCAGCCCCTGAGCGCCTCGGAAGCTGAGCTCGGCGGCTTCCGCGAACTCATCCTGGCGATCGAGGGGGACGGCGTGTTCAGCCGACTGAAGTTTGAGGCGGGCGTGCACCGGGTGCAGCGGGTGCCGGCCACCGAATCCCAGGGGCGAGTGCACACCTCCACCGCCACCGTGGCGGTGATGCCCGAGGCCGATCCGGTGGAGGTGCAGATCGATCCTGGCGACCTGGAGATCGGCACGGCCCGCTCCGGCGGCGCCGGCGGCCAGAACGTGAACAAGGTGGAAACGGCTGTGGACCTGCTCCACAAACCCACCGGCATCCGCGTCTTCTGCACCCAGGAGCGCTCCCAACTGCAGAACCGCGAGCGGGCCCTGGAGATCCTGCGGGCCAAGCTCTATGAACGCCAGCTGGCGGCGGCGGCGGCCGAGGAGCGCAGCACCCGCCGGGCCCAGGTGGGCACCGGTGACCGGAGCGAAAAGATCCGCACCTACAACGCCAAGGACAACCGGGTCACCGACCATCGCCTCGGCCGCAACTTCTCGCTTGAGCCGGTGCTGCAGGGCCAACTCGAACCCCTCGTGGCGGCCTGCGTGGCCGCCGAGCAGGGCCGGCTGCTGGAGGATCTGGCGTTGCAGGCCGGGGGCGGCGGCGGTTAAGGCTGGCCTCAGGCGCCGATCACGTACTTGGCCCACTCCTGGTGGTCGCCGGAACGGATCTGGCGACTGGCCTCGAAACCCAGGGTGCTGGGGGGGCGGCGGGGCTCCCGGATCAAGGGCATGCCCGCCTCGCGGGGAGTGCGGTTGGCCTTGCGTACGTTGCAGGGCAGGCAGGCGGTGGCCACGTTCTCCCAGGTGTCGCTGCCGCCGCGGCTGCGGGGCAACACGTGGTCAATCGAGAGGGGTTCATGGCCACTGCCGCAGTACTGGCAGGTGTGGCCGTCGCGGTGGAAGACATTGCGCCGGGTGAGCGGAACCTGGCGGTAGGGCACCCGCACGAAGTGCCGCAGCCGGATCACCGTGGGCTGGAGCGTGTCTGCTCGGATGGGACGGGAGGCATCGTGCTCCAGGCCCTCGGCCTTGCCCTTGAGCAGCATCACCATGGCGCGCCGCCAGGTGGTGATGTTCAGGGGCTCGTAGGACGCATTGAGAACGAGAACGTGGCCCATGCCAGCCCCCCGGATGGACGGCATGCTATCCACGATGGACCGATCGCTCGGTGTCGCACGACGCCAACCGGGCCCCGCGGAGCCGAATCGGCCCGGTGGGCAATGCTCCTTTGATCCCTGAATGGCCCGCTCCCCCCTCGCACCCCAGCCGGCGCCCCACGAAACGGGCCGCTCCCGCCAACGGGCCTGGGTGGTGGTCGATACCGACGCGATCACGGCCAATGCCCGCTCGATCCACCGCCTGATCGGCCCCCAGACCCAGCTGATGGCGGTGGTGAAAGCCGACGGCTACGGCCACGGCGCCGTGGCGGTGGCCCAGGCGGCCCAGGAGGGGGGGGCGAGCTGCTTCGGGGTGGCCACCCTGGCCGAGGGGGTGGAACTGCGGCGGGCGGGCCTGCGGGCCCCGGTGCTGGTGCTCGGCAACCTCACCCAGGTGGAGGAACTGCGCAGCTGTCTGCGCTGGGAGCTGATGCCCACGATCAGCAGCATGCGCGAGGCCCTGCTCTGCCAGAACCTCGCCACCGGCTCGGGCCGGCCGATGGCCCTGCAGCTGAAGCTCGACACGGGCATGGCGCGGCTGGGGGCCGACTGGGAAGAGGGTCCCCGCCTGGTGGCCGCCCTGCAGGGACTCGATGCGATCGAGCTGGCGGGCATCTACTCCCACCTGGCCAGCGCCGACGCCGAACCCTCCCAGGACGATGGCCTCACCCTGCTGCAACAGCAACGCTTCGAGCAGGTGCTGGCCAGCCTGAGGCTGCAGGGGCTGCCGAGCGGCTGCCGGCACCTGGCCAATTCCGCCGGCACCCTGCGCCACCGCCAGCACCATTTCGACCTGGTGCGGGTGGGCCTGGCCCTCTACGGCCATCCGCCGGCCGACCACCTCGCCGGCGCCGTGCCACTGCAGCCGGCCATGGAGGTGCTGGCCCGGGTCACCCTGATCCGCACCGTGCCCGCCGGCGTGGGGGTGAGCTACGGCCACCGCTACCGCACCAGCCGCCCCACCCGCCTGGCGGTGGTGGCGATTGGCTACGCCGACGGGGTGCCGCGCCATCTCTCCAACCGGATGGAGGTGCTGCACAACGGCCGTCGGCTGCCCCAGGTGGGCTCGATCACCATGGACCAGCTGGTGGTGGATGCCACCGCGGCCCCGGATCTGGACATCGGCGGCGTGGTCACCCTGCTGGGCCGCCAGGGAGACACCGCGATCACCCCGGCCGACTGGAGCGCCCACGGCGACATCATTCCCTGGGAGGTGCTGTGCGGCTTCAAGCGCCGGCTGCCCCGGCTGGGCTCCGACGAGGAGGACGGCGAGGGCGAGGCGGACTTCGCTGCGGACGCCCCGCCACCGCCCCTGGCCACCGCCCCTGGCCTGAGCCCGCCGGCGGGACCCTGATAAGCTCATTGGGCCACTGGAGAGGTGGCTGAGTGGTTGAAAGCGGCTCCCTGCTAAGGAGTTACAGGAGGCAACTTCTGTCGAGGGTTCGAATCCCTCCCTCTCCGTTTCCGGGCGGCGGTCTCCGCCGTCCCTGGTCACCGGTGCGGCGCTCCCCGCGCTCACCGGATTGTTGATCAGAACGCACCTGCTGACAGGCTCGAGCCGTCTCGGCCAGCCTCCACCAGCCGGGCGGCCAGCTCCGGCAGCAGGGTGGTGTCGGTGGCACAGGCCTGGCCCTCACTGAAGGCCACCAGCAACAGGGGGGCCTGGCCCTCGATCTCCACGTAGGCCGCATCGTGGCGGGCCTGGCTCATCCAGCCGGCCTTGCTCCAGAGCTGGGCCTGCGGGGGCAGGCCCTCCCCCAGGAAGCCATCGACCTGATTTTCCGGATCGGCGGCCCGCCCGGCCGGATCGAGGGAGCGGCGCAGCAGCTCACGCATCCGGGCGCAGGCGAGCGGCGAAACCAGCCCATCGCGGATCACGCCGTGAAGCAGCCGGGCCGTGGCCTCGGTGCTGAGCCGGTTGCGGTTCTCCAGCGTGGCGCCGTAAAAGTCCCGTTCGCGGCCGTAGGGACCATCACCCCAGGTCTTCTGGCAGGCATTGCAGCCCTCAAGCTCGCTCCAGTCCAGGGACTGGAGCCAGTCGTTCACCAGCCGCCGCTGGGCCGCCCAATGGGCGAAGCGCTCCGGAGGCAGGCTCGGGCCGCTGGTGGTACCGCTCAGCAGGTCCACCACCAGGCCGGTGGCATCGTTGCCGGACTCGCGGATCATGTCGGCCAGGGCCCGGCGCAGTTCCTCGCCGTCCTCGATCAGGCGCCGCTGCAGCCAGGCCTCGGCCGCCACCAGATAGACGAGCTTCACCACGCTGGCCGGGTAGCGCTGGCGCTCCCCGGCCCACGAGGCGCCCAGCGGCGCCGACGCGGCCGCATCGCCCGGATAGCGCAGCCAGGTGATCGAGAGCTGGTCCGCCAGGCCGGGCCGGCCGGCCGCCTCGAGCTCCCGCACCAGCTCCGCAAGGGTCTGGCCCATGGCCGGATCGAGGCTGTAGAACGCCATCACCGCTGGCCCACACGATGGCGAGATTAGGCACCCCCGAACCGCCGGATGCACTGTCCTTCCCGCCGGTCGGCTCGCTCTGGAGGCTGCGGAGCCCCCTCGATGCCTACAGCGGGCCGCGTGGGCCGGGTCTGGCCACCCAGGTGGCGTCGAACCGGCACCTGCAGGTGATCGATCCTCCTGTCGGCAGCGGTGCCGGCCGCAGGGTGCGGGTGCGGCTGCTGGAGGACGGTTACCCCTGCTGGCTCGCCCTGGGGGCGCTGGAGGCCGCGGCGGAGCCCGCCGGCCGTCCCAGCCTGCCCCGGCTCGACCGGGCGGCGATCGAGAGCCGGCTGGCGGCGGTGCTGAGCTTCGCCGAGCGGGCCGAAGCCTGCCCCAACCACTACCTCTGGGGCGGCAGCCTCGGGCCCGACTACGACTGTTCGGGGCTGGTCCAGACCGCCTTCGCGGCGGCGGGTATCTGGCTCCCGCGCGACGCGTACCTGCAGGAACGCTTCTGCCGGCCGGTGGCCGTGCGGCCCGGCGACACCAGCCTGCTGCAGCCCGGCGACCTGATCTTTTTCGGCACGCCACGGCGCTGCACCCACGTAGGTCTGCACCTCGGAAACGGCCGCTACCTGCACAGCTCCGGCCGGGACCACGGCCGCAACGGCATCGGACGCGACGACCTCAACCCCCGCAACAGCGATCCGGTGGCGGCCCACTACCGCAGCGAACTGCGCGGCGCCGGCCGGGTGATGCACAGCCACGACGGCAGCCCCCTGCCCGGCTGAGGCGGCCGGCAGCAAGGCCGGGCCGAAGCCACCAGAGGCGGCTGAGTACGGTGGCCGCCGAGCTTGCACCCCCGCGGCCATGGCCGAGTCCGCCGCCCCGATCGCCCCCACGACGGCTGCTGCGCCCGCCGAGGCCCTTGCAGCCGGCCTGCCCCCTGCCCCGGAGCTCTCGGTGGTGGTGCCCCTCTACAACGAGGAAGCGAGCCTGCCCCACCTGGTGGAGCAGCTGCTGGCCGCCCTGCGGCCCCTGCCCCAGAGCTTCGAGCTGGTGCTGGTGGACGACGGATCCCGCGACGGCACCCCCGCCCTGCTCCGGGACCTGGCGGAGCGGGTGCCCGAGCTGGTGGCGGTGCTGCTGCGCCGCAACTACGGCCAGACGGCGGCGATGGCGGCGGGCTTCGACAGCAGCCGCGGGGCGGTGATCGTGACCCTTGATGGCGATCTCCAGAACGATCCGGCCGACATCCCGCTGCTGCTTCGCAACCTGGAGGAGGGCCACTACGACCTGGTCAGCGGCTGGCGGCACCAGCGCCAGGACGCCGCCCTCAGCCGCCTGCTGCCCTCGTTGCTGGCCAACCGCTTGATCGGCAGGGTCACGGGGGTGAAGCTGCACGACTACGGCTGCTCGCTCAAGGCCTACCGGCGGGAGGTGGTGAGCGACATGAACCTCTACGGCGAACTGCATCGCTTCCTGCCGGCCCTGGCCTTCATCGAGGGGGCCCGGATCGGCGAGGTGCAGGTGAACCACCACCCCCGCATCTACGGGCGGAGCAAGTACGGCATCGACCGCACCTTCCGGGTGCTGATGGACCTGCTCACGGTGTGGTTCATGAAGCGGTTCCTCACCCGGCCGATGCACGTGTTCGGCTTCGTGGGGCTGATCTGCCTGGGCTTCGGTCTGGCCACGGCCCTGCTGCTGGTGGGCGAGAAACTGTTTCTCGGCACCAACATCGGCAACCGGCCGCTGCTGCTGCTGGCGGTGCTGGCGATCCTCAGCGGCGTGCAGCTCTTCTGCTTCGGCCTGCTCGGCGAACTGCAGATGCGCACCTACCACGAAAGCCAGGGCCGGCCGATCTACCGGGTGCGAGACACCTTGCGGGGCAGCGGCGCCCGCTGAGGCAAAGGGGCCGCCGCCGGGCGGCCGCGGAACCGCTCGATCGCGGCGGCGGCGGCCCGCATCACGGCCGGATCCGGATCCCGCAGGCCGCGGCGCAGCAACGGCAAGGTGAGGCGATCACCCCAGCGGTGGGCGGCCTCAATCGCCCGCAGCCGGGAGGGCCCATCGCCCCGGAACCAGGCCTCCAGCTGGGAGCGGTAAGCAGCCCGGCCAGCAGCAGACGCCACGGGCGGGGCGGCAGCCCGTGGGGCCGATCGGGCGGGCGGCGTGGTTAATCCCGGAGGGGTGGCCGGGGCCGTGGCGGCCACGCCTGCCTGCACCCGCGCGATCTGGGCGCGGTTGAGGGCAGCCACGGCACTGGTGTCGACATCGCGGACCAGGGGAACCCGGCGCCGGCCCAGCAACCAGGTAGCCGTGAGCACGACGGCTACAACGGCCGCAGCGAGGGATGGATTCATGGACCGGCTGGCTGAACTTTTATGTCGCCCCCTGCAGCACAGGCGAGTGCGCTCCGGGACCTCTCCGTACAGTACCGGCGGTTGTATGTGGCCCTCGCCATGACTGGAGAATTCGCCGCCGCCTGGCTGCCCTCGGTGTTGGTTCCCCTCGTGGGAATCATGGGGCCTGCGGTGGCCATGGCCCTGCTCTTCAACGTGATCGAAGCCCGCGACTGAGCTCCGGCCCGTCCGTCGCTTCACCGGGCCCTCGGGCCACCCATTCCGCACCATCCGACACCATGACCGTGACCCCCGTGGCCGACCCGACCGTCGGCAATCTGGCCACCCCCGTCAACAGCAGCTATTTCACCAAGGCCTTCCTCAACGCCCTGCCGGCCTACCGCCCCTCCCTCTCCCCCAACCGCCGGGGCCTTGAGGTGGGCATGGCCCACGGCTTCTTCCTCTACGGCCCCTTCGCCATCACCGGCCCCCTGCGGCTCACCGAGTACGGCAGCACCGCCGGCCTGCTGGCCACCATCGGTCTGGTGTCGATCCTCACGGTGTGTCTTTCCATCTACGGCACCGCCGGTAATGGTCCGAACGTGCAGCCACCCGATGCCACGATCGACAACCCCCCCGCCGATCTGTTCACCAAGGCCGGCTGGGCTGAATTCGCCAGCGGCTTCTGGCTCGGCGGCTGCGGTGGTGCCGCCTTCGCCTGGTTCCTCTGCAGCACGGCGATCGTCTCCCCGCTGGTGAACATCGCCGGCGGCGTCTGGAGCACCAACTGAGCAGGCGCCTCCCTCCGTCTTCCTTCCCCGCCCCCAACAGGGCGGTTTTTTTATGGCCCGACGGCTGGATCAGGAGCGTTGCTGCAGAGCCCCGTGGGCGGCAGCGAGCAACCACGTCCGGTGATGACGAAGCCGTCGTCGAGCGCAGTGGTGCGCCAGGCAGCCGATACGGGCATGCAACGCCCTGCTGGGTGCAAGGGGGTTGGCCGATCAACGGCCGCCAGCAGAACGCCAGCGCTGACACAGGAGCTGCGGCATGGGGCGAACAGCAGGGGCAGGCACTCTGGCTTCCTTGCGCCGGGTTGCCGAGGCACCGGGAGCCTTCCCTGCGACCTTGAGGTGGCTGGGCTCTACAGCAAAAAGCCCCCGGCCGAGGCCGGGGGCGGAGGCGTCCCTCAAGGAGACAGACAGCGGTTCGATCTAGCCGAACTTGCCTGACGTGGAGGCGATTAAGAAGGCCCCATAAGTGAGGATGTAGCCAATCGTGAAGTGAGCGAGACCCACAACACGGGCCTGAACGATTGAGAGGGCCACTGGCTTATCACGCCAGCCCACCAGGTTGGCGAGCGGGGTGCGCTGATGCGCCCAGACAATGGTTTCAATCAGTTCCTGCCAATAACCGCGCCAGGAGATCAGGAACATGAAGCCGGTAGCCCAAACCAGGTGACCGAACAAGAACATCCAGGACCAGACGGCCAGGTTGTTCGAGCCGAACGGGTTGTACCCGTTGATCAGCTGGGAGCTGTTCAGCCAAAGGTAGTCGCGGAACCAGCCCATGATGTAGGTGCTGGATTCGTTGAACTGGGCCACGTTGCCCTGCCAGATGGCGAGGTGCTTCCAGTGCCAGTAGAAGGTGACCCAACCGATGGTGTTCAGAGCCCAGAAGACTGCCAGGTAGAAGGCATCCCAGGCCGAGATGTCGCAGGTGCCGCCACGGCCGGGCCCGTCGCAGGGGAAGGAGTAGCCGAAGTCCTTTTTATCGGGCATCAGCTTCGAACCCCGAGCATCGAGGGCGCCCTTCACCAGGATCAGGGTGGTGGTGTGGAGACCCAGCGCGATGGCGTGGTGCACCAGGAAGTCACCAGGACCAATCTGGAGGAACAGGGAGTTGTTGCCGGCGTTGATGGCATCCATCCAACCCGGAAGATAGGCGGCACCAGATGTGCTGGCCAGACTTCCGGAATTGGCCAGCAGCACATCCATGCCGTACATGGCTTTGCCACTGGCGGCCTGAACGAACTGGGCAAAAACAGGCTCCACCAGGATCTGCTTCTCGGGAGTACCGAAGGCGACCACCACGTCGTTGTGGACGTAGAGGCCCAGGGTGTGGAAACCGAGGAACAGGGACACCCAGCTCAGGTGGCTGATGATCGCTTCCTTGTGCTCGAGCATGCGAGCCAACACATTGTTCTTGTTGGCTTCGGGGTCGTAATCACGGATGAAGAAGATCGCACCGTGGGCGAAGGCACCGCACATCAGGAAGATGGCGATGTACTGGTGGTGGGTGTAGAGGGCAGCCTGGGTGGTGTAGTCCTTCGCGATGAACGCGTAGGACGGCAGCGCATACATGTGCTGCGCCACCAGGCTGGTGACCACGCCGAGGGACGCCAAAGCAAGACCCAGCTGGAAGTGCAGCGAGTTGTTGATGGTGTCGTAGAGGCCCTTGTGACCAGCGCCGAGAGCGCCTCCGAAAGGAGTGCCCTTGGGCGGGTTGTGGGCTTCGAGGATCTCGCGGATCGAGTGACCGATACCGAAGTTGGTCCGGTACATGTGACCTGCGATCACAAACAGACAACCGATCGCCAGGTGGTGATGGGCGATGTCCGTGAGCCAGAGGGCTTCAGTCTGGGGGTGGAAACCACCCATGAAGGTCAGGATCGCGGTGCCGGAACCGGTGGCGGTGCCGAAGATCTGGTTGGCGGTGTCGGGGTTCTGGGCGTAGACGCCCCAGTTGCCGGTGAAGAAGGGAGCCAGACCCGCAGGGTGTGGAGACACCGAGAGGAAGTTGTCCCAACCCACGTGCACACCGCGGGATTCAGGAATCGCAACGTGAACCAGGTGACCGGTCCAGGCGATGGAGCTGAAGCCGAACAGAACGGCCAGGTGGTGGTTCAGGCGGGATTCAGCGTTCTTGAACCAGGCCAGGGATGGCAGGAACTTGGGCTGAAGGTGGAGCCAGCCGGCGAACAGGGCCCAGGCCGACAGGATCATCATGAAGATGGAACCCTGATACAGCTCGGCGTTGGTGGTCATGCCAATCGTGTACCACCAGTGGTACAGACCGGAATAGGCGATGTTCACCGGGGAGGTGGCGCCCGCCTGGGTGAAGGCGGTAATGGCGCCTTGACCGAAGTGGGGATCCCAGATCGCGTGAGCGATGGGACGGACGTGCAGAGGATCGGCGACCCACTGCTCAAAGTTGCCCTGCCAGGCGATATGGAACAGGTTGCCCGAAACCCAGAGGCCGATGATCGCCAGATGACCGAAGTGGGTGGAGAACAGCTTCTGATAAAGCCGCTCCTCCGTCATTCCGTCATGGCTCTCGAAATCGTGAGCCGTGGCGATGCCGTACCAAATACGGCGGGTTGTCGGGTCCTGTGCCAGACCCTGGCTGAACGAAGGGAATTTCGTTGCCATTGGGAAAGGTCAGGTGGAGGTCAGCCGACCGCAAGCATGCGGGCCAGGAAGAAGGACCAGGTGGTAGCGATACCGCCCAGCAGATAGTGGGCGACACCGACGGCGCGGCCCTGGGTGATCGAGAGCGCCCGCGGTTGGATGGCGGGGGCCACCTTCAGCTTGTTGTGAGCCCAGACAATGGACTCAATCAGTTCTTGCCAGTAGCCGCGGCCGCTGAACAGGAACATCAGGCTGAACGCCCAGATGAAGTGGGCACCCAGGAACATCAGACCGTAAGCAGAGGCGCTCGAGCCGTAGCTGTTGATCACCTGCGCGGCCTGGGCCCAGAGGAAGTCACGCAGCCAGCCATTGATGGTGATGGCGCTCTGCGCAAAGTTGCCATTGGTGATGTGGGACACGGTGCCGTCGGGATTGACGGTGCCCCACACGTCGCTCTGCATCTTCCAGCTGAAGTGGAAGATCACGATCGACAGGGAGTTGTACATCCAGAACAGGCCGAGGAACACGTGGTCCCAGGCCGACACCTGGCAGGTACCGCCACGGCCGGGGCCGTCGCAAGGGAAGCGGAAACCGAGGTTCGCCTTATCGGGGATGAGGCGGGAGCTGCGGGAGTACAGCACACCCTTCAGCAGGATCAGCACGGTGACGTGGATCGTGAAGGCGTGGATGTGGTGGACCATGAAGTCGGCCGTTCCCAGAGGGATCGGACCGGCGGCCACCTTGCCACCCACGGCCACAACAGCACCGTTGAACACCTCGCTAACGCCAGCGAGGGCGTTGGGAGCGGTGGTGCCGGCGGCGGCGGCGTGCAGACCCTGAATCCACTGGGCGAAGACCGGCTTGAGCTGGATCGCCGAGTCACTGAACATGTCCTGGGGACGGCCCAGGGCACGCATGGTGTCGTTGTGGATGTAGAGGCCGAAGCTGTGGAACCCGAGCCAGATCGACACCCAGTTGAGGTGGCTGATCAGGGCATCGCGAGCCTTCAGCACCCGATCGAGCACGTTATCGACGTGCTTGGCGGGGTCGTAGTCGCGGATCATGGCGATGGCGGCATGGGCGCCAGCGCCGACGATCAGGAAGCCACCGATCCACACATGGTGGGTGAAGATTGACAGCTGGGTGGCATAGCTCACACCGATGTACGGATACGGAGGCATCGCATACATGTGGTGGGCCACGATGATGGTGAGCGAGCCCAGCAGAGCGAGGTTCACTGCCAGCTGGGCATGCCAGGAGGTGGTCATGAACTCGAAGAGACCGTCATGGCCCTTGGTGGCCGGGAACAGCAGGGGATCACCCTTCTGACCTTCGAGGATCTCCTTGATGCTGTGACCGATGCCCCAGTTGGTGCGGTACATGTGACCGGCCACGATGAACAGCACCGCGATCGCCAGGTGGTGATGGGCGATGTCAGTCATCCAGAGGCTGCCGGTCACGGGATTCAACCCACCCTTGAAGGTGAGGAAATCGCTGTAGGCGGCCCAGTTACCGGTGAAGAACGCCGAGGTTCCGGCCGAGAAGCCTGGGAACAGCTGAGAAATCAGCCCGTTGTTCAGAAATTCGTGGGGGAGGGGGATGTCCGCCACCGAAGCGATGGTCTTGCCGTTGAGCACCAGCGGCTTGCCGGCGTCGATGGCATCCATCAACTGGGTGGTGGGCAGCGACACATGCAGGAGGTGACCGGTCCACGAAAGGGAACCGAGTCCGAGCAGGCCGGCCAGATGGTGGTTGAGCATCGACTCAACGTTCTGGAACCACTCGAGCTTCGGAGCCGCCTTGTGGTAGTGGAACACACCGGCATTGAGCATGAGGCCGGCCATCACGAGAGCGCCGATGGCCGTGGCCAGCAGTTGGGTCTCGTTGGTGAAGCCCCAGGCCCTCCAAACGTGGAAAAGACCGGAGGTGATCTGAATGCCGTGGAAGCCGGCACCCACATCGCCATTGAGGATCTCCTGGCCGAAGATCGGCCAGACCACCTGCGCACTGGGTTTGACGTGCAGGGGATCGGCCAGCCAGCCGGAGTAGTTGGAGAAGCGGGCACCGTGATAGAAGGCGCCGCTCAGCCAGATGAAGATGACGGCCAGATGGCCGAAGTGAGCGCTGAAGATCTTGCGTGAGACCTCTTCAAGATCGCTCGTGTGGCTGTCGAAGTCGTGAGCGTTGGCGTGGAGGTTCCAAATCCAGGTGGTGGTTTTGGGACCTTTGGCGAGGGTGCGGTCGAAATGGCCGGGCTTTTCGAAAAGCTCGAACATTGCCGGAACCGGGTTCCGGTCGACCATGTCCTTCGCCGTTTTCCCACGCTCTGGTGGGCTGATGGTCATCGAGAGGTTCCTCGAGGGACGGAATCGAGGTGGAGGTCCACCCCTTCGGCGGCATCGGCGTGAACCGCAGCCTCCGGTGGGACCCCATGCCGGAGAGCCGACGAAGACCGCCGACTGCCCAGGCACGGGCGCCAGCCGGGCAGGAGCAGAACCCTTGCCGCAACTGGTGCTTTGGGCCCCGAAAGGGGACCGCTGGCGGAAGTATAGGGGCCGAAAACAAGCAGATTCAGGCCCCAGTTACAAAGGTTCAATCCCGGCGCTTTCTAGGCTGGGACTGGAGTCTGACGAGAGGTTAATCACATTGAGCTGAAGCATTTTTACAGGGGTTTACATAAGCTCAAACCTCGCCATTTCAGGACCCGATCAAGCACAGCTTCGCCTCCCGCTGCCCCGGGGAGGACGCAGCAGCAGAATGCCACCAGATCAACGGCTGACACGGGGGAGAGGGGCTTGAGCGGCAAGCGAAGCCAGGGACCACAGCCCGCCTCCGGGCCGCAGGCCAGGGGCATTCGACGACGCGCCCGGCCGGCCATCCGCCGCGCCATGGTCCTGGGGCTGGGGCTGTTGCTGGCGCTGGGTTGCGTGCTGCTACCCGCCTCGGGACCGGCCGGCCAGGCCCTGGCCTGGAGCCTGCCGGGGCGTTCCCCCGCCAGGGCCGCGGGAACAACGGCCGGCAGCGGCAGCAACGGGGCCGGAACCAACGGCACCACCGGCCGCATTCAAGAGGTGGCGCCCCCGGCTGCCGTGCAACAGCTCAATGCGGCCCTCGCGCCCCGGCAGCCCCGCCTCACGATCCTCGAGCCCGCCGACGGGGCGTTGCTGCCCGATGGGCCCTGGACCCTGCGGCTGCAAGTAGAGGACTGGCCCCTGGTGGATGCCGGGCCCCTGGGTCTGGGTCCGCACCTGCTGGTGCAACTGGACGACGGCCTCCCCACCCCCTTGGTGGACACCACCCTCACCCTGCCGTCGCTCACCCCCGGCAGCCACCGCCTCACCGTGATGGCGGCCCGGCCCTCGGGTGAGGTGCTGAAACGGCCCGGGGCCTTCCAACAGATCCGCCTGCACCGGGTGGCGCCCAACCCCCTCAGCCTGCCGGCGCCCGGCTCCCCCCAGCTGCTGCCGGTCAGCCCGCTGGGGGCCAGCCCCGGCGACCCCGTGCTGGTGGACTGGCTGCTGATCGATGCTCCCCTCCAGAACCTGCGGGCCGATGACGCCCGCTGGCGGCTGCGGGTGAGCGTGAATGGCGACAGCTTTCTGGTGGACCAGCAGATGCCGCTCTGGCTGAAGGGCTGGCGACCCGGCAGCAACGCGCTACTGCTGGAGCTGGTGGATGGGCGGGGCGAACCGCTGAATCCACCTTTCAACAGTTCTGTGCGGGAGGTGATCCTGCGGGGTGGCGCTTCGCGGCCGGCCTGGCTGGGGGGCCGGCTGTCCGAGGCGGACCTGGCCCGGCTGCTGGGGGAGGCCGGCCCGGAGATCGCGCCGGCTCCGCTGCCCGCGGTGGCTGAAATGCCCGCCACGGCGAGCCCGGAGCCCCCGGCGGCGGCGACCCCGATGCCTGAACCAGAACCTGCAGCGGCAGAGCCCACAGACCCGGAGCCGGCGACTCCCGCCGCAACCACCGCCCTGAGCCCAAACTCCGCTGAACCCATGCCGGCTGCACCCATCGCAGCCCCGGAGGTCGACTCCGGGCTGCCAGCTGAACCTGCTGGCAGCCCGCCGCAGCCTTCGGCAGTTTCCCTCGCGCCGGCTGGGGCCGCCGTGGAGGCCAGGCCCACCAGCAGGGAGCAAGCCGCAGCGCCGGCCCCAAGCCCGGCTCCCGCCGCAGCGGTGCCAGCACCATTGCTCCCTCCGGGGGGCCAATCCGTCTCCCACTCCCCGCCGACGCAGGCAACCCCACCGCGGACTTCCCCAACAGCCTCCACAGCCGAGCCAGCGTCGAGCACGGCTGTGGCGCCGCCAGAGGCCCCGGACGCCAGCCCACCCGCCACTGCGACGACCCCGAGGCCACCGACCACCGCGCCAGGAGCGCCGCCTCCCTCTGGGGAGCGCGAGCCAGAGGGCGCTTCGCCCCGCCGATCGGCCCGCGAGGAGGTGAACGCCGATGGCACCCTGATCCGCCCAGCCCGGCGGAGCCCGCTTGAGGCCCTGCGCGCAAAGCTGCAGCGATGACCCCCAATCCACAGCAGACCGTGGCCGTGGGCTTCAGCCCTGAGGCCATGCCGGTGCTCCAGCGCCTCGAGAACGCCGGTTTATGCAGCCGGATCCGCTGGCCTGGCGACGCCGAAGCCCCGGCCCCTTGGCTGGCCCGGGAGTGGGAGCAGGTGGAGGCCGTGGTGGCCGTGGGCGCTTGCGGCCTGGTGGTGCGGCTGATCGCACCTCTGCTGCAGGGCAAAGAGAGCGATCCCGCCGTGGTGGTGATCGACCCGGCGGGGCGCTTCGCCCTTCCCTTGCTGGGAAGCCATGCTGCCGGCGGCGAGAACCTGGCCCGGCAACTGGCGGCCCTGCTGGGCGCTGAGGCGGTGATGACCGGCAGCACGGCCGCCACGGGCCGGCTCGCCCTGGATGGCTTTGGCCAGGCCTGGGGCTGGAGCCGGGGTGCGGGCGACTGGAGTGCCCTGATGGTGGCGGCATCCCGGTCCGCCGCGCTTCCGCCTGTGGCTCAGAGCTGCGGCACCGACCTCTGGCGGGGCCTGGCCGCCGCCTCAGATCCGGGCCAACCGCCGCTGGGGGCGACGACAGACCCGCAGACCGGCACCGAAGAGGGGCCCGGATCGCCACCGCCCAGGCAGGCCGCCATGGCGATCGACCACCACCGCGGCGAGGGCTGCCGCTGGCACCCGCCGGTGCTCTGGCTGGGGCTGGGCTGCGAGCGCGACAGCAGCGAAAGCCTGTTGGAGCGGCTAGTGGAGCTGAGCCTGGCCGAGACCGGGGTGGCTCCGGAGGCGGTGGCGGGCCTGGCCAGCGTGGATCGCAAGGGGGACGAGCCGGCCCTGCTCGCCCTGGCCGCGCGCCGGGGCTGGCCCCTGCGGCTGTTCAGCGGGCCTGAGCTGGCGGCGATGACCGTGCCCAACCCCTCGGAGGCGGTGGCGCGGGAGCTCGGCACCGCCAGCGTGGCGGAGGCCGCCGCCCTGCGGGCCGCCCGGGCAGCCGCCTGCGCGCCGGGGGAAACGCCGACCGACAGCGGAGGCCAGCTTCTGCTGGAGAAGCGGATCGAGCGGGCGGCCCCGGGGGAGCGAGGGGCCGCCACCCTGGCCATGGCCCTGGCGGACCGTCAGTGGGCGCCGCAGCGGGGGGAGCTCCATCTGGTGGGCAGCGGTCCGGGCCGCCTCGATCTGCTCAGCGGCGATGCCCGCCAGGCCCTGGCCCGCTGCTCCGTGTGGGTGGGCTACGGGCCCTACCTGGATCTGCTGGAGCCCCTCCGCCAGCGCGACCAACTGCGGCGCGACGGTCAGCTCACCGCGGAGCGGGCCCGCTGCCTCGACGCTCTCGCCCTGGCCCGCCAGGGTCTGCGAGTGGCGCTGGTCTCCTCCGGCGACAGCGGCATCTACGGCATGGCCGGCCTGGCCATGGAGCTGTGGCTCGGGGAGGCGACGATCGACCGGCCCGCCTTCACGGTGCACCCGGGCATCTCGGCCCTGCAGCTGGCAGCCGCCCGGGCCGGGGCACCTCTGATGCACGATTTCTGCACGATCAGCCTGAGCGACCGGCTCACCCCCTGGGAGGTGATCGAACGCCGGCTGCGGGCCGCCGCGGCCGGGGACTTCGTGGTGGCCCTCTACAACCCCCGTTCGCTCGGGCGGGACTGGCAGCTGGAGCGGGCCTGCACCCTGCTGCTGGAGGGACGGCCCGCCAGCACGCCGGTGGCCCTGGCCCGCCAGCTGGGGCGCCAGGGCGAGAGCGTGCAGTTCCACCGCCTGGGGGCTCTGCCCGTTGAGCAGGTGGACATGCTCACCCTGGTGCTGATCGGCAACAGCACCACCCGGCTGCAGGACGGCCGGATGGTGACGCCGCGGGGTTATCCGGGGGCCAGCCTGGCCTGATGGGCAGTGGGCCGATCACCCGAGCCCGCGGAACCGGCGCAAAAAAAGGCCGGTGTGCCGGCCTCCTGCGAATCGGGATGACAGGATTCGAACCTGCGGCCCCTTCGTCCCGAACGAAGTGCGCTACCAAGCTGCGCTACATCCCGATGGAGCGACTGTAAGGGATGGGCCAGGCAGAGCCAGGGGTGGAGCCGCTCGAGAGCTGGCCCGCGGCGATTCCTAAACTCTGCGCAGCGGAGCTCCGGCTGCCGCTGGCCTGTCCTGGTTCTCCCTCCCTTTGGCCGTCAGCAATCTTCAGCCCGGCAACCACGCCGCCCCGGAGCCGGGCTCGCGCAGCGAGCCCACCCCAGATCCGAGCGCAGCTCAGAACCCGGCGGCGGAAGGGGCCGCCCCCCTGGCCGCCAAACCCGACTGGCTGCGGGTCAAGGCACCCCAGCGGGAACGGATCGGCGCGGTGGCCGACCTGCTGCTCGACCTGAAGCTCAACACCGTCTGCCAGGAGGCCAGCTGCCCAAACATCGGCGAATGCTTCGCCAGCGGCACCGCCACCTTCCTGATCATGGGGCCGGGCTGCACCCGCGCCTGCCCCTATTGCGACATCGATTTCGACAAGAGCGTGCGGGCGCTGGATGCCACCGAACCCGAGCGGCTCGGTGAGGCGGTGGCGCGGCTGGGCCTGAGCCACGTGGTGATCACCTCGGTGAACCGCGACGACCTGAGCGACGGAGGCGCCAGCCAGTTCGTGGCCTGCATCGAGCAGGTGCGCCGCCGCTCGCCGGCCACCACGATTGAGCTGCTGATTCCCGATTTCTGCGGCCACTGGCCGGCCCTGACGGCCGTGATGGAGGCGGCTCCCGATGTGCTCAACCACAACATCGAAACCGTGCCACGGCTGTATCGCAAAGCCCGTCCCCAGGGCATCTATGAACGCTCGCTGGACCTGCTGCAGCGCGTGCGCGAAGGGTGGCCGCGCACTTACACCAAATCTGGCCTGATGACAGGCCTGGGCGAAACGGACGCTGAGGTGCTTGCGGTGATGGCCGACCTCAGGCGCCACGCCGTGGACATCGTGACGATCGGCCAGTACCTCTCACCGGGCCCCAAGCACCTGCCGGTCGATCGCTTTGTGACGCCGGAACAGTTCGAGCGCTTCCGCATCCATGGCGAGCAGGAGCTGGGGTTCCTGCAGGTGGTGAGCAGCCCGCTCACCCGCAGCAGCTACCACGCCGGCGAAGTGCAGCGGCTGATGGCCGAGCATCCGCGCTGAGCAGCGATCAGCCGATGGGCTGATCGCTGCTCAGGCCGCCACCGCTTCGCGGGGAGCCAGGCCCATGGCCACCTTCTCACTCGGGGGCACCAGCACTTTGAAGCGGGAGCGCCAGCTGGGCCAGTCGGCCAGCACCTGGGCGGCCTTGGCGCTGCCGGTGGCCTCGAGGTGGGCCTCCAGCAACGGCTTGAGCATCGCCTCCTGCTCGGGTGTGCTGAGCGGCACGATGGCCACGGTTTCCCGGTTGATCCGCCGCTCCAGGTCTCCCGCCTCATCGAGCAGGAAAGCCACGCCGCCGGTCATGCCCGCAGCCACGTTGCGGCCGGTGGAGCCGAGCACCACCACCACGCCGCCGGTCATGTATTCGCAGCAGTGGTCGCCGGCGCCCTCCACCACGGTGCGGCAGCCGCTGTTGCGCACAGCGAAGCGCTCGCCGGCCCGGCCCAGGGCGAAGAGCTCGCCGCCGGTGGCGCCGTAGAGGCAGGTGTTGCCCAGGATCACCTTGCTGCCCGGATCGGTTCCTCCGGCGGGCGGCACCACGGTGATGCGGCCACCGTTGATGCCCTTGCCCACGTAGTCGTTGGCCTCACCCACCAGGCGCACGTTCATGCCCTGCAGCAGGAAAGCTCCGAAGCTCTGGCCCGCAGCACCGGTGAAGGTGAGATTCAGCTGGCCCGTGAAGCCGGTGTTGCCATGGCGCGCAGCGATCTCGCCGGCGATGCGGGCACCCACGCTGCGGTCTGTGTTCACGATCGCCAGGGTTCGCTCCAGACGGCCGTGGGCCTCAATGGCAGCCATCACGGCGGCGTCCGCCAGAAGGGCATCCTCGAGGATCGCTCCGTTGCCGTGCGCCTCGGCATCGTGGCGGAGCCAGGCGCGATCAGCGGCCTCGGGGATGGGATCAAGCAGGCAGGAGAGATCGAGAGAGGTGGTCTTGGCGAGGGCCACGGACCGGGGCGCCAGCAGTTCGGTGCGGCCGATCAGCTCCTCGAGGCTGGCCACCCCGAGCACGCTGAGCAGCTGGCGCACCTCCTCGGCCACGTAGAGGAAGAAATTCACCACGTGCTCCGGCAGGCCGGTGAAGCGCTTGCGCAGGGCCAGCTTCTGGGTGGCCACCCCCACCGGGCAATTGTTGGTGTGGCAAACGCGGGCCATGATGCAGCCCTCGGCGATCATCGCCACCGAGCCAAAGCCGAACTCCTCGGCCCCGAGCAGGGCGGCGATCACCACATCCCAGCCGGTCTTGAGACCGCCATCAGCCCGCAGCAGCACCCGATCACGCAGGCCGTTCTGCAGCAGGCTGCGGTGCACCTCGGTGAGGCCCAGCTCCCAGGGGCTACCGGCATGCTTGATCGAACTGAGCGGCGAAGCGCCGGTGCCGCCATCGTGGCCGGAGATCTGAATCACATCGGCGTTGGCCTTGGCCACGCCCGCGGCGATGGTGCCAATGCCGATCTCGGCCACCAGCTTCACGCTCACCTTGGCGGCCGGGTGCACCTGGTGCAGATCGTGGATCAGCTGGGCCAGGTCCTCGATCGAATAGATGTCGTGGTGCGGCGGCGGTGAGATCAGCGCCACGCCGGCCTTGCTGTTGCGCAGCCAGGCGATGTAGGCATCCACCTTCGGACCGGGCAGCTGGCCGCCCTCGCCGGGCTTGGCACCCTGGGCCACCTTGATCTCCAGCTGGCGGCCGCTGCGCAGATACTCCGGTGTGACCCCGAAGCGGCCGGAGGCGATCTGCTTGATCGCCGAACAGGCGGTGTCGCCGTTGCGCAGCCCCTTGATGGTGGGCAGGGTGGCGGAGTGGCCCTCGCCGTCCACATCGTTGAGCACGTGGAAGCGGGCGGGATCCTCGCCGCCCTCGCCGCTGTTGCTCTTGCCGCCGATGCGGTTCATCGCCACCGCCAGCACCTCGTGGGCCTCGCGCGAGAGGGCGCCGAGGCTCATGCCACCGGTGCAGAAGCGGCTGCAGATGCTCTCGATGCTCTCCACCTGGTCGATCGGCAACGGCGCGGCGGCCTTTCGCAGCTGGAGCAGATCGCGCAGGGCCGTGACAGGCCGGTTTTCCAGCAGGGTCTGATACGTCGCGAAGTGGTCGTAGCCGGGGCCGGCCGCCACGGCGGCATGGAGGGCTTTGGCCATCTCCGGGCTGTTGAGGTGGTATTCACCTCCGGTCCGGTACTGGACGAAGCCCATGAACTCGAGCTTGGTGCGGTTGAGTTCGGGGTAGGCCTTGGCATGGAAGGCAAGCGTTTCACTGGCCAGATCAGCCAGGCTCAGGCCGGCAACGCGGCTGGTGGTGCCGGTGAACGCCAGGGCGATCAGGTCGGCGCCGATGCCGATGGCTTCAAAGATCTGGGCACCGTGGTAGCTGGCCAGCAGCGAGATGCCGATCTTGGAGAGGATCTTGCGCAGGCCATCTTCGAGGGCCTTGCGCACGTTGGCCTGGGCCGCATCGGGCGTGAGATCGGGCAGCTTGCCCCGGTCGATCAGCGACTGGGTCTTGGGATGGGCCAGCCAGTGGCGGGTGGTCTCCCAGGCCAGCCAGGGGCAGACGGCGCTGGCGCCGTAGCCGATCAGACAGGCGAGGTGGTGGGTGCTCCAGCACTGGGCCGTGTCGGCCACGATCGAACATTCCAGCCGCAGGCCGAGCCGCAACAGGTGATGGTGCACCGCACCCACCGCCAGCAGGGGCGGGATGTAGGTGGTGGTGGCACCGATACCGCCGGCAGTGCGATCGGAGAGCACCACGATGCGGTTGCCGGAGCGCACCGCGGCCTCGGCCTCGGAGCAGAGGCGTGCCACGGCGCGCTCCAGGCCGGCGGGGCCATCGGCCACCGGCAGCAGGGTGGAGAGCGTGGCCAGGGCGAGGCCGTGGCTGCCGAGGGCCACCAGCTCGGCCTCATTCAGCACGGGGGTGTCGAGATGGAGCACCGCGGCGGCGGCCGGTTCGGGGCGCAGGGCGGAGCCCCGCTGGCCCAGGTGCATCTCCAGGCTCATCACCAGCTTCTCCCGCAGGGGATCGATCGGCGGATTGGTGACCTGGGCGAAGCGCTGCTTGAAGTAGTCGTAAAGGAGGTGGGGCTTGGTGGAAAGGACCGCCAGCGGGATGTCATCCCCCATGCAGTAGGTGGGCTCCTTGCCGGCGCCCGCCATGTCCTCGATCACCAGGTCGAGGTCTTCGGCGGAGAAGCCGAAGGCGCTCTGCTGCTGGAGCAGGGCGAGGTCACCGAGGCGGCGTTCCTGCTCCCAGGCACCGGTCGCCAGGTTGCGGCGATGCTCGGCCAGCCAGCGGCCATAGGGATGGCGGGAGGCGCTCTCCTCCTTCACCTCCCAGTTGCGGAGCACCCGGCCCTGCTCCAGATCCACCGCCAGCATCTGGCCGGGACCGAGGCGGCCCTTCTCGATGATGCGGCTCTCCTCGAGCTCCACCACGCCGGTTTCCGAGCCCATCACCACATAGCCATCGCTGGTGAGGCAGTAGCGGGCCGGCCGCAGACCGTTGCGATCGAGGGTGGCGCCCACCATGCGGCCGTCGCTGAACACCAGCAGGGCCGGCCCATCCCAGGGTTCCTGCAAGCAGGCGTTGTAGTCGTAAAAATCCTTGATCGCCGGGCGGCCATCGAGCTCCGGCTGGTCGCGGAAGGCCTCGGGCACCAGGGTGAGCAGGCTGTCGGTGATCGGCCGGCCGCTGCGCACCAACAGCTCAAGGGTGGCATCGAGGTTGGCGGAATCGCTGAAATCGGGATTGACCAGGGGCCGCAGGTCGGAGGCCGCCTCCCCCCACGCCGCCTCGAGGTTGGCCTCGGCGGCGCTGGCCCAGTTGATGTTGCCCAGCAGCGTGTTGATCTCGCCGTTGTGGCCCAGCAGCCGCATCGGCTGGGCCAGGGGCCAGCGGGGCAGGGTGTTGGTGCTGAAGCGACGGTGGTACACGGCAAAACTCACCGTGAAGCGTTCATCGCGCAGGTCGGCGTAGAAGCGATCCAGCACCTCGGATCGCACCATGCCCTTGTACACAACCGTGCGGGCGCTGATCGAGGCGAAATAGAGGTTGCCGATGTCGCTGCCCCAGGCTTCGCGGGCCCGGTCCACGGCCCGGCGTCGCAGGCGGAACAGGAGGGCCTCAAGAGCATCGACCGCCGCGGCATCCGCAGCGGAGCCGCCGGGCGCCAGCAGCAGCCACTGCTCGATCACCGGCGCGGTCTGGCGGGCCAGGGGGCCGAGCACGGCCGAATCCACCGGCACCTCCCGCCAGCCCAGGCTGCGGAGGCCCAGGCGGGCCGCCTCCTCCTCGCAGAAGCGGCGCGCCTGCTGGCGGCGCCCGTCATCAGCGGGCAGAAACACCATGGCCAGGCCCCGGATGCCCGCTTCGGCGGTGGCGGCGGCCGGCCAGACCGCCTCCAGGTAGGTCCAGGGGATGCCGCAGAGGATGCCGGCGCCATCGCCGGAATCGCCGTCGCCGCCGCAGCCGCCCCGGTGCTCCATGCAGTTCAGTCCCCGCAAGGCCTGGCGCAGCACCCAGTGATTGGGGGTGCCATCGAGATGGGCCAGGAACCCCACCCCGCAGGCATCCTTCTCGCCCGCCACAGCCGCCGGAGCGGGGCTGTCGCAATGGGGCCAGATCGGGGCGGAGGGGGAAGGCATAACCCGTGATGGTGCTGCGGAAGCGGATCGATGGCGGCGGGAGGATCCGATGACGGGACCTCCGTGGATCCGTTGGACCCAACCGGACGTCCTCCCGAATCCCATGCTGACCCCCGGTCGGGAGCCTCCACAGGATCCGGATCCAGGATCCGGGATCCCCGGCGGGCCTGAACCGACGCCGGACATGGGATTGGATCCTAGGGACCAGCCCCCTGGCTCCTGTTCACCACGCACAGCGCGAGGCGGCCTAGGTTCATGGCTCTGGCGAAGGCCGCGATGGCGCGCAGACCGGCAATCGCATCCTGGACGCTGATCAGCACTGGGCTCCTGATGGCCGGCCCGCTGCTGGCCCTGCCCCTGCGGCCGCCACCGCCGCCCCTGCCGGAGCCGGTCCTGGCGCCGCCGCGCGCCAGCGAGCCTGGGCCAGGACCGGCTGCGATCGAGCTCAGCGGTGGCCAGCTGGCGATCCAGGGCCGCTCCCAGCGGGCCCGCTGGCGCTGGATCGGTGATCCTGATGCTCCCCCCCGCCAGCTCTGGCTGCCCCTTGAGGTGCTGCAGGGGCAGCTCGGCGTGAGCAGCCGCAGCCTCGGGGCCAGCGGTGGCCTCGAGCTGGAGTGGTTCGGCCGCCGCCAGCTGGTGCCCCCCGAGGACCAGCGCGCCCTGGGCGATGAGGTGGCCCTCGATGCGGCCCCCCTGCTGGCCGGCAGCGGACTGGTGGCCATCCCCCGCGGCGACCTGCTGGAGCTGCGCCTGCCCCCGCCCCTCCTGCTCGGGGTGCGGCCGAGTGCGGCACCGCCGGGCCAGCGGCGGGTGGTGCTGGATCTGAGCGGGCCGGCCCTGCTGAGCCGGGAGGAGGGAGCCTTGGTGGTGGCTCTGCAGAGCCGGCCCGAGCAGCGGGCGGGCCTGGAAAACCTGGGGCTGCGGGGCCGTCAGAGCGTTGCGGGGCTGAAACTGGCCAGCCGCTCCGGAGAAGCCCCGACCCGCATCCTCACCCTCGGGGACCCCCATCGGGTGGTGATCGACCTGCCCGGCGGCCCGGCCGGACCGGTGGGCGAGGCAGCCGGGCCGGCCCCCCTCGACCCGCGGCTCCAGGCCCGGCTCGGCCAGCAGATCCTCTGGGACCGAATCGTGCGGGAGGTGGGTGGCCGCAAGGTGCGGATCAACGCCGTGCGGATCGATCCCACCAGCACCGATCTTGAGCTGCGGCCCCTGAGCCGCGGCGACGGCATGGAGGGCCTCAGTTCCCTGGCGGGCCTGGCCCGGCGCCAGGACGCCCTGGTGGCCATCAACGGCGGCTTCTTCAACCGCATCCGTCGCCTCCCCCTCGGCGCCCTGCGGGACCGGGGGGCCTGGCTTTCGGGTCCGATCCTCAACCGCGGCGCCATCGGCTGGGAGCGTGGCCGCCTGCCGCGCTTCGGCCGGCTCCAGCTGCAGGAATCGGTGCGAGACCGCCACGGCAACCGCTGGTCGCTGATGGTGCTCAACAGTGGCTACGTGCAACGGGGCATCAGCCGTTACACCGCCGACTGGGGCCCGGCCTACCGCAGCCTCAGTGACGGCGAGAACGCCGTGCTGCTGCGCCAAGGAGTGGTGCGGGCCCGCTACGGGCCGGAGGCGCTGGCCGCCGGCATCCCGCTGGCCCCGGGTGATGCGCTGCTGGTGGGCCGGGGCGGTTTCGCCGTGCCCTGGGAGGAAGGGGATCCGCTGGTGCTGGAGAGCCGACCCAGCTCCCCCGTGGGGGAAGCGCCCTTTGTGGTGGGCGGCGGACCACTGCTCCTGGCCGCAGGACAGCCGGCGCTGGATGGGGCGGCGGAGGGCTTCGGGCCGGCCTTCCTGAACCAGGGGGCTCCCCGCACCGTGATCGGCAGCGACGGGCGCCAGCTCTGGCTGATCACCCTGGAGGGCGTGGACGACGAGGGACCGACCCTGGCGGAGAGCACCCTGCTGCTGCGCCAGCTGGGGCTGCGCGATGCCCTCAACCTCGACGGGGGCAGCTCCACCGGGCTGGTGATGGGCGGACGCCACACCGTGAAAGGACGGGGCGTGGTGAGCGCCGTGCACAACGGCCTGGGCCTGGTGCCCAGCGCCCCCCGCAGCAGTGGCGGCGGGGCAGGCAGCTGAAACGGAGACTGGACGCCTCGGTGGAACGCGGGGACCGGCTGCCAGAGTGGGAAGCGTGATCACACCGCCCGCCGCCGTGCCCAGGGGCCACAGCCTTCGCCTCACCGCCGCCGCCGCTGCGGAACTGTGCCGCCAGGCCGCGGTGGCCGGCACCCCCGGTCTGATGCACATCGACCTGCTCGAGGGTGGCTGCGAACCCTGGACGATCCGGCTGCGGCCGGGCCACCTGGCCGGCACGCCGATCGCCCGGGCCGATGGCGTGACCCTCCATGCCCCGCCCGCCCAGCTGCCGCTGCTCACCGGCCTGCAACTCGATTACCGGGGCGACCTCAGCGGCGGTGGCTTCCTGGTGCGCCCCGGCGGCGGGGTGCGCACCTGCGCCTGCGGTGCCGCCTTTGCCCGGGACCCTGGACGCGGGACCGCCGGGCAGTAAGGTGTCGGATTGTCGAAATCGGTCGGACGTCCGACCCACGATTCCGGCGCGTCCCAGCGGCGCTCCGGCACGACGCCCCGGCAGCGGGACCACGGTCCCGCTGCCGCGCCCCACCCGTCCCTCCGACCAGCGCCACGGCCCTCGATGCCCACCATTCAGCAGCTGATCCGCACCGAGCGTCAGCGCCTCACCCGCAAGACCAAGTCCCCCGCCCTGCGGGCCTGCCCCGAGCGGCGCGGCGTCTGCACCCGCGTGTACACCTCCACCCCGAAGAAGCCGAACTCGGCGCTGCGCAAGGTGGCCCGGGTGCGCCTCACCTCCGGCTTCGAGGTAACCGCCTACATCCCCGGCATCGGCCACAACCTCCAAGAGCACTCGGTGGTGCTGATCCGCGGCGGCCGGGTGAAGGATCTGCCCGGTGTGCGCTACCACATCATCCGCGGCACCCTCGACACCGCCGGTGTGAAGGATCGGCGTCAGTCCCGCTCCAAGTACGGCGCCAAGACCCCCAAGGCCTGATCCGCCCGGCCGTCGTCGCCTGAGCGTCCTTCCCTTCCCCGCCCGCCCCGTTTCCTCCCTTTTCCATGTCCCGCCGCAACGCCGCCGAAAAGCGCCCCGTTCTGCCCGATCCGCAGTTCAACAGCCGGCTGGCCTCGATGATCGTGGCCCGTCTGATGAAGCACGGCAAGAAATCCACCGCCCAGCGGATCCTCTCCGACGCCTTCACCCTGATCAACGAGCGCACCGGCGCCGATCCGCTGGAGCTGTTCGAAACGGCCGTGCGCAACGCCACTCCCCTGGTGGAGGTGCGGGCCCGGCGCGTCGGTGGCGCCACCTACCAGGTGCCCATGGAGGTGCGCCAAGAACGGGGCACGGCCATGGCCCTGCGCTGGCTGGTGAACTACTCCCGGGCTCGCAACGGCCGCAGCATGGCCCAGAAGCTCGCTGGTGAGCTGATGGATGCCGCCAACGAGGCCGGCAGTGCCGTGCGCAAGCGGGAGGAGACTCACAAGATGGCCGAAGCCAACAAGGCCTTCGCCCACTACCGCTACTGAGCCCAGCGGAGCCGGAGATCAGGGCTGATCCGGCTCCAGCCGACCCGCCACCAGGCCGATCGGTAGAATGACGCCCGATTTTTGTTGACCCCTCCTCGGAGCTCTATCCCCGTGGCCCGCGCCTTCCCACTTGAACGCGTCAGAAATATCGGTATCGCCGCCCATATCGACGCCGGTAAAACCACCACCACCGAACGGATCCTGTTCTATTCGGGTGTGGTTCACAAAATGGGTGAGGTGCACGATGGTGCCGCCGTCACCGACTGGATGGAGCAGGAACGGGAACGGGGCATCACGATCACCGCGGCCGCCATTTCCACCAGTTGGAAGGATCACCGCATCAACATCATCGACACCCCCGGCCACGTCGACTTCACCATTGAGGTGGAGCGCTCGATGCGGGTGCTCGATGGTGTGATTGCCGTGTTCTGCGCCGTCGGTGGCGTGCAACCCCAGTCGGAAACCGTCTGGCGCCAAGCGGACCGCTACAGCGTGCCGCGAATGGTGTTCGTCAACAAGATGGACCGCACCGGCGCCGACTTCCTCAAGGTTTACGGCCAAATCAAGGACCGCCTTCGGGCCAACGCCGCGCCGATCCAGCTGCCGATCGGTGCCGAAGGTGATTTGAGCGGCATCGTTGATCTGGTCAAGAATCGCGCCTTCATCTACAAGGACGACCTCGGTCAAGACATCGAGGAGACCGAGATTCCCGCCTCGATGGCCGAGGAGGCCGCCCAGTGGCGCACCGCGCTGATGGAAAGCGTGGCCGAGACCGATGAAGAGCTTCTGGAGACCTTCCTCGAAACCGGCGAACTTAATGAGGAGCAGCTCCGCCGCGGGATTCGCGAAGGCGTCCTGAAGCACGGTTTGGTGCCGATGCTCTGTGGTTCCGCCTTCAAGAACAAGGGTGTGCAGCTGCTGCTCGATGCCGTCGTCGACTACCTGCCGGCCCCTGTGGATGTTCCCCCGATCCAGGGTGTGCTGGCGGATGGCACCGAAGCGGTGCGCCCCGCCGACGACAGCGCTCCCTTCAGCGCCTTGGCGTTCAAGGTGATGGCGGACCCCTTCGGCAAGCTCACCTTCGTGCGGATCTACTCCGGTGTGCTCCAGAAGGGCAGCTACGTGCTGAACGCCACCAAAGACAAGAAAGAGCGCATCTCGCGCCTGATCCTGCTGAAAGCCGACGACCGGGAAGAAGTGGATGAACTGCGGGCTGGCGACCTTGGCGCCGTGCTCGGCCTCAAGGACACCACCACCGGCGACACCCTCTGCGTCGAGAGCTCTCCGATCATCCTGGAATCCCTGTTCATCCCCGAACCGGTGATTTCGGTGGCCGTGGAACCCAAAACCAAAGGGGACATGGAGAAGCTCGGCAAGGCGCTTCAGTCGCTCTCCGAGGAAGATCCCACCTTCCGGGTTCGCACCGATCCGGAAACCAACCAGACCGTGATCGCCGGGATGGGTGAATTGCACCTCGAAATCCTGGTGGATCGCATGCTCCGGGAGTTCAAGGTGGAGGCCAACATCGGTGCTCCCCAGGTTTCGTACCGCGAAACCATCCGGGGCAGTGCCAAGGGTGAGGGCAAGTTCGCCCGCCAGACCGGCGGCAAGGGCCAGTACGGCCACGTGGTGATCGAAATGGAACCTGGCGAGCCGGGTTCCGGGTTCGAATTCGTCAACAAGATCGTTGGCGGCATCGTGCCGAAGGAATACATTGGCCCAGCGGAAGCCGGCATGAAGGAAACCTGCCAATCCGGCGTGATTGCTGGTTTCCCGATGATCGATGTGAAGGTCACCATGGTGGACGGCTCTTACCACGACGTCGACTCTTCGGAGATGGCGTTCAAGATCGCCGGCTCCATGGCCTTCAAGGACGGCGTCAAGAAGTGCAATCCTGTGCTTCTGGAGCCGATGATGAAGGTGGAGGTCGAGATCCCCGAGGATTTCCTCGGATCGATCATCGGCGATCTCTCCTCCCGTCGTGGTCAGGTCGAAGGACAGTCCGTTGACAGCGGCCAGTCCAAGGTCCAGTCCAAGGTGCCTCTGGCCGAGATGTTCGGCTACGCCACCCAGCTCCGATCCATGACCCAGGGTCGGGGTATCTTCTCGATGGAATTCAGCCATTACGAGGAAGTTCCTCGCAACGTCGCTGAAGCCATCATCTCCAAGAATCAGGGCAATTCCTGATCTTCCCACCCCACTCCAACCCACCCACCCCGATTCTTTTTCATCATGGCTCGCGAGAAGTTCGAAAGGAACAAACCCCACGTCAACATCGGCACCATTGGCCACGTTGACCACGGCAAAACCACCCTCACCGCTGCCATCACCAACGTCCTGGCATCCCTCGGTCAGGCCAAGGCTCAAGCCTATGACGACATTGACGGTGCGCCAGAAGAAAAAGAGCGGGGGATCACGATCAACACCGCCCACGTTGAGTACGAAACCGAAAAGCGCCACTACGCCCACGTGGATTGCCCCGGCCACGCGGACTACGTGAAGAACATGATCACCGGTGCTGCCCAGATGGACGGCGCCATCCTGGTGGTGGCCGCTACCGACGGTCCGATGGCCCAGACCAAGGAGCACATCCTGCTGGCCAAGCAGGTGGGCGTGCCCGCCCTGGTGGTGTTCCTCAACAAGAAGGACATGGTCGACGACGAGGAAATCCTGGAGCTCGTCGAACTGGAAATGCGTGAACTGCTGAGCAGCTACGACTTCCCCGGCGACGACATTCCCGTGGTGCCCGGCTCCGCCCTCAAGGCCCTCGAGCACATCCAAGGCGGCGGCAAGGGCATCCGGGGCGAAAACGAATGGGTCGACAAGATCCTCGACCTGATGGATGCCGTTGACGAGTCCATCCCCGAGCCCGAGCGCGAAATCGATAAGCCTTTCCTGATGGCCGTCGAAGACGTGTTCTCGATCACCGGCCGCGGCACCGTGGCCACCGGCCGGATTGAGCGCGGCAAGGTGAAGGTGGGTGAAACCGTGCAGATCGTGGGCATCAGGGACACCCGCGAAACCACCGTGACCGGCGTGGAGATGTTCCGCAAGTTGCTCGACGAGGGCATGGCCGGCGACAACGTGGGCCTGCTGCTGCGCGGCGTGCAGAAAGAGGACATCGAGCGTGGCATGGTGCTGGTGAAGCCCAACTCGATCAAGCCCCACACCAAGTTCGAAGGTGAGGTGTACGTGCTTAAGAAGGAGGAAGGCGGCCGCCACACCCCCTTCTTCGCCGGCTACCGGCCGCAGTTCTACATCCGCACCACGGACGTGACCGGCCAGATCACCGCCTTCACCGCCGACGACGGCACCAACGTGGAGATGGTGATGCCCGGTGACCGCATCAAGATGAGCGCCGAGCTGATCTGCCCGGTCGCCATCGAGCAGGGCATGCGCTTCGCCATCCGCGAAGGCGGCCGCACCATCGGTGCCGGCGTGGTGTCGAAGATCGTGGCCTGAAGCTGAACGCTTCCGCCTGCTGATCTAGGGTTGACGGCTGGGGTGCGCCGATGGCTCCCCCAGCCCCCCGCACCTCGACAATCCGTTCCCGGGCCCGGATCCCGATCCGCCTGGCCCCCTCCCGCCGCAAGCTTTCTCCATGGCCTCCGCCCTCGCCCAGCAGAAGATCCGCATCCGCCTGAAGGCGTTCGACCGCCGCATGCTGGATCTCTCCTGCGAAAAAATCATTGAAACCGCCGACCACACCGCCGCCACGGCGATCGGCCCCATTCCCCTGCCCACCAAGCGCAAGATCTACTGCGTGCTGCGCTCGCCCCACGTGGACAAGGATTCCCGCGAGCACTTTGAAACCCGCACCCACCGGCGGATCATCGACATCTACAGCCCCAGCTCCAAGACGATCGATGCCCTGATGAAGCTGGATCTTCCCAGTGGTGTGGACATTGAAGTGAAGCTCTGAGGGCTGCATTTCCGCCCTGCGCCCCGCCGCGACCTGTTCCTCGGGTGCATCCCGTGGCCGGAAGCCGGCGCTGAGCCCCTTCCAGGCTTCCGGACCACACCCCCCTGCCGCTTCCCAGCGACAGGGGGGTTGTTTCTAGGATTCGTTCAGTCGCTGCGGCCGGTTCTGTTGACGCGTTTCCCCTTCCCGGCGGGTCCCTGTGGCCTGGCCCTCCCCGCCACGGTGATCGCGTGAGTGAACTGGCCGTGCGGGAACTGCCCCTGTTCCCCCTCCCCGACGTGGTGCTCTTCCCCCAGGAGGTGCTGCCGCTCCACATCTTCGAGCCGCGCTACCGCATGATGCTGCGCACGGTGATGGCCGAAGACCGTCGCTTCGGCGTGGTGCGCTGGGATCCCCAGGAGCAACGCATGGCGGAGGTCGGCTGCTGCGCCGAGATCCTCCACTGCCAGACCCAGGAGGACGACCGCAGCAACATCGTGACCATGGGTCAGCAGCGCTTCCGGGTGCTCGACATCGTGCGCGAAGCCCCCTTCCGGGTGGGGATGGTGAGCTGGATCGAAGACAGCGTGAGCGACGGCCACGGCGACCTCGAAAGCCTGGCCGGCGAGGTGACCGATGCCCTGCGGGACGTGGTGGAACTCACCGGCAAGCTGATCGGCAAACCCTCCTCCCTGCCCTCGGATCTGCCCGATCTGCCCCGGGAGCTCTCCTTCTGGATCGGCGCCCATCTCGGCGGTCCCGTGGCGGACCACCAGCAGGCCCTGCTGGAGATCACCGACACCGGCGAACGGTTGCGCCAGGAATTCACCCTGCTCGACCAGACGCGCCGCCAGCTCGCCGCCCGCACCGTGCTGAAGGACACCTTCGACACCTTCGGTGACGACGACGGCGATGACGGGCTCGACGGGCCCGACAACGACGGCCCGGAGCGCTGAGCCATGGCCCTCTCTCCCCTGGCGGCGGGCCTGCTGGGGCTGGCGGGGGCCTCCGCGCTCGCCCTGGCCCTGTGGCAGCGGCGCAGCCGCACCTATCACGATGCCGCCAGCGTGGCGGCTGCCTACGACCGCTGGACCAACGACGCCCTGCTGGAAACCCTCTGGGGCGAGCATGTGCACCTGGGTCACTACGGCACCCCCCCTCAACAGCGCGATTTCCGCGCCGCCAAGGAGGACTTCGTGCATGCCCTGGTGCGCTGGAGCGGCCTCGATGGCCTGCCCCCCGGCAGCCGGGTGCTGGATGTGGGCTGTGGGGTCGGCGGCAGCGCCCGCATTCTCGCCCGCGACTACGGCTTTGAGGTGCTGGGCATCAGCATCAGCCCGGCCCAGATCGCCCGGGCCCAGGCCCTCACCCCGGCCGATCTGGCCCCACGCTGCCGCTTCGCGGTGATGGATGCCCTGGCGCTGCAGCTGCCCGATCGCCACTTCGACGCGGTCTGGAGCGTGGAGGCCGGCCCCCACATGCCCGACAAGCAGCGCTACGCCGATGAGCTGCTGCGGGTGCTGCGGCCCGGCGGGCTGCTGGCGGTGGCCGACTGGAACCGCCGCGATCCGGTCGATGGCCCCCCCACGGCCCTGGAGCGGTGGGTGCTGCGCCAACTCCTCGACCAATGGGCCCACCCCGCCTTCGCCAGCATCCGCTCCCTCACCGCCAACCTGGAGGGCAGCGCCCAGGCCGGCGGGCTGGCGGTGACGAGTGCCGACTGGAGCATCGAGACCATCCCCTCCTGGCGGGATTCAATCCTGGAGGGGATGCGGCGGCCCGGGGCCATGCTGGCCCTCGGCCCGGGGGCCCTGCTGCAGGGCCTGCGCGAAATCCCCACGCTGCTGCTGATGGACTGGGCCTTCCGCACCGGCCTGATGCAGTTCGGCGTGTTCCGAGGACGCAAGGGAAACGCTCTGGCTCAGGTGGCCCCGTCCTCGGCCGCCAGGTTGGTGAGCGGGTAGGCACCAAACAGAGCCAGGTGCTCGCAGAGGGGACCCAGCTCCGCCAAGGCCTGCTCCACCGGGCTGGAGGCGGCGGGCAGCTCCAGATCCACGAAAAAGATGTATTCGCCCATCTCCCGCTTCGAAGGGCGGGATTCGATCCGGGTCATGTTGAGGCCATGGCGCGAGAAACAGCCCAGGGCCTCCAGCAGGGCGCCCGGCCGGTTGGCCTGCAGCGAGAAGGCCAGGCTGGCCAGCGGGCCATCGAGATGGCGGCCGCCGCGGCGCAGCAGCAGGAAGCGGGTGCAGTTGCCCGGCACATCATTGATCGGATAGGCCAGAACCTCCAGCCCGTGCTCCGCCGCCGCCTCCCGCGAGGCGATCGCGGCCCGGAAGCGGCTGCCGCGCACCAGGCGGGCCGCCTCCGCGGTGGAATTGGTGGGCAGTTGCAGGGCGCCGCTCAGGTGCTTCGCCAGCCAGGCGCCGCACTGCGCCAGGGCCTGGGGGTGGGAGAGCACCTCGCTGATGCCCTCCAGGGGCCCCTCGCCGACCAGGGCATGGCGGATCGGCAGCACCAGGGCGCGGGCCACGGTGAGGTCGGGATGCTCCCAGAGGGCATCGAGGCAGGCGGTCACACCCCCTTCCACCGAGTTCTCGACCGGAACCACCGCGGCCTCACAATCGCCGTCTGCCACCGCCTGGATCACGGCCCGGATCACGGGCCGGGGCACCAGCTCCGCCGAGATCCCCTCGAGGGCCGCAAGCCGCTGGGCCGCCTGTTCGCCGTAGGTCCCGACAGGGCCGAGGAAGGCAAGACGCATGGTGGAGGAGGGGTGTGCCGATAGGATCATGGCCTGCCGGCCTTTAGGCCATGCCCCTGGCCTTCAGCGCCAGTCAGCAGCTCAGCCTGCAGGTGATCGAACCCGCGGACAGGCTTCCCGCCTACCTCAACGATGAGGCCCGGGTGGTGCGTGCCCTGCTCGATGATCGCCAGCTCGAGCAGCTGGCGCCAGGGCGCTACCGCTACACCGTGACCCGGGTGAAGGTGTTTCAGCTGCAGATCCAGCCGGTGGTGGAGCTGCAGGCCCACGCCAGGCGGGGCCGCCTGGAGCTCGAGGCGCTGGACTGCCAGCTCGAAGGCCTGGGCCTGGTGGACGACTTCCAGCTGCGCCTCCACTCCTGGCTCCAGGCCAGCGACACCGGCCTGGAGGGGGAGGCCTCCCTGGCCGTGGACGTGAGCCAGCCGCCGCTGCTCAAGCTGGTGCCACCCCCGGTGCTGGAGGCCACGGGGCGCTCCGTGCTGGGCGCCATCCTGCTGGGGATCCGCAAACGGGTGAGCCAGCAGCTGATGGGTGACTTCCAAGCCTGGTGCCGCAGCCAGGACGGTGCAGCCTCCTGAGCGATTGGGGGCGGGGCGGCGCAGGATGCCAGCGGCCGGGACTCAACCCAGGAGCTTCCGCAGAAAGCTGCGGCGATGCAGGGGCGTGGGTCCCAGCCGTTCGAGGGCCTGGCGGTGCTGGGCCGTGCCGTAGCCCGCATGGCGCTCCAGGCCGTATCCGGGATGGCTGCGGGCCAGACGCCGGATCAGGCCATCGCGCTCCTGCTTGGCCAGCACGCTGGCGGCGGCGATCGCCAGGCAGAGGCTGTCGCCTCCCACCAGGCTGCGCTGGGGTCCGGACCAGCCGCGCAGGGGGAGATTCCCATCCACCAGGAGCAGCAGGGGAGGGGCCGGCAGCCTGGCCAGGGCCCGGAGCATGGCCAGTTCGGTGGCGCGGCGGATGCCGTGGCGGTCGATCTCGGCCGCACTGGCCTGGCCGAGGGACCAGTGCAGGGCCCGGCCGCGGATCTGGGGCACCAGGGCGTCCCGTCGCCGCGGCGTGAGCTTCTTGCTGTCGGTGAGGCCGGCGGCCGCCAGGGGGTCCAGGGCCTGGACCGGCAGAACGACCGCCGCGGCGAACACCGGTCCGAACAGGCAGCCGCGGCCCACCTCATCCACCCCGACGCAGTGGGCCGGGTCGTGGCCCGCCCAGGGATCGGGATCAGACGGCGGCGGAGGAGCGGCGGCGGCGGCGGCGCGGTTCACCGTTGGCATCGTCCTCGGGCGGGGCGTTGTCCTGGGCAGAGTCCGCGGCGCTGGTGAGGGTGGGTTCGAGCTCCGGCGGTGCCGCCACGGCGGTGGCCCCGGCGGCCGGGCGGCCACTGCGGCTGCCCCGGCCTGGGGTGGCGCGATGCACCGGCACATCCACCGTGACCAGTTCGGCGGCCCGGGTTTCGAAGGCCGTGACCGGCAGGGGGGTGATCTCCACCACGGGGATCGGCATGAAGGCGTGGGCCTCGGTGCCGTTGTCGGCCGAAGACTCGAAGGAAGAGGCCTCGGAGCCGCCGCTGCGCCCGTCGCCACCGCCCCGGCCGCGGCGACGGCGACGGGAACCGCTGGCGGCCAGTTGCTGGCGCGCTTCCTCGATCACGTCCTCCGGTTCAACGCCAGGCCGCACCACCCTCACCATCAGGTTGTCGGTGGCGGGGGGTGGATCCAGCAGCAGGGCCGGGCTGAGGCCCATCCAGCCGAAGACCAGCTCCTGGTCCTCGTCCATCGGAACGGCGAGCACCTCGGGATCCTGGCGACGGGGCCCCTGATCGCCCCCGGCCGCTTCAGCCGGAGCCAGGTCGTCGGCAGCGGTGGTCCCGGCGAAGGACACCGGATCTCCGCCCTCGCCACTGCGGCCACCGCGGCCACCCCGGCGCCGACGACCACCGCCGCCGGCCGGTTCCACCGCGGCTGCCGTGGTTCCCCCTTCGGTCCGCACCACGCCGGTGGAGCGCACCAGCCCCGAGACCGTGGCCAGGGGCTGGAGGGTGTCGCGGCCGGGCAGCACCGCCACATGGCCAAGGCCGCCGCAGCTGGGGCAGGCACGGCCGAAGAGTTCGTAGATGTTCTGGCCCTGGCGCTTGCGGGTGAGCTCCACCAGGCCGAGCTCGGTGAGCTGGGCGATCTGGGGACGGGCGGAATCGTGCCGCACGGCCTGGGTGAAATGCTCCAAGAGCTGGAGCTGGTCGCGGCGCGACTCCATGTCGATGAAATCGACGATCACCACACCGCCGATGTTGCGCAGCCGCAGCTGGCGGGCGATCTCCACCGCCGCCTCGCAGTTGGTCCAGAGCACGGTTTCTCGCGCATTGGCCGAGCGGGTGAAGGAGCCGGAGTTCACGTCGATCACCGTGAGGGCCTCGGTGGGCTCGATGATCACGTAGCCGCCGGAGGGCAGTTCCACCCGGGGCTTGAGGGCATCACGGATGGCGGCATTGATCCGGTGGTGCTCCAGAATCTCAGTGGATTCGGTGTGATACTCCACCAGGAGATTGGCCTGGTCGGCGCCGAGGAAGGCGTTCACCCGGCCCACGGCATCGGGGGTGTCCACCACCACCCGCACCACCTCGGGGCTGTAGAAGTCGCGCAGAACGCGGTGAATGAAATCCTCATCGCGGTTGAGCAGCACCGGCGGACTGGCTGTCTCGGCGGCCTGCTGAATCGCCTCCCACTGGCGCAGCAGGGTCTCGAGATCGTCGATCAGCTGCTCTTCACTGACACCCTCTGCTTCGGTGCGCACCAGCAGGCCTGCGCCCGGCGGCTTGATCAGCACCCCGAGGGCACGGAGACGGTTGCGTTCGTTCTCGCCGTTGATACGACGCGAGATGCTCACCCCCTGGCCGTGGGGCTGGAGCACGAGGAAGCGGCCGGGCAGGGAGAGGTTGCCGGTGAGGCGCGGACCCTTGGAGCCGGTGGGCTCCTTCATCACCTGCACGAGCACCTTCTGGCGGGGCTCGAGCAGCTCGGTGATGCCAGCCCCGCCCTTGCGAAGCCGCAGGGGGCCGAGATCGGTGATGTGGATGAAGCCGTTCTTCTCGCTCTCGCCGATGTTCACAAAGGCGGCATCAATACCGGGCAGCACGTTTTCGACGGTGCCGAGGTAGACATCGCCGATCTGGTAGCGGCCCTGGGCGACGACGAGTTCGTCGACCCGTTCGTCGCTGAGCACCGCGGCGATCCGCAGGTGCTCAGCGATGACGATCTGCTGGGGCATGGAAAGATTTCTGGGCTCGGGGAGCCCTGCCCCGTGGGGCAGGAAGGGGGAGGGAAAAAAGTGTGCAGAACGGGCTGCCGGGGCTGCACGTCTCTGCCAAGAGGCCTCAGCGGTCGCAGAGCGACGCGGGCCGGAAGGCGGGTTGCTTGGAAGATAGAGGCGAGGAACCCGAGGGTTCACCGCTGGAAAGGCTGGCGCTCGGTCAGCGCAGTAGCGAGGAGGGAATCACCCGACCCCGGGGAAAGCAGCGGGGACCGACACCTGCATCGGTGGTCAGCGGTTGCGCTTGCCTGCTCACGTTCGTGGAAGGGAACGGAGGGGGAAGCGTCTGGCGATCAATGGAACCGGCTGAACCCTGTTGAGGGTTGGACCGTGCTGCATCAACCACAGCAGAAAATTAGCACGCACGTAGGGTCAGTCTCCTGCGGCGTACCTCCGCAAGTTGCAGGGGGGAACCCAACAGCTCGGCCAGCCAGTGGGCCACCTGCTCAGGGCGAAGACTCCGCCCCTGGGGATCGATCGCGGCCTCCAGGGCCAGCTCCAGGGCGCCCTCGCCGGCTGATGCGCGCGGCCCCGTCGTCCCCGGCTCCGCAGTGCCGGCGATCACCCGCAGATCCAGCAGGTAGGGCCGACACTCCCGCTCGCGCGGCCGGCCCTTCTTGTCCTGATCGCGCCAGATCAGGCTGTCGGCCGCGAGCAGGGCGCCGATCGCCCGGCGCCAATCCTCAGGATCCGGAGCCGCCCCGTGCCGCCGCGGGGGATGGGGCTGAACCTCCAGGCCCGATCCTTCTGGAGCTCCCAATCCCTCGGCAGCGGATGGATCAGGGCCGATCGATCCAGAACCGGCTGGCCCCGGCCGGAGGGTAAAGCTCCAGAAGGCCGCCTCCAAGTCCTGGGAGAGGCTCGGGGCCGCCACCGGCACCGCGGCGGCCGAGAGCAACCGGAACTCCGACGGCAGCACTGCCGCCAGCGCCTGGCGGGCCGCCGCAGGATCGAGCGGGGTGGTGAACTCCAGATCGAACCACTCGCCTTCCCCTTCCACCCCCAAAGGCAGGGGCAGGGCCAGCTGGAGCCGGGGGAGAGGGTGGAAGCCGCCGGTGAAGCTCACCGGCAGGCCGCTACGGCGCAGGGCCCGCTCCAGCATCCGCAGGGTGTCGAGATGGCTGATCAGGGCCAGGGAGCCCCCCTTGGCGAAGCCGAAGCGCAGGCGGGCCACCCGCTCGCTGGGGGGCGCACGGCGGGGCAGGGCGGCCGGCACCGGCGGCGGCGGAATCACCACGTTGTGGCCCAGCTCCGGGCCGCAGACGCCGCAGCTGCTGCAGCCCTCAAAGGAGCAGTCGGGCACCACGGCGGCGGCCAGGGCCCGCTGCAGATCCTCGGCCAGCCAGCGCTTGTCGACACCGCTGTCGATGTGATCCCAGGGCAGGCTCTGGCGACAGAAGCTCTCCAGGTCCGCAGCCTGCATGGACTCGGCGGCGCTCCAGCCCCCCATCTCCAGGGCGCGGTAGCGCCCCCCCAGCCCCGCCGCCTCGATGGCGCCGGTCCAGGCGGCGTGGGTGCGTTCCGCCGATTCGAACCAGGCATCGAGGCCGGCGCCGGCCCGCCAGGCCGCCTCGATCACCGGGGCCAGCCGCCGATCGCCCCGGCCCACGAAATCCTCCACGGCCGAGAGGCGTGGATCGGTCATGTTGACCTTGATCCCCCGTAGCCCCCGCAGGGCGCCGCGCAGCAGCTCCTGGCGGCGGCGGAACTCGGCGGTGCTGACGCTGTGCCACTGGAACGGCGTGTGGGGCTTGGGCGTGAAGTTGCTGATCGTGAGGTTGAGCTCCAGCCGCCCCAGATCGCGGCATTGCTGCTGGAGAGAACGGCAGGTGTCGGCAATGCCGATCACATCGGCGTCGGTCTCACCCGGCAGGCCGATCATGAAATAGAGCTTCACCCGCCGGTAGCCGTGCTCCATGGCGGTGCGGATGCCGCGCAGCAGTTCGACGTCGGTGAGGCCCTTGTTCACGATGTCGCGCAGACGCTGGCTGCCGGCCTCCGGCGCGAAGGTGAGGCCCGCCTGGCGGGCGCCCCCGAGCACATGGGCGATGTCGGCATCGAAGCGATCCACCCGCTGGCTGGGCAGGGTGAGGGTCACGTTTTTGTCGGCGAGGCGGTTGCGCAGCTCCACCCCCACCGCCGGCAGGGCAAGGTAATCGCTGCAGCTGAGCGAGAGCAGCGAGAAATCGCTGTAGCCGGTGCGTTCCATGCCCGTTTCGATCGCCTCGATCACCGCCTCGGGCTCCACATCGCGGGCGGGGCGGGTGAGCATGCCCGGCTGGCAGAAGCGGCAACCGCGGGTGCAGCCGCGGCGGATCTCCACGGTGAGGCGGTCGTGCACCGTTTCGATGTGCGGCACCAGCCCCATGGCGTAGTGGGGCATCGGGGTGGCGGTACGGCGCAGGATGCGGCGGGGCAGGCCCGGCTCCAAGGGCTCCACGCTCACCCCATCGGCGCCGGAGGCATAGAGCGAGGGCACGTAGACCCCTGGCACCTGGGCCAGATCCCGCAGCAGATCGCGGCGGCTCAGGCCAGCGGCGCGGGCTTCGGCCACCACCAGGCCGATCTCGGGGAGGAGCTCCTCGCCATCGCCGAGGGCGATGAAATCGAAGAAGGCGGCGAACGGTTCGGGATTGCTGGTGGCGGTGGGCCCGCCGGCGAAGATCAGCGGCGGCGCGGCCGGATCGGCCAGGGGCAGGTCGCCCCGCTCGGTGGCCCGCAGGGGGATGCCGGCCAGATCCAGCAGCTCGAGGATGTTGGTGGCGCCGAGCTCGTAGCCGAGGCTGAAGCCGAGGATGTCGAAGCAGGCCAGGGCCCGGCGGCTCTCGACCGCGAACAGGGGTTCACCCCGCTCCCGCAGGCGAGCGGCCAGGTCGGCGGCGGGCAGGTAGGCCCGATCGCACAGCTGGCCGGGGACGGCATTGAGGATCGAATAGAGAATGATGTGGCCGAGGTTGCTGGCCCCCACCTCGTAGACCTCGGGGTAGGTGAGGGCCCAGCGCACGCCGGCAGTGGCCCAGGCGGTGTCCCAGTCGCGGGGAAGCACGCCCAGCTCATTGCCCAGGTAGCGGGCCGGCTTGCTGATGGCCAGGTCCACCAGGGATTCGAAATCCACCGGGGACGGCACCGGGGCGGGTGGTGCTGCCGCTGGCGTGGTCGGAGACGGGGAGGGCATGGCGACAGCGCTGGGGCCGTAAAGGCCTGAGCGGATCGTATTCAGGCCAGGGGGGAACACCCAGCCCTTCGAGCGCGAGGCTCAGCGTTCAGCCGCCGGGACCTGCGCCATAGGACAATCCCGCCATCCCCTCCCCCCGCGGCTCCGTGGTCCAGGTCAACGGCAACTACCTCAAGCTCAAGGCGGGCTACCTGTTCCCCGAGATCGCCCGGCGAGTGAAGGCGTTCAGCGAGGCCCATCCTGAAGCCCCGATCATCCGGCTCGGCATCGGCGATGTGACCGAACCGCTGCCGGCGGCCTGCCGCACCGCCATGAAGACGGCGGTGGATGAACTGGGCACCCGCGAGGGCTTTCATGGCTACGGGCCGGAGCAGGGCTACCTGTGGCTGCGCGAAGCGATCGCCCAGCATGATTTCCAGGCCCGCGGTTGCGCGGTGAGCGCCGAGGAGATCTTCATCTCCGACGGCTCCAAGTGCGACAGCAGCAACATCCTCGACATCCTCGGGGCCGGCAACCGCATCGCCGTGACCGACCCGGTGTATCCGGTGTATGTGGACAGCAACGTGATGGCGGGCCGCACCGGCGACGTCGACGGCAGCGGCCAGTACGGCGGGCTCACCTACCTGCCGATCACCGCCGACAACGGCTTCATCGCGCCGCTGCCGGAGGGGAAGATGGATCTGATCTACCTCTGCTTCCCCAACAACCCGACCGGCGCGGTGGCCACCCGGGAGCAGCTGCAGCGCTGGGTGGACTACGCCCTGGCCAACGACGCCCTGATCCTGTTCGATGCCGCCTACGAGGCCTTCATCCGCGACCCGGAGCTGCCCCATTCGATCTACGAGATCGAGGGGGCCCGCAACTGTGCGATCGAATTCCGCTCCTTCTCCAAGAACGCCGGCTTCACCGGCACCCGCTGCGCCCTCACCGTGGTGCCGAAGGGCCTGAGCGGCACGGCCGCCAATGGCGAGAAGGTGGAGCTGTGGGGACTGTGGAACCGGCGCCAGTGCACCAAGTTCAACGGCGTGAGCTACATCGTGCAGCGCGGCGCCGAAGCGGTGTATTCGCCCGAGGGCCAGGCCGAGGTGAAGGCCCTGATCGACTTCTACATGGACAACGCCGCCCTGATCCGGCGGGAGCTCACGGCGGCCGGCATCGCCGTGTATGGCGGTGAGCAGGCGCCCTATGTGTGGCTGAAAACGCCCGAGGGGCTCGACTCCTGGGGCTTCTTCGACCACCTGCTGAGCAAGGCCCATGTGGTGGGCACCCCGGGCAGCGGCTTCGGTGCCGCCGGGGAAGGCTATTTCCGCCTGTCGGCGTTTAACTCCCGCGCCAACGTCGACGAGGCGATGCGCCGGATCCGGGCTCTTTAGAGTTGGTCCTCTCAGGACCGGAGCGGCCATGCCCATGACCATCACGGCGGCGACCGAAACCCCCAGCCGATCGCCGGGCGGTGCCGCCGTGCTGGACAAGGCCCCGGAGCGGGTGCGCAAGACCTCGCCCCGCTACAAGGTGCTGCTTCACAACGATCCGGTGAACAGCATGGAGTACGTGGTCAACACCCTGCGCCAAGTGGTGCCCTCCCTGAGCGAGCAGGATGCCATCGCCGTGATGCTGGAAGCCCACAACACCGGCGTGGGCCTGGTGATCGTGTGCGACATCGAACCGGCTGAGTTCTACTGCGAAACCCTCAAGGCCAAGGGCCTCACCAGCACGATCGAACCGGAGAACTGAGCGGCATGGCGGGGGAGGAATCTTCAGACCACGCCGGGCCGGAGGCGGTGCGCCATTCCCCGCGCTGGCGGGGCACGGTGCTCTACCCCGCAGCCCTGGTGGGGTTGTTCCTGGGGGCTCAGGCGCTGCTCGGCCTGGTGGGTGTGCCGCTGGCGCAGCAGGCCGCTCTGGCGGCGGTGCCTGCCGTGCTCACCCTGCTGCTGAGCCTGCCCGCCCGGCTGCGGCGGGCTTGGGGGAGCAGCGAGCCCTGGCGGAACCTGGGGGTGAGGGCCCCGGCGCCGGCCGTGGCGCGGGCCTTGCTGCGGGGGCTGATCAAGGCGGCGCTGCTGCTGGGCCTGGTGGCCGCCGGCCTTGCCGTGGCCGGCCAGCTGAGCTGGCAGCCGCGGCTCACGGCACCGCTGCTGCTCAACGCCCTGCTGCTGGGCCTGGGGGTGGGCTTTGCCGAGGAGCTGCTGTTTCGGGGCTGGCTGCTGGGTGAGCTCAGCCTGCTGCTTGGCAGGCAAAGGGCGCTGTGGCTTCAGGCGGCGGTGTTCAGCCTGGTGCACACCCGCTTCAACCTGCCGCCGCTGCAGTTGCTCGGGCTGCTGGGAGGATTGCTGTTGCTCGGTTTAGCCCTGGGGCTGCAGCGCCGGGCCGATGGCGGACTGCTTTGGGGCGCGATCGGACTCCACGGCGGCCTGGTGGGCGGCTGGTTTCTGCTGATGCAGGGGCTGGTGCAGGTGTGCGCCACGGCACCCAGCTGGCTGATCGGCCCGGCTAACCCGATCGGCGGGCTGTTGGGCTGGCTGGGGCTGGGTTTACTCCTTCTGGCCAGGCGGCGTTGGTGGTGAGGTGGCATGGTTGCAGCCATTTCCCCGTGCGGCCATCAATAAACCCATCCCCCCATTGAGAGGGGATGGGTTGGGGTAGCGGCTCGATCAACGTCTGCTGCCAGGAATGGCGCTTCGGCGGGCGCCTGCCTAAGCCTCAGAACACAACGATATCCGCTCTAACAACTGTTGGTGAGCCAGTGAGAGTGGCGAACTGAGTGTAATCACCGAGATTTGCCGATCCTCCAGACAAGAAGTAGAGACCTCCGCCGCTAGCCACCACGTCTGCCCCTACAGCCGCTGAAGTTCCAAAATCGGCGGCAGCCAGGGTGCCGGTTGCAATCCCGGTGAAGATAGTAGATGAGAGATAGATTCTGTCAGTGGCGCCTCCTGCCTTGAAGTCTGTGATGGTGTCCAAATTGGTGGAAGCATTGAGGGCAGTATTAAAGTAAAAACGGTCGTTACCATTACCACCAGTCAGAGTGTCATTGCCAAGATCACCATAGAGAAAGTCAACCCCATCTCCGCCATCCAAGGTGTCAATAGAATCTCCGCCGTCCAAGGTGTCATTGCCAATACCACCAAGCAGTGAGTCCAGGCCAGCGCCGCCTATCAAGCTATCCGAGCCAGTACCGCCATCCAGGGTGTCATTGTCAAGTCCGCCATCCAGGGTGTCATTTCCGCCGGCCCCATTGATGATGTCCGCGCCTGCTCCTCCTGTGATGATGTTTGCAGCACTACTACCGGTCAAGGTGTCTGCATTGGCACTGCCGATGAGATTTTCAAAGAGCGATATAACATCTCCTGCCGCATCACCTCCACTTGCAGTGTTCGCACCTATGTCTACGGTTACTGCAGCGCTGGAACTGGCGTAAGACAGGGTATCGATTCCGGTGCCTCCATTGAGGGTGTCGCTGCCTATTCCTCCTTCGATGGTGTCGTTTCCGGCTCCACCCAGAATGGAATCATTGCCGGCGAGGCCGCTGATGCTGTCATTACCATCATCGCCGTTGATCCAATCGGGGTTGGCAGTTCCTGAAATCACGTCATCCCCTTGACCACCTGCGATGAGATTGACGAAACTGGTTCCGGCAACAGTTATGGTGCCGCCCGTGAGCGTATAACCCGCATTCGCAGTCGCATTAACGTACTTTAATGGCAGACCAGTACCAGTGAACGCGTTGGTTCCCGAAAGTGTTGGTGCCGCGCCGGTGTTGGGGGAGGTGACACGGATACCGTAACCATTGGTGATGGTGGTGAATGTGTTGCTTGTGAGCGTGATCCCCGAGATAGTTCCGTAGAGGTCAAGGTAAGAACCAAAATTGAATGTGTTTCCACTCAGGGTGGCATTAACGTTTTGGAGCCGGTTGCCCTCAGGGCGAACGGTACGGCGAGCGACAACAGTACGAGTGAAGAGGTTGTTGGTTATCGTGTAAGTACCTGTGGGTGATGCGCCTGTACCGAGGAGATTTAAGGTACTCGCAAACCCGGATTCATCAAAGCTGCTGTTCGTTATCGATACAGGACCAATGTTGTTCCAGCTGTGCAGAAAGGCCGAACCGCCATCAGTACCATTAAAATTATTATTTTGGCGATCAATATTAATTGTGACGTTAGCGAGCGTGAGAGGAACGCTTATAGGAGCTGCCGCATTGAATGAAGTTAGGGAAAAGTAGAGGTTGCCATTGCCTGACCATCCTCTGTGCTCTCCAGTGATTCTAACATTTGTCAAGGAGAAACTTCCGGTTGTCGCACTAAGCAGAGCGTCAATATCCGAGACAAAAGTATAAGTTAATTCAACGTCCTTAAGAATACCAGGAGAATTTGGACCATCGATATTCTGCTGGTAAATGCGGGTGTTTGAAAATTTTCTTGTTAATTGGGTTGTAGTGCTGCTTCCTTGCGATGGCGGCGTCAGCGCAGCTGAACTCTGGATTGTATAACCGCTGTAAGGCAATGCCGGCTCAGCGTTATTGCTAGGCAGCTTGGCTAGGGTAGTAATACTGTAAGTGGTTGCAGTGTTGAGATTGATGATCGGATCAGTTCCGACCACATTTTGGATTGCGGTTCTTAGGGCAGTGCTATTTCCTACTGAGGCAGGCATGGCGAGACGCTTCCAACGAAGAATAGAATTACTTAATTTTACACCATCCTGGCAGAGCAGGGTGATTTGATTGGCAAATCAGTACCTTTGCCACCTGCCGCTGCGCTTGGGCTCACCATGCCCGCTGCTGCCCTGTATCCACTGGCCAGCCACTCCATGAACCCCGATCAAGCAGAGCTCTGACCTCGTGGTTGGGCGCCCAGGAGGCGCAGGCTGCCCGCGGCGGCTGGCGAACCCCACGATGACCAGCTCACCGCACCGCCGTCGCCAGGGCCTTCCGCCCCTCCACCGGGGCCCGCAGGGCCTCCTCGAGGGGGGCGCAGCCGTAGTCGCGCTCCAGCAGGTCGATCACGGTGCGGCCGAAGTCGGCAGGGTTGGTCGCAAAGGCCTCGAGGCAGAGGCGACCGAAGGTGCTGCCCATCGGCTCGGGGTTCCAGAGGAGCTTGCGGGCCGTCCAGGGCATCATGCTCATCGGGTCATAACCGGGGCGGATCAGCCCCTGCTCGAAGCCGTACTGCTCCAGGTGGGTGTGGGGCTGGAGGCCGATGAAGAAGATCGCCGGCTCCACCTTGTCGGCACCGAAGATCCGCTCCAGCTCGCGGTGATAGGCCACGGTCTGGCGGATCGTCTCGGGCCGCTCATCGATCACGTTGAACGAGTAGTTCACCGACACCTGCTCGCGGAAGCCGGCCCGGGCCAGCAGGCGGCAGCTTTCCAGCACGGTGCGGAGGTTGTAGCCCATGCGCATGCGGCGCACCAGCTCCTGGGAGCCGGAGGTGATGCCGATCTCGAAGTAGCTCATGCCGGTGGCCACCATCAGCTCGGCCAGTTCGGCATCGAGGTTGTCGGCGCGGATGTAGGCGGCCCAGCGGATGTCGGCCATGCCGGCCGCCAGGATCGCCCGCAACAGCTGCTTGGCAGCCTCGATGTAGCGGCGGGCGGGGATGAACTGGGCATCGGTGAACCAGAAGCCGCGGACCCCCCGGTCGTAGAGCTGGCGCATCTCCGCCACCACCTCGGCGGCGGGGTTGACCCGCACCGCCTTGCCCTCGATCACCGTGTACACGCAGTAGCAGCAGTTGTGGGGGCAGCCGCGCTTGGTCTGCACGCCCACGTAGAAGTCGCCGGCATCGAGGTACCAGCTGAGCTGGGGCCAGATCGCCTCGATGTAGGCGTAGTTGCAGGCGGTTTTCTCCAGGGGGGCCGGCGGCTCGTGGATCAGGCCCGGCCGGGGGGGCTGGCCGGCCAGGTAACAGCGCTCGGCGGCCATGGATTCGCCCCGCAGCAGCTTCTCCAGCAGCACCTCGCCCTCGCCAAGCGCCACCACCGTGCCCTTCGGCAGGCCGCGACCCAGCTGCTCGTAAAACACGCTCACGGCTCCGCCCCCGAGCACAGCCCGGGCGGCGGGATGGAACCGCCGCGCCTGCCGCAGGCCTCGCCGGACCAGGGAGAGGTTGCGCCAGAGCTCGCCGTAGTGGGTGCGCATCAGGCGCAGTCCGCCGAGGGCCCCCCGCAGCCGCCGCAAGGGATTGCGGGCATAGAACACCTCAAAGGAGTTCTGGAGCGGATTGCCGCCGCGCCCATCCACTGGCGCATAGATCTGGATGTCGCGCCAGGAGAACACCAGCAGCGTGGGGCGGAACTGGGCCACTGTGGCCAGCAGCACCCGCCGCACATCGAGCTGGGGCACCGCCGCCAGATCGAGGATCCGCTGGGGCAGGCCCGGGAACTGCTTGTGAAGGTGATCGGCCAGGTAGATGGGGCCCACCGGGAAGATGGGATTGCAGGGAAGCCGCACCAGCAGCACCCGCTCCCCGCCAGCCACCGGATCGGCTGAGGGGGCGCTCTGGTGGCCGGTTCCGTGCTCCCTGCCGCTCTCCACAACTCTGGCGACGCAAGGCCCGGACCCTAACAAGCGCGATCCGGCGCCGCGCCTCCAGGACGTGCGGCGCGGGTGCGGCAACCCCGCCCGGTTCCCCCATGAAGCGCCGACTTCATGAAATCCCCTTCACAGAAGCCGCAATGTTCCGTTACAGTGCTGAGCGACGGAGCCGGCTGCCGGTTTTCCGGTCCTCCGCCCCAAGCCTTCGGG
>JBILUS010000046.1:0-12666 GCA_044370835.1 Cyanobium sp. | reverse complement strand
TCGCTGCGTCCAGGAGCTCCCGGCCAAGGGCCTGCGGATACTCCTTGAGATGGGCCTCGAGAACCGCGAACAGCTCCGAGGGGCTGACACTGGCGTGCACCGCCTGAGCCAGCTGGGGCCGTTGCTCAAGTTCCCGCTGCAGCGCCTCCCAGGGCAGGGCCACCACCACCAGGTCGGTGGAGGCGATCAGGGTTTCCCAGCAGCGCCCGCTGCTCAGCAGCGACCACCCCATCACGGCGCCTGGTTGGAGGCGCTGCAACGTGGCGACGCCGCGGGGAAGACGGCTGGAGAACACCACCGCCCGAGCCGAGCCTTCCACCAGGCAGTAGACCTGAGCCGGTGGCTGATCGACCCGGCTGATCGCCTGGCCCTGCTGGAAGCTCTGCAGGCTGGCCTGGGCAGACAGCCGCTGCACCAGCTCCTGGGGCTGATCGGCGAAAACAGGAAAGCAGCGCAGCAGGTCTTCGATCCGGGTCGTGGTTGTCATCAATCAACCAGCCGCCAGGGTCAGCACTGGCGGGGGGGCAAGGTCCATCGGCTGGAGTGCGCGGAGCAGATCCAGCAGACTGGCCTCGATGCTGGCCTGCAACTCCGGTTGCAGCAGCTCCTCCAGCAACCGTTGCCGCAAGCCGTCGTTCAGGCTGGCGGGACGGCGATGCTGCAACCGCACCAGCACAATCGATTGATCCAGCAGAAAGGGCGGATGGGTCTCCCCCTCCGCCAGGCTGGCGAGCACATGGCGCAGTGTGGCGTGAAGCTGGCCGCATTCCACCGGGCCGACGATGCCGCGGGTCTGCTTCTCATCACCGACGGAATAACGGCTGGAGAGCTCACCGAAACTGGCATCATCATCGACCAGCCGCAGATAGAGCTCCTCCGCCAGTCCCTGAAGCGGCAAACGCATCAGGCGGAACACAACCTGCTCAAGATCCTGGCGTCGTTCCAGAAAATGGGCCTCCACCCGTTCGCCGTATCGCTGCTCCAGGGCCTTCTGAAGCCGTAAAAAATCCCAGCGCTGCTGCACCGTGTCACGCAGTTCATCGGGCAGGGTGGTGATCCAGTCGTTTTGCGGATGGCCCGGTGGATCCCAGGGCAGCCCTGCGCAGACCTGAAGCACCGCTTGGTGAAGCTCCTCGGGAGTGAACCGCACCTCCTCACGCAGAGCCTGGAGCACCAGATCCCGCGCCATGACCTGCAGAATGCCCCGCTGGTTCAGCACCGCATGCAGGGGCTGCCGGGCCATGGCCTCAAGGGCCGTACGGAGTGGTTGATCAACTTGGGGCAAGGGGAGCATGGATGCAAGCGTGAAAGATCAAGCGGTTCGGATCACAGCAGAGCCAGCTCAGCCACCCCCACTGAACTGGATGTTGGCTTTGGCCAGAGGCGCTGAACCGGCCATGTTCAGGGTGCCGATGCTGCGGCTTCCGCCCGACGTCCAATCGCCATCGGCATCGAACATCAGCTGGTGGGTATCGGTGGCATAGGCCAGCGAGGGTGAACCGATCCCCAGGGAGCGGATGTCACCGAGCGTTCCCACCACCATGCCGATCTGGCTGTTGGCGGGGCCTTCGCGCACCACCAGTTGCCCCCCCTGCTGCACGTCGAACAGGGCACCCTGGCTCTCCCAGAGAGTCTGGGTGAGGGAGCCCAGTGTGCTGCTCAGATCGAGAAGGTCGCCCCGGGCGGCATCGAAGTTGCTGAAGGTGTCCTGAAGGAACGTCTGGTTGCCAACCACCAGGCTTCCGCTCGACCAGAAGGACGATTTCTGGGCTCCCAGAGCCGTCCAGAAATCTGGATCGGCGAGCCGTTCGGCAAAACCGTTGCCCGGCGTCGTGCTGCGGGTGGCGGCATCCAGCGCAGCGCCGGCGTTCGACTGCCTGTAGGTGTTGGAGCCGCTGATCGACGCTGGCCCGATCACCAGGTCCTGGCCCATGCCGCCATCGAGGCGATTGCCCTGGCCGGTGCCCAGCATCACCGTGTCGTTGCCGAAACCGCCCATGAGGCTGTTGTCGAGCCCAGGACCCACCACCTGCACGAGATCGTCGCCGAAGCCTCCCATCAGGGTGGAATCGCGGGCGCGATCCAGCCGAATCACGTCATCGTCGCCGGCGGTATCCATCGAGCTGGCACTGGCGGAGCCGTAAATGGCATCTCCCCCCAGGCCGGTGTTGATGGTGCTGTTGCGGATGCCGTCAAAGCCCCCCGCTCCGCCTCGCAAGGCGGAAGCATCGAGAAAGATCGTGGGCGAGATCACCCCGTCACCGTTGGCATCGAGGCCCGTGTCCTGCTCGGAGTAGATCACGCCCATCACCACGTCGTTGCCTGTGCCGGTGAGGATGGTGGAGCGATCGATACCCGCCGCATCCATGGTCGGCAGGAATCCACCACTTCTGGGCGCCGCAAATCCCCCCATACCCATCACGGTGGCCCCTTCGTTGGTGCCGGGGGCACCGCCATTGCTCTGGATGTCGGCGGCGAGGATGCCGATCCCCTGCAGGCTGTTCAGCCTCAGCGAGCCCGGCGGCGGAGCACTGGCGGCATCGAGGATGGCCAGGCCCGAACCCGAGATGTTCACCGCCCCGCTCCCAGGCCCCCGCAGATCGGCGTGATCGATGCCGATGGCTGTTGCGGTGAGGTCCGCCGGCTGGCTGCTGCTGGGCTGGGCTCCGCCCCTCTCAGGCGGGGCGCCATTGAGGTAAAGGGTGGCGGCCGCCATGCCGCTCACCTGGGAAGGAGTTCCGGGAGCCGCGGCGGCCCCTGGAGCCAGGGCAAACACCCGGTACCCCTCAATCCCCTTGGCATCCGCCACGGCGCGGGCATCGCTGGCGGTGGGACCCGGATCCAGATTGAGCGTGGCAGCGGCCGACACTGCGGCCTTGGGCTGGCCGTAGAAGGTGGGCAGGAGGCCGAGCGTCAGGGGGGCAACGGCGCCCTCCAGGCCCCGCACGGTGGCGAGGGCCGAGAGCCGAGCCGTCAGCAGCGGGGTGGCCTGGGGCGCCAGCAGCGAACGGGAGGCTGCCGTGGCGCTCGCTGTGAACGGCGCTGCCAAGCTGCCGATCTCCAGCACTCCTCCACCGCGGCTGATGACATCGAGATTGGCCAGGCCGATGTTGACCGCCGTGGCATCAGCGGTGTTGTCGTTGCGGCCGGTGGTGCTGGCCCTGGCGGCGGCGTTGCCGCTCAGCGATCCCCCACCGGTGACCACCGAAAGCGCAGGGCTGCTGAAGAACGCCGCGTTGTCCCCACTGGCCAGGAAGCGGCTGGAGCCGAGTCCCAGACCCAGGGCCGAGGCGAGCGAGCCGATCGGCTGGGACGCCGCTTCGACCACCCGGTTGCTGGCCTGGGCGCTGGGGGAGATGGTGAGCTGAAGACCAGTGCCGAGATAGGTGGTGCCCGGGCCGAGTTGCAGGGCCACCGCCCGCGACAGGGCGGTGGTGATGGGCTGGAACTCCATGGTGAGCAACAGTGAGAGGGAGCGGAGCAAGGGCAGGGAAAGGGGCCGGATCGAGCGATCCAGCCCCGGTGTGAAGACATCGCTTCAGGGATGTCAGACCGTCACCGTCGAGGCGATGACGCTGGTGTTGTTCACCGCCGAGGCCGTGATGGTGCCGCTCTCGAGGATGTTGATGGTGTACCCACTGATCCCAACCGCATCGCTGGAAGCGAAAGCGGTGGCTGAACCGGTGGTCGTGGACGCCAGCACGGTGTTGCTCAGGATCGCCGAGGCATTGACGTTGCCGCTCAAGCTGGCGGTGTTGCCACTCCCCAGCAGACCGGCCACCGACACGATGGAATTTCCAGAGGCATTACCGGTGACGGATGTCGCCGTGGTGGAGTAGGTGCCTTGGCCGTTCGCCGTGAGGTTGCTGGCCTTCAGGTCCACGTTCGTGATGCCGGCAACGGACGCATCGGTGGAACCCCAAGCGAGGCCCGTGATGGCGTTGGCCGCACCAGTGGCGCTGCCGTTACCCGTGCCGCTCACGTTGCCCGACAGTCCGGAGCCGATCGAGCTGCCCCCACCGACGTCGCCCTGGATCCCTACGGCGCTTTGGTACACCCCGAAGCTGGCATCGCCGGTGGTGGTGGTCGCCAGCACCGAGGGAGCCGTGGCAGTACCACTGCCGGTGGTGTTGCCGCTGGTGCCGATCTTGATCGGGTCGAAGCCGCCCAGGTCAATGCCGATGGCTGTGAGATCGGAGCTGCCGGTGGCATTCCCCGTCGTAGCGGAGGCCAGGGTGCCGCTGTCGGCAGCCGTGCCCGTGCCGGTCACGTTGCCGGCCAGACCGATGCTGATCAACACGTTGTTGTTGACGCCCTTGGCGACCAGGTCGGTCGCGGCGAAGGCGTCCCCGGAGGTGGTGGTCGCCGCAGCTGAGCCGCTCAGGCCAGCGGTGCCAGCCACGTTGCCGTTGGTGCCGATGGCGATCTCGCTGTTATTGATGCCCAGAGCCTTCTGCTCGGCGATGGCCGAGGAATCACCCGTCACCGCGATCGCCGAGGCCGCCACGCTGCCAGTGGCGGCAGCAGCCACGCTCCCAGCCTGTCCAACCTTGACTGGGGCCTCATTGAGACCAATCACCTGGGAGTATCCGCCGCCGGCCTGGGCGGTGGAGTTGCCGGTGGTTGCTACTGCGCTAGCACCCAAGCCAGCGGTGCCGTTGGCAACGAAGCTGCCGGTGCCAACGATGTTCGATCCGATGGTGAGGCTGCCTTGGTCGAAGCCCACCACGCTGGAACCAAAGCCGGCCACGGCCGTGCTGCCCAGCGAGGAGGTGACGCCGGTGGCGGTGGCGGTGGCGTTGAGAACGGCTTCGGCTAGCGGGCTGGTGGCGTTCTTGCCCACCGTCACCTTGGTGGCATAAACACCTGCCACGCTGTCGCCATTGGCCGCGTTGGCACTCGGATCCCCGCCGGAGGTGGTGCTTTGGGCCGTGGCCGACTGGGTGCTGCCGGCTCCGGCATAGAAGCGCGTCGCGTTCTCGCCGATGGCGATCTTTTCAATCGCGATGCCGACCACGTTGGAGTTGTTCGTGGAGGCCGAGACGTCGAAACCCGTAGGAGCCGTCACCGCGGTGGCCTTGGCCGCGCTGTTGCCGACAGCTGCTGCCTGGATGTCAGCGTCCTTGCCGGTCGTGAGGGTGGTGGGGGCGCCGGCGCTGTTGCCATTGAGCTTGTTGACGTCGACGATGCCGCCGATCGTTCCGATCCCCACGGTGGCGTAGGCAGGGCCCGTGGTGGTATCGGCGGTGGCGCTCGCATCTGCCCTGCCCTGGACGGCCACAATGCCGGTCTCGCCAAAGCTGATGGCTAGGCCACCTGGCGACGCGGTCTGAGAGGTCGGGGCATTAGGTCCAGTGGCGATGCCGGCCACCAGGTTGGCCTGGCTGCTGGCCGCGACAGCACCGGTCACGCTGTTGGCTGTGGAATTGAATCCGCCGGTGCCGAAGCTCTGAAGCGTGGCGCTGTTGCCGAAGGAGATCTGCAGCCCGGCAGTAGGGCCCGATGTTGGGGAGGAGGCCTGTTCGCCGGTTGCTGCCGGAAGAGGCTGGACGCCGCTGGCGTAGATGCCCACGACCTGGGCATCGGAACGACCTGCCGTGGCAGCAGAACCGTCGCCGCTGGTCGGCAGGCCGATCGACTGGGCGGTCGCCGTGTTGTTGCCGGTAGCGGTGGCCGACAGACTCGTGCCGTTACCGGCCTTCAGACTCACGTCCCGAAGACCGAAGACCTGGCCGGTGGTGGCCGAAGCGGTGGAGAAGCCATCCACCGTGGTGGCTGCGGCCGTTGCAGTGTTGTTGGCCGTGGTCGTCACCACCGCATTGGTGCCGACCGCAATCTCGTTGGGAAGGCCTGTGGTGTTGAGGATGCCTCCGGTAGGGCCATCGTTGCTGGCGCCAGCCCAGGCATTGCCGGTGGTGGTGTTGGCCGTGGCGCCAACGGTTCCGATTTCGGTGGCGTTGAGGGTGGCGAACGTGCCGATCTTGATCGGGCTGTTCAAGATGGCGGCCTGGGCCGTGGTGGTCGCCGAGGCAGCGGCGGGGCCGGTTACCGCTGTGTCGCTGGCGGGCGTGGTGGAGTTCGCCGTCGCCGTCAATGTCGAACTCGTTCCGACATTGATCGGCGTCGTGTCAATACCGACTGTGCGCGTGATGTTGGTGGCTGTCATGGCTACAGGAGAGTGGGGATCAACAGCGGATGTGGGTGGGGATGTTGTGCCAATCCACCTTCACTTCCGTTGCAAACCTATTGACCTAAGGCCAAGATTCTTCCCCCAAACAATGGCAATCCCGGACCACATCGGTGTGTCATCTGCAGCAAACTGCCCATCACGACCCCGCAAGCTTGCGGCGGGCTGGGCCGGCCGTTGGCGTCGTGAGGCAGCCTGCCGCGGATCCACGGCACCGTCGCCCTTCACGGATGCCACAGCAAAGCCAGGGTCCGGTCAAAGCCGGACCCTGGCAACTCCACAGAACGAACTCAGGCCTGGACGGTGACCTTGTTGATCTTCGAGCCGTTGCGCAGCTTCAGCACCACATCGAGATCGCCGGTCTGGCCGAACACCGTGTGCAGGCCGTCGAGGTGGGGCTGGGGGCCATGGCACAGGAAGAACTGGCTGCCGCCGGTGTTGGGGCCGGCATGGGCCATCGAGATCGAACCGGCCTGGTGGCGGTTGCGGTTGATCTCGCAGGGGATCGTGTAGCCCGGGCCGCCGGTGCCGGCGGGACGGCGGGAACCCTCACGGCTGTTGGGGCAACCGCCCTGGGCCATGAAGCCATCGATCACCCGATGGAAGGCGAGGCCGTCGTAAAAGCCCTCGTTGGCCAGCTTCACGAAGTTGGCCACGGTGCCGGGGGCATCGGCATCGAAGAGCTGCAGGGTGATGGGGCCGGCTTCGGTGTCCATCAGCACGGTGGTCATGGCAGGGCGGCAAGGTGTGCCAATCCTGCCAGTCGGCCGCCACGGCCGAGCTCAGACGGACCGGATCCTGTTGTAGACAGGTCGCTCGATCCCGTCGCCCCCTTCCATGACCAGCAGCATGGCCTTCGACCTCAGCCAGGCCCGTCTCGGCGTGCTCGGGGGGAGCGGTCTTTACGCCATGGACGGTCTGGAGGACCTGCGCGAGATCACGGTCGAAACCCCCTTCGGCAGCCCCTCCGACCAGTTGCGCCTCGGCCGGATCGGCGACCTGGAGGTGGTTTTTCTGGCCCGCCACGGCCGCCACCATTCCTTCACCCCCTCCGAGGTGCCCTACCGGGCCAACCTCTGGGCCCTGCGCTCGCTCGGGGTGCGCTGGATCCTGTCGGTGTCGGCGGTGGGCTCCCTGCAGGAGGAGTACCGCCCCCTCGACATGCTGGTGCCGGATCAGTTCATCGATCGCACCCACCAGCGGCCGCTCAGCTTTTTCGGCGATGGGCTGGTCGCCCATGTGGGCGTGGCCGATCCCTTCTGCCCGGTGCTGAGCCGCATCCTGGCCGACGTGGGCGAAAGCCTGATGCCCGAGGGCCGCACCCTGCACCGCGGCGGCACCTACCTCTGCATGGAGGGTCCGGCCTTCTCGACCCGCGCCGAATCGGAGCTCTACCGCTCCTGGGGCTGCTCGGTGATCGGCATGACCAACCACACCGAGGCGCGGCTGGCCCGCGAGGCCGAGATGGCCTACAGCACCCTGGCCATGGTCACCGACTACGACTGCTGGCACCAGGAGCACGATGCCGTGTCCGTGGAGATGGTGATCGACAACCTGCGCAGCAATGCCCAGTTGGCCCAGCAGATCGTGGCCATGGCGGCCGAGCGGATTGCTGCCCAGCGGCCGCCCAGCAGCGCCCACCAGGCCCTGCGCCATGCCCTGATGACCCCTCAGGCGGCGGTGCCGCCCGCCACCCGGGCGCGCACCGCCCTGTTCACCGAGCCCTACTGGGGCCCACAGCCCTGAGGGACGGCGGCCAAGGCTTGCCGCAAAGCGGGGCCATGGGCCGCCAGATGGCTGGCGGCGGCTTCACGATCCAGACCGGTGGCGGCCATCACCAGGGCCAGTTTCACCGATCCCTGGGCTTCGGCCAGCAGCTCGGCGCCCCGGGCGCGCTCCACCCCGCCGATGTCGCGCAGAATCCGCAGGGCCCGGTCCTCCAGCTTGGCGTTGGTGACCGCCACATCCACCATCCGGTTGCCGTGCACCTTGCCCAGCCGCACCATCACGCCGGTGGAGAGGATGTTGAGGGCCATCTTGGTGGCGGTGCCCGCCTTGAGACGGGTGGAGCCGGTGAGCAGTTCGGGGCCGGTGAGCAGACGGATGTCGATGGCGCAGGGCATCGGTGCCTGCTCGGTCGGCACGCAGGCCATGGCGATCGCCAGGGCACCGATCGCGCCGGCGTGGGTGAGGCCCCCCAGCACATAGGGGGTGGTGCCGCCGGCGGCGATCCCCACCAGGGCATCGGCGGGTCCGAAGCCCCGCTCCTGCAGATCAGCCGGTCCGGCCTCAAACAGATCCTCCAATCCTTCGGAGCTGCGCAGCAGGGCGGCGGCCCCACCGGCCAGCACCCCCTGCACCAGCTCCGGAGGCGAGCAGAAGGTGGGCGGACACTCGGCGGCATCGAGCACACCGAGTCGTCCGGAGGTGCCGGCCCCGAGGTAGAAGAGCCGCCCACCGCGGGTCAGGCAATCGGCGATCGCCTCCACCGCCGCGGTGAGGGCCGGCGCCGCGGCGGCCACCGCCCGTTGGGCGTCGAGATCGTTCTCGCAGAACAGGGCTACCAGGTCGGCGGTGGGCAACTCGTCGAGGGATTCGCTGGCGGGATGGGGTTGTTCGGTGAGCAGATGGCCGCGGTCGACGCCCTGGGGTGTGGCGCTCACAGCAGGCCCTCCAGGCGGCGGCGGAAGGCCTCGAGCTCCGGATCGCCGGTGGCCGTGGCGCTCTCGCCAGCCTCGCCGTCGCCCAGCAGTTGCCCCTGCTCGGCCAGCTCCTTCCACTGGCTCACATCCATGTTGCGCTCCGGCGGGGCGATCAGCATGCGCTCCTCATCGCTGCGGGGCAGGAAGCCGGCGGGCACGAAGCGGGCCTCGTAGCCGGCCTGGCCGCAGAACAGTTCCATCTCCTCGCGGTCGAGCGATTCGACGCTGGGCACGGGGAAATCCTGGGCCTCCAGCAGACCCGCATAGCGCTCGGCGTCATCCGGGTCCTCAAACAGCAACACCACGGTGCGACCGTTCAGCTCGATCGAATGGATGCCCTCCTGGTCGCTGCCGGCATCGAAGAGCAGCACATGCACCCGTATCGGGGCTGGAATCCCGGCCATCCACCTGGCAGCAACGCTGGGCTCAGTGTGTCACCCGGACCCCGGCTCGCCATCCTCCTCGTCCCGCTCGCGGGCCAGCTGGCGCAGACGGCCGTAGAGGGCCTCCTCGGCGGCATCGAGCTCCTGGGGCACCACGATCTTCACCTCCACCAGCTGGTCGCCGCTGCGCTCGCCCTCCTGAAGACCGCGGCCCCGCAGGCGCAGCAGGCGACCGCTCGAGGAACCGGCCGGCACCCGCAGCCGCACCTCCCCCTCCAGGGTGGGCACCACGGCCTGGCAGCCGAGAGCCGCATCGGCGGGGCTCAGTTCTAGCTGATAGAGCACCCGCAGTCCATCGATCCGCAGCCCCTCCGGAGTGCGCACGCGCAGCTGCAGAAAGTGATCGCCCCCGCCCGGGGTGACCCCGGCCAGCCGCAGGCGCCAGCCATCGCCAGCCAGGGGCGGGGTGGTGACCTCCACCACCAGGCCACCGGCGAGTTCCAGTTCCACCCGTGCTCCGGCCAGGGCCTGCTCGGGGGTGAGCGTCACCAGGCTCTCGGCATCGCTGGCGGACCGCACCGGCGGCGGCGGCGGCGGCGAAGCCGTCACGCTGCTGCTGCGGCCCGGGCGGCCCGCGGGAGGCTCGGGGTCCGGGGCCTCGCGCGCATCGCGGGACGCGCCGGCGGCACGGTCGGACGGCTCGGGGCCACGGCTGCGGCCGGAATCGCCAGGGGCCGCCGCGGGGGGCGCCACCTCCCAGTCCTCGGAGGGAGACGGCGCCGGCTCGCGCCCGAACAGGCGGTCGAGGTAGGACTCAAAGCTGGGAAAGCCGCTGGCGAAGGGATCGGGCGGCTCGACGGGGCGGCCGTCGGCGCCGCTTTCACCCTGCTCCCAGGCCCGCCGCCGGCGGGGGTCGGAGAGCACCGCATAGGCCTCGTTGACCTGCTTGAAGCGTTCCTCCGCGACCGGATCGCTGCCGTGGAGGTCGGGATGGCAGCGGCGGGCCTGCTCTCGGAAGGCGCGCTTGAGGCTGGCGGCGTCAGCGCCCGGATCCAACCCCAGCACGGCCCAGTAATCGGCGCCCTGCAGGGTTTCAGCCATCGGCCCAGGGGTCGTCGGTGTCCGGGCCGCGGCGCGGCCGTGGGGTGGCGCTGGCCGGTCGCTCGCCAGGGGCCGCTCGCCAGTCGCCGTTGCGATCCGCCAAGTCGTCGTCGGCGGCGGGGCGGCGGTCGGGGAAGCTCCCGGCCACCGGTTCGGCGAAGCGATCATCCCGGAGCCAGGAGGGGTCAGCCTCGGAGCGCCCCGGACTGTTCCAGCCGCCGCGCGGCTCGTCAACGGGAGCGCCGAAACCGCCATCCGCTGCGAAGCCCTGATCGCTGCCGTAGCCCCGCGGCGGGCCATCGCCGCCCCGCTCCCAGCGGGCAGCCGGTGCTTCGTCGCGGCTGTCGTAGCGCACCACGCCGCCCCGGCCGAGACCCGTGGGGGGCTGATCGGGCCAGCGCTCGGCCCGACGCGGCGGCGAGGACCAGGGATCGGTGCGGCCGTCCCGGTCCCAGTCATCCCAGTCGTCGTCCGCGAAGAGCTCGTCCCGAAGGGAACCCAGGGTGTTCTTGATGCCCTGCAGGGGTCCGCCCTCGGAGCGGCGCTCGCCGAGCAGGCGCCGGTTGAGACCGAAGAGGGCTTCCTGCAGCTGGCTCACGGCCAGCTCCAGCTCACTGGTCTCCTCCTGGCGCAGCAGATCCTGCACATCCCGCAGGGCCAGTTCCACCGAACGCTGCTGGCGTTCGGCGCCATAGGGGCCAAGCTCCAGGGCCGCGTCCCGCAGGCGGCGTTCAGCCTGGGAGACCAGGGTCTGGGCCCGGTTGCGGCGATCGATCTCGGCACGGCGGCGGCGGTCCTCCACCGCCTTGCGCTCCGCTTCTTCCAGCAGGCGGGTGATCTCCTCCTCGCTGAGGTTGGTGCCGCCCTGAATCGACACGCTCTGCTGGCGGCCCGTGGTGCGGTCGGTGGCTGACACCTGCAGCAGACCATTGGCGTCGATGTCGAAGGACACCTGGACCTGGGGCACCCCCCGCGGCGCCGGCGGGATGCCGGAGAGGCGGAAACGGCCCAGGGACTTGTTGCCGTCTGCCATCTGCCGCTCGCCCTGGAGCACATGGATCTCCACCGAGTTCTGATTGGCCTCGGAGGTGCTGAACACATCGCTCTTGCGCACCGGGATCGGGTTGTTGCGGGGAATCAACACCTTCATCACCCCACCGATCGTTTCGAGCCCCAACGAGAGGGGGGTCACATCGTTGAGCATCAGGTCCCGCAGTTCGCCGGTGAGGATGCCGGCCTGAACCGCGGCCCCGATCGCCACCACCTCATCGGGATTCACCGACTGGCAGGGTTCGCGCGGAATCAGGGTGCGCACCATCTCCTGAACCATCGGCATCCGGGTGGCGCCCCCCACCAGGACCACATCGTCGATCGCATCGGCGCTGAGGCCTGAATCGCGCAGGGCACCCTGCACGGGCCGCAGCAGGCGGTCGAGCAGGTCGGGGCAAAGGGCCTCGAAGGTGCCTCGTTCCAGGGTGGTCTCGATGTGGAGCGGGCCGGCTTCGCCGGTGGCGATGAAGGGCAGGGAGATGGGCGTGCTGCGCACGCCTGAGAGCTCGATCTTGGCTTTCTCCGCGGCCTCGGTCAGCCGCTGCAGGGCCTGGCGGTCGCGGCGCAGGTCCTGGCCGTGCTGCTGCTGGAAGGCATCGGCCAGCCAGGTCACGATGCGCCGGTCCCAGTCGTTGCCGCCGAGCTGGGTGTCGCCGCTGGTGGCCTTCACATCAAACACGCCATTGGCGATGCGCAGCACCGACACATCGAAGGTGCCGCCGCCGAGGTCGAACACGAGCACCCGTTTCACGGTGCTGCGATCGAAGCCGTAGGCGAGGGCGGCGGCGGTCGGTTCGTTGAGGATGCGCTCCACCTGCAGACCCGCCAGGCGGCCGGCATCGCGGGTGGCTTGGCGCTGGGCGTCATTGAAATAGGCGGGCACCGTGATCACCGCCGCCTCCACCGGTTCACCCAGATAGGTGGCGGCGTCGTCCACAAGCTTGCGCAGGATGCTGGCCACCAGCTCCTCAGGGGCATACTCCCGCTCCGTGGCGGGACACACAACCCGCACATTGCCCTGGTCGTTGGCCCGCACCGTGTAGGGAACGCCGAGGCTGTCGTCATCGAGCTCATCCCAGTGGCGCCCGACATAGCGCTTGAGGTTGGCAAAGGTGTTGCGGGGGTTGAGCACGAGCTGGCGGCGCGCCAGCTGGCCCACCAGCAGGTCCTGTTCACGGCTGAAACCCACCACCGATGGGGTGGTCCGGCCCCCCTCGGCGTTGGCGATCACCTGGGGGCGGCC
>JBILUS010000023.1:0-39389 GCA_044370835.1 Cyanobium sp. | reverse complement strand
GCAGCTCGACCAGGTTGTCGGGAACGCTGCCGCACACCACCAGCACGGCCCCATCGCGGCCCAGGCCGGTGGTGAGGGCGGCCAGGTCGTCGCGGCCGGTCTGCGCCAGGTCGGCCTCCAGGCCCAGGGGGTCGTGGCCGTAGGGGCCAGTGCCGTAGAGGAGACTGCGCAGCTGGTCGTGGGCCAGCTGGTAGGGGTCCTCCCGTTGGCGGGCGAGGGTCTGGAGATTGAGCTGCCGTTCCAGGTCCACCTGGCCCGGCTCGAGCCGGGGCTGCCGCACCAGTGCCAGCAGCAGGGGAAGCAGGGTGGCGGCATCGTCGGCGGCGCACTTGAGCCCCACCACCAGGGCATCCTCATGGGCCTCGGCCCGCAGGCTTGCCCCGGCGCCCTCCACGGTGTCGGCGAGAGCGTCGGCATCGAGGGAACCGCAGCCGCGGGTCATCACCCCGGCCAGCAGTTGGTGGGCGCCACAGCGGCCGACCGGATCGGCGCCGCTGCCGCCGCGGATCACCAGCCGGGCCGCCAGGATCGACGGGCCGGGCCGACGCCGCAGCAGCACCGGCAGGCCGCCGGCCACGGTGAGGTCCGGACCGTCGCCGGCGGTGGTCCTGGTGTCGCTGACGCCGCGGTTCATGGTGGTGCTCATGCGGGGACCGCCTCGAGCACGAAGGCCCGGGCCGGATCCAGGCTGGCCAGCACGCTCTGCTGGAGCTCCGCCGGGGTCCAGCTGGCCAGGGCCTCCAGCGGTTCCTCCAGGGAGCCATGGCGGCCCCACAGATGGCCGGTGCCGATCAGGCCGGCCACGTTGCCGGCGGCCTCCATGCCAAAGCGGTAGCTGTTGCTCACCAGCCGCTGCACCCGCGACCATTCCGCTTCCGGCAGTGGTTCCTCCATCACGTCCCGCCACACCGCAGCGATGGCCTGGCGTACGGCCGGCAGGTCGTCCGGTTCGCACACGGCCTCCAGCAGGGCCAGGGATCCGCATTCCATCGCGTGCAGGTCCAGGTCCACGCTCTCCACCAGCTGCAGTTGCTCGCGCAGCCGCTCCACCAGGCGGCTGCGGCGCCCCTCCGCCAGCAGGGTGGTGGCCAGGTCCGCTCCCATCACGGCCCGCAGCTCGCGGGCGGGGGGCTGGCCCCAGGCCATCAGCAGCCGGGCGGCCTCCAGCCGCGGCAGCGCCAGGCGCTCCTCGCCGGCCTCGGTGCGAAGGGCCGCCCGCTGGGCCGGTTCGGCCGCGGGGGGCATCAGGGCGAGGGCCCCCTGGCTGGCCAGCTCCTCGAGCGAACCGCCGCCGACGGCGCCGGTGATCGCCAGCACGCAGCGGCCTCCGCCATAGAGGCGGCGGTGGAAGGCGCCCATCGCGGCCGGATCGTGGGCCAGGAGGGCCTCGCGGCGGCCGAGGATCGGCAGGCCGTAGGGGTGGTCGGGGCAGGCCCGGGCCAGCAGGTGCTGAAGGGCCACCTCCTCGGGCTGGTCTTCGCTCTGGGCCAGCTCCTCCAGCACCACCTGGCGCTCCATGCTGAAGTCCTCGCCGTCCAGGCGCGGCTCGAGCACCAGGTCGAGCAGCAGCGCCAGGGCCTCCGGCGCGGCCTGGGGAGGAATCAGCACGTGGTAGTGCACGTCGTCGAAGCCGGTGGCGGCATTGCTGCTGCCGCCGAGGGCCTCGATCCGCCGATCGAACTCACCGGCCGCGAGCTGCGTGCTGCCCTTGAACACCATGTGTTCGAGGAAATGGGCCAGGCCGCTCTCCGCCGGGGTTTCGAACCCACTGCCGGCCCGGCACCAGAAATCCAGGCAGACCAGGGGGGCGTCGTCGATGGCCAGGCTCACCAGCTGGTTGCCGTTGGCCAGAACCCGCCGCTGGGGTTGCGCCAGGCCGGGGAGCAACGGGGCGCAACACGGGGGGGAGGGACTCATGCGCACGTGGCAAGATCGCCATTCTGCTGGCGCTCAAGGCGCGATGACACCGGTTTCCCCCCCCAGCGCCTCCGCCCCGGCCTCCTCCAGCGGTTCCGGTGGCATCCATCCGATGGTGGATGCCCTGGCCAACCGCATCCGCGCCTGCCGCGACGGCCTGCCGGAGCTCAAACCGCTGGCCATCGACCCGGCCCTCGAGGCGATCAGCGGCAGTCTCGATGGTGAGGATTTCTTCATCCGCAATGAGGTGCACCGCTGCCGGGGGCTGCGCAAGCTGCACCTCGAGACCGCCCGGCTGGGGGCCGGCCTGCAGATCCTGCACTGCGTGTTCTTCCCCGAACCCAGCCACGACCTGCCGATCTTCGGGGCTGACATCGTGGCCGGCCGGGGCGTGGTGTCGGCCGCGATCGTGGACCTCTCGCCCGTGCGCGGCGTGCTGCCGGAGGGCATCGATCGCGCCCTGGCGTCCTTGCCGAGCGGGGCGTTCAGCCAGGAGCGGGAGCTGCCCGCCTGGGGCTCGATCTTCTCCCCCCATGTGCTGTTCGTGCGGCCCAGCGGCGCCGCTGAGCAGGCGCAGTTCATCGACCACGTGGCCGCGGTGCTCGGCGTGTTGGCCGAGGCGGTGTCGACCGGCACGACCGATGACCCGGGGGATGCCGCTACGGTGGCACGCTGGGAGGGTCAGCACCGCTATTGCAAGCAACAGAAACAGAACGACAAGACGCGCCGGGTGTTGGAGAAGGCGTTCAACCCGATCTGGGCCGACCAGTACATCGAGAACCTCCTGTTCGACGACCCCCCCGCGCCCTGATCGCCGGCCTGATCGCCCTGGCGACCGGGGCTGGCCTGTTCGCCTGGAACCGCGGCCTGATCGGTCCTGCCGCCAAGCCCACGCCACGGGTGGCCCAACCGAAACCCTCCCTGGCCCCGGTTGAGGCTGTGGCGGCCTTGGGCCGCCTGGAGCCGGCCGGCGACATCCGGGTGCTGGCCGCCCCGATCAGCGGCATGGGCGCCACCCCCCGCATCACCGCCCTCGCCGTGGTCGAGGGCGACCGGGTGGCGGCGGGCCAGCTGCTGGCCCGTTTCGACACCGCCCCCACCCAGCTGGCGGAACGGGACGTGCTGCGGGCCCGCATCCTCAACCTGAAGCGCCGCCTCGGCGTCGAGAGCCGCGAACTGGCCCGCTACCGCCAACTCACCAAGGTGGGGGCGATCGCCGCCGATGAGCTCGATCGCCGCGAGCAGGATCTCCTGCTTTTGCAGGGGCAGCTCACCGAGGCCGAGGCTCAGCTGGTGAAGGTGGAGGTCGATCTCGATAACACCGAGCTGCGAGCCCCGATGGCCGGCACGGTGCTGCGCATCAACGCCCGGGTCGGGGAGCGGCCCGGCGAGAAGGGCATCCTCGAGCTCGGCGCCAGCGACCGCATGGAGGCGGTGGTGGAGGTCTACGAGAGCGACATCGCCCGGGTGACACCCGGCATGGCGGTGCGGCTGACCAGTGAGAACGGTGGCTTCAGCGGCACCCTGGCCGGCCGCGTGAGCCGGATCAGCCCCCAGGTGCGCCAGCGCCAGGTGCTTTCCACCGACCCCACCGGGGATGCCGATGCCCGCATCGTGGAGGTGCGGGTGCAGCTGGATCCGGCCGATGCCCAGAAAGTGCGCCAGCTCACCGGCCTCAAGGTGATCGCCCGGCTGGCGCCATGAGGTCCTGAACGGTGCTGGATCGTCTCTGGCCGGATCGCCGCATCCCCCTGGCCTGGCTGCTGCTCACCCGCCAGCCCGGCCGCCTGCTGGTGGCCCTGGCGGGGATCTCCTTCGCCGGGATCCTGATGTTTCTGCAGCTGGGGTTCCGCGATGGCCTCTTCGACGCCAGCGTGACCCTGCACAAGCGCTTCGCCACCGATCTGGTGCTGCTGAGCCCGCGCACGATGAGTTCGATCGCCATGGCCAGCTTCCCGCGGCGGCGGTTGGTGCAGGTGATGGCCGATCCAGCCGTGGCGGGCACCACGCCGGTGCATTGGAACTTCCTGCTCTGGCGCAATCCCCAGACCCGCACCACCCGTTCGATCCTGGCGGTGGGCTTCGAGCCTGGCGATCCCCTCTTTACCGATCCGGGCCTGGTGGAGCGCACCCGGGTGCTCAGCCAACGGGGCCGGGTGCTGTTCGACGCCCTGTCGCGCCCCGAGTTCGGACCGATCGCCGCCTGGTACAAGCAGGGCCGCGTGATCGACACGGAGGTGGCGGGCAAGCGGGTGCGGGTGGCGGGGCTGGTGGAGCTGGGCCCCTCTTTCGGCGCCGATGGCAACCTGCTCACCAGCAGCGAGACCTTTTTGGAGCTGCTGCCCGACCTGCCGTCGGGCAGCATCGAGCTCGGCCTGATCCGCCTCAAGCCCGACGCCGATCCGGCGGCCGTGGCTGAACGGTTGCGGGCTCAGCTGCCCGACGACGTGGCGATCTACACCAAGCAGGGCTTCGTGGAGTTTGAGAAGAACTACTGGCGCAGCAGCACAGCGATCGGCTTCATCTTCACCCTCGGCGCTGCCATGGGCTTTGTGGTGGGCTCGGTGATCGTGTATCAGATCCTCCACTCCGATGTGAGCGACCACCTGCCCGAATACGCCACCCTGATGGCGATGGGCTACCCCCTCCCTCAGCTGCTCGGGGTGGTGGCCCGCGAGGGGCTGCTGCTGGCCCTGCTGGGCTATCTGCCGGCCTGGTTGGCAGGTCAGGGCCTCTATGTCCTGATCCGCAACGGCACCAAGCTGCCGGTGGCGATGGATGGCCCGCGGGCGCTGCTGGTGTTCGCGATGATCCTCACCATGTGCCTGGGCTCGGCCCTGATGGCGATGCGCAAGCTGGGCGATGCCGACCCGGCCGAGATCTTCTGAGGCCGCCTTCACCGTGCCCCACCGCCCCACCCAACCCCCAGCACTCCATTCCGTTGCCACCAACGGCATCGCCCCGGCGGCCGTGGTCCCCACCGTGGCGGTGGAGGGTTTGGGCCACTGGTACGGCAGTGGCGTCAACCGCCGCCAGGTGCTCGACCAGGTGAATCTCACCATCCATCCCGGCGAGGTGGTGCTGCTCACCGGTCCCTCCGGCTGCGGCAAGACCACCCTGCTCACCCTGGTGGGGGCGCTGCGGGGGGTGATGGAGGGCTCGGTGCGTCTGTTCGGCCAGGAGCTCCATGGCGCCGACCGGCGGGTCCGCCAGCAGCTGCGCTGCGGCATCGGCATGATTTTTCAGGGCCACAACCTGCTGCGCTGCCTCACCGCCGAGCAGAACGTGCAGATGGGCGCTGATCTGCTGCCGGGGTTCGGCTACCGCGCCCGCCGCGACCAGGCCCGCCAGTGGCTGCGGGCGGTGGGTCTCGGCGACCAGCTCCACAAGCTCCCCCACGACCTCTCCGGGGGCCAGAAGCAGCGGGTGGCGATCGCCCGCGCCCTGGCGGCCCGGCCCCGGCTGCTGCTCGCCGATGAGCCCACCGCCGCCCTCGACAGCCGCACCGGCCGCGAGGTGGTGGAGCTGCTGCGCGGGTTGGCGCGCGATCAGGGCTGCAGCGTGCTGATGGTGACCCACGATCCCCGCATCCTTGACCTGGCCGACCGGCTGGTGCAGATGGAGGATGGCCGCCTCAGTGAGGGGCTGTTCAGCGACCGGGCGCTCTCCGGTTCGGTAGGGTGAGATCACGTTCATCCAACTGGAACAGCCGCCCGCATGGCCAAGCGCAGGAATCTCAAGAAGGAAAAGCAGGAGCGCAACCGCGCCTACGCCCGCAAGTTCAAGAAGCGCAAGCTGCGCAATGAGGGCCGTGGTGAAGGGGCTGGCAACGGCGTGACCGGCACCGCCAACAACGGCGGCGCCGCCGACTGATCCGCAGGCCCTCCGGCCCGTGGCATGGGGGGTCCGCAGGGATCCCCCTTTTTGCTGAGCATCCTTCCGGTGGCGCCTGATCCTGTGGATCCCGATCCGGTGGGACCCCGACGCTGCCCCCCTCCTGCGGGGATGATCCGGCCCCGCTCCCCCGACCCGCCTCCTCCTGCCGCTCCCATGTTCCTGAGCGTCGTCATCCCCACCTACAACCGCCTGCCGATCCTGCGGCAGTGCCTGGAGGCGCTGGAGCGGCAGGAGCTGGCCCCACCGATCAGCCGCTTCGAGGTGGTGCTCGTCGACGACGGCTCCACCGACGACACGGTGGCCTGGCTGGAGCAGAACGCCGCCGCCCTGCCCCATGTGCGCCTGATCCGCCAGGACCACGGCGGACCGGCGGAGGGCCGCAACCGCGGCGTCGACCACGCCGCCGGCGATGTGATTGTGTTCATCGACAGCGACCTGGTGGTGCTGCCCGATTTCCTGCTGCAGCATGCCCGCAGCCTTGAGCAGCGCTGGAGCCAACGGGGCGACCGCCTCTGCTTCACCTACGGCGCCGTCGTCAACACCGCCAATTTCGAGAACCCCACCAGCGAGCCCCACAAGCTGGGCGATGTGTCGTTCGCCTATTTCGCCACCGGCAATGTGGCGATCGACCGCCAGGTGCTGGAGCGCTCCGGCCTGTTCGACACCGCCTTCCGCCTTTATGGCTGGGAGGATCTGGAGCTGGGCGAGCGGTTGCGGCGGATGGGTGTGGAGCTGGTGCGCTGCCCGCGGGCGGTGGGCTACCACTGGCATCCGGCCCTGAGCCTTGCGCAGATTCCCCGGCTGATCCAGGTGGAGCGGGAGCGGGCCAAGATGGGGCTGGTGTTTTATCGCAAACACCCCACCCGGCGGGTGCGCTTCATCATCCAGTACACCTGGCTGCATCGCCTGCTCTGGGAGCTGCTCACCCTGGGGGGCCTGCTCAACGAGACCAGCCTGAGGCCCCTGCTGGGTTGGTTGATCCGCCACGGGCGCCCCGGCCTGGCGATGGAACTGCTTCGCCTTCCCCTCAACCGGATCGGTGTGCGGGCCCTGTACAGCGAAGCCCGACTGCAGGGGCTCTGAGGCCCGCGGCGGCGTCTGGGGCCTGCCGCCCAACGGACCATTTGTTAGGTTCCTTCAGTCCCATCACACCGCACACCTGCACGTTTCGGGTGATCCGGCCCCGGTTGCCACGGTCCCAGCGCCTCCCGCGCTGCGGCACCCCAGCAGAACCGACCGGCATCCCTGGCAGGTGGTGGCCAACCCGAAACCCAACCGAATCCCATGGCTGTCGTCACGCTCGCCGAGATGATGGAAGCTGGCGCCCACTTCGGGCACCAGACTCGGCGCTGGAACCCCAAGATGTCGCGCTACATCTATTGCGCGCGCAACGGGGTCCACATCATCGATCTCGTGCAGACCGCCGTCTGCATGAACAACGCCTACAAGTGGACCCGCAGTGCCGCCCGCAGCGGCAAGCGCTTCCTGTTCGTGGGCACCAAGAAGCAGGCTTCCGAAGTGATCGCCCAGGAGGCGACCCGCTGCGGCGCCGCCTACGTCAATCAGCGTTGGCTGGGCGGCATGCTCACCAACTGGACCACGATGCGGGCCCGCATCGACCGCCTCAAGGACCTCGAGCGCATGGAATCCTCGGGGGCCATCGCCATGCGGCCCAAAAAGGAAGCGGCCGTGCTGCGCCGTGAACTCGACCGGCTCCAGAAGTACCTGGGTGGCCTCAAGACCATGCGCCGGCTGCCCGATGTGGTGATCCTGGTGGATCAGCGCCGCGAGACCAACGCCGTGCTGGAGGCCCGCAAGCTCGACATCCCCCTGGTGTCGATGCTGGACACCAACTGCGATCCCGACCTCTGCGACGTGCCGATCCCCTGCAACGACGACGCCGTGCGTTCGGTGCAGCTGGTGCTGGGACGGCTGGCCGATGCGATCAATGAAGGTCGCCACGGAGCCCAGGACCGCGGCGGCGACGACGAGGGCTGAGATCGCCGGGGCCTCCCGTCGCACTTCATGAGCCGGCCGTTGACCGACCCGTGCATCGAGCTTCGCCTTCAGAAGGAGCACCCTTCAAGGCGATCCCGGCGACAGACCCTCCACCAGGTCGTCCGCTAAAGCAGAATCCGGCCCGCCGCTCCATTCCCGGGCCGACCGGGCCCTTCGCTGCTGACCGCAAGGACAGGGTCCCGACACCATCCCCTCCTCCCTGCAGACTTCCCCCCCCCACTCCGTTCTCTTCCCTCCCCTCCCATGGCTGAGATCACCGCCAAGCTCGTCAAGGACCTGCGCGACAAGACCGGCGCCGGCATGATGGATTGCAAGAAGGCCCTGGCCGAATCCGGCGGCGACATGACCAAGGCCGCCGAATGGCTGCGCCAGAAGGGCATCGCCACCGCCGAGAAGAAGTCGGGCCGGACCGCGGCCGAAGGTGCTGTAGGCAGCTACATCCACACCGGTGCCCGGGTGGGTGTGCTGGTGGAGGTCAACTGCGAGACCGACTTCGTGGCCCGCGGCGAGCTCTTCCAGGAGCTGGTGCGCAACGTGGCGATGCAGGTCGCCGCCTGCCCGAATGTGGAGTTCGTCACCACCGATCAAATCCCCCAGGATGTGGTGGAACGCGAAAAGGCGATCGAGATGGGCCGCGACGATCTGGCCGGCAAGAAGGAGGAGATGAAGGTCAAGATCGTCGAGGGTCGCATCGGCAAGCGACTCAAGGAGCTGGCCCTGCTCGAGCAGCCCTTCATCCGCGACAACACCGTGACCGTGGGCGAAATGGTGAAGCAGGCCGCTGGCAAGACCGGCGAGAACATCCAGGTGCGCCGCTTCAGCCGTTTCACCCTGGGTGAGGGCATCGAGGTGGAGAAGTCCGACTTCGCCGCCGAGGTGGCCGCCATGGGCAAGGCCGCCTGAGTGGGGACGCGCCCGGGGGTGTGCCTTGACCTCTGAACCCCTGCGCTCCCCCTTGCCCGGGGACCCCGAAGCCATCCACCGCTGGCTGGAGGGGTCCAACCCGGGCCATTACCGCCAGCTGGCCCTCTATCTGCAGGTGCTGAGGGAGGTGCTCCCCCACAGCGTGGATCTGGCGATCCACCACCTGGTGACCCAGCTGCAGCCCGGTCGCTACGCGAGCCTGGATTCCAGTCAGCGGGCTCAGTTCCACCGGCGGGTGGTGGACCTGGTGGGCCGCTGCTCCAGCCTGCTGACCGTGGAGCAGCTCACCAGCCTTGCGGCGCGCATCGCCCGTGAACGGCAGCGCGAGCATCGCCGGCAGCAGCGGCGACTGCTCCAGCGCCTCCAGGCTGCTGATCACGACGAGGATGGGGCCAGCGAGGACGACCTGGACCCCGCGGAGGAGGTTGCGGCCCCCCCCCCCTTGTTCAGCTGGGGCTTCGAGGCGGAAGGCGATCCCTTGCCGCCGGGGTCGGTGCGCCTCGGGATGGCGCCTCCCCTGCAGCGCGATCTGCTCGGCTGGTTCGAAGGAGCCGGGCTCGGCTCGGAGCGCTCACACCGCCACGGCGAACCGCTGGGGGAGGAGGGAGAAGACGCCCTGGCCGATCTGTTCGACGCCCTTGGTGACAACGGCCTCAACGCGGAGCTTCATGACCACGCCGACGACCCCTTCGACGGGGGCCCCATCGATCAAGGCCACCACGACGCCGCCAGCGACATCCACAGCCACGACGACAGTGACGTCGACAGCTCCTTCGAGAGCGGCTTGGACAAGGCCTTCGACAGCGGCTTCGACAGGGCTTTTGAGCAGGCCTTCGAGAGCGGCTTCGACCCTGGCTTCGACAGTGGCTTCGGCAGCGATCGCGGCATCGCTGAGCACCGCGACCAAGCGGACAACCACGCTGGAGCCGAATCCCCCGATGAGCTCTCGGGCCGGGACGGATCCGAGGTGATGGAGGGGGCCATGGCCGCCTGGTCGCTCCTACGGGGATCCTCAGGAGCCGGTCGCAGCGAGCGGCGTGATGCCGCCGAGTTTGAGGAGGACGGGGACCCTGGTGACGGGGACAACGTCTCCACCTGGCTTCCCGGCACAGGCTCCGGTGGATTGCTGCCGCGGGAGCCCCTGGCCCTGCTGGCCTGGCTGGAGCTCCATGAGCTGGCCCTGGCCCGCAGGCTGCGCAACCTCTCCCACGCCCTCAATGTGGAGCTGCTGCGCGCCGGCCTGCTCCAGGCCCTGCTCCCCGCCAGCCTGCTCGATGCGGTGCTGGAGGGCCGGATCGATCCCCAGGGGGCGCCGCCGAACCTGTTGCGGCTGCAGCTGCCGATGGCCCTGCCGGGTCTGGAGAATCCACTCCAGGCCACGGTGGTGCTGCTGCGCTGCGGCGACCTGGAGCTCGAGCAGCCCAGGCTCCGCACCGTGCGGCGTGAGTTGCAGCGCCGCCGCCAGGAGAGCCGCAGAATGGCCCAGCACTACCGCCGGCTCCAGCGGCGGCTCCAGGCGCGTGAGGCCGAAGCGTTGTGGCTGCAGGACATCCACCAGAGACGTCCAGGCCCACCGACGCCGTCGGACCCACCCAGCCCGCCGGGCCGGCCCTGACCCCTCCGCTCGAGCCTGCCGCGATTCCGACGGACCCTCTGCCGGCCTACGAAGCCTGGAGCATGCCCCTCCAGCAGGCCTGCCGGCTTGAGGCCGAGCGCGGCTTCGGCGACCTCCTCGGCCGCCAGGAGACCTTCTCTCGCTTCCTGGCCCGCAGCCTCCAGGACCCCCCCGCCGGACTGACCCCCGCTGCTCGGGGCAGCCTCCAGTCCCTGGCGGAGGCCTACGCCCGCTACGGCGAGGAGGGGCTCGGACGCCGCCAGCAGCTGGTGCGCCAGCTGCGCCAGACCCTCCACCAGCTGCGGGTGGAGTTGCGGCCCCCGGAGCCGGTGGCGCCTCCCCGCCTGCGCCTGGCCGATCCGGCCGCGCCAGCCTCCGCGGCGACAGCCGGTTCCGCGACGGTCCTGTTGCCGACCACGCCGCTGGGGGAGGTGCGCGGCATCGGTCCCCGCACCGCCACCCGGCTCGCCGGCCTGGGGTTGCTGCTGGTGGGGGATCTGGTGCGCCACTACCCCCGCGACTACCTCGATTACGCCCATCTGGTGCGGATCAGCGCCCTGGAACCCGGCCGCACCGCCACGGTGGTGGCCACGGTGCGCCGCAGCCACGCCTTCCCCAGCCCCCGCAACCCCAACCTGGCGATCCTGGAACTCCATCTCCAGGACGTGACCGGCCGGCTGCGGGTGAGCCGCTTCTTCGCCGGACGTCGCTTCACCGCTCCCGGCTGGCTCAAGACCCAGCAGCGGCAGTTCGCCCCCGGGGCCACCGTGGCGGTGAGCGGTCTGGTCAAGGAGAGCCCCTGGGGGCCGGCTTTCCATGATCCGCTGCTGGAGGTGCTGGAGGGGCCGGGGGCGCCGGTGCGCTCCGAGGCGATCGGGCGGCTGGTGCCGGTCTACGCGCTCACGGAGGGCCTCAGCGCCGACACCCTGCGCCGGTCGTTGCAGGGTGTGCTGCCGGCCCTGGAGCGCTGGCGTGATCCCCTGCCGGTGGAGCTGCGCCAGCGGCTCGCGCTGCTCCCCCTGCCCAAGGCCCTGAAGGGCATCCACCAGCCGGACGACCGAACGGCCCTGCAGGCCAGCCGCCGAAGGCTCGTGTTCGATGAGTTCCTGCTGCTGCAGCTGGGACTGGCCCAGCGCCGCTGGCGGCTGCGGCAGCGGCCAGCCCAGCCCCTCGAGCCCCTGGCCGGCGGCGGCGACCTGGTGGCCCGGCTGCGCACAATCCTGCCGTTCCCCCTCACCGGCGCCCAGGAGCGGGTGCTGGCCGAAATCCGCCGGGACCTGGCCCGGCCCCAGCCGATGGCCCGCCTGCTGCAGGGGGATGTGGGCAGCGGCAAGACCGTGGTGGCCCTGGCGGCCCTGCTCTGCGCGATCGAGGCCGGCTGCCAGGGTGCCCTGATGGCCCCTACCGAGGTGCTGGCCGAGCAGCACCTCGCCAAGCTGGCTTACTGGCTGCCCCAGCTCCATGTGAGCTGCGCCCTGCTCACCGGCTCCACGCCGGCCAAGCGCCGCCGCGACCTGCTGCAGGACCTCATCAATGGGCAGCTGCAGATCCTGATCGGCACCCATGCCCTGCTCGAGGATCCGGTGCAGTTCGCCCGGCTGGGGCTGGTGGTGGTGGATGAGCAGCATCGCTTCGGGGTGCGCCAGCGCAACCGCCTGATGGCCAAGGGCCTCCAGCCCCACCTGCTCACCATGACCGCCACGCCGATCCCGCGCACCCTGGCCCTGTCGATCCACGGCGACCTCGATGTGAGCCAGATCGATGAGCTGCCGCCGGGTCGCACGCCGATCCGCACCCGCCTGCTGCGCGCCGCTGAGCGGCAGGAGGCCTGGGAGCTGGTGCGTGAGCAGGTGGCCCTGGGCCAGCGGGCCTACGTGGTGCTGCCGCTGGTGGAGGAAAGCGAGAAGCTCGATCTGCGCTCGGCGGTGGAGGTGCACCGCCATCTGGCCGAGGAGGTGTTCCCCGATCTCACGGTGGGGCTGTTGCATGGCCGTCTTTCCAGTGAGGCGAAGCAGGCGGCGATCGGGGCCTTCGCCCGCGGCGAGAGCCAGGTGCTGGTCAGCACCACGGTGGTGGAGGTGGGGGTGGACGTGCCGGAGGCCAGCGTGATGGTGATCGAGCATGCCGATCGCTTCGGCCTGGCCCAGCTGCACCAGCTGCGCGGCCGGGTGGGCCGGGGGGCGGCGGCCTCCCACTGCCTGCTCCTCCATGGCGGCAACAACGCCCAGGCCCGCCAGAGGCTGGAGGTGCTGGCGCGCAGCACCGATGGCTTCGAGATCGCCGAGATGGACCTGCGTCTGCGCGGACCCGGCCAGGTGCTCGGCACCCGCCAGTCGGGTCTGCCCGATCTGGCCCTGGCCAGCCTCACCGACGACGCCGACCTGCTGGAGCTGGCTCGGACGGAGGCCCAGGGGCTGGTGGCGTCGGATCCGAGCTTGGAGAGCTATCCCGGCCTGCACCAGGCCCTGCTCGATCAGCGCCAGCGCCAGCTGGAGGCCGCCCGGCTGAATTAGTTCATCTCCTCAGCTGGCAGGGCTTCAAGGTTCCGTGATCAAGCTCCTCACAGCGGCAACGCCTGTGGAGGGAGGCGGCGAGGGCGATCGCTTCAGGTCGCTCGACCTGTTCGCCGATCCAGTCCGAGGCCTCGTGCCGGAGTCGCCGTAGCAGGCTGGGTCAAGGACCCAACCCATCGCCATGGCCGTGAGCCGCCCCTGGAGCCCAATCCCGATCCACGACTGTGGCGAGGCCCTGCACCCCCTACCCGCCAGCCTGCTGCGGCTGGAGCCCCACCCCTACAGGCGCCTCGGGGCTCCTTACGGGGCCGGCGCCAGTCCCTTCCGGTTGCGCTCCGGTGTGGTCGCCCGTCTGCTGGACGCTGAGGCCCAGCTGGCGGCGGGGCCGGAGGGCTGGCGCCTGGCGATCTTCGATGCCTGGCGGCCCGTGGCGGTGCAGCGGTTCATGGTGGAGCACAGCATTGCCGAGGAATGCCGGGCCCGCGGCCTGGATCCGGACGGTCCCGACGGTCCGGCCCGCCAGGCGGTGGTGGCAGCCGTGGCTCGCTTCTGGGCCGAACCCAGCCTGGATCCGGCCACGCCTCCCCCCCACAGCACCGGCGGCGCCGTGGATCTCACCCTGGCCGACGCCACCGGCCTGCCCCTGGCCATGGGAGGTGCCATCGACGCGATCGGGCCGGTGTCCGAGCCCGACCATCACGCCGCCGCGGCTAGCGCCGATCCCGCTGGCGAGGCGGCGCAATGGCATCACCGCCGGATGCGCCTGGCCGAGGTGATGGCCGCCGCCGGCTTCGCCCGCCACCCCAACGAGTGGTGGCACTTCAGCCACGGCGATCAGCTCTGGGCCTGGAGCCGGGGTGAGGCCAGCGCCCTCTACGGGCGGGCGCCCGACTGAACCTTCTCTGGCCTCGCGCCCTCCAGGCTCCCTGGACTCAACCGGCGCTGGCCAACAGCTCCGCCACCCGGGCGTCGCCAAGCTTCCCGACGAAGGCCCCGAAGGAGGTTTTGCCGCCCTGGTCGCGCCAGGCGCAGAACAGGGGTTCCAGAGTGGCCTCCAGCTTCTCCAGCGGCAGGCGCTGCAGGAAGGGCCGGGCCAGCTGGGTGAGACCCGGCGTGCCGCCGAGCCAGAGCTGGTATTCATCCACGCCGCTGCCCACCAGGCCGATTTCGGCCATGTAAGGCCGGGCGCAGCCATTCGGACAGCCCGTCATCCGCACCAGGACCGGCCGCTCGATGCCCAGCCCGGCCATGTGGGCTTCGAGCCGTGCCACCACCGCCGGCAGAATCCGCTCGGCTTCGGTGATCGCCAGGCCACAGGTGGGCAGGGCCGGGCAGGCGATCGCATGGCGCGCCAGGGGGGTGGTCTCCTCAGGGGCGGCGAAGCCGATCGCCGCCAGTTCACGCTTCAGCGAACTGCGCTGCGGCGCACCGATGTTGCAGAGCAGCAGGTCCTGGTTCGGGGTGAGCCGCACCTCCAGCTGGAAGGTCTCCACCAGCCGCCGCAGGTCGGCCTTGGTGTCGCCCGCCAGACGGCCGCAGAGCAGGGGGAGACCCACGAACCAGAGGCCGTCGCCCTGGCGGTGCCAGCCCAGGTAGTCGTGGAGCTTGCGCTTGGGTTCCTCCCGCAGCGGCCGCACCGGCTGGGGGAAATAGCGCTTCAGCTCCTCCTGGAACCAGGCGATGCCCCGGTCGTGGATCAGGTATTTCATGCGGGCGTGGCGGCGCTGCTGGCGATCGCCGTGGTCCCGCTGCAGGGCCACGATCGCCTGGATCAGATCCAGCACGTGCTCGGCGGCCACGTAGCCCAGGGGATCGGCCGTGCGGGCGAAGGTCTCCTCTTTGTTGTGGGTGCGCCCCATGCCGCCGCCCACATAGACGTTGCAGCCGCGGGGCCGACCGCTGGGGTCGGTGAACAGCACCAGGCCGATGTCCTGGGTGAGCAGATCCACGGCGTTGTCGCCAGGCACCGTCACGGCCACCTTGAACTTGCGGGGCAGGTAGGTGGCGCCGTAGAGGGGTTCGTCGGCATCGCCGCTGAACACAGCCCCCTCGGACTGGCGGGCCTGCACCTTCTTCACCGTGATGCTTGGCTTGATGCGGTAGCTCAGGTCGCCATCGACCCAGAGGTCGAGGTAGGAGCCCTGGGCGGCCTGGGGCGCAAGCAGGTCGGCGATCTGGTCCGCCAGCAGCCGCGCGGCCGGGTAGCCGCCCGTGCTGAACGGCGCCGCCGGCGCCATCACGTTGCGGTTGATGTCACCGCAGGCCGAGAGGGTAGAGCCCATGGCACGCACGATCGTGCCGATCACCTCCCGCAGGTCGGCCTTGGCCACCCCGTGCATCTGGAAGGCTTGGCGGGTGGTGGCCCGCAGGGTGCCGTTGCCGAGGCGGTCGGCCAGGTCGTCGAGGGCGAGGTAGAGGGGCACGGGGATCCGGCCACCCGGGCTGCGCAGGCGCAGCATCATCTGCCAGTCCTTCTCCTCTCCCTTGCGGCGGTTCTCGCGGTTGTCCTGTTGATAGCTGCCGTGGAATTTGAGGATCTGGACGGCGTTGTCGCTGAAGAACTTCTGATCGTTCTCCAGTTCGCCGGCCAAGGGATCGTGGAGGTGGCCGCTGCCGGCCTTGAGCTGCTCAAACTTCGAAGGCCCCTTGGCGGCTGCTCCGTCGCCGGCGGCGGCACGGGCCGTGCCGGTCGCAGCCGGCTGATCCGACCCATCGGTGGTGGCACGGCTGGCGACCTTCGATGGACCCATGCGCGGTGCACTGCAGCAGTGGTCCGAAGCTAGCGAATGGTCAAGGCCAGAGCCGCTGCCCTTCGCTTCGCCAGCCTTTCAATACAGTTCGCCCGAACCCCCCGCTGCCCGGCGCCGCGTCCATGGCCACCTTCCTGCTCGAGATCGGCACCGAGGAGCTGCCCGCCGATTTCGCCGGATCGGCCCTGGCCCAGCTGGAGCGGCGGGTGGCTCAGGATCTGGCCGATGCAGCTCTGGCGCCGGCCGCGATCCGGGTCGATGGCACCCCACGGCGCCTGGCCCTGCGGCTCGTGGGTCTGCCCCCGCGCCAGCAGGACCGCCGCGAGGAGCGCAAGGGTCCGCCGGCGCAGCAGGCCTTCCGTGAGGGTCAGCCAACCGCGGCCGCCGAGGGCTTCGCCCGCCGCTGCGGTGTGGACCCTGCCCAGCTGGAGATCCGCGAAACCGACAAAGGTCCCTTCGTGTTCGCCACTATCCTCCAGGCCGGCCGGGCCACCGCCGAGGTGCTGGCGGAACTGGTTCCCGGCTGGATCTGGGGGCTGCAGGGCCGGCGCTTCATGCGCTGGGGCGATGGCGACAGCCGTTTCAGCCGGCCGGTGCGCTGGCTTGTGGCCCTGCTGGATGACGAGGTGGTGCCGATCACCCTGGCCGATTGCGACCCGCCCCTGCGCAGTGACCGCCTCAGCCGCGGTCACCGCCTGCGCCCGGAGCCCCTGCCGCTCCCCAGCGCTGATGCCTACACCGCCACCCTCGCCGCCGCCGATGTGCAGGTGGAACGCGATGAGCGTGCCAGTGCGATCCGAGCCGCGATCACCAGCGCGGCGGCGGCCGCCGAAGCCACCCCCGATCTGCCCCAGGCCCTGTTTGAGGAGCTGGTGGACCTGGTGGAGTCGCCCCGGCTGCTGGAGGGCTCCATTGACGCGCGCTTCCTGGCCCTGCCGCCGGAGGTGCTGAGCACGGTGATGCGGGCTCACCAGCGCTATGTGCCCCTGCAGCGGCGCGATGCCCCGGCAGATCCCCTCGCCCTTGAGGCCCACGGCCAGCTGCTGCCGCGCTTCCTGTGCGTGGGCAACGGCCTGGCGACGGCCGAGGCCACGATCCGCCGCGGCAACGAACGGGTGCTGCGGGCCCGCCTGGCCGACGCGGACTTCTTCCTCCAGGCCGACCGCGCCGTGGCCAGCATCGATCGCCGCGATCAGCTGGCGCGGGTCACCTTCGCCGAGGGCCTCGGCAGCCTGCGGGACCGGGTGGAGCGGCTGGAGTGGTGCACCGATGTGCTGCTCGCCCATCTTGAGCTGCCCGCCGCCACGGCGGACCATGCCCGCCGGGCCGCCCACCTCTGCAAGCACGATCTGGTGAGCCAGATGGTGAGCGAATTCCCCGAGCTGCAGGGGGTGATGGGCGGCAAGTACCTGCTGGCCGAGGGCGAACCGCGGCCCGTGGCCCTGGCGGTGCTGGAGCACTACCTGCCGCGGGGGGCGGGTGACGCCCTCCCCGGCTCCGACGCCGGCGCGGTGGTGGCCCTGGCGGAGCGGCTCGAGCTGCTGCTCAGCATCTATGCCAAGGGGGAGCGGCCCAGCGGCTCCTCCGATCCCTATGCCCTGCGTCGCGCCGGCAACGGCCTGCTGCAGATCCTGATCGACCGTGGCTGGCGCCTCGATCTGCCCGCCCTGCTGGCCCGCGCCACCGGCCACTGGGCGTCCCTGCTGCCCGGCTGCCGGGTCGAGCCCGAGTCCCTCGCCGCTGAACTGGTGGAGTTTCTGCGCCAGCGGCTGGTGAGCCTGCTGGAGGAGGAGGGCCATGGGGTCGATCTGGTGCAGGCGGTGGCGGGGGAGGGCCTGCCCCTGGAGCGGGTGTTGGCCGATCCGGCCGATGCCCGCCGCCGGGTCGTCCTGCTGGAGAGCCTGCGCCGCAGCGGCGAGCTGGCCGCGGTGCAGGCCGTGGTGCAGCGGGCGGCCCGCCTGGCGGACAAGGGTGAGCTCGATGGATTCGTGCTCAGTCCCGCCGGGGTTGTGGATCCGGCCCTGTTCGAAAAGGGCAGCGAGGCCGCCATGATGCAGGTGCTGGAGCGGCTCGAGCCGATCGCCCGCGGCACCGGTCCGGAGCCTGAGGGGCAAACCGGCGACGGGGACCGCTACAGCCGCCTGGCCCTCCGCCTGGCCGAGAGTGCCCCCACCCTGGCGGCCTTTTTCGATGGCAGCGACAGCGTGCTGGTGATGGCCGACGATCCGGCCGTGCGCACCAACCGGCTCCACCTGCTGGCGGTGCTGCGCAACCAGGCGGCGGTGCTGGCCGATTTCAGCCGCCTGGCCGGCTGAGCCATGGCGATCATTGAGGCCGAGAGCCTGGGCCGCAGCTTCCGGGTGGCCGACAAGCAGCCGGGCCTGGCCGGCACCGTCCGCCATTTCCTGCAGCGCCGCGAGCGGCTGGTGGAGGCCGTGCGCGCGGTGAGCTTCACGATCGAGCCCGGCGAGATGGTGGGCTTCCTCGGGCCCAACGGGGCGGGCAAGACCACCACCTTGAAGATGCTCAGCGGCCTGATTCACCCGAGCTGCGGCACGGTGCGGGTGGCGGGCCATGTGCCAGCCCGGCGCGAGGCGGCTTTCCTGCGCCAGATCACCCTGGTGATGGGTCAGAAGCAGCAGCTGATCTGGGATCTGCCGGCCCTCGATTCCCTGGCGGTCAATGCCGCCGTCTACGGCATCCCGGATCGGGAGGCCCGCCGTCGCATCGATGAGCTGGCCGCGATGCTGGAGCTCGGCCCCGAACTGACCCGGCCGATGCGCAAGCTTTCCCTCGGCCAGCGGATGAAGGCCGAGCTGCTGGCGGCGCTGCTGCATCGCCCCTCGGTGCTGTTCCTCGATGAACCCACCCTGGGCCTCGATGTGAACGCCCAGGCCGCTGTGCGTGCCTTCCTGGCCGATTACAACCGCCGCACCGGTGCCACCGTGCTGCTCACCAGCCACTACATGGGCGACATCACGGCCCTCTGCCCCCGCGTGCTGCTGATCCACGCTGGCTCCCTGTTCCACGATGGCAGCCTCGAGGCCCTCAGCCAGCGCCTCGCCCCCCGGCGGGAGGTGCGTCTGGAACTGGCCGATCCCCTGCCCGCCGAAACCTTCGCCAGCTACGGCGAACTCGAACACCTCAGCGGCCGCGATGTGCGGCTGCTGGTGGAACGGGAGCGGCTCACCGCGGTGGTCGGGCGGCTGCTGGCGGAGCTCTCCGTGCTGGATCTGGAGGTGGCCGACCCCCCGATCGAGCACACGATCGGTCGCCTCTTCCGCCAGGGGGAGGGGGAGCAGCCCGCCCCGTCCGCCCCCGCCGCCCCATGACACCGCCCACCAGCCGGTTTCGATTCCGTTGGGGTGCTGCACTGCTGCGCCGCCTTGCTGGCTGGCTGCGGATCGCCCGGGTGCTGCTGCTCAGCCAGTACGCCCTGATGCTCGAATACCGCGCTGAGATCCTGCTCTGGGCCCTTTCGGGACTGGTGCCGCTGCTGATGCTGGCGCTCTGGATCCAGGCCCCCGCCGCCACCGCCGCCGGCCTCACCCCGGTGGGGCTGGCCCGCTACTTCCTGGCGGCCTTTGTGGTCCGCCAGTTCACGGTGGTGTGGGTGGTGTACGCCTTCGAGGAGGACAACCTGCTGGGCCGCCTTTCCCCCTACCTGCTCCAGCCGTTGCCCCTTGTGTGGCGTTATGTGGCGGCTCATCTGGCCGAACAGGCCACCCGGCTGCCCTTCGTGGCGGCGATGGTGGGGCTGTTCCTGCTGCTGCTGCCCGCCACCGCCGGCGTCCCCTCACCGGGCCGGCTGCTGCTGGCCCTGCTGGCCATGCACCTGGCCTTCTGGCTCAACTTCCTGCTCCAGTTCGCCATCACCCTGCTCTGCTTCTGGAGCGAGCGGGCCAGCGCTCTGGAGCGATTGCTCTACATCCCTTACCTCTTCCTCTCCGGGCTGGTGGCACCTCTGGCCGTTTTCCCTCCGGCTGTGCGGGCCTTCGCCCTCCACACCCCCTTCCCGTACATGCTTGATCTGCCGGCCCGCCTGCTGGCCGGCGAACCGGTGGATCTGGCGGCGGGCTTCGGCGGGGTTGCGCTCTGGCTGGCCCTGCTGCTCCCCCTCAACCTGCTGCTCTGGCGGGCCGGCGTGCGCCGCTATGCGGCCATGGGCGCCTGATGGCCAGCCGCCCCGCAGCGATAGCAGGACTCCCAGCGGCGCTGCGGCGCCATCTGCGCAGCCTTGGCCGGTTCTGGTCCACCTCCCTGGCGGCGGAGATGGAATACCAAGCCAACCTGCTGGTCGAATTGCTGGCGGTGGTGGGAAATATGGCCGGCAGCCTGTTCACCCTCTCGCTCTTCTACGGCCACGGCCAGCAGCTTGGCGGCTGGAGCTGGGATCAAGCCCTGGTGGTGCTGGGGCTCTACACCCTGCTTGATGGCTTCGCCGGCACCCTGCTGCGTCCGAATCTGGGCAACCTGGTGAAACAGGTGCAGAGCGGCAGCCTCGATTTCGTGCTGCTCAAGCCGATCGACAGCCAGTTCTGGGTGTCGCTGCGGAGTTTCTCCCCCTGGGGCTTGCCCGAGATGGCGGTGGGACTGGGGCTGGCCCTGGTGGGCGCCGCCCGCGCCGGCGCCAGGGTCAATCCCGCCTCTGTGGCCACAGCCCTGCTGATGCTGGCGTGCGGCCTGGCCATCCTGTACAGCCTCTGGTTCGTGCTGGCGGCCACCAGCATCTGGTTCGTGAAGGTCTGGAATGCCACTGAGGTGCTGCGCAGCGCCTTGGCGGCCGGTCGCTATCCGGTGAGTGCCTATCCGCCGGCCCTGCGGTTTGTGTTCACCGTGGTGCTGCCGGTGGCCTTTCTCACCACCGTGCCCGCCCAGGCGATCCTGGGTCTGGCCGAACCCCGCTGGGTGCTGGCCAGTGTTGTGATGGCCGTGCTGGCCTTGGCGGCCAGCCGCACCTTCTGGCGTTTCGCCCTGCGCCACTACACCTCAGCGTCCAGCTGAGCGAACGGCCAAGCCGTGACCCTCGCGCCTGCCCTTGGCGGTCACCGGTCCTCCGGGGGGCCGGTGCCGCCGCGGTCGTCCCTTACTTGCCGGCGAGAACCGGCGTGCGCTCGTCCTCGGTTGCGGGGCTTTCGCCGGCGCTGCTGGCTGCGCTGGAAACCGGAGTCCGCTTCATCCGGATCCCGCCCTTGATCGCACTCACGGCCTCAAGGGCCTGCACCTCCTCCTCACTGCGCACGGCGCTGGGCACCGGGCCGTAACTGGCCGGAGCGAGGGCCTGACCCCGCAGCACGGCGGCGAGGGTGAGCGCGGTGAGCTTGAGCTGCTGCCAGGGATTCATCGCCACCACGCGCTTGTAGAGGTAGCTGTCGAAGGTCAGGCGCTGCACGTCCTTGTCATCGCACATCTCCACGAAGGCTTCGCGGGCCGGATCGTTGCTGTAGAAGATGTTCTGCAGAATCTCGAGCACTTTGTAGGTGGGGCCGTATTTCTTATCCCACTTCTTGATGTACACCTTCAGGTCGGCCTCAGTGGGGATGCGCTGGCCGCCCTGACTGGCCGCCACGATCTCCTCGGCGCACATCCGACCGCTCTTGGCGGCGAAGTAGATGCCCTCGCCTGAGCTTTTGGTCACGTAACCGGCGGCATCGCCGACCAGTGCCATGCGGCCCACGACGCGGCGGGGACGGGGGTGTTCAGGGATCGGGTGGGCTTCCACCTTGATCACCTCGCCCTTGAGCAGGCGCTTGCTGGCCCGCTGGCGGATGCCCTGCTGCAGGTCCTTGATCAGGGCCTGGTTCTTCTGCATGGTGCCGGTGCCAACGGCCACATGGTCAAACTTGGGGAAGACCCAGGCGTAGAAGTCAGGCGACACATCGGTGCCCACGTACATCTCGGCCAGGTCTTCGTAATACTTCATCTCTTCGGGCGGTAACTTGATCCGCTCCTGAAAGGCGATCGCCACGTTGTAATCGCCGGCATCCATCGCCTTGGCCACCCGGCTGTTGGCGCCATCGGCGCCGATGATCAGATCCACCTCCAGGGTCCGGGCATCGCCGGTGGCTTCGCCGCTGGCGTAATCGGAATAGGAGAGGGTGTAGGGGCCCTGGCGGTTGGTGCCGGTGTCGATGCGCGTCACCAAGCCGTTCACCAGGGTGGCGCCGAGGGAGGCGGCGCGGTCGCGCAGGAAGGCATCCATCACCTCGCGGCGACACATGCCGATGTATTCGTCGGCATTTTCGAGATTGATGTCCACCTCGCGGTTGGAGGGGGAAATCATCTTCATGTTCCGCACCTTGCGGTCGATGATCGAGGCGGGCAGATCGAACTCATCGACCATGCAGAGGGGAATGGCCCCGCCGCAAGGCTTGGCGTTGTCGAGTTTGCGTTCGAACAGCCAGGTCTGGATCCCGGCCTTGGCGAGCACTTCGGCGGCACAGGAACCGCTGGGGCCTCCGCCCACAACAGCGACGCGCAACATCGTGAAATCAGCTCCAGCCAAGGGATTTCCATTGGAAACTAACACTGCCAACCTGGCTGCTGCGGAGCTCCCGGTCCACGGGGCCTAGCATCGCTTCACCCTTTGCCACAGGGCGTGTCGTCCCGAGCCAGCGACCGATCCCGCCGCCGCCGCGGCCCCGGCGATGACATTCCCCTGGCCCGCCGCAGCCGGCCCCTGCAGCCGCCGCGCCGGACCCTGGCCAGCCGCTTCCGCCGCAGCCTGCTGCTGGCCCTGGCCGTGGCGACCAGCTCCGTCGTGCTGGTGCTGGGCCCGCTGCGCCCCTGGCTCACGCCAGCGCCGGTGGCCGGCCTCAAGGCCCGGCTCAGTGCCGATGGCCGCCTGTTGGGCCATTTCTCCTATCCCGAGGCTCCGGCGGCCAAGCTGATTGCCTTCGCCCCCGGACTGCAGCTGCGCTCCGATGCCGCCGAGGCCTTGGTGGCGATGCAGCGGGCCGCCGCCGCCGAGGGCATCGACCTGGTGGTGATCAGCGCCTTCCGCAGCATCGCTCTGCAACGCCACCTCTTTTTTGATGTGAGCGCCGAGCGCAACCAGAGCGCCCAGGACAGGGCCCAGGTGAGCGCCCCGCCTGGCTTCTCCGAGCACAGCACCGGCTACGCGGTGGACCTGGGCGATGGTCGTGACCCCGCCACCAACCTCTCGGAGCGCTTTGAAACCACGGCCGCCTTCGCCTGGCTGCAGAACAATGCCTCCCGCTTTCACTACCAGCTCTCCTTTCCCCGCAAGAACCGGCAGGGGGTGAGCTACGAGCCCTGGCACTGGCGCTATGAGGGCTCCACCGAGGCCCTGAGGCTGTTTGATGCCGCCCATCGCTTCAGCCGCTGAGGCGCTGCACGGTCTGCGATAGGATCAAGATTCGCTTCAGGTTTCCGGCATTGTTGGCCCCCGTGGCTAGGCCGATCGGCATCGATCGGTTTAGGCGCGTACAAACCGCGCCGACAACTGTCCTGGCGCCGATCCCCGCTTCGCTGTTCCACCGGCTGCCCCTCAGCTCCGGACCGGCAGGACCCGCCACACAAGACCTGACCCACCGATCCAGCCGCCCCGTGGGCAGCGCCAGATCCCAGCGAACCCCGCGGCGCCGACCCGGCCGCACCACCTCCCTCCCATCCCAAAAGGACCCTGGCCCCCATGAGCGGCGAAGTCAAAGGCGTGGCGATTCGCAATATCGCGATCATTGCCCACGTTGACCACGGCAAGACCACCCTGGTGGATGCCCTGCTCAACCAGTCCGGCATCTTCCGTGAGGGCGAGGCGGTACCCACCTGCATCCTTGACTCCAACGACCTGGAGCGGGAACGCGGCATCACGATCCTCTCCAAGAACACCGCGGTTGATTACAGCGGCATCCGCATCAACATCGTTGATACCCCCGGCCACGCCGATTTCGGCGGTGAGGTGGAGCGGGTGCTGGGCATGGTGGATGGCTGCCTGCTGATCGTCGATGCCAACGAGGGGCCCATGCCCCAGACCCGCTTCGTGCTCAAGAAAGCCCTTGAGAAGGGCCTGCGGCCGATCGTGTTCGTCAACAAGATCGACCGGGCCCGTGTGGATCCCGAGCAGGCCGTCGACAAGGTGCTCGACCTCTTTCTGGAACTGGGTGCCGACGACGACCAGTGCGATTTCCCTTACCTCTTCGGCAGTGGCATGGGCGGCTACGCCAAGCCCGACATGAAGACGGAGAGCGACTCAATGAAGCCGCTCTTCGATGCGATCCTCCGCCATGTGCCGCCGCCGGTCGGCGATCCCACCAAGCCGCTGCAGCTGCAGGTCACCACGCTCGATTACAGCGATTTTCTCGGCCGGATCATGATCGGTCGCATCCACAACGGCACCATCCGTGGTGGTCAGCCCGCGGCCCTGATCCGCGACGACGGCACGATCAAACGCGGTCGGATCTCCAAGCTGCTCGGCTTCCAGGGTCTGCAGCGGGTCGAGATCGAGCAGGCCAGTGCCGGCGATCTTGTGGCTGTCGCTGGGTTCGATGAGGTCAATATCGGCGAAACGATCGCCTGCCCCGATCATCCCGAGGCTCTGCCGCTGATCAAGGTGGATGAGCCCACCCTGCAGATGACCTTCGTTGTCAACGATTCCCCCTTCGCCGGCAAGGAGGGCAAATTCGTCACCAGCCGTCAGCTGCGCGACCGGCTGCAGCGGGAGCTGCTCACCAACGTCGCCCTGCGCGTCGAGGACACCGATTCCCCCGATCGCTTCGCCGTGAGCGGCAGGGGTGAGCTGCACCTCGGCATTCTGATCGAAACGATGCGCCGCGAGGGCTATGAGTTCCAGGTGAGCCAGCCCCAGGTGATTTTCCGCACCATCGATGGCACGCCCAGCGAGCCCTACGAAACCCTGGTGATGGATGTGCCGGAAGAATCCGTAGGCCCCTGCATCGAGAAACTCGGCATCCGCAAGGGCGAGATGCAGAACATGGAGAACACCAACGACGGCCGTACCCAGCTGGAGTTTGTGGTTCCCTCCCGCGGTTTGATCGGCTTCCGCGGCGAGTTCATCCGCGCCACCCGAGGCGAAGGCATCATGAGCCATTCGTTCCTGGATTACCGGGCGATGCAGGGCGACATGGATGCCCGCCGCAACGGTGTGCTGGTGTCGTTCGAGGAAGGAACCGCCACGTTCTATGCACTCAAGGGCGCGGAGGATCGGGGTCAGTTCTTCATCACTCCAGGCACCAAGGTCTACAAGGGCATGATTGTCGGCGAACACAACCGTCCGCCCGACCTGGAGCTCAACGTCTGCAAGGCCAAACAGGTCACCAACATCCGCTCCGCCGGCGCTGAGGTGCTCGATACCCTGCAGGCCCCGATTCAGATGACCCTGGAGCGGGCCCTTGAGTACATCGGTCCCGATGAAATGCTCGAAGTAACCCCCGAATCGATTCGGCTGCGCAAGTTGCCGGCCCGCAAGCCCGCCAAGCGCTGAGGTGGGCGCCCAGGAGGGGCCCATCGCGGCCCCCGATCCGGAGGCGGCCCTGGCGGCCGATCCTCGCTTGCGGGAATCGATCGACCTGTTCAATGACGCCGCCTGGTACCCCTGCCACGACGGCTTCGAGGCCCTTTGGCACGAAACCGATGGGCCCATGCGCCCGGTGCTGCAGGGCATCCTCCAGATCGCCGTGGCCCACATCCATCTCGAACGCGGCAACCTCCGCGGCGCCACTGTGCTGATGGGCGAGGGCCTCGGCCGCCTCAGCGATGCGGGCGAAAGCGCCCTGGGCCTCGATCTGGCCTTGCTGCGCGACCGGGCCGCCGCCCGGCTGGCGGCCCTTCAGGCCGGCCAGGACGCCACGGACCTGCCCGTTCCCCGGCTCGAGCCGGCACCCTGAGCGAGCCGCCCGCGCTGCCGCCAGGTGTCCAGCTGGCAGAGGCTCCCGGGGGAGCAGCCAGGGGCCACCGGTAGATTGACCCGTCACCGCGCAGCGCGCCCCACTCTTGCCCCAGCCCGTTGTTGCAAGCCTGCTGACGCAGCCCCGGGCGGCAAGGCTGCTGGCGTTTGGCCTTTCCGCCGCCGCCGCTGGTCTGCTCGCCGGGTCGACCGGCCTGCCCCGGGCCACGGCCCAGGGTCTGGCCACGCCGCCGGCCCCCCAGCTGCCGTCCCGCCCTGGCGCTGCACCTTCTGCTGCTCCTGCAGCCACTCCGGCGCCAGCCGCTGCCGCCACTCCGGGCGGCAGCATGGTCACGATCGAATCCGATCAGCAGCAGGCCGACAACCGCACCGGCATCGTGACCGCCACCGGCAACGTGCGGATCCTGTACCCGGAGCGGGGCCTCAAGGCCACCGCCCGGCAGGCCCAGTATTACTCCCGCGAGGCGCGGCTCGTGCTCAGCGGCGATGTGGAGGTGATCGATGCTGATGGCCAGCGCATCCGGGCCGAGCGGCTGGTGTATCGGCTCGATAGCGAGCGGCTCCAGGCCGAGCCCGGCGCCGGCCGCCAGGTGGTGAGCACGTTGCGTCTCCAGGGCCCACCTGGCCAGGCCCCGCGGCCTCCCATGCCATGAGCCTCTGCCTGGAGGAGGTGTCGATCACCCTCGGGGGCCGCGCCCTGGTGAATGCCGTGAGCCTCGAGCTCAGCCCCGGCGAGGTGGTGGGCCTGCTCGGCCCCAACGGTGCCGGCAAGACCACCACCTTCAATCTGGTGACCGGCATGCTCCAACCCGACAGCGGCTCGGTGCATCTCGATGGCGAGCCGGTGGCGGCGCTCTCGATGCCCCAGCGGGCCCGGCTGGGGATCGGCTACCTGCCCCAGGAGGCCAGTGTGTTCCGCAGCCTCACGGTGCGCCAAAACCTTCAGCTGGCCCTGCAGGAGAGCGGCGCGCCCCCCGAGATCCGCCGCGAGCGGCTGGAAACGCTGATCGTGGAGTTCCACCTGGTGCCGTTTCAGCACCGCAAGGGCTACCAGCTCTCCGGGGGCGAACGGCGCCGCTGCGAGGTGGCCCGGGCCCTGGCCGTGGGCCGGGAAGGCCCCCGTTACCTGCTGCTCGATGAACCCTTCGCCGGCGTCGATCCCCTGGCGGTGGCCGATCTGCAGGGCCTGATCGATGGACTCCGCAACCGCGGCATGGGCGTGCTGATCACCGACCACAACGTGCGCGAGACCCTCGCCATCACCGACCGTGCCTACATCCTCACCGAGGGCCGCATCCTGGCCTCGGGAAGTTCAACCGCCATGGCCAGCGATCCGCTGGTGAAGCGTCATTACCTCGGCGAGGGCTTTCAGTTGTGACCCTCACCCAGCGCCTGCATCATCTGCAGCAACTGCCGCGCCAGCTGCCCCGCACCCTCCAGACCCTGCCGGCCCTGCTGCGCTGGCAGCGGATCCCCCTGATGGACCGCTGGCTGGTGGGCGAGCTGATCGGCCCGCTGCTGTTCGGTATCGCCGCCTTCACGGCCGTGTCGCTGTCGGTGGGGGTGGTGTTCGAACTGGTGCGCCGGGTGGCCGAATCGGGCCTGCCCCTGCTGGCCGCCATGCAGGTGCTGCTGCTGCGGCTGCCGGGTTTTCTGGTGCTGGCCTTTCCGATGGCCACCTTGATGGCCACCCTGCTGGCCTACAGCCGTCTCTCGGGCAGCAGCGAGCTCACGGCCCTGCGCAGCGTGGGGGTCTCGACCCGGCGCATGGTGCTGCCGGCCCTGGTGCTGTCGCTGCTGATGAGCCTGCTCACCTTCCTGTTCAACGACCTGATCGTTCCTCAGGCCAACCTGGCCGCCACCAACACCCTGGAGGTGGCCCTCGGCAAGGCGCTCACCACCGAGAAGGGCAACAACGTGCTCTATTCCCGCTTCGGCCGCATCAAGGAGGTGGAAGGGGAGAGCATGAAGCAGCTCACCCACCTCTTTTATTCGCGCAAATACCTCAAGGGCGAGATGGAGGATGTGACCGTGATCGATTTCTCCCGTGGTGGCCAGCGCCAGATGCTCACGGCTCAGAAGGGCATCTGGAACGACGCTCAGGGCATGTGGGAGTTCCGCAACGGCACGATCGTGAACCTGGACGAATCCTCGGGTGCCACCACCTCGGCCCGCTTCGACCGCTACTTCTATCCGCTCAGCCGCAGTCCGGTCGATCTGGCCAAGATCCCCACCGACCCCGGCGCCATGACCGTGGGCCAGGCTCGCCGCGCCGAGCGCCTGTTCGAGGAGGCGGGTAACGCCAAGGAGGCCCGCCGCATGCGGGTGCGGATCCAGGAAAAATTTGCCTTCCCGGCCATCTGCCTGGTGTTTGGGCTGATTGGCAGCAGCCTCGGCGTGCGCCCCCACAACCGCACCAGCCGCAGCCAGGGCTTTGGCATCAGCGTGCTGCTGATCTTTGGGTACTACTTGATGTCGTTCATCTTCAGCTCGCTGGGCATCTCCGGCACCATGCCGCCCGCGCTTGCGGCCTGGGGACCTGTTTTGATCGGTCTGGCGGGCGGCCTGCAGCTGCTACGCCAGGCCAGCCGCTGAACCGACGCCACGCCTGGATGCGGATCACCGCCCCCAGCCCTCTCCCACGGCAGGGCGCCGCAAGGCAGACTGGGCCCGCTGTTGAACCGTTGCGGTGAACGATCCGGTGATGGTCCTGGGCTTGGTGGCCTTCGGCCTGCTCCTGCTGGTGCTGCCCCTCTCCTTCTGGGCCCTGAGCGGCCAGCACAACAGCCCTGTCGTCAGGCTGCTGGTGGCGGCCGCGAATCTCTGCCTCACGGCCCAACTGGTGCTGCGCTGGTGGGAATCGGGCCATTTCCCGATCAGCAATCTCTACGAATCCCTCTGCTTCCTGGCTTGGGCCTGCACCTTGGTGCAGTTGCTGGTGGAACGCAGCTGGCCCAGCCCCCTGGTGCCGGCCGCCGCCACGCCGATGGCCCTGGGTTGTGTGGCCTTCGCCAGTTTCGCCCTGCCGGATCGTCTGCAGGAGGCCTCGCCCCTGGTGCCTGCCCTGCGCTCCAGCTGGCTGGTGATGCATGTGAGCGTGATCATGGTCAGCTATGCGGCCCTGCTGGTTGGCTCCCTGCTCTCGGTGGCGGTCCTGTTCACCGACCGGGGCGAGGTGCTGGAGCTGCGCAGCAGCTCGATCGGCAGCGGCGGCTTCCGCCAGGCCCAGCTCGCCAGCGCCGGCGGCCAGGATCTCTCGCTCAGCAGCACCGGCTTCCGGCTCAGCGAGCAGCTCGACAGCCTGAGCTACCGCACGATCACGGTGGGCTTCCTGCTGCTCACCGTGGGCCTGATCAGCGGTGCGGTCTGGGCCAACGAGGCCTGGGGCAGCTGGTGGAGCTGGGATCCCAAGGAAACCTGGGCCCTGATCTGCTGGCTTGTGTACGCCGCCTACCTCCACACCCGCCTGATCCGCGGCTGGCAGGGGCGCCGTCCGGCGGTGGTGGCTGCCGCCGGTCTGGTGGTGATCGCGGTCTGCTACATCGGCGTCAACCTCCTGGGCATCGGCCTCCACAGCTACGGCTGGTTCTTCGGGGGGTGAGGCTGAAGGCGATCTCCTGACTGCGGTTTCGAGTCTCAACCGCTGCAAGCCCTGCGCCTACCCCCCCCCAAGTGCTGTGTTCCTGACAAGCAGCCCCATTGGTCTTTAAGGGTTGACAGCGGGGGATAAATGCTGCAATATTGCACCAATGCCGCATCAAAATGAATTAAATGAAAAAAGTAAATTTTTTCAGTGCAGCAGTCTTTTTGATCGCCCTCGGGTTCCACTCACCGGCTAAAGCCGTCCCCTCTTTATACAATTTAATTGGGACTCCGCCATACGTATTCGATACAGAAGATGATACCGTTGAATTTGGCTTTACCTTTTCCATCCAGCCTGGCTATCAGGCAACGTTCGACAAGTTGGGTTTTTGGGTCAATAGTGCAGCAAGTCCAGCCAATTCTCGTGCAACCATTAGTTTGTATGAGCTAACTGGTACTGCTGTGCTGCCTCCGTTAGGGGGTCAATTAATTAATCAGCCTATTGGAACCAACGTGAGCGGGACTACTTGCTCAATATCAAATAGCTTTTGTTATGCCAATTTCTCCAATAGCATAACTCTCGTATCTGGCAACTCATATTTGCTAACCACTCGGTTTAGCAATTTCAGCAATAACAACACTTATTATGCGTATGATTTATCTGCACCGAGTCAAGTTGCATTTGCTAATAATATTGTCTACGGAGATGCTTATTTTAATCCTAATTCTTCTACAACTCCCACCGATAGATATGGATATTTCGGTCCTAACCTCGGTGGCCTTCAGGTTACCGCTGTAGGCCCTACTCCAGGCACCGGTGTCCCTGCTCCGCTGCCTCTGCTTGGCGCGAGTGCTGCCCTGTTCCACTCACGTCGTATCAAATCCAGAATACGGAAATCAGTCTGAACACGAAGTCAGCATTTTAAGCTCCCTCTTGCAAGGGAGCTTTCTTGTTGAGGTTAAATCAACCAGCACGATCATCTGCGCTTTCACACCAGCGCCAGCTCCGGCCGCCTGCTGGCGCGAATGCCGCGAATCGCATCGGCGTAATCGGGCAGGCCGAACACGCCGGAACCGCTCACGATCGCGTTGGCGCCAGCCTCGATCACCTGCCAGGCATTGCTGGCCTTGATGCCGCCATCCACTTCGATCCAGGGATCGAGGCCGCGTTCATCGCACATGCGCCGCAGCTGGCGAATTTTCTCCACCTGGGAGGGGATGAAGCTCTGGCCGCCGAAGCCGGGGTTCACGCTCATGATCAGCACCAGATCGCAGAGCTCCAGGCAGTACTCCAGGGTGCTCAGCGGCGTGCTGGGGTTGAGCACCGCGCCGGCCTGCTTGCCCAGGTCCTTGATCTGGCTGAGGTTGCGGTGCAGGTGCGGGCAGGCCTCCACCTGCACCGAAATGATGTCGGCACCGGCCTTGGCGAAATCGGCCACGTATTTCTCCGGCTCCACGATCATCAGGTGCACATCCAGCGGCTTGCTGGTGACTGGCCTGAGCGCTTCCACGATCAGAGGGCCGATCGTGATGTTGGGCACGAAGCGGCCGTCCATCACATCCACGTGGATCCAGTCGGCGCCGGCGACATCCACAGCCCGCACGTCGTCGCCCAGCCGCGAGAAGTCGGCCGAGAGGATCGAGGGGGAGATCACCAGGGGCTTGGTGCTCATGGGGGCCAGGGCGGGGATTGACTGGCCATTGTAGGGACCCGGCCGCGCTGCTCCCCGGCCCGGGAACACCCCGTGTGCGCTGATACGATGGCGCCGCTCCGGGATCGGGAGGTCCTGCAGCGTCTGGGACCTTGCGTGGATCCGGTGGCCTCCGGCCCCCCCTCCGATCCGCGTCCGAGCCCGCCGGAGTTCACCCCGCTCCGACCCCGCCTCCAACCCAATTACCCCACCGCCGCAACCCCGTGGATCGCACTCTCATCCAGGAAATTCTTGAGGTGGTCGAACAGGCCGCCATCGCCTCCGCCGAACTCACCGGCCTGGGCCTGAAGGATGAGGCCGACGCGGCTGCCGTGGAGGCCATGCGCAAGCGCATGGGCCAGATCCAGATGCAGGGCCGCATCGTGATCGGCGAAGGGGAGCGCGATGAAGCCCCCATGCTCTACATCGGTGAAGAGGTGGGCAGCGGCAGCGGCCCCGGCGTTGACTTCGCCGTGGATCCCTGCGAAGGCACCAACCTCTGCGCCAACAATCAGCGCGGCTCGATGGCCGTGCTGGCCGCCTCCGACCGTGGCGGCCTGTTCAATGCCCCCGACTTCTACATGAAGAAGCTGGCGGCACCGCCGGCCGCCAAGGGCAAGGTGGACATCCGCAAATCGGCCACTGAAAACATCGCCATCCTTAGCCAGTGCCTCGGCGTGGCCACCAGCGAGCTGGTGATCGTGGTGATGGACCGCGCCCGTCACAAGGATCTGATCGCCGAGATCCGCGCCACCGGCGCCCGGGTGCAGCCGATCTCCGATGGCGATGTGCAGGCCGCCATCGCCTGCGGTTTCGCCGGCACCGGCACCCACTGCCTGATGGGCATCGGCGCCGCCCCCGAGGGGGTGATCTCCGCCGCCGCCATGCGGGCCCTCGGTGGCCACTTCCAGGGCCAGCTCGTCTACGACCCGGCTGTTGCCCAGACCAAGGAGTGGGAAGGTCTCACCCGCGAGGGCAACCTGGCCCGCCTGGCCGAGATGGGCATCACCGATCCCGACAAGATCTACGAAGCCGAGGAGCTCGCCTCCGGCGAGAACGTGGTGTTCGCCGGCAGCGGCATCACCGATGGCCTGCTGTTCCACGGCGTCAAGTTCGAGAAGGACTGCGTCCGCACCTCCTCGCTGGTGATCAGCACCCTCGACGGCACCGCCCGCTTCACCAACACCGTGCACATCAAGCCCGGTGCCCAGAGCATCGCCCTGCGCTGAGCCGATCCCCGATCACCAGCCAGCGCATCGCCTCCATGCACATCGCCGTCGTCGGCCTCAGTCATCGTACGGCTCCCGTGGAGATCCGTGAACGGCTGAGCATTCCCGAGCAGAGCCTGGAGGCGTCCCTCCAGCAGCTGCGCGCCGATGATCAGGTGCTGGAGGCCTCGATCCTTAGCACCTGCAACCGGCTGGAGATCTACACCCTGCTGCGCCATCCCGACCACGGGATCGATGCGGTTTCCTCCTTCCTCACCGCGGTCTCCGGGCTGCCGGCTGAGGCGCTGCGGCCCCATCTGTTCACCTACCACCACGAAGAGGCGGTGGCCCATCTGCTGCGGGTGGCCGCCGGCCTCGACAGCCTGGTGCTGGGCGAGGGCCAGATCCTCTCCCAGGTGAAGAAGATGGTGCGCCTCGGCCAGGAGTACCGCTCCGTGGGGCCGATCCTCAACCGCCTGCTCAACCAGGCGGTGAGCACCGGCAAGCGGGTCCGCACCGAAACCAACCTCGGCACCGGCGCCGTGTCGATCTCCTCGGCGGCGGTCGAGCTGGCCCAGCTCAAGGTGGGCCAGGCACGCGGCCTCGACGACCTGGTGCCCCTGGATCAGGAACAGGTGGCGGTGGTGGGGGCCGGCCGCATGGCCCGGCTGCTGCTCCAGCACCTGCAGGCCAAGGGTTGCCGCGGCGCCGTGCTGCTCAACCGCACCGTGGCCCGGGCCGAAAGCCTCGCCGCCGATTTCCCCGCCCTGCCGGTTCAGTGCCGTCCCCTCACGGATCTGGACCACTGCCTCAGCACCTGCTCGCTGGTGTTCACCAGCACCGCCGCCGAGGACCCGGTGATCACCGCCGATCGCCTGCGGGGTCTGAACCGTCGCTCCAGCCTGATGCTGGTCGACATCGGCGTTCCCCGCAACATCAGCTCCGACGCGGGGGAGCTGGCGGGGGTGGAAACCTTCGATGTGGACGATCTTCAGGAGGTGGTGGCCCGCAACCAGGAGGCCCGCCGGGAGATGGCCGCCGAAGCCGAGGGCCTGTTGCGGGAAGAGGCTCGCCTCTTTCTGGAGTGGTGGGATGGCCTCGAGGCCGTGCCACTGGTCAACCGGCTGCGGCTCCAGCTCGAGGACATCCGCGAGCAGGAACTGCAGAAGGCCCTCAGCCGCATGGGTCCTGACCTCTCAGCCCGGGAACGCAAGGTGGTGGAGGCCCTGAGCAAGGGGATCATCAACAAGATCCTCCACACCCCCGTCACCAACCTGCGCGCGCCCCAGCCCCGCCAGCAGCGCCACACCGCCATGAAGGTGCTGCGCGAGCTGTTCGAACTGTTCGACAACGATTCCGAAACCTGAGTTCCTTGCCATGCATCACCACCGGCAACGAAGTGTCGCCGACACTCGCCGCCTTCCTCCGCGGTCCTGTACGGTCAGCCCTGCCGCGGCGCTGGGAGCAGGTTGATGAAGAGAGTTCTGGCCATCATCCTCGGCGGAGGCGCCGGTACCCGCCTCTATCCCCTCACCAAGACCCGGGCCAAGCCTGCCGTGCCGCTGGCCGGCAAATACCGCCTGATTGACATTCCGATCAGCAATTGCATCAATTCCGAGATCAACAAGATCTATGTGTTGACGCAATTCAACAGCGCCTCGCTCAATCGTCACCTCACGATGAGCTACAACCTCTCTGCCGGCTTCGGCCAGGGATTTGTGGAGGTGCTCGCTGCCCAGCAGACGCCCGACAGTCCCAGCTGGTTCGAGGGCACCGCCGATGCGGTGCGCAAGTACCAGTGGCTGTTCCAGGAGTGGGATGTGGACCACTACCTGATCCTCTCCGGCGACCAGCTGTACCGGATGGATTACAGCAAGTTCGTGCAGCACCACATCGACACCGGTGCCCAGCTCTCCGTGGGCGCTCTGCCGGTGGATGCCGCCCAGGCCCAGGAGTTCGGCTTGATGCGCACCGATGCCGAGGGCCGCATCCGGGAGTTCCGCGAGAAGCCCAAGGGCGAAGCGCTCGAGGCGATGCGGGTCGACACCGCCAGCCTGGGCCTATCAGCCGAGGAGGCGATCAAGCGACCCTTCCTCGCCTCGATGGGCATCTATGTGTTCAGCCGCGACACCCTGTTCGATCTGTTGAACGGCAATCCCAGCGCCACCGATTTCGGAAAGGAGATCATCCCCTCCTCCCTGGCGCGGGGCGACCAGCTGCAGAGCTACCTCTTCGACGACTACTGGGAGGACATCGGCACGATCGGGGCCTTCTTCGAGGCCAACCTGGCCCTCACCGATCAGCCCAACCCGGCCTTCTCCTTCTACGACGAGAAGTTTCCGATCTACACCCGCCCCCGCTACCTGCCGCCCAGCAAACTGCAGGATGCCCAGGTCACCCAGTCGATCATCGGCGAAGGCTCCCTGCTCAAGGCCTGCAGCATCCACCACTGCGTGCTCGGCGTGCGTTCGCGCATCGAGGATGAGGTGGTGCTGGAGGACAGCCTGGTGATGGGGGCCGACTACTTCGAATCGATGGAGGAGCGCCTGGTGCTGCGCGAGCGTGGCGGCATCCCGATCGGGGTGGGCCGGGGCACCACCGTGAAGGGCGCCATCCTCGACAAGAACGTGCGCATCGGCGAAAACGTGACGATCACCAACCGCGATCGCATTGAGGACGCCGACCGCCCGGAACTCAATTTCTACATCCGCAACGGCATCGTGGTGGTGGTGAAGAACGGCACCATTCCCGATGGCACCGTGATCTGAGCCGCCCGGTGGCCGGCCTTGCCTGGCCTTGCCTCGCCAGCCTTTGCTGACAGGGCAGCCCACCTCGCAGCCGCCTCCGCCGCCTTTGTTCACACTGGGGCGTACGGAACCAGAGCGGTCCATGAGCAAGGCGCATTTCGGCCTGATCGGTCTTGGCGTGATGGGCGAGAACCTCGTCCTCAACGCCGAGCGCAACGGTTATTCGAGCGTCGTCTACAACCGCACCTTCACCAAGACCCAGGAGTTCCTGGCCGGGCGTGGTGCTGGCAAGCAGATCACCGGCGCCGAAACCCTGCCGGAGTTTGTGGCTGCCCTGGAGCGCCCTCGGCGGATTCTGGTGATGGTGAAGGCCGGCGAACCCGTCGACGCCATGATCGCCAGCCTCTCGCCGTTGCTGGAAGAGGGCGATCTGCTGATCGATGGGGGCAACTCCCTCTACACCGACACCGAACGGCGCGTCAAAGAGCTCGAAAGCAAGAGCTTCGGCTTCATTGGGATGGGTGTTTCCGGCGGCGCCAAGGGGGCCCTGGAGGGGCCGAGCATGATGCCCGGCGGCACCCGCAGCGCCTACGACGCGATCGAAGGACTGGTGGAGAAGATGGCGGCCCAGGTGGTCGATGGTCCCTGCGTGACCTACATCGGCCCCGGCGGAGCTGGCCACTTCGTCAAGACCGTGCACAACGGCATCGAATACGGCATCGAGCAGATCCTGGCCGAGGCCTACGACCTGATGAAGCGGGTGGCCGGCCTTGATGCCACCACCATGGCCGATGTGTTGGGCGGTTGGAACCAAACGGAGGAACTGGCCTCCTTCCTGGTGGAGATCACCGAGGTGTGCCTGCGCACCCGCGATCCGGAAACCGGCGGCGCCCTCGTGGAGGCCATCGTCGATGCGGCCGGTCAGAAGGGCACCGGCCTCTGGACCGTGGAGAGCGCCCTGAACATGGGGGTGCCGGTGCCCACCATCTACGCCGCCCTCAACGCCCGGGTGCTCAGTTCGTTGCGGCAGCAGCGGCTGGCCGCTGAAGCGAAGCTCACGGTGCCCGCTGGCCCTTCCTTCGACCTGGGCGAGCCCGCCAGCGGCATGGCTCCCCTGCGGGATGCGGCGATCCTTGCGGCCATCGCCAGCTACGCCCAGGGCATGGCCCTGCTGCAGGAGGCCTCCCGCCTGCACGACTACAACCTCCATTTCCCCTCCATCGCCCGCATCTGGAAGGGGGGGTGCATCATCCGGGCCCGCCTGCTGCAGCGCATCCAGGACGCCTACAACACCCAGGCCGACCTGCCCAATCTGATGCTTGATCCCTGGTTCCTCGCCCAGGTGAACCAGCGTCTGCCTGGGCTGCGGCAGGTGGTGGCCGGCGCCGCCCAAGCCGGCATCCCGGTGCCCTGCCTGAGCAGCACCCTCGACTACATCAGCAGCTACTTCAGCGGCCGCCTGCCCCAGAACCTGGTGCAGGCCATGCGCGACTGCTTCGGCTCCCACACCTACGAGCGCACCGACAAGCCGGGCAGCTTCCACACCGAGTGGCTGGAATGAGCAACCTGCAGAAGCGCTTTCCCCGCGGGGAGCAGGCCACCACTCTGCTGCTGGTGGCCCCCTCGGCTGAGGATCTGGCCCGCCAGGCCGCAGAGCGCATGGCGTTGGCCATCGACCGGGCCCTGGCCGAACGGGATCGGGCCCAGATCGCCCTGGCCGGCGGGGAAACCCCCGCGCCGGCCTACACCCGCCTGGGCCAGGAGCACCTGCCCTGGGACCGGGTGGATGTGCTGCTCGGCGATGAGCGCTGGGTGGCCCCCACCGATTCCGCCAGCAACCTGCGCATGCTGCGGCAGACCCTGCTGGCCCCGGGGCCCGGCAGCCACGCCTGCCTCCATCCGGTCCCCACCGACCGGCCCAGCCCGGCCGACAGTGCCGAGGCCTATGCCGTTCTGGTGGAGCAGCTCTGCAGCGGTTCACCCCCCTGCTTCGATCTGATGCTTCTGGGGCTGGGGGATGACGGCCACACCGCCTCCCTCTTTCCCGGCACCCCGGCTCCCGCCGTGACCGACCGCAGCGTCACCATCGGCGAGGGCAAGGGTCTGCCCCGCATCACCCTCACCGCGCCGGTCCTCTCGGCAGCCCGTCAGGTGATCGTGCTGGTGAGCGGCGCGGGCAAGCGCCAGGCCCTGAGTCGCCTCTTGGATCCCCTCGAACCCTCGGAACGCACCCCCGCGCGCCTGGTCCAACCCCACGGCGAGCTGGTGATCCTGGCCGATGCCGCGGCGGCCGAAGGGCTGCTCTGAAGGGCTGCCTCGCAGCAGCCCAGCCGGCTTGCGGGCCCTGCAGACTGGAGTGGCCGGATAGCAACGAGGTCCCTTGGGCGAGAACAGCGCGACCGGTGAGGCAGACCTGCTCGTGGTGGGCGGGCCGGGCTTTGCGGGCTGGCATGCCCTCAACGACACGATCATGGGGGGGCGCAGCAGCGGCATCTGCCACACCGGTCCCGCCGGCCTCCGGTTTGAGGCCGAGGTGGTGGCTGAGGGTGGCGGCTTCGTGAGCGTGCGCTCGCCCCTCTTCTCCCCGCCCCTGGATCTCTCGGCCTACCGCGGCCTGCGCCTCGATCTGGCCGGCGAAGGACGCCGCTTCAAGCTCGCCGTGGCCTGCGCCGATGGGGTGGCAGGCCTCACCGAGCTGATCCCCGGGGGCCTGCGCTGGGTGCATGAATTCGCCACCGCGGCGGAGGGGTTCTGTTCGGTGCGGATCGGGTTTGAGCACCTCACCCCCTCGGTGCGGGCCCGACCGATCGAAACCCTGCCCCTGGGCTTGCCGCTGCGTTTTGATGCCGGCCGCATCACCCGCTTTCAGCTGCTCCATTCCCGCTTCGGCGATGACGGCGGCCCCAACCCAGGCTTCCGGGCCGGGGCGTTGCAGCTCAGCCTGCGGGCCATCCACGCCGAGCCATGACCACCCGCCGGCCGGCCGACGACACCGCCCTGGCCCGGGCCGATCTGCGCCAGCTCGTGGCCGCCGCCGCCGACCTCTGCCGCAAGCCCCTGCGCCATGGCGTGGTGCTCACCAGCGCGCCAGGCGATCCGGACTGCAGCCTGCGGCTGGAGGTCCGCGATCCCGATGCCGGTCGGCTTGTTGAGCACGACCTGGAACTGGAGATCTACCGCAGCGGCACCCCGCCGGAAGCGAGCCTGCACCTCACCCTGGCTTGGCTGCAGGACGACAGCCGGCCGATGCTCTGGCAAGGGCAGCACCCGGTCTGGATGGATCCCCACGGCCAGCGCTGCGAACGCCCCGCCGATGGCCTCCCCCTCGAGGCCCTGGCCCGGCGGCTGCGGGCCCTGCTCGCCGACTTTGCCTAGGGCCAGGATCGGCTCTCGCTGGCTCAGGGTTGGTCCGTGACGGCCCCGAGGCTGCTGCTGCTCACCAGGCGGGCGTACTTGCCCAGCACACCGGTGCGGTAGCGGGGTTCGGGCCTCACCCAGGCGGCGCGGCGGCGCTGCAGTTCAGCATCATCCACGTTGAGTTGAATCAGCAGGTTTTGGGCATCCACCGTGATGCTGTCGCCCTCCTGCACCAGGCCGATCGTGCCGCCCACGGCCGCCTCCGGCGCCACGTGACCCACCACCATGCCGTACGTGCCGCCGCTGAAGCGGCCATCGGTAATCAGGGCCACCGTGTCGCCGAGACCCTCGCCGATGATCGCGGCGGTGGGGGCGAGCATCTCCCGCATGCCCGGGCCACCCACGGGGCCCTCGTAACGGATCACCACCACATCGCCTTCGCGGATCCGTTTGGCGAGGATCGCCGCGAGGGCCTCCTCCTCGCTCTCAAACACCCGGGCCGGGCCGGTGAGCACCGGCGTTTTCACGCCACTGATCTTGGCCACGCTGCCCTCACTGGCCAGGTTGCCCTTGAGGATGGCCAAGTGGCCCTTGGCGTAGAGCGGGTTGCTCAGCGGCCGGATCACGTCCTGTCCGGCCGGCGGTTCGGCGGGCACCTCCGCCAGCACCTCCCGCAGGGTTTTCCCCTCGACGGTGCGGCAGTCGCCGTGGAGTAGGCCGGCATCGAGCAGAAGCTTCATCACCTGGGGGATGCCGCCGGCCCGGTGCAGATCCACGGTCACGTAGCGGCCGCTGGGTTTGAGGTCGCAGATCACCGGCACCCGCTGGCGGATGGCCTCAAAGTCGTCGATGCAGAGCGGCACCCCCGCTGTTCGGGCCACGGCGAGCAGGTGCAAGACGGAATTGGTGGAGCCCCCCACCGCCATGATCACGCTGATCGCGTTCTCGAAGGCCTCGCGGCTCATCAGATCGCGGGGGCGGATGTTCTGGGCAACCGCCTCCACCAGCACCTCGGCACTGCGGGCGGCACTGTCGGCCTTCTCCGGATCCTCGGCCGCCATGGTGGAGCTGAAGGGCAGGCTCAGGCCCATCGCCTCAAAGGCGGCGCTCATCGTGTTGGCGGTGAACATGCCGCCGCAGCTGCCGGCTCCGGGACAGGCGTTCTTCTCGATGGCGGTGAGTTCGGCTTCATCGATCCGGCCGCCGCTGAACTGGCCCACCGCCTCAAAGGCACTCACCACGGTGAGATCGCAGGCACCGAGCTTGCCGGGTTTGATTGTGCC
>JBILUS010000045.1:0-12771 GCA_044370835.1 Cyanobium sp. | reverse complement strand
CCCGGTCCCCTTCGCGGAAGGCCCGCGTGTAGATCAGCATCAGGCCGCTGATCACGTTGGTGGCCACCGCGCTCGACCCCAGCGCCGCCAGCAGGCCCACGAACAGCCCGGCCCCCTGGAAGGCCCGGCTGCCCGAGCCGGGGATGTAGGGGTAGGCGATCACCAAGCCGGCCAGGAGCACCGCGGCAGCCACCAGCCTCCCGGTGGGTCGGGCCCATTCGCGGTAGAAGCCGCTGAACTGCAGCTGCCCCCGTTCGACCGCCCCGAACCAGTCCAGGCAGGCGCGCATCACGATGCGGGTGATCAGCAGGATCAGGGCAATCGCCAGCAGGTTGGGGATCGCCCCCACGGCGCTGTTGATCAGCCGTTCGAGCACCCCGCGGATGTGGCCCCGCAGCCCTTCGGCGATCACCTGGGTGGGGGGGAAGAAGCCCAGCAGCAGGGGGATCAGCAGGTAGCTGGCCAGCAGCAGCAGGCTCCAATGCACCAGTCGCAGCAGGCGCATCAGGGCGGAGCGCTCCTGGCCGGCGTCGAGCACGGTGCTGCCGCCCAAGCGCAGGCCCGCCAGCGCCGGCGAGCGGCCCCGCAGGATCCACAGGCGCAGCCGATGCTCCAGGTGGGACTGGCCCCGCACCCAGAGCAGGTAGATCCCCAGAAACAGACTGGCCAGAGCGGTGCTGCGCAGCCAGGCGCCCACGGAATGGGTGCTGCGGTACTGGCGGATCGCCGCCCGCAGCTGGTCGCGGTAGCGCTCCGCCAGCTCTTCCCGGCTGGTGTCGAAGGCTCGTGCCGCCCGCTCATCCACCGCCAGCTGGGGCGTGAAGCGGCCATCGGGCCCCTCCACCCCCACCATCCAATAGGGCGGATCTTCTCGCAGCACCAGCTGCTCGGGCGCCACGGCGGGGTTCTCGGCCAGCTTCCGCAGCATGGCGCTGCCCCGCGCCGCCACGGCCCTGAGGGGCTGGGCGCCGGCGGCGGAGCGGATCTCCAGCACGCGCCGCCCCTCCAGCGTGATCCACTCCGCGGGCGGGGCCGCTGCAGGAGCTCCGCTGGCCGGCACTGGCGTGGCCGCTGTGCCCATGCTGGTGGCCGGCACCAGCTCCGCGGCCGATCGGCCCCCCGATGATTGGGCCCCCGCCGGTGCGATGCCGCTGCCGGCCGCCAGGACCAGGCCCAGCACCAAAGCCAGCAGCGGCAGCAGGACCACCCCTGCCCGGTGCCGGGGCCGCCGGGGGGTGCGTTGGGCAGGCATCGGGTCAGGGGCGCAGGGACTGATCCTGGCGCGGAGCCGATGCGCGAACCAGAGGCCCGCCATACGATTCCGCCAGCGGTCGCCGGGGGCCAGTCGTTGGCCCCCCCAGCCCGCTCCGTCCCCGGCCCCCCGACCAGATCCGTCATGTTCCCTTCCGGGCCCCTCCCGATCCCCCCTGCCCTTGCCCGGCTTGATCGGCGTTCGGGTCCCCCGGCGGGTCGGACGACCCTCCGGCTTGCGCTGCTCCCCCTGCTGGCTCTGGCCCTGGTGCTGGCGGTGGTGCTGCTGGAGCCGGGGCTTGCCGCGGCTGCCACCGCCGCCACGGCCAACTCAGCCACCGCCGCGCTGGTGAATCCAGCCAGCGGATCGGTGGCGGTGCCCTCCACGCCGCTCACCGAGCTGCCCTCCGCTTCGGCCTTCGAGGCCCAGGCGAAGCTGCTGCCCCGGCTGCGGATGTTCTATGGCGGATCCGGTTCGATCCGGGGCCTGGTGCCGATCCTGCTGCTGATGGTGGGTCCGCTCAAGATCATTCCCGCCTTCCTCAAGCTCACCGCCAAGGCCGATGGCGCCATGCGGCGTCGCATGGCCTGGCATGGCTTCCTGCTGGCCACCGCCACCGTGCTGGTGCTGGCGCTGTTCGGCTTCCGCCTGCTGGTGAACTTCAACATCCCCCTCACCGCCATCCTGGCCTCGGCCGGCCTGGTGCTGGTGCTGGTGGCCCTGCGCCTGGTGCTCGATCAGTACGACGGCGACGACGATCTGGCCGGAGCCCAGCATGGCCCTCCGGAGAACCCCGGCCTCGAGCTGGTGGTTCAGCCCCTGGTCTTCCCGATCATCCTCACGCCCTACGGGTTGGCCACGGTGATCACCCTCTCGGCCCTGGTTTCCCAGCTGGAGGGCAGCCCCATCAACCTGCTGCTGATCCTGCTGGCGATCATGGTGGCCAACCTGCTGGCCATGCTGTTTGCCCGGCCGATCCTGGCGGTGCTGAAGCCGCGGGTGCTGCAGATGCTGGGCCTGGTGCTGGGCATCATCCAGCTGGCCCTGGGCCTCGGCCTGCTGTTCACCTCCTTCGAGGTGCAGGCCTTGGCGATCCGCGAACTGCTGCGCTGAGGGCGGGAACAGGTCTTCGGTGGTTCACCCCTGCTGCCGGGCCGCCAGGACAGCTTCGGCAATGGTGAGGTCGAAGCTCGTGGTGAGTTTGATGTTGGAGGGGGGCGACTCGAGCACCCGCACCGGCAGGCCGAGGCGCTCGAACAGGGCCGCATCGTCGGTGACGCTCCAGCCCTCGGTGCGGGCGGTGGCATGGGCCCGCCGCAGCTGGGCCACGCCGAAGCCCTGGGGGGTCTGGGCCGCCCAGAGGCGGCTGCGATCGGGGGTGGCGGTGATCGTGCCGCGGCCATCCACCTCCTTGATGGTGTCGGTCACGGGGGTGGCGGCCACGATGCCCGCCCCGGCCGCCCTCGCCTCCGCCAGGGCGGCGACACAGCGCTCCAGCAGGGCCGGCTCCACCAGGCAGCGGGCGCCGTCGTGGATCAGCACCGCCTCCGCCTCGGCGGGAAGGGCCTCCAGCCCCCGGCTCACCGAGTCCTGGCGGGTGTCGCCCCCGAGGATCCATTGCACCGGCCGGTCGGGCCGGGCGGCGGCCACGATCGCGCCGATCGCCTCGGCGTCGTGGGCCTGGCCCACCACTCCGATCCAGCGGATCGCCGCGCAGGCCAGAGCCGCCTCCAGGGTCCAGGCCAGCACCGGCCGCCCCGCCAGGGGAAGCAGCAGCTTGTTGCGATCGGCCCCCATGCGGCGGCCGCTGCCGGCGGCGGCGATCAGCAGATGCACAAGCAACTCCCCCTTGACAGATCAAACCGGACACGATCCATACAATCAGGCCGAGGCCCGCTTCGGTCGTGCCTGCAGCCCACCTCCGTCGGGCCTGTCCCCGCCGAATCCCGCCCCATGCGTGCTCTGTTTCTGATCCCGGGCGATGGCGTCAGCCAGCTGGAGGCCTTCCCGGCCGTGGCGGCCACCGCCGAGCAGCTCGGCTTCGCCATCCAGGTGGCCTGTTCGCCGTCGCTGGCGCCCCTCTGGAAGCTGATGCCGGCGGTGGAAAAGGTGATCCCCTTCACCTACGGCGAGGCGAACCTGGCGGACTGGGCCAACCTGCTCGGTTCGGTGCGGGACCCCGATTTCCAGGCCGCCATCAACCTGGCGCCCAGCCGTCAGATGGACCTGATGCTGTCGATGAGCCACATCCCCACCCGGGTGGCTAGCGGCGGCTTTTCCGCCACCGAAACCGTGGCCCTGCCCCAGGGGGTGTGGCCGGCTGAGGCCCTGGCGGCCCTGCTGCGCCCGATCGGGGTGAATCTTGACGCCCAGGCCTTCCGCCTGCCCCTGGCGCCGGGCCTGCTGGCGGAGGGCAGCGCCGCTCTCCCGGCCGGGGAGGGGCCGATGCTGCTGCTGGCCCCCGCCGGCGGTCCGGCCGACTGGCCGGCCGAACGTTGGCAGGAGCTTCCGGATCGGATCCGCGCCACCCTGCCGACCCTCCGCAGTCTGCGCGTTCCCCCTGCCACGCCGGCCACGGCCGCCCAGCGGGCTGGCTTGGTGGCTGCCGCTGATGTGGTGCTCGCCAGCGATCCCCTCAGCTTGGAGCTTGCCCTGCTCTGCGGTACCCCGGTGGTGGCCCTGGGCATGCCGGCCAACTCCTTGCCCGTCAGGCCTGGCGTCCAGGCCCTGGGAGCGGCCGGGGCCTTGGCCGATCTCCCGGCCGGGGATGTGCTCCAGTCCCTGGGGCTGGCCTGAGCCTCCGGAGCGGAACCCCATGAACCGCTCCCCCCTGTCCCGCAGTTCCTCCCCCGCGGGTCCCCGGCGCCCCAGGCCGCTTGCTGCCGGCCCGCGCCGCAACCGCCATCCCTGGCGGCGCCCCTTGCTGGCCCTGGTGGCGATTGTGAACCTTGCCGCTGCGGCCTACCGCTACTCCGAGGGCTGGGACTGGGGCAACGCCTACTGGATGGTGGTGATCACGCTGAGCACCCTGGGTTTCAGCGATGCCAACACCCAGCCCCTCAGCGGCAACGGCCGCCTCATCACCACCCTGCTGATCATCGGTGGCCTGGTGGTGGTGCAGCTCACGGTGCAGGGCTTCCTGGCCCTCAGCGAGTCGGGGTACTTCCGCCAACTGCGTGAACGGCGATTCCGCAACAGACTGCGCCGCATGCACAACCACGTGATTCTCTGCGGCTACGGCCGCATCGGCCGGGAGATCGCCGAGCAGCTGCTCCGTGAGGACGTTCCGCTGCTTGTGGTCGAAACCGACCCCGAGTGTCGCGAGGCCGCCGAGGAACGGGGCCTGCCGGTGCTGATGGCCGACGCAACCCTTGATGAAACCCTGCTGGATGCCGGCATCCACCGCTGCCGCAGCCTGGTGGCGGCCCTCACCAGCAATGCCGCCAATCTCTACGTGGTGCTCAGCGCCCGGGGGCTGGCCCCCGGCTGCCGCCTGATCTCCAGGGCCGACAGCGAGGAGGGGGAGCGGAAGCTGCGTCAGGCCGGTGCCGACCAGGTGGTGAGTCCCTATGTGGCGGGGGGACGCACCATGGCGGCCACGGCCCTGCGGCCCCTGGCGGTGAACTTCATGGAGCTGCTGGCGGGTTCCGATTGCGAGGTCGATGAGTTCCAGCTCAGCGAGGATCCGCGCCTGCTCGGCGACCTCGATGGCCGTACCCTGTCGGAACTCGAGCTGCGGCGGCGTACCGGTGCCCTGGTGCTGGCGGTGCGGCTGCCGGATCCGTTGCAGGGCCGTGGTGAGGCCCGCCTGATCGCCAATCCGGGTGGCGACGTGCGGCTCGGCGCCGGCCAGCTGCTGGTGGTGCTCGGCAGCCAGAGCCAGCTCAGCGCCTTTGCAGCGGTGCTCGGCAAGGCCGTGGTGGATGTGGGGGAGATGACGGCCTGAAGGTCGCCGGCGGGGTCGGTGGTACTCGGCCGCCATACGATCTGCCGATCCACCCCCTGGCGCATGGCCGATTCCGCAACCCCCCTGCCAAGCCCCCAGCCCCCGGTGGCGTTGGTGACCGGAGCCAGCCGGGGCATCGGCCGGGCCATTGCCGTGGAGCTGGCCCGCAGCGGCGCCAGCGTGGTGGTCAACTACGCCCGCTCGCCGGAGGCCGCCGCCGAGGTGGTGGCCACGATCACCGCCGCCGGCGGCAAGGCCTGGAGCATTCAGGCGGATGTGGCGGTGGAGGAGCAGGTGGACGCGATGGTGAAGACGGTGCTGGAGCGGGAGGGCCGCCTCGATGTGCTGGTCAACAATGCCGGCATCACCCGCGATGGCCTGCTGATGCGGATGAAGACCGCCGACTGGCACGAGGTGCTGGACCTCAACCTCACCGGCGTGTTCCTCTGCACCCGGGCCGTCAGCCGCAGCATGCTGAAGGCCCGCTCCGGCCGGATCATCAACATCACCTCAGTGGTGGCGCTGATGGGCAATCCAGGCCAGGCCAACTACAGCGCCGCCAAGGCCGGTGTGATCGGCCTCACCCGCAGCAGCGCCGCCGAGTTCGCCAGCCGTGGTGTCACCGTCAATGCGGTGGCACCGGGCTTCATCGCCAGCGACATGACCCGCGATCTGAACCAGGAACCGATCCTGGCCGCGATCCCGCTGGGCCGGATGGGCCAACCCGAGGAGGTGGCCGGCATCGTCCGTTTTCTGGCCCTCGAGCCCGCCGCCGCCTACATGACCGGCCAGGTGCTGCAGGTGGATGGCGGCATGGTGATGCGCTGAGCTTGCAAGGTTTTGCGCTGCGTGAGCTGATGCATCGACCTGGGGCAAGACGAAGCATGTAAAATAATTTTGAATCCCAAAGTCTTTGCATGAAGCCTCGCGGCTTTCTGGTTCTGCCTGGCTCTGTTGTCCTGCTGGTCGCCGCGGTAGCGTTCCACCTCAGCAAGGGCCTGCGCGTGGCCCGGGTCGACCACCCCGATGAGATCTGGACCCTCGGGGCGATCAACCGCAGTTTCGATCAGATCATCGCTTTTGTGCTGGGGGAGGACAATCACCCACCTCTTTATTACATGGTGGCCAAGGCTTGGTCTGCTCTGGTGGGGCTGTCGATTCCGCAGGTGCGTCTCCTCTCCTATGGCTTCGCCCTGCTGGCGGTTGCCTGTTTCGTGGTGTTCCACGCCCGTTACCGGTTGATCTCGCTGTTCGTGCCGCTGCTGTTGCTGGGCACCAACCCGTTGTTCACCTATTACGCCGCCACGATTCGGCCCTACGCCATGGTGGTGGCCTTGGCGTCGATCGTGACCCTCAGTGCGCTGCTGCTGCGCGAACGGGGATCCGACCGATCCCGGCCAGAGCTCCAGGGTGATCTGCCGATGGTCCGTATTATCTTCTATGGCTCAGGATTGCTCCTGGGGCTGACCCATTACTACGGCACCCTCTATGTGGCCATCTTGCTGGCGATCGATGCGATTGAGCGCAGGATCAGCCGCTCGCGCCTGCCGGGAATTGGCCTGTTTTCCCTGCTGCTGATCTGGCCGGTGATGCAGAAGCTGTTTGGGACTCTCGAGAGGCAGGCTGAATCGAATCAATGGGTGAACGTGCTTCCTTTTATCAGCACCTTGAACAACTTATTGATCGGGAATTTCCCCGTTGTTATGCTCTCGCGTCACCCTGTCTATCTGTTTGCCAACGTTGTGTTCGCAGCCCTTGTCGTCGCCGCATTCCGACCACCTCGAAGCCATCGAGCCGGCCCTTCCCAGCCATCGCCGCCTCCGTTCGGCACCTTTCTCTGGAACGGGCCTGAGGCCCTGGCCTTGACCTCGGTGCGCCCGCTCCGTGAAGTCCTGGCCGATCGCAGGATTTATCTCGTCTTGATCGTCGGCTTGGTCTATCTCTTTTCGGCGCTGGTCGACCTCGCCAGGCCCTTCTCCACGCCCTACTACTTCCTTGTCTGCCTGCCGGCCACTGCTCTGCTGTTCGAGACCCTCTGCCAGGCGATCGAACGGCGGCTGGGCATCTGGCCGGCGCTGCTTCTATTGGCCGGGGTCGTGGTCTGTCAGCTGATACTCACCCAACAGCGGCTGGCCCTGCCCTGATCTCCCTGGCGGCTCACTCCGGTGTGAGGGACTGGCCGATCTCCTCGCGCAGCCTGCGGATCTTCTGCAGCAGCCTGAGCCGCCGGCTGCGGGCCGTGAGGGTGAGAAACAGGCGGATCGGCACGTAGACGATCGCCATCAGCACCCCGAGGACCGTGATCAGCAGGAACACCATGCCGTTGGCGCTGTCGGCCAGGGCGAGACTGCTGCCGGCAGCCTCGCTGGCGATCCCCTGATCGATGGTGCGCTCCAGCAGTTCGTTCAAGAGAAACCGGGATCAGCACCTTGCCTGAGCTTAGGGAGCTTCAACCCGTTGGCAGCGTTGCAAGGGTGTGGGAATCACCCGTGGGGCCGCCGATCGCGGCGGCTTTCCGTACTTCACTGCTGCTGCTTCGGGTCGCTGCCGTATGGGAGGCTGAAAGCGCTGTGCGCTCAAGCAATCCTTCCCCATGGCCAAGTTGATCCGATTCGCCGATGCCTCCCGCGATTCCCTGGAGCGGGGCGTCAACGCTCTGGCGGATGCCGTGAAGGTCACGATCGGACCGAAGGGGCGCAACGTTGTGCTGGAAAAGAAGTTCGGTGCCCCCGACATTGTCAATGACGGAGTGACCATCGCCAAGGAGATCGAGCTTGAGGATCCCTTCGAAAACCTCGGCGCCAAGTTGATCCAGCAGGTTGCCTCCAAGACCAAGGACACCGCCGGCGATGGCACCACCACCGCCACGGTCCTGGCTCAGGCCATGGTGCATGAGGGCCTGCGCAACGTGGCGGCCGGTGCCAATCCGGTGCAGCTACGCCGCGGCATGGAGCGGGCCGTGGGCCAGCTGGTGGAGGGCATTGCTCAGCGCTCCCGGGCCGTGGCAGGGGAGGCCATCCGCCAGGTGGCCACGGTGAGCTCTGGCAACGACGAGGAGATCGGCCGGATGATCGCCGAGGCCATGGACAAGGTGAGCGCCGATGGGGTGATCACGGTGGAGGAATCGAAATCCCTGGCCACCGAGCTCGAGATCACGGAGGGCATGGCCTTCGACCGCGGCTATGCCTCCCCCTATTTCGTGACCGACAACGAGCGGCGCGAATGCGTGTTCACCAATCCCCTGCTGCTGATCACCGACCGCAAGATCGGTGCCGTGGCCGATCTGGTGCCTGTGCTTGAGGCGGTGTCCCGCAGTGGTCAGCCCCTGGTGATTCTGGCCGAGGAGGTGGAGGGCGAGGCCCTGGCCACCCTGGTGGTCAACAAGACCCGCGGTGTGCTGCAGGTGGCCGCCGTTCGGGCCCCTGGCTTCGGCGACCGCCGCAAGGCGATGCTCGAGGACATCGCAGTGCTCACTGGCGCCACGGTGATCAGCGAGGACCGGGCCATGAGCCTCGAGAAGGCAACCCTGGCCGATCTGGGCAGCGCCGAGCGGATCACGATTCGCAAGGATGAGACCACGATCCTCGCCCGCGAGGATCGGCGTCCAGCTGTGGCAGCCCGGGTGGCGGCGATCAAGCGGGAGCTCGAGGCCACCGATTCCGACTACGACCGCGAGAAGCTCTCCGAGCGCATTGCCAAGCTGGCCGGTGGGGTGGCGGTGATCAAGGTGGGAGCCCCCACCGAAACGGAACTGCGCAACCGCAAGCTGCGCATCGAAGACGCCCTCAACGCCACCCGCGCCGCAGTGGAGGAGGGCATCATTGCCGGCGGCGGCAGCACCCTGCTCCAGCTTGCCGACGGCCTCAACGCCCTGGCGGCCAGCAGCTCCGGCGATGAGCGCACCGGCATCACGATCGTGCAGCGGGCCCTGGAGGCCCCGGCCAAGCAAATCGCCTTCAACGCCGGCACTGACGGTGATGTGGTGGTGGAAGAGATCCGCCGCAGCGGCCTGGGCTTCAATGCTCTTACCGGCCGCTACGAGGATCTGCTGGCCGCCGGCATCCTGGATGCTGCCAAGGTGGTTCGGCTGGGTCTGCAGGATGCGGTGTCGATCGCGTCACTCCTGCTCACCACCGAAGCGGTGATCGCCGACAAACCCGAACCGGCGGCTCCCCCCGCCGGGGACGGCGGCATGGGTGGGATGGGCGGCATGGGCGGTATGGGTGGCATGGGCATGCCCGGCATGATGTGAGCCCGGCGCTCGCTGCTGCTCAGAGCCCGTTCACCAGGCGGGCATGGAGCCGGCAGACGTTATTGGCCTGGGGTGGCGGGCTGCTGCAGAGCTTGCCCAGTTCCCGGTTGAGGGCCTGGAACTGGGCCAGATGGGTGCCGGTCACCGGCAATCCCAGCATCACCGCACCAAACAGGACCAGCCCGCCGCAGGCGGGTACGGCGGGGGTGAGCAGCCAGGCGGGGAGCGCTGGCAGTGCAGCCACGGCCTTGGCGGCAGTCGCCCTGGCGGCGGCTGTCCTGGCAGCGGCGGACGAAACAGGATGGTTCTGGAGGGCCATGGGGATGTCACGGCGGCGCAGGCCCAGGGCTACCCCCTTGGTCCTGACATGCCTTCATCGTGGCCAGCGGCCGGCACAGAAGTGATCCGGACTACAACAAACGTTGGGTCCGGTTGTGGAGCTGGCCCTACGCCCTTGCCGCGGCTCCCGTTTCACCCAAGCGCACGCACATAGGCCGCCACCTGCAGATCCACGCCGGTGATCGCCGTGCCCACCACCACGGCGTCGGCGCCCTCGACCAAGGCCCGGGCAGCCTCGGCTGGGGCAGCGATGCCTCCTTCGCAGATCAGGCAGACCCCCTCCGGCAGCTCCGCTCGCAATGCCGGCAGCAGGTCCCAGCCGGGCGGTTTCCGCACTGCCGTGGCCTCGGTGTAGCCGTACAGCGTGGTTCCCACCCAGCTGCAGCCCAGTTGGGCCGCCCGCAGGCCTGCGGCCACGCCGTCCACATCCGCCATCAACGGGGCCCCGAGCTCGTCGCGGCAGCGCCGGATCAACGCCTCCAGCTCCTGCCCACCGGGTCGGTGACGGGCGGTGGCATCGAGGGCCACCAGGTCGGCGCCGGCGGCCCAGACGGCCTTGATTTCGTCCCAGCCCGGGGTGATGTAGACGGGGCTGTCCGGGTAGGTGCGCTTCCACAGGCCCACGATCAGGGCCTCGGGACATCGGCGCCGCACCGCCCCGATGTGCTCCGGACTCTCCAGCCGCACCCCGATCGCCCCGTTGCGCAGGCTGGCCTCCGCCATGGCCGCGATCACCTGGGGATCCCGCAGGGGAGATCCTTCCGGCGCCTGCACCGACACAATCAATCCGCCGGCCAGGGCGGCGCGCTCGGGCAGGGGGCGGCGTGATGGGGGATGGTCGGCCAAGGGTTCTGGGGGGAAAGGGCGATCGGGAGGAGGGCGGTCCAGGGCGGCCGAGGGGCGCAGCGGGCTTGTGGGATCGGCGGATGGTCGGGATCGACTCCCCGGCTTGGCGTCAGCTGGCCCGGGGCAGTTCGGCGCTGGGGAGCCAGGCCCCCAGATCCGCCAGGGCGGCGGGGCGGGGGGCTGGGACGCTGTCGCCGTGGGGGTCGGGGGAGTGATCCGCCGGTTGCCGCATCCGCTCCCGCAGCCGTTCGCCCAGGCCTTGGGCTGGGATGGTTGGGGTCCAGGCCTCGAAGGCCGTGCCGTCAACGGCAGCATCATCAGCGGCGGCTTGATGACGTCCCGTGCCATCGAAGCCAGTGCCTTGTCCGCCATCGCTGTACGCAGCATTCGTGCTCGTCGAGAAGGCCGCCGCGGCGGCCTGCAGGCCCCCGGGCATGTCAGCGTCCTGCAGCTCGAAGCCATCCAGACAGGCTGCCGGCAGCAGCTCCAGCCCGGAGGCCGCCGGGCACGGAAGGGCAGCGTTGGTCTGCGCCGGAGGCTCCCCAGCGGCGCGCACCAAACCGCCTTCGCTCCCGACCAGACCCACCTCCCGGGCCCGCTCGATCAGGCGCCGGGCCAGCCGCCGAACCCCCAGCCGGCCCCGCAGCGGCGCGATCAGGCTGCCGCCGAGGCTGCGGAAGGATTCCGCGGCGGTCTGCTCCAGCATCAGCCCCCCATCCTCGGCCGTGTCCTCCACGGCAGGAGCGGTGCCGCTCAGGCCGAGCGGGGTCGGCTCAGGCTGGGGAATGGTGAACGAGAGGGGGCCATTGAACGCCACTGCGCCGCCCATCGGTTCGGAGCCAAACCCATTCCCGTCAGCCCCAGCGGCACTCGGGGTTGCGGCAACCAGCGGGGTGAAGGCGGTGGCCATCGCCGGCTCGCTTGCCGCCGCGCGATCGGGGCAGGGGGGGCTGGCGAGCTGGGGCTGGAAATCGGGATCGCGGAGCAGCTCGGCCGGCGGTTCCACCAGGGCCAGCCCCGCCAGGGCCGGGGAGCCCTCCAGGCCATCCAGCACCGCCAGCGCCTGCCGCGGCGGCAGGCCGGCCAGCGTCTCGGCCGGAAACTCCGCTATCAGCTGGGCGATCGCCGCATCCACCGCCGCCACGGCCTGGTCGAACTGTTGCTCGGGGCAGGGCCCTGGCTCGGCCGGAGACGCCGGCAGCACGGCACGGTTGGACGAGGCTTGGGCGAGCCACTCGGCTTCCGGGTTCAGCGGGGCCCGGGCCGGCTCAAGTGCTGAAGCGCTCAGCGGGGACGCCCCTGAAGGCGGCTGCAGCGGAGCGCCGATCTGCGCCTGGATCCAGGCCAGGGTCTCAGCGGCGTCGGATGGGGATAGGGTCCGCTCAAGGACCCTGTGCAAGGCCTCCAGGCCGCGGCGATGGACCCACCGCGGCACCAGGTGCCGGATCAGTTGTTGATCGCGGCTGCGCACCGCTTCCAGCAGCTGAGCTTCGGGGTCTGGACGGGGGGGAAGGGACTGCCGTGTGCTCGGGTGGGGCTGGGGGATGGAGGGCACGGCGGCGGGGGTTCAGGTGAGTTTTCGATCCAGCAGCGGACGGATTGCCAGGAAGAACCCCAGGGCCAGCACCGCCAGGATGCCGAGGCAGGTGGCGGTGGTGAGGGAGCCGTAGGGGGCCTGCAGCACCACATCGGTGCCGATGCGGCTGAGCTGAAAAGTGCCGGCGTAGGCCGAGCGGATCGGTTCAATCGCGAAGGTAAGGGGATTTAGGGCCGCAAGCCAGCCCAGCCAGGCGGGCATGAAGGAGATCGGCGCCAGGGCGGTGCTGGCGAAGAGCAGCGGCAGGTTGGCCACGAAGATCACCGCGATCAGCTCGATGTGGCCCGGCAGGGCGAAGGCCAGGCCGAGGCTCAGGGCCGTGACCGCAAACACGAGCAGCAGCAGGGTGATCACCACCAGCAGCAGCCCCGCCCCGCCGGGCCAGCCGTAGCCGAGCAGCGCCGCGGTGCCTACGATCGCCAGGCTCTGCACCAGGCTGAGGCTGGTGATGTACAGCACCGAGGCCAGCACGATCGAGCTGCGCGAGCGCAGCGGAGCCACCAGCAGCCGGTTGAGGAAGCCGAATTCCCGGTCGAACA
>JBILUS010000044.1:0-13565 GCA_044370835.1 Cyanobium sp. | reverse complement strand
TGACCGGAGCGGACCTCGCCCAGGCGCCAGACCAAGATTCCTGACGAGCCTGCTGGCCGGCCTGCCCCTGCTGCTGGGCGGCTGCATGGGCCCGATGCCCGTGCCCCTGGGGGCCCTGGACCGCCGCCTCGAAGCGATCGGCAGCAGCCACGCTCCGGCCCTGGCCGGCCGCTGGCTGGCGGTGATCGGCGGCCGGGGCGGCCGCGAGCAGGTGGTGCTGGTGGATCTGGAGCGCCAGATGCCGGTGCCCCTGCCCGGCCTGAACCGGCCCGATGCCCAACCCCTCAGCGTGGGCGTGGATGCCAGCGGCGAGCGACTGGCGGTGGTGCGGCAGCTGGAGGGCCGCACCGAACTGGTGCTCTACCGCCGCGGCCTGATGGTGCTGGAGCCCGTGGCGATGGAGCCGCCGGGGGTGCCGCGGCGCATCAGCCTGCGGGCCGACGGCCGCGAGCTGGCGGTGGAGGTGAGCCGCGGCGGCGTGTGGCAGGTGGATTTGATCCAGGTGCCGTGAGCACCATCCGGCCGGGCCAATGGTGAAAGACAAGGTGGCCTCCGGGCGCTACACCTCCGCCAGCGAAGTGGTGCGCGAGGCCCTACGGCTGATGGAGCAGCGCGATCAGCTCAGCGCGATGCGGCTCCAACAGTTGGAACAGGACATCCAGGACGGGCTGGCCAGCGGGGAGCCGCTGCCCTGGAACCCTGAGGCCATCAAGTCCGGGGGGCGCCGCCGCCTGGAGGCGCGCAGTGATTCAACCCTGAGCGATTGAGCGGTGCTGGCGATTGTCCTCACTCCCAGTGCCAATGAACTCGCGCCCGGGCTGCGCAGCTTTCCTGTAGGACGGTATCTGATCTTTGATCTGCAGGAGTCAGGCTGCCTACGGATCGTGCGTGTCTTGCATGGCGCCCGCGATCTTGAAGCTCTTTTCACTGAACCAGAAGCGCTATGAAGCTGCAAACATCGGCGTTGCCCGTGACCCCGCAGGCACACCCCCAAAGCGCCGGATCCCTGGACTGGGTCAATCGGCTGCGTGCCCTGCACGGCGATCAGCCGGGCCCTGAGGGTTCCGCGGTGGTGCTACTGCGGGAGCTGAGGGATGGGGAGCCGTGAGCCAGCGCCGTGGGGAGTTGGACACCAGCCGGATCGAAGCGTTGCAGGAGGCCCTGGAGCAGTTCCGCAGCGAGCGGCTGGGCATGGTGGAGCCCCGGGGCGACGACTTCCTGCTGGCGCGCGCCTGGGTGCAGGAGCTTTCCAAGTCCGGCCTGCGGGCCGCCGATGCCCTGCATCTGGCGGTGGCCCATCGCCACGCGCTCACCCTGGTGAGCGCCGACCGGACCCTGGTGACGGCGGCGCAGCAGTTGCAAACCCGGGCTGAGCTGGTGGGCTGAAGGGAGGGCTGCACAGGCAGGAGGCGCCCCCGCCCGGCCAAGCCCCGAGCGCTTCGGGGCATTCCGCCGGCTCATGGGGTGCAGACATCAGCGGAACGAAGCGCCGACGCCACGAGATGCGCCAGTAGCGCATCTGGCACAAGCCCCCCCCTTCACCTTGCCTTGTAGCAAGGATGTAACCATGTAGTACGTCATCTTATGCAAAGTCGTGAAGCCGTCGTGATGATTGCCAGCCGTGTTGCTCTCGCAGGGGTAAGCAGCCTGGCTTTAGCCGCCTTCACGCCGCTGCCAACGCTGGCGGCGCCAACAATCACCCGGCTGGCCAGCTTCACGGGCCCTGGCGAAGGAAACGGAGCATTCCCCGGGGAAATGCTGACGCCATCTGGATTGGGCACGTTCTATGGCACCGCTCTTCAAGGTGGTGCCGATGGTTTTGGCACCATCTTTGAATTCAACCCCAACGGCGGCACCATCACCCGGCTGGCCAGCTTCACGGGCGGTGGCTTCACGGGCGGTGATGCCAATGGAAACGGAAGGGACCCCATGGGACCGCTGACACCATCTGGCAACGGCACGACGTTTTATGGCACTGCTTCTAGTGGTGGCGCCAATGGTTATGGCACCATCTTTGAATTCAATCGCTCTAGTGGCATCACCCTAAAGGCCAGCTTCACTGCCACTGGAACCGGACAAAACCCCATTGGAGCGCTGACACCGTCTGGCAATGGCACGACGTTTTATGGCACTACTTCTGGTGGTGGCCCCAATGATCTAGGCACCATCTTTGAATTCAATCCCGTCGACGGCACCATCACCCCGCGGGTCAGCTTCGGGAGCGAAATTTCATTACCTGCAGTACCTGCCTCAGGGCTTACGCCGTCGGGCAATGGCACGTCGTTTTATGGCACCTCTTATCATGGTGGTGACTATGATCTTGGCACCATCTTTGAATTCAATCCATCCGGCGGCAACATTATCACCGTCAAGGCCAGCTTCACGGGCGCTGGTCCTGGTGGGAACGGAAGCTATGTCTGGGCACCACTGATACCTTCTGGCAATGGCACGTCATTCTATGGCACCGCTTCTTATGGTGGTGTCTATGATCTTGGAACCATCTTTGAATTCAATCCCACTACCGGCATCACTCTCAAGGCCAGCTTCACGGGCTCTGGAACTGGAAACGGATCTGTTCCCTACGCAGCGCTGACGCCATCTGGAAATGGCACGACGTTCTATGGCACCGCTCAAGTTGGTGGAGCCAATGATTTAGGAACTATCTTTGAATTCGATCCCTCCGGCGGCACCATCACCCGGCTGGCCAGTTTCACGGGCGATGGCACTGGAAACGGATCAATCCCCGTGGCACCGCTGACGCCATCTGGAACTGGCACGTTCTATAGCACCGCTGCATTGGGTGGTGCCAATGATTTCGGCACCATCTTTGAATTTAATCCTGCCCCACCGGTCCCCGGCCCCCTTCCCCTGCTCGGCGCCGGTGCCGCCTTCGGCTGGAGTCGTCAATTGCGCCGGCGGGTGCGCCGGCAGCAGCCTCGCCTGAGGGTTTTGGCTTGAACACCGAGGGCCTCAGCAGCTCGCCCACGATGACGACCAGCGCCAGCAGCACCAACGCCACCACCAACACCGCCGATCGCCGTGAACTCGGCCTGCGGTTCTATCTGGTGGCCCTTGCCCTTTTGGCCTTCTTCGCGCTCACCATCCTCAACGGCGCCCTGCCGCTGCGGCTGCTGGATCCCACCTGGCAGCTGAGCCTGATTCAGCTCCTGCTCAGCCAGGCCTTCCTGCCGCTGATCGCCCTGGTGCTGCTGCATCTGGCCGTGGTGCTCAATCCCGACAGCCCCCGCCTCCGCAGCCGCCGCAATCGCTACACCCGATTCGCTTTGCCCGCAGCGCTTGGCTTCCTGTTGCTGATCCCCCTCCAGCTCGGCGCCACCTGGGCCACCCTCAACCAGCAAAACACCCGCGGCCAGGAGCAGCAGCGCCTCCAGGGTCAGGCCGTGATCGGCCAGCTGCGCCAGGCGATCAGCGCCGCCACCAGCCACCAGGATCTCGCCAGCCGCCTGGCATCCCTTCCCATTCGCCAGACGTCCAGCCCTCCGGCGGCCGATCTCGCCATGCCCTTCCCCCAGCGCCAGCAGAAGATGCTCGCCGGCCTGGCCCGCTCAGAAGCCGAGCTCAACCGGTCCACCGCCAAGACCGCACCCATCCCCTGGACCGCCCTGATCGAACCCTTCCTGCGCATGGCACCCGCCGCCGTCGCCCTGGCCGGCGCTTTCTATGTTCTTGGCTGGAAGGGCTGAAACGGCCAAGCAAGCGCAGCAGCCGCGAGGTGGCCATCCCTCGACCGGATGTTTCCCGCCGGATCAGCCTGCGGGCCGATGGCCGCGAGCTGGCGGTGGAGGTGAGCCGCGGCGGCGTGTGGCAGGTGGATTTGATCCAGGTGCCGTGAGCGTAATCCGGCCGGGCCGATGCCTTCTTGGATCAGATCGATGCGAAGTTTCAGAACCTGAGCCGCCAAAAGGGGGCTCGGGCGAACGCGTGATGCACTCGCCCCTGGGCTGGAACGTTTCTCTAAACGAGATCTGTCCATGATGAGCTGATCTGTTCTCCCCTGAATTCAGGGGGTCATTGGCCAGCGCACCGATCCTTGGATCAGCTGACCATGCGGAATTTAAACCGCCGAGCCACGCGACTCAGAATCAGCTAAAATGCTTATTATGTTTGAGAAAGGGAGCGAGGGAGGCGTGACATGGTTGCCGTAATAGCAGACAAATCCGATGCAATTTTTAGGGCTTGCAAACGATTCAAGGTTGAGCGTCTCGATGTCTTTGGATCTTTGCTCCGAGACGATTTTGAGCCCGGACGAAGCGATATTGACTTTTTGGTTGAATTCGGAACCATGCCAGCTTCCGACAAGCCTGACGCCTATTTCGGCCTGCTCGATGAATTGAGTTCCATCTTCGGAACTCAAATTGATTTGGTCATGGCCGGAGCACTCAAGAACCGCTACATCCGCGACGATGTTAATCGAACCAAAGTGAATATCCATGAAGCGTGAACCGCTCGCTTACCTCTCTGACATCCTGGAATCCTGCGAAGCCATTGACAAGGCACTGTTGGGCCTGCAAATCAAGGATTATCTAGGCAATCGTCTTGTGCGCTCATCCGTTGAGCGCGATCGTTGATCTTCGCAATCGCCTAACCCATGAGTATCCCAGCGTTGATGACGAGCTGATCTGGGGATTGGCAAAGGGGGCCATGCAGATCCTGAAAGTTGAGTGCCAAGCTCTTCTCTCACAACGAGAAGAAGCAACCGGATCGCCGGACTGGGTGAGCAGGCTGCGTGCCCTGCACGGCGATCAGCCGGGCCCTGAGGGCTCCGCGGAGGCACTACTGCGCGAGCTGAGGGAGGTGAGCCGTGAGCGCGACCCTTCACGCCAACCAGTTCTCGACCACCAAACCCGGCTAGAGCCGAGAGCGGGGAACGATCGTCACCGGGTTGGGAACTGTGGTCGGCACGGCGGTCCAGCTCCAGATCAGCACGCTCGTAGGCCAGATCGGCCGGAATCCTCACCGCCTGGGAGTGGCCGTTGCGAAACAGGCGGGTCATCGCCATGGCGCACACTTGATGCACACGTACACCCTTGGAAGTGCAAGCCGGTTTGCCCGGCCTGGCCTCAGTTGGTGCCCCATGCGTGGGAGGCACCGTGCTTGGCGGCTGCGCGACAGTCCTCAACCAGCTGGGCCCGATCCTTCGGCCCTGCAAGACCTTGCAGCAACTCCTGGAGCAGCAGGCCTGTGGTGAACACCTGATCGCCGCCCAGCAGAGTCACGGCTGGCAAGTCCGCTCAGCCTTGTCATCGAACCAAGCCTCCAATTTGAGCATGCCCAACAGCTCGGCGACCCACCGCTCTTCTCGTCGGGCCGATTGCCCGGCCCGATCCGCTGCCGATCCGTGGCGCAGGGTGGGCATCAACCGCTTCCAGGGTGATCTCGTCTCGCGCCCCCTGCCGCCGGAGCGCTTCAGCGGGTTGGTGTTTCCGCCGGCCATCCCCGCCATTGGGGTGTAAGCCGCACCACTCAGGGCCGCCGGTCGTCCCGCCGCGGGAGGAGCAGGGCGGCGCCGCTGCCGCCGCTGATCACCCCCACCGCCAGGGCCACGCCCACCAGAAAGCCGCTCGGCAGGGGCGGGGTTTGGCCGAAGCCGAGGTTCAGGCGCGGCCGCTGCTCCAGGTTCTGGGCGCCCAGGCAGAGGGCCGCCAGCAGCAGGGTGCCGCCCACCAGGCTGCCGAGCAGGAGGCGCAGGCGCAGCAGCATGGGGCAGGCGGCTCGATTCTGGTCGTCAGTCTGCCGGGTCGTTGGGGGGCGTGCCCTGCTCGCCCAGGGTCGGGTCGCCGTGGAGCAGGGCGTAGAGGGCCCGGCGGCTGTGGCCGCTGCTGGCGGCCAGGCTGCGGGCGGCCTCCCGCCGGCTCAGGCCCCCGGCCACCAGTGCCTCCAGCTCGCGCAGCAGGGCGCCGCCATCCCAGCAGCGCGTCGGCGGTTCGGCCCCGCCGAGCACCAGAGTGCATTCCCCCTGGGGCGCTGTGATGCGGAAGTGCTCCAGGGCAGCGGCCACCGTGGGTCCAACCTGCTCCTCATGGCGCTTGGTGAGTTCGCGGGCCACCTGCAGCGGCCGGTCCCCCAGCACCGCCAGCAGATCCTCCAGCAGGGCCACCAGCCGGTGGGGGGCCTCGTAGAACACCAGGGTGCGCTCCTCGCCGGCCAGGGCCTCCAGCCGCTGGCGGCGGGGGCCACCCTTCTGGGGCAGAAAGCCCTCGAAGCAGAAGCGGCCGGTGGGCAGGCCGCTGCTCACCAGGGCGGTGGTGACGGCGCTGGGGCCTGGAATGCAGATCACCGGGTGGCCGGCCCGCCGGGCTGCCGCCACCAGGGTTTCCCCCGGATCGGAGATGCCCGGCAGCCCCGCATCGCTGATCAGGGCGAGCGCCTCGCCGCTGGCGAGGGCGGCCAGGAGCTGGGGCAGCCGCGCCCCTTCGTTGTGGGCGTGAAAGCTCACCAGGGTTCTCCCCCGGATCCCCAGCCGGCTGAGCAGCAGGCCGCTGTGGCGGGTGTCCTCGCAGGCGATGCGATCGGCCCCCTCCAGCACCCGCCGGGCCCGGGGCGAGAGGTCCTGGAGGTTGCCGATCGGGGTGCCCACCAGATAGAGCACGCCGCCGGCCGGCTCCGCCGCCGCGCCCGCGCCTGGTTGCGGGTCTGGGGCGCACTCCGGCGGGGGCTCCTGCACGGCCGAGGCTCCTGCACAATGCGCTTTTGAGCTCCATGATGCCGCCCAGTCCCTCCCTGCCCGCGGGCGTGCAGCTGGAGCCGCTGCTGGTTGCGCTGCGGCGCCTGGCCTGGGGGGCCGCCGACATCCTGCGGGCCTACGCCCGGGGCGAACAGCCACCCCATGGCTACCCCCCGGCCCTGGAGGTGGACCATGGCGGCGAGGGGCCGGTGTCGGCGGCCGACCTGGCCGTGAACCACTGGCTGCTCGAGGGGCTGGCCGGCGCTTTCCCCGCAGCCCCCTGGACAGTGCTCAGCGAGGAGACCGCCAAGGCCCAGCTCACGCCTGGCGTGCCCCTGCCGGCCGAATGGCTGTGGATCCTCGATCCCCTCGATGGCACCCGCGACTTCCTGCAGGGCAGCGGCGAGTACGCCGTCCATCTGGCCCTGGTGCGGCAGGGGCGCCCGGTGCTGGGGGTGGTGCTGCTGCCGGAACCGCAGGAGCTCTGGTTCGGCCTGCTGGACGAGACCGGCGCCGGCCAGGGCTGGCGGGAGGACCGCCGCGGCGATCGCTTCCCCCCCAGCCTGAGCCGCCGCCAGGTCCCCGGCGACCTGGTGCTGGTGTCGAGCCGCAACCACCGCGATGGCCGGCTGGAGCGCCTGGTGCAGGCCCTGGCGGTAGGGCCCACCCTCAGCCGGGGCAGCGTGGGCGGCAAGGTGGCCTCGATCCTGCGCGGTGAGACCGATCTCTACCTCTCGCTTTCCGGTCGCAGTGCTCCGAAGGACTGGGACATGGCGGCTCCGGAGGCGGTGCTGCGGGCCGCGGGCGGGGCCTTCAGCCACGCCGATGGCCGCCCCCTGGCCTACAACCGCGGCGATGGTCTGCAGGCCGGCTGTCTGATCGCCAGCCATGGCCCGCAGCACGCCGAGCTCTGCCGCCGGGCCCGGGAGGCGATGGCGGTGATCGAACCGGGCTTTCCGCTCTGAGCCGCGGGCACCGGGACGCGTCCGGTGCCCGCGGTTGTGCTCAGGCCGGGGTGGGCTCCTGCTGGGGCACGCCGCGCAGCGTGAGGTTGATGCGACCGCGGTTGTCGATCTCGCGTACGCGCACCGTCACCTGATCGCCCACATTCACCACATCCTCCACCTTTTCCACGCGGGATTCGGAAAGCTGGGAGATGTGGATCATCCCTTCCTTGCCGGGCAGGATCTCCACGAAGGCGCCGATCGGGATCACACGGGTCACCGAGCCGCTGAACACCTCGCCTTCACTCACCCGGCGGGTGAGGCCTTCGATGATGCGCTGGGCCTCTTCAGCCGCCGCGCCATCGTGGCTGGCGATGGTCACGATGCCGCCATCCTCGATATCGATCTTGGTGTTGGTGCGCTCGGTGATGCCCTTGATCGTGCGGCCGCCGGGGCCGATCACGGTGCCGATCAGCTCGGGGTCGATCCGGAAGCTGAGCAGGCGCGGGGCGTGGGGGCTGAGGGTGTCGCGGGGCTTGTCGATCGCCTCAAGCATCTTCTCGAGGATGTGCAGGCGCGCGGGGCGGGCCTGGTTGATCGCTTCGGCCACCGATTTCACCGCCAGACCGGTGATCTTCATGTCCATCTGCAGGGCGGTGATGCCCTTCTCGGTGCCGGCCACCTTGAAGTCCATATCGCCGAGGAAGTCCTCGATGCCCTGGATGTCGGTGAGGATGCGCACCTCCTCACCCTCCTTGATCAGACCCATCGCGGCGCCGCTCACCGGGGCCTTGAGGGGCACGCCGGCATCCATCAGGGCCAGGGTGCTGCCACACACTGAACCCATCGAGGTGGAGCCGTTGGAGCTCAGGCATTCCGACACCACCCGCAGCACGTAGGGGAAGCTCTCCTTGCTGGGCAGCACCGGCACCAGGGCGCGCTCGGCCAGGGCGCCGTGGCCGATCTCGCGGCGGCCGGGGGAGCGCATCGGCCGGGTTTCGCCCACCGAATAAGGGGGGAAGTTGTAGTGGTGCAGGTAAGTTTTTTCGTTGGACGGGTTGAGGTCGTCCATCTCCTGGGCATCGCTCGGGGTGCCGAGGGTGGCGCAGGAGAGCACCTGGGTGAGGCCCCGCTGGAACAGGCCCGATCCATGCACCCGCTTCGGCAGCACGCCAGCGGCGGCCTGGATCGGGCGCACCTCATCGAGGCTGCGGCCATCGACCCGCTTGCCGTCCTTGAGGATCTGCTCGCGCATCAGCTTCTTGGTGAGGCTCTTGAAGCTGTTGCCCAGGGCCTTGCCGTTGCTGCTCACTGCCACCTTGATGGCGTCGTCGTCCTTGAGGCCGGCGATCTTCTCGCCAACGGCGGCCTTGATCGCATCGAGCTTGCTATCGCGCTCACCCTTGGTCTGGCTGAACTGCTTGAGCACCTCGCCGATCGGCTTGGCGCATTCCTTGAGCAGGAAGGTGGGGAGGGTTGGATCGTCCACTTTCGCCTCGGGCAGCACCTGCTCGATGCCCAGGTCCTTGAGCAGGGCGAGCTGGGCCTTGATCAATTCGCCCACCGCTTCATAGCCGAAGTCGATCGCTTCGATCACATCCTGTTCGGGCAGCTGGTTGGCGCCCGCTTCCACCATGATCACGCCTTCAGGGGTGCCGGCCACCACCAGATCGAGGTCGGAGCGCTCGATCTCGCGGTAGCTGGGGTTGAGCACGAAGTCGTCGCCCAGCAGACCCACCCGCACGGCTGCCATCGGGCCCTGGAAGGGGATCTTGGCCAGCAGGGTGGCCACCGAGGCACCGGTCACGGCCAGCACATCGGGGGGAACCCGCTCATCGAGGGAGAGGCAGGTGGCCACGATCTGGATGTCATCGCGCATCCAGCCCGGGAACAGGGGCCGCATCGGGCGGTCGATCAGGCGGGCGATCAGGGTGGCCCGCTCGGGGGGGCGGGATTCGCGCCGCATGAAGCTGCCGGGAATGCGACCGGCGGCGTACAGCCGCTCTTCGTAGTCGCAGATCAGGGGGAGGAAATCGATGCCCTCGCGGCCGCCGGAGCGGGTGGCGGTGACCAGAACCGCGGTATCGCCACACTCAACCAACACCGAACCCCCGGCCTGGGGGGCGAAACGCCCGGTGGTCAGCCGGATCTCCCGACCATCGAAGGAGATCGACTGCGTTTGTCCTTGCACGTGGATTTATGTCCTTTTGTTGTCTCGGCCATTCTCGCATCCGGCCCCCACGGCCCTTGGAACCGTCGGTTTTTCATCCAACCCGCCGCCTTCCCGCGGTCGCTGCGGGCCGGGAGGCCTGGTGGGGAGCCGGCAAAAACCCCCTCGTCCGGAGGGGACAAGGGGGCGTAGCGAGGGGGTTGGAGGGGGCGTCGCGGCAGCGACCGACCCCGGGCTCTCACCAGCTGGACTTGACCACGCCAGGCAGTTCGCCTTTGTGGGCACGCTCGCGGAGCTGGTTGCGGCAGAGGCCGAAATCGCGATAGACACCGCGGGGCTTGCCGGTGGCCCAGCAGCGGTTGCGCAGGCGGCTGGGGGCGCTGTTGCGGGGCAGATCCTGGATCTTGCGGTGAATCTCCAGCCGCTCCATCGGATCGCTGGCCTCAGCGAAGGCGGTCTTCAGGGCGGTGCGCTTGGCGGCGAAGCGATCCACCATTTTGCGGCGCTTGGTGTCGCGCGCGATCATCGACTTCTTCGCCATGCGGGCGCTTGCTCGTTGCGTCGGAGCTTTTGACTCTACCGCGTCACCCGCTGGTGGCGTTCAGCGGGCCAGCCACTGCTGGATGGCCGGCAGCTGGCTGGTGTCTTTCACGATCAGGATCAGGCTTAGCCCCATCAGGAACACGAAGCCCGACTGCATGAAGGCCATCTGGAAGCGGTCCGGCAGCGGACGCCCCCGCAGTCCTTCGAGCAGCAGCAGGGCGAACTGGCCGCCATCGAGCATCGGCAGCGGCAGGGCGTTGAGCACCGCCAGGTTGATCGAGATCAGGGCGGTGTACACGAACAGGCTGGCGCCGCCCTGGCGCGCCAGGGAGGCCCCCATCTCCACGATCTTCACCGGGCCCGACACCTGGCCGGCGGTTTCGCCGAAATGGGTGAGCAGGGTGCCGAACCCCTCGACCGTGCGGCGGGTCAGCACCACCACGTCGTGGTTGGCCTGCAGCAGGGGCTCAAGGGCATTGCGGGGGCGGCGGTAGACCTCGCTGCCGTTGGGCTGCAGCTGGGCGCCGATGCGGCCGATGCCGCCCAGGTCGGCGGGGGTGAGGGAGAGGCTGATCCGCTGATGGTCGCGCTCCGCTTCGATCGGCAGGGTGAGACCTGGGGCGTTGCGGATCGTGCTCACCAGTTCGGCCACGGCCTGCTGGCCGCCCTCCAGGGGTTGGCCCGCCAGGGCCACGATCCGGTCCCCCGCCCGCAGGCCGGCGCTGGCCGCCGCCTGGCCGCCCTGCACCCCGGCCACCAGCACGCCGGGGGTGGTGCTGAAGCCAGCCGGGATGCCCACCACCAGCCCCTGGGCCAGCAGCACCGCCCAGGCCAGCAGCAGGTTGGCGATCACGCCGGCGGCGATCACCAGGGCCCGCTGGTGCAGCGGGCGGTTGCGCAGCAGGTCGGGATCATCGGCGGCAAAGGGGCTGTCCTCGTCGTCGTCGGGGAAGGCCACATAGCCGCCCAGGGGGATGGCCCGCAGGGCGTAGACCACGCCGCGGCGGCTGCGCTGCAGCAGGGCCGGCCCGAAGCCCACCGAGAAGCCGCTCACCCGGATCCCCTGCCAGGTGGCCGCCAGGAAGTGGCCCGCCTCGTGGACCACGATCAGCCCCGCCAGGATCGCCAGTGCGGTGAGAACGCCCATCAAGACCCGGCAGCAATCGGGTCATTCTGGGGGCTGTCGCCCCGCCATGCGTCCCACCGGTCGGTTCGGTCGGCCCCCAGCTTCAGGCTTCCGGGACCAGCCGGTCGGAGCCGAAGTAGGGCAACAGCACCGGCGGCAGGCGCACCGTGCCATCGGCCTGCTGGCCGTGTTCCAACAGGGCGGCCATGGTGCGGCCGATCGCCAGACCGCTGCCGTTGAGGGTGTGCAGCAGGCGGGTCTTGCCGGCCTCGCGGCAGCGGATCGCCGAGCGGCGGGCCTGGAAGTCAGCGCAGGTGCTGCAGCTGGAGATCTCCCGGTAGGTGCCGGCTCCCGCCAGCCACACCTCCAAGTCGTAGGTGCGGGCGGCGGAGAAGCCCAGATCGCCGGCGCAGAGTTCAATGCGGCGGTAGGGGAGCTCCAGGGCCTCCAGCAGGGCCTCGGCGTCGCGGGTGAGCTGCTCGTGGGCGGCGTCGGAGTCCTCCGGACGGGTGAACCAGTACATCTCCACTTTGTTGAACTGGTGCAGGCGGATCAGGCCACGGGTGTCACGGCCGTAGGAGCCGGCCTCGCGGCGGAAGCAGGGGGTGTAGGCCGTGTAGCGGAGCGGCAGCTGCTCGGCGGCGATCACCTCATCCCGGTGTAGGGAGGTGAGGGGCACCTCGGCGGTGGGGGTGAGCCAGAGGTCGTCGTCGGCGCACTTGAAACTCTCCTCGGCGAACTTGGGCAGCTGGCCGGAGCCGGTGAGGCTGGCGGTGTTCACCAGGATCGGCGGCAAAACTTCCCTGTAGCCGCCCGCGGTGTGGCGGTCGAGCATGAAGCTGATCAGGGCCCGCTCCAGCCGCGCCCCCTGGCCCAGCAGGGTCACGAAGCGGCTCTGGGCGATGCGCACCGAACGCTCGGTGTCCACCAGGCCCAGCCGCTCGGCGATCTGCCAGTGCTCTTCGAGCGTTTCAGCGGCGGCGGCCCGGCGTGGCGTGCCCCAGCGTTTCACTTCCACGTTGTCCGCTTCGCTGCGGCCTTCGGGGGTCTGGGCGGAGGGGAGGTTGGGCAGCACCAGCAGCTGCTCCCGCAGCCGGGCCTCCAGCCGGTGCTCCTCCTCCTCCAGCCCAGCCACCTGTTGCTTGATGCGGTTGCCCTGCTCGCGCAGGTCGGCCACCTCGGGGCCCTGGGGGCTGGCGCCGCCGCGGATCAGCTGGCCCACCTCCCGACCGACGCGGTTGCCCTCTGCCTGCAGGGTGCTGCGGGTCTCCTCGAGGTCCCGCTCCTGGAGGGCGATCTGCTGGAGACCCGTGAGGTCGAGTTCGAGGCCGCGGCGGCCGAGCTGCTGGCGGATGAGCTCCGGGTTGTCGCGCAGCAGGCGCTGGTCCAGCACGGGTCAGGGGCGTCTGGGCGGCAGCCTAAGGGGCGCTCGCCTGGACATCAGCCGCGCTGGCCGCCTCAACCACCACCGCGACGGATCGCGATTGCGATGGAGACCCCCTCGATCGGCGGGGTTCAGAGAACCTGAATCACCTCGCTCACCTCGGGGATGGCTTCGCGCAGCTTGCGCTCGATGCCCATCTTCAGGGTCATGGTGCTGCTGGGGCAGGAGCCGCAGGCGCCCTGCAGCCGTACCTTCACCACCGGACCATCGATCTCGACGATCTCGACGTTGCCGCCATCGGCCATCAGGTAGGGCCGGAGCTCATCGAGCACCCGTTCCACATTGGGGATGGTGAGGGCGCGGGGATCTTCGGCCGTCGCCACTTCGGCGGCGGCTGATGGCGCGGATGGCGCTTCGGTGGCGAGGGAGGTTTCGGCGGACATGGCAGATCAGGATGCTGAACTCAAGCTTAGGAAGGGCTCGGGCGATGGGGGGCGGGGATTCCTCCTGCTTGGTGTGGGCTGAGCGGCCCTGGGCTGGGGGTGTTGTGGCTTCTGTACAGCCTGGACAGAAGCCATTAGGCAGCAATGCCACGGCAGGGGGCTGTTGATCCGGCCTCGCCATCCCTGCCAGGGCCGGTCGGGCATGGAGCCTGCCCCCCCCCGGTTCGGGCTTTGAGGCCCTTCTCCCTAGGATCGATCCGCACGCCCGTT
>JBILUS010000022.1:0-42260 GCA_044370835.1 Cyanobium sp. | reverse complement strand
GCGGCGGTCCAGGGCCCCCAGGGGCACGGGCATCGGGCCCATGCAGCCGCCCAGCAGCAGGGGCAGGCCGGCCAGCAGGCTCGTCAGGAATCTTGGTCTGGCGCCTGGGCGAGGTCCGCTCCGGTCAAGCCTGGGTCTTGACTTCGGCTTGAGGCACTCGGGTGCCTGGGCGGCTGATCAGACCAATGGCGCGAGGCCTCGAGGTCCGGACGCTGAGGTGGCGGCTCGCCGGGCAGGCCGGCTGCCAAGGCCAGGATCGCCTCCTGGTTCATCGAGCGCCGGTTGGAGCTGGCGATGGCTTTGAGTCGCCGGTAGAGATGGTCAGGCACCTGGCGCAGCACCAGCGTGTTCATTCCCCTAAGATCGATTGCTAGCAGAATGCTAGCAAAGGTCTCCTCCATCCCTGCCGAGCGCCTCGAAAAAGTCCATCTGCTGAATGCACTAACGGGCGGAAGTTCTGGAGCCGCGGCTGCCGTAGCCGAGCACAAAGAAGCCACCGGCAAGGGCGAGGGCGGTGGGAATCACGCGCAGGGCTGCTTCGATCAGGCCGGGCCAGGGGATGGGTGCCGCAGTGGAGGCGACACTGGTGAGCTGAGCTTCGGAGCGGGCCAGGCCTTCGAGCAGGTTTCGCTGCCGCTGGGGGAAGGGCAGGGCGAGATCGGCAGGGGAACTGCTGCCGCTTTGCGGAATGGGCAGGGCCGCCAGGCGGCTGGCCAGATCCTGGTGGCTGGTGGCGGCGGAAATCGCCTGGCGCAGCTGGCCGATCACCGCCAGACCCTGGAGGCGTTGTTGGTTCTGGCCGCTGGTCTGTTGGTTGAGGCTGCCCCAGGTGGAGATGAGCTGCAAAGGGATCAGCAGCGCAAAGCCCAGGGCCGCCACCAGGGCCAGCCTTGAGAAGCGATCGCGGCGGCGGCGTAGGCGGCTGCTCTCGGGGTTGAGCACCACCGCCAGCTGCAGCAGCACCAGGGCGATCAGGGGCAGAAATCCCTGGGAGAGCAGGGCCTGGATCAGCCCCTGCAGCCAGCGGGGATCAACCAACTGCAGCGGCAGGGCGGCATTGAGCACCGTGGCGGCGAACACGACCAGCAGGGCGAAGGCCACAAACCAGAGGCGCAAAGCGAGCTCCGGCCGATCACCCGGGCGGGATTTCAGCTCTTCAAGCAGGTTGATCACGGCTCAGCGGCCGATCGGGAACACGGGCCGCACCGCCTGAATCCGCCGCCGCAGCCTGCGGCTCCAACCGAAGGCGGCACCAGCGCCCATCAGGGGCAGGGGACCGGGGACAGGATTTGGGTCTTGGATTCCCGAATCAAACTTATAGATGGTCCCATAGCCATTGCCGCCTCCAAAGCGCGTGGTTCCGTAATAGATGCCATTCCCCGCTGCGGTCAGAGCGGCATAGGGACGAACCCCATTGGAGATAGTGAAGCTGTCTTGAAGGGTGATGGAACCGGTAGCCGAATCAAACTTAAAAATGGATCCAAAATTATTGGCGCCGCCTGAAAAGGTGGTGCCGTAATAGATGCCATTCCCGGCTGCGGTCAGTGCGGCAAAGGGAATAGCACCATTGTTGCCAGTGAAGCTGTCTTGAAGGGTGATGGAACCGGTGGTTGAATCAAATTTAAAGATAGATCCAGAGCCATTAATGCTTGTGCCGTAATAAATGCCATTCCCGGCTGCGGTCAGTTCGGCATAGGGAAGACCGCCATTGTTGCCAGTAAAGCTGCTTTGAAGGGTGATGGAACCGGTAGCCGAGTCAAACTTAAAGATGCTTCCACCGTTAACAATGCCGCCTGAAACTGTGGTGCCGTAAAAGATGCCATTCCCGGCTGCGGTCAGTGCGGCAAAGGGATTAGCGCCATTGTTGCCAGTGAAGCTGTCTTGAAGGGTGATGGAACCGGTGGTTGAATCAAACTTAAAGATGGATCCAGAACCATTGGTTCCTCCGCCGTAGGTGGTGCCGTAAAAGATACCATTCCCGGCTGCGGTCAGTGCGGCATAGGGATTAGCGCCATTGTTGCCAGTGAAGTAGTCTTGAAGGGTGATGGATCCGGTGGTTGAATCAAACTTAAAGATGGATCCAGAACCATTGGTTCCTCCGTTGGGGGTGGTGCCGTAATAGATGCCATTTCCTGCTGCGGTCAGTGCGGCATAGGGATTAGCGCCATTGTTGCCAGTGAAGTAGTCTTGAAGGGTGATGGATCCGGTGGTTGAATCAAACTTAAAGATGGATCCAGAACCATTGGTTCCTGCGTCGTGGGTGGTGCCGTAATAGATGCCATTTCCTGCTGCGGTCAGTGCGGCATAGGGATAAGTGCCAGTGGAACCAGTGAAGCTGCCTTGAAGGGTGATCCCCGGCGTCGCAAGCGTGGGCAACGGCGAGAGGGCCGCCAAGGCAAGGCTGCCGATCCCTGCTAACACAATATTATTCCTGAATCTAGCTGTTGTTCTCAAGGTTGACCTCAGTTTGATGGGCTTATCGCCCCATAGTTGCGGCTTGGATTAGCGAATAGGGGGGGGGGTGCCAGCTGTGCCATTGGCTCGTATCCACTGCGCCCGGTTCGCTGGCCATGGGTGCCACCGTTTACACCGGCTCAGGCCAGGCGCTGGTTGGTGAGCCTGGCCTTGCCGGGGCTGGCGGGCCAGGCTGCCACCGCTGCGGTCTCATCCGGTTTGCCGCGACGCCAGCGGGTCGCGAATGTGTGGGTCCTGCAGCGTGGGCTCACCCATGGCCACGCATCTGGCCCTCGACCAAGAGCTGCTCGATCGAGCCTTTCGGTGAGTGGAGAGCCCACCAAAAAAGCGCCCGTCACCCGAGCCCCTCAGGAGTTCATCGCCCGTCGAGAACAGCGGCGCGTCGCCGAGCTGTTTGGCAAGCTCGAATGGGCTGCTTCGTTCGATGACAAGGCAGAGCGGAATCGTCAGAAGTGAGCCTGCTGGTTGACACGAGCGTTTGGTCCCTGGCTTTGCGCCGTGACGTTGAGCAATCCGCGCCCGAGGTGCTGGCCCTGCGCCACGCCCTGCTGGGGGCCGATCAGGTTTTTACGACAGGCCTGGTGCTGCAGGAGTTAATGCAAGGTTTTGCTGGGCCGAAGGACCGGGCCCAGCTGGTCGAGCGCCTCTCAGCGCTGGCCTTCCTCCAGCCCGTGAAGGACGATCACCTGGAAGCGGCGGAAGTCCGAAACGCCTGCCGCCGTCGTGGCGTGCCAATCGGAACGATGGACGCTCTCCTGATCCAGCTCTGCCTCCGCAACGATCTGACCCTGCTGACGACGGATCAGGACTTTCACTCGGCGGCAAAGCACGTTGCCTTCAGCTTGTGGGGCGCCAGCTGAAGTCAGGCTTTACGCGGTCTTGGGAGCCCACCTCAACGAGATCCAATCCACCGAGCAGAAACCTGCGCGGCTCTCTTCAGCCCACCAGCTCAGCCCGGGTTTGCAACTGCTGCGCCGCCGTCACCAGGGTCCGGTCGGCGCTCACCAGGGTGAGCGCGTGGCGATGGGCCACCGCCAGATGCAGGGCATCGGCGGCCCGCAGGCCGGACTTGGAAAGCTTCTGCACCCAGGCGCGCGCCAGCAGGAAGTCGTCGCCACGGGGCTCCACCATGCCCAGCCGCTCATTGCGGAAGTGCTCCAGGGCTTCCTGAAACGCTTCGATCCGGCTGGTGTCCAGCTCGCCGCCGCGCTGGCGCAGGGCCGTGGCGGAGGCGAACTCCAGCAGCACCCAGTGACTGATCCAGAGATCGCGGTCTTTCACCTGCGTGAGCCAGGCCTCCGCCGCCGGGTAGCCACTGTCGTTGTGAAACAGCGACACCAGTACGCAGGTGTCCACGTAGCAACCAGCCCGGCTCTCACTCACGGCTCCTGATCCCGCAGTTCCCGCATCAGCGCCACCGCGGAGCCCTCAGGACCCTGCTGATCACCGTGCAGGGCGCGCAGCCGGCTCACCCAGTCCGGGGATCCGGCGCTCTGGGGGTGTTCTCGCACCATCCGCGCCACCGGCTGGCCGCGGCGGGTGATCACCACCTCCTCGCCGGCCTCGATCGCATCGAGCAGGGCCGAGAGCTGGGCCTTGGCCTGGGCCAGAGCGACCTTGCGCATGATCAGCTGACCAATTGGTCAACAGGCTAGCCAGATGCGTTGAGGCTGCAGAGTCCCGCTCGTCGGATCCGCCGCTCCAGAAAGGGCTGCCGCTTCAAGGCACCTCGATCAAATCCACCTGCCACACCCCACCCCGGCTCACCTCCACCGCCAGCTCGCGGCCGTCGGCCCGCAGGCTGATCCGGCGGGGAACACCAGGGGGTTCCATGGCCACCGGTTCGAGGGTCATCAGGCCGCGGCGGTAGAGCACCAGTTCGGTGCGGCCCTCCAGCTGCCGCACCACCGCCAGTCGCTCGCCGCTGGCATCCACGCCCACGCTGAGGGGTTGGGCATCGGGCCGGTTCAGGCCGGGCAGGGGCACCGGCATCTGGCGCTCCAGATCCACCAGCACCACCTGCTCGCGGCCGCCCCGGCCGCCGATCACCGCCAGCCAGCGGCCGGCCAGGGCCGGAGCGTGGCTGCTGCCGATCGCTTCGAGGCGGCGGTCCAGGGCCCCCAGGGGCACGGGCATCGGGCCCATGCAGCCGCCCAGCAGCAGGGGCAGGCCGGCGATCAGGGCCGCCAGGATTGGCGCCCTGCTCATCGCAGCCCTCCACCGGCGCCGCTGCCGCCACCGCCGCTCACCGCCGTGGCGGGCAAGTCGGGCTCGAGCAGCGGTGCCAGGTCGAACAGCTCCACCCGCGCCTGCCCCTGGCGCAGCACCTCCACCGCCAGCCGGCGGCCATCGGGGGCGAGGCTCAGCCGCTCCACCTCCAGATTCCCCGGCAGGGGCAGGCGGTGCAGGCTGCCGGTGGCCCGGTCGAGCACCACGGCCAGGTGGCGGCTGCCCTGTTGCACCACCACGGCCAGATAGCGGCCGTTCCAGCTCAGGGCCGGCGAGCGGTGGGGCTGGAACCGCATCAGCTGGGGCAGCGGCAGCTCACGGCCGGAGGGTTGCTCCTGCAGCAGCACCGTGCTGCGGCCGCCCCGTTCCACCACGCTGGCCAGCAGACGGCCGTTGCCGCTCAGGGCCGGATCCTCCCGGTTGGTGGGGCCGCCCAGGCCGGCCGGCCCGGCGCTGCGCCGCCCCCAGCTCCAGCTGCCGCAGCCCGGCAGCACCAGGAGCAGGGCCAGGGCCAGCAGCGGCAGGATCGGCGGCCGGATCAGACGAGAAATCAGTCGTCGAAGCGGGAGGAGTTGTCGCGGCCGCCGGGGCCGGGGGCCGGACGCTCACTGCGGCTGTAGGGCCTGCCGGCCTCGGGGCGGCTGCCCGCCGCTGGGCCCGGGGTGTTGCCGGCGGCGGGGCGCGTGGGTCCGCGGCTGCCGCCGAGGGGTGAGAAGTCGGCGTCGCTCACCTCGGAGCGGGGGCCGGATCCTTCGGGGCGGCCGACGCGCAGCGGCGATCCCTGCGGAATGGGGGCACCAGTGGCCGGGGGCTGGTTGCGACCGCTGGCGGAGGCGGTGTCAGCCGGGGCGCCGGGCCGGCGGCTGGAGCGGGGCATCCCCTCACCGCTGGCCACCGGGCGGCTGCCGCGGCGCACCTCACCACCCTCGCGCTCGCGGCGGCGGGCGCCGAAATCGGGGGCGGCTGTGCGGGAGGCGCTGGCGCCGTAGCGGCTTGGGCCGGCCTCACGCTCGGGAGCCTGGGGTTCGGGGCGACCGCCGGAGGAGGGGCCGTCCCAGTCGCCCGCTTCGCTGCGGCGGCTCATGGCCCGCTCCGGAATCGCGGCCCGGCTGGCGGGGCGCCGCGGCCGGTAGAAGTCGTCGTCCCCGCCCTGTTCGCGGGAGGGGATCCGCTGGCGGTAGGGATCGGGGGCATCGAAGGATTCGCCCTCCCAGCTGCGGCCGCCGAGGCCACCCCGTGGGGCATAGGGGGCGGGTTCCTCCTCATCGAAATAGGAGGAGCGGCGGGCCTGCTCGGTGGTCACACCCCGGAGCCGCACGCTCTCGTAGGCGAAGAAGACGGTGGTGCCGGCCAGCAGGAACTGGCCGAACTGCAGGATCGGATCGAGGCGCCAGCCCTGGAAGAAGAGGATGCCGCCGCAGAGCAGGCCGATGGCAGCGAAGAAGACGTCGTAGTCCCGGGCCAGGGCGGGCTTGAAGTTCCTCATGAAGTAGAGGAAGGCCCCTCCCACCGCCAGCACGATGCCGACGATGCTGGCCCAATTAAGGCTGGCGTTGACCAAGGGGGGTGCCGGGTGTTCCCGGGCTGAAGCGAGCTTCAGATCAGTGTAGGGACAGGGGCCAGGCCGGCAGGATCAGAGCTTGCGGTCGACCCGGTCGTTCTGGCTGATGAAGAAGAGGGCGATCGAGATCGGGACCACCACGATCACCGCCCCATACACAAGGCTGCTCAGGAAGTTCGAGAGGGAGGGGGTCATGGCGGCGGCTCTGCGGCAAGCTCGCGAGATCCTAGGCAGCGGCGGTGACTTCCTACCATAAGATCGCCACCGCTTAGAGCTTTGTGACGGCGCCGCTGCCCCTGCTCCATCTGATCCTTGGGCTGCTGCTCGGCGCCTGGACCCTGCTCTTCCTCGGCCGCATCGTGCTCACCTGGTACCCCCAGATCGACCTCAACCAGGGCTGGGGCCGGGTGGTGGGCTGGCCCACCGAGGCCCTGCTGGCCCCCACCCGCCGGCTGATCCAGCCGATCGGCGGGGTGGATGTGGCACCGGTGGTGTGGGTGGGCCTGGTGACCCTGCTGCGGGAGCTGCTGGTGGGCCAGCAGGGGGTGCTCACCCAGGCGATGCTGCGGGCCTCGGTGGCGGTGGGCTGATCCCCCCCTACTGGGGCAGCATCTCCTGCTCCACGAACTTGGTGTACACCTCACCGCGCTGGAACTCGGGCCGATCCAGCAGTGCCAGGTGGAACTCGATCGTGGTGGGGATGCCGGTGATCGCGCATTCCGAAAGCGCCCGCCGCAGCCGCCGCAGGGCGTGGTCGCGGTCGACACCCCACACGATCAGCTTGCCGATCAGGGAGTCGTAAAAGGGAGGGATTTCGTAGCCCGTGTACACGTGGCTGTCGATCCGCACGCCGGGGCCGCCCGGCGGCAGCCAGCCGGTGATCTTGCCGGGGGCGGGTCGGAAGTTGTGGCGGGGATCCTCGGCGTTGATGCGGCATTCGATCGCATGGCCGCAGAGGCGCACCTCCTCCTGGCGCACCGAGATCGGCTCGCCGCCGGCGATGCGCAGCTGCTCGGCGATCAGGTCGATGCCCGTCACCATCTCGGTGACCGGGTGCTCCACCTGGATGCGGGTGTTCATCTCCATGAAGTAGAAGCCGCCGCCGCGGTCCACCAGGAATTCCACCGTGCCGGCGCCCTCGTAGCCGATGCTGCGGGCCGCCGCCACGGCCGCTTCGCCCATGCGGCGGCGCAGTTCGGGGTCGAGGCCGGGGCTAGGGGCCTCCTCCAGCAGCTTCTGGTGGCGTCGCTGGATCGAGCAGTCCCGCTCACCGAGGTGCACCACGTTGCCGTGGCGATCGGCCAGCACCTGCACCTCCACGTGGCGGGGCCGGTCGATGAATTTCTCCATGTAGAGGCCGGGGTTGCCGAAGGCTGCCTCCGCCTCCCCCTGGGCCGCCTTGAACAGGTTCTCAAGCTGCTCCGGACCGGGCACCAGCCGCATGCCGCGCCCGCCGCCGCCGGCGGTGGCCTTGATCATCACCGGATAGCCCATCCGCTCGGCCAGGACCGCAGCCGCCTCGGGGCTGTCGAGCAGGCCCTCGCTGCCGGGGATGGTGGGCACGCCCACCTTCTGCATCGTGGCCTTGGCGGTGGATTTGTCGCCCATCGCCCGGATCGACTCCGGTGAGGGCCCCACGAAGGTGATGCCGTGGTCGCCGCAGATCTCGGCGAAGCGATCGTTCTCGGCCAGGAAGCCGTAGCCGGGGTGGATGGCGTCGGCGCCGCGGGAGGTGGCGGCGGCCAGGATGTTGGGAATGTTCAGGTAGCTGCGGCTGCTGGGGGCATCGCCCACGCAGACCGCCTCATCGGCGAGCTGCACATGCAGAGCGTTGCGATCGACCGTGCTGTGCACCGCCACGGTGGGAATGCCCAGCTCCCGGCAGGTGCGCAGGATCCGGAGGGCGATTTCGCCACGGTTGGCGATCAGCAGCTTGCCGATGGGCATCCGCAGCGGAGCCGGCCGGGGGAGGACGGACGGACCAGGCCAGAGCGGACTGTATCAGCGCTCACAGGCGGCCCCCGTCGGGGCCGGGGCGGCGATCTTCACCGCGATCGGGATGCCTGGGCCGGCGCCGGGGCGATGGGTATAGTCCTTCACGGTTCCGGCATGGCCGGTTCCAGCCACGCGGATGTGGTGGAATTGGTAGACACGCACGTTTGAGGGGCGTGTGGCTTCGGCCTTGCGAGTTCAAGTCTCGCCATCCGCATTTTTCTTTCCCACAACTTGAGCCAGCCGCCCCCGGATCCTGCTGTTGATCGGGTGGCTGACCAGGTGCAAGCAGGGGTGCTCGGCTCCCAACCGGTCGGGCCCCTCAGCCAGGTGAGCCGCGATGGCGCCGCTGAACCGGTGGCCACGATCGTGCTGGTGAGCAACGGCCCCGGCGAGATGACCACCTGGGTGCGTCCGCTGGCCGATGAGCTGCATCGGCTGCTGCCCCTGCGGCCCGCCGATCCCCAGGCCCCCTGCAACCTGCAGCTGGTGCTGGTGCCCTGCCCCAATGCCACCGGCCAGGAGGCCCGCCTGGCCCGCGGCTGGGACCTGTTCAGCCGGGTGCTGCCGGCCGGGCGCTTCTGGTGGCTGCTGCTGCGGCCCGCCCGCCACGGCCCCTGGCCGCGTCAGGGAGTGGTGGTGTTCCTGGGCGGCGATCAGTTCTGGACCGTGCTGCTGTCGGCCCGGCTCGGCTACCGCCATCTCACCTATGCCGAGTGGGTGGCCCGCTGGCCCCAGTGGAATGACCGCATCGCCACCATGGGCCCCACGGCCTCCCGCCGCCTGGCCCCGCGTTGGCGGGGGCGCCACACCGAGGTGGGCGACCTGATGGCCGATCTCTCCGCGTCGGCCCGCCAGGAGGCGCCGCTGCCCCAGGGGGAGTGGGTGGCGCTGCTGCCCGGCTCGAAGCGGGCCAAGCTCCAGGTGGGGGTGCCCTTCCTGTTGGCAGCCGCCGATCGGCTGGCGGCCCTGCGGCCGGGGTGTCGCTTCCTGCTGCCGGTGGCACCCACCACCACGGTGGATGAATTGCTGGCCTTCGCCGGGCCCGCCAATCCGATCGCCCGCTACTTCGGCATCCAGGAGCCCTCTCGCCAGGGCGGCGACCTGATCACCGCCGCCGGCACCGCGATTCGCCTGCAGGAGGTGCATCCGGCCCATGGGCCCTTGAGCCAGTGCCGCCTGGCCCTCACCACCGTGGGGGCCAACACCGCCGAACTCGGTGCCCTGGGGGTGCCGATGATCGTGCTGGTGCCCACCCAGCACCTGCATGTGATGCAAGCCTGGGATGGCTGGATGGGGTTGCTGGCCCGCCTGCCCCTGGCGCGGCGTCTGCTGGGGGTGGCCCTCACGGCCTGGCGCATGCGCCACCGCGGTTTCCTGGCCTGGCCCAACATCACCGCCGGCCGCGCCGTGGTGCCGGAGCGGGTGGGGCCGGTCACCCCCCAGCAGATCGCCGAGGAGGCCGCCGACTGGCTGGACCATCCGGATCGGCTCGAGGGCATGCGTGACGACCTGCGCAGCCTGCGGGGCCAGCCCGGGGCGGTGGCGGCCCTGGCCGGCCTGGTGCGGGAGCTGCTGCCGGCGGAGTCGGCAACCCCCTGAGGGGAGCAGCGGCGACTCCCTGAGAGCGCACAGCACGAACGGCCCATCCCTAGGGTGCGGATCCGATCCGTTCGCTCCGATGACGGCCTCCGCTCCCGATCCATCCCGTTCCGCTTCCAGACCCGTGGAAGCCTCGGGTGCCGAGCCGCCGGCCGCCGCTGACGCCTCGGCCTGCGGCCTTCCCAGCGGCCTGGCGCGGGGCCTCGATGAGGAGGCCTGGCGCCAGCGCCTCACCCCCGAGCAGTTCCGCGTCACCCGCCAGGGGGGCACCGAGCGGGCCTTCACCGGGGCCTACTGGAACCACAAAGCCCAGGGCACCTACACCTGCATCTGCTGCGGCACCGAGCTGTTCAGCTCCGCCACCAAGTTCGAGTCCGGCACCGGCTGGCCCAGCTTCTGGGATGGGGTGAAGCCCGGCGCCATCACCACCATCACCGACCGCTCCCACGGCATGGTGCGCACCGAGATCCGCTGCGCCACCTGCGAAGCCCACCTCGGCCACGTGTTCAACGATGGGCCGCGGCCCACGGGCCAGCGCTACTGCGTCAATTCGGCTTCGCTGGACTTCAAGCCGGAGTGAGAGAGCGAAGCGCCTGAACCCCTGGCTGGCCGTATCAGCGGCTATGCACGCTTCGCGTCGCGTGCGCGCATCCACCGGGGCGGTCAGGATTGATGCTCGGATCAGCGGGCCGGATCGAGAATCAGTTGGGCAAGTTGTGGTCCCTGGGTCTCCACGGTGTTGCTGCTGAACACCTTCTCCTGAAAGTGTCGGCCGAGCTCGCCACGCTCCTGGGGGTTCCTTTGCAGGCTCAGCAATGCTGCAGCGAAGGCCTCAAGGTCGAGGTAGTCGACCGGCACCCCATAGCCCTGATCAGCCAGATCAGCGATGCCGCCGCTGTGTCGGAAGCAGACGGTGGGAATCGCCATGGCGCCGGCTTCAAGGGCCACGACCGGGTAGGGGTCTTCCCGGGACAGCAGGGCCAATGCATCCAGTTGGCGCAGGGCGGCAGGACCACACGACACACCACCGAACAACAAGGCATGCTCCCTGACCCCCAGCAGTCGCAGGTCGCGGTTGGCTTTCTGATGGGCGATTGATCCTGGCCCACAGCCAACCCAAACAGCCTTGAATGAAACTTGGCCAAACTGCTGCGCACAGATCTTGACAAGCTGAGGGAAAAGATCGAATCCCTTTCGATCAATCGGCGATCCAGCGAAGCCGAACAGAAAAAAGCCTTGCTCACGAAGATCTCTGAGGTTGTCCACCACCGATTGGCTGGCGTCTTGGCAGTTGAGATTGAGCAGCTCTTTGGGACTCGTATAGGGGATGTATTCCGTGATCACCCGACAGCTATCGGGGTTGGCGTCATGGATTGTAATGAGATCTGTTTTGACACTTTCAGCGCAGCACACCACAACATCGGAAAGGGCCAGCTGCAGCTTGACCAGATCAGGCCTGCTGGAGAGAAGCAGGCCGATTTCCATTTCGTGGGCATGGCTGATCACCCTGAGCCGACTGCGATCAAGCGTCAGCTTGCCCAGGCAATAGCCCAGCACCAGGGTATTGAGATAGAGGCAATCAGGGTTGACCTTGGCCACGATCCTCGCCAGCCAGGAGTCGGGATCATTGGTGTGGCTGTGGTTGAGGCGGTGACGAAGCCGACGGTGCCACCGCTCGGCCACCGGTTGGGTGATGAACGTGTAAGTGGGACAGAGGGCACTGAATTCCTCGCGCAGCGGGCCATCCCGCATCAGCGCCACCACCGGCCGGATTGCCGTGTTGGCCAACAACCAGCGGATTAACCACAGCAGCAACAGCGGAGCGCCTGTGCGCTGCCCCTCATGGCAGACGAACAGCGTGGTGGTGTCGCGGCTTCTCACCAGGGGTCATCCAGCACTTCAGCCTCCACCTCCTGGGGCTGCCGGCCGGGGGGGGATTCCCGGGGGCCATCGGTGGTGTCGAGCCGTCTCCTTCGCGGTTCTGCCGGGGTCTGGGCGTCGCCATCCCACCGCCCCGCCGGGCGGCTCCCATCGGGCTCATCACCGCTGTCCTCCCAGGTCCGGCGCTGTGGCTCCGGCCTCGGGGACTCGAACCGGTCGTCGTCGTAGCGGGAATAGGCCATCCCTTGGCGCTCCTCCCCGTAGCTGCGCGGGCGTTGAGGGGCTTCTTGCTCGTAGCGCAGCGGAGCCGGGGCTTCCTCCTGGTAGGGAGGTCTCAGGGGCTGCACGTCCTCCTCATCGAGGTAGCGGCGCTGGCGCAGCGGTTCGCGTTCGCGCCGCTCCTCCAGTTCCACGTAGTCGAACTCCTCGTCGGGCTGGAAGGAACGGCTCGTGGCCGGCTGGATGCGCCGCTGTTCGGTGGCGCTCGCCTGGCCCGCTGGCAGCTGGTTCTCGGCCGGCACCGCCCCGGCGCGGAACCGCTCGCGCTCCTCCTGCTCCCAGCTGCTGCCGCCGATGCCGAGCTTCTCGAGCAGGCCGGTGCCCAGTTGCTTGAGCTTCTCCTCGGCACCCTCGTACACGATGATCCGATCCGAGCCGCTGCTCACGATCTCCCCCACCGGCATCTCCCAGGTGCTCAGCACCCCTTCGCCCAAGAGCGGCACCCCCAGGGCGCCGATCACCAGGGTGGTGAGTTCACCGGTTTCCACATCGAAGCTGAAACCCAGCACCCGGCCGAGCTGCACGCCCGATTCGGTGACCACCTGGCAGTTGATCACCTTGCTGTAGCGCTCCGGATCGAAGCCCTCGACGAGGGAATCGGCGGAATCCACCAGGATCACATCGCCCACCTGGCGGATCCGCTCCAGCGGCATCCAGCGGGGCAGGCCCGGCAGGAAGCGGGTGAGGGGGTTGTCGCGCAGGCCCAGGGCCACCACCTCGCGCCGGTCGATGTCGACCACCACCTCCCCCACCACGCCGAGCCGGCGGCCGGTATCCCGGGTGATCACCTGGGTTCCCATCAGTTCCGAGCGCAGCCAGAGGCGGTCGCTCGGCGCGGGGGCGTTGGGGTCGGCGGCGGGCGGGGTGGAGGAGCTCAAGTCCCGGGGTGACAGTCGGCCCATTGTGGCCCACCCCGCCAGCTCAGGCGGCAGGGGGCAAACCGACCACCTGGGTGTGGGAGCCGCGGGCCTGGGTCACGCCGATGGTGCGGGTGGAGGCGGCGATCATCGGCCGCCGGTGGCTCACCACCAGAAACTGGGCCGCTTCGGCCTGGGCGGCGATCAGCGCCGCCAGCCGTTCCACGTTCACCCCGTCAAGGAAGCTGTCCACCTCGTCGAGGGCATAGAAGGGGGAGGGGCGGAAGCGCTGCAGGGCAAACAGGAAGCTCAGCGCCGTGAGCGACTTCTCCCCGCCCGACATCGCCGCCAGCCGCCGCACCGCCTTGCCCTTGGGGTGGGCCACCAGGGTGAGGCCCCCTTCGAGGGGCTGTTCCGGGTTTTCCAGCTGCAGGTGACCCTCCCCTTCCGAGAGGCCGGCGAAGATCGTGCGGAAGTGGCCATCCACGGCATGGAAGGCCTCCAGGAAGGCCTCCTGGCGCAGGGTGGCCACCGTTTCGATCCGCAGCAGCAGCTCCTCGCGTTCCTTGCTGAGCACCTCGAGGCGTTCCTCCAGTTCAGCCAGGCGGGTTTCCAGTTGCTCCAGCTCTTCAAGGGCCAGCATGTTCACGGGCTCGAGGGCCTCGAGCCGTTGCTGCAGGGTGGTGAGCTGGGAGCGCAGCTGCTCCAGGCCCCCTTCTCGCACCGCCTCGGGCAGCTCCGGCAGGGGATCGGGCAGCGCCTGCTGCAGCTGCTCAAGCCGCAGGGTCTGGCTGCGCTGTTCTTCGCTGAGGCTCTGCCGTTCCTCCCCAAGCCGCTGCAACTCCCACTGGTGCTGCTGGAGCGCCTGGCGCAGGCCCCCCAGGCGCGCCTCGGCCCCATCCCGTTCGCGGCGCCGTTCGCCGAAGCGGGCCGCCAGATCGCTCTGGCGGGCTTCCAGCTCAGCCCGCTGGCGCTGGGCGCCCTCCTGGCGCTGTTTCCAGTCCTGACGCTCCGCCACTAGGGCCTGCACCGCCTCCACCAGGCGCCGCTCCTCCTCGGCCAGGGCCTCCAGCTGGCTGGCGGTCCGCTGGGCCGCCAGGGCCCGTTCCCGTTGCTGGGCCTCCAGCCCGTCGCGGTGGCGGCGGGCCTCGCTGAGGCTGAGGTCGGCCGCTTCGAGGTCGGCCTGCAGACCCTGCCAGCGGCTGCTGTCCTCGCCGGCGCCGGCTTCGGCCTCGGCTTTCTCCAGATCGCCCAGCTCGCGGCGCAGCGGCGCGATCGCCTCCTCCAGCTCCCCCTGGCGCCGCTGGTCGGTTTCCGTGGCTTGAAGCAGCTGCTCCAGGCGGGTCTCCAGCTGGCTGCGGCGCTGCTGCAGCGGGGTGAGCTGCCGTTCGGCGGCAAGCCGCTCGGCCTCCACCGCCGCGTGGCGCTGCTGGCTGCGCAGCAGGGCCACGCGGTGGTGCTCCAGGGTCTCGCCCAGCTGGGTTTCGCGGCGGCGGCAGGCCAGCAGGCCCTCGCCCAGCTCCAGCAGCCGCTGGCGCAGCGGCTCGGCCTCATCGCCGTCCTGGGCGGAGCCGAAGCCCAGCTGACCGGTGCGCTGCTGCAGGCTGCCGCCGGTCATGGCGCCGCTCTTCTCCAGCAGCTCGCCCTCGAGGGTCACAGCCCGGCAGCGGCCCAGTTCGCGGCGGGCGTTGACGAGGCTGTCGAACACCAGGGTATCGCCGAAGACATAGCGGAACACCTCGCCGTAGACCGGCTCGTGGCGGATCAGGTCCACCGCCCGGCCCACCAGCCCGCCGGCCCCGGCGCCGGACCCTGACCCCCGCTGCAGGGCCGCCCCGCCGCCGCCGGCGCCGCTGCGGATCCGGTTGAGGGGCAGGAAGGTGAGGCGGCCGGCCCGGCGGCTCTTGAGCAGTTCGATCGCCCGGGCGGCGATGCGGTCGTCCTCGACCACCACCTGGCCGAGGCGGGCACCGGCGGCCACCTCCAGCGCCACCCGGTGCCGTTCCTCCACCTCCCCGAGCTGGGCCACCGGTCCATGGATGCCCTCCAGGCCCGCCTCCAGCAGCAGCCGCAGGGCGCCGGTACCCCGGCTTTCCTGGAGGGTTTCGCGGCGGCTGTCGTGGCGGGCGATCTCCCGCTCCAGGGTGGTCTGCTCCTGCTCCAGGCGGCTGCGGGTGCGCTGCTGCAGGGCCAGGGCTTCGGCCTGGTCCCCCACCTCCCGCTGGCGCTCGGCCAGGGCGGCCAGCAGCTCCTGTTCCTCCTGGCGCAGGCGCTCCAGCCGCTGGCTGGCTTCGCCGCTGCCGCCGGCCTCCTCCACGGCCTCGGCCTCCAGTTCGAGGCGGCGTTCGCCGCCCTGGCGGAGGCGTTCCTGCAGCTGGCCCCGTTCCGCCTCCAGGGGGCTGAGCTGGGCCACCAGGGCCTGGCGCCGCTGGTCCCGCTGCCGGCGTTCCTCGATCCAGGTGCCGGAGCGGTCGGCCACCTCCCCCAGCCGGCGGCGGGAGAGCTCCACGGCGGCCTCGGCGTCGCGGCAGCGGCGCTCGGCCTCCTGGAGGTCGCCGCCGCTGGCGGCCGCCAGCTCCTGCCGTTGCCGGTCCAGTTCGGCTTGGCGGTTGCCCAGCTCCTGGCGGCGCCGTTGCAGGGCACCGGCCTCCTCCCGGTGCCGTTCTCCCTGGCGTTCCCGTTCGCGATCGCCCGCTTCCAGCCCGGCCAGTTCGGCCTGCACCGCCAGCAACTGGTCCTCGCCCAGGGCCTTCACCTCAGCCTGGAGGGCCTCCAGCGCGGTGGCCGCCGCCGCCACCTCCTGCTCCGCGGCACTGATCTGGCGGCGTTCCTCCTCCTCCCGCTCGCCGAGGGCCTGGTGCCTGCGGCTGAGGGCCTCGAGGCCGGAGCGGGCCGCCTCGAAGGCGAGCACCTGCTCGTGGGCCCGGCCGGCCTGCAGCTGCAACCGCAGCTCCTGGTAGGTGCGGGCGCGGGCGCAGTCCCGCTCGAGCCGCTGGCGGTTGGCCAGCAGTTCCTGCTCCACGATGCGGCAGCGCTCCTGGCGCTCCTGCACCTCATCGAGCTTGGCGCGGGTCTGGTCGATGCGGGAATCGAACAGGGCCACGCCGGCCAGTTCGTCGATGATGCCGCGCCGGTCCCGGGCGCTCATCGACACGATGCGGGTCACATCGCCCTGCATCACCACGTTGCTGCCATCGGGGTCGATGCGCAGCCGGCGCAGCTGGGTCTGCAATTGCTGGGCCGTGCAGGCCACGCCGTCGGCGCTGAAGCTGCTGCTGTAGGTGCCGCCCGGGGCGACCCGCAGCCGCCGGGTCACGCTCCATTGGCGCTGGCCGCGACTGATCCAGGGACCCTCGGGCGGGGCCTCGAGGCCGTCCTCCGCATCGTCGGGCGACCAGTCGCCCAGATCGAAGTGCACGGTCACGCTGGTTTCGGCGGCCCGGCCCTCCCGCTGCAGGGAGCTGTTGATCAGGTCCGGCAGCCGCTCGGCCCGCATGCCGCGGCTGGTGGCCAGGCCGAGGCAGAACAGCACCCCATCGAGGATGTTGCTTTTGCCCGAACCGTTGGGGCCGGTGACCACAGTGAAGCCTGGCTCGAGCGGGATCGCGATCGATCCGCCGAACGACTTGAACTGGTTGAGTTCGACCTGGTTGATGTGAACCAACAGGCCCGTCCGCCGGCCGCTGCGAATGTAGCCAAGGTGCTGACGCTGCCAAGGGGGCTGCCTAGGCTTTCGCCAAGTTGACGGTCTCCCCAACCCGACCGGTCACCCCCACCTCAACGGACGGCTTCCCCGCAGCGCCGGGTGGTGCCACCGGCGGCAAGCCCCAACCACACTGGGCGCTGTTCCTGCCTGCTTCCCCCTCTGCTGGACGCGATGGACACCACCCCCACCACCCCCGGCGACGCCCCCCAGAGCGCGGCCTCCGGCAACGGCCTGCCGTTCGAGCCCGGTGCCAGCACGGCCGGCCCCGAGGCTTCGCCTCCGCTCCGAGAGCTCCAGGTGGCTTTCCGCGAGCGGTTCGAAACCCTGCTGCCCACCCTGCAGCGCGAATGGCCCGAGGTGGCCCGCCACACCCTGGAGGCCACCCGCGGCAGCTTCGACCACGCCGTGGAGGTGATCAGCCGCCAGACCGGCCTCACCAGCAGCGGGGTGCGCCAGCAGCTGCAGGACCTGCTCCAGGCCACCGGCGAGCAGGCCCATCAGGTGGCCGACACCCTGCGGCCCCTGGAGGACCAGCTGGAGCAGCTGCTCGACGACCTCAATGCCACCCTGCGGCCCCGGATCGAGAAGCCGGTGCGGGAGAAGCCGCTGATGGCCCTGGGCATCGCCGCCGGTGTGGGCCTGCTGCTGGGGATGCTGCTGTCGGGCCGGCGCTCGGCATGAGCGAGCGCGGCGACCGGAGCGAAGGCGGCCGCGGCATGCTTCGCGTCACGGCGCTGATGTCGTCGGTGATGGACCTGCACGTCAAGATCGCGCTGCAGGAGGCGGACCGCGAGAAGCGGCGGCTGGTGGGGGCGGGCGTGTTCCTCGGCATGGGGATCACCTTTGCCACCTTCGCCGGGGTGGCGGCCCAGCTGGCCCTGGTGCTCTGGCTGCACCAGACCTTCGCCTGGAGCTGGCTGACCTGCGCCCTGGCGGTGGCCGGCGTCGACCTGGCCCTGGCTGGTCTGTTCCTGCGGATCGGCGGCGGCATGCTCAAGGGCCCCTTCCTGCCGGAGACCCTCTCGGGCCTGGGCCGCACCACCCGGGCGCTGACCGGCCGGTTCTGAGGGCCGTTCAGCGGATGTCGTAGCGGAGCCAGCGGCAGTCGATGCCGCCATTGCTCACGCTGATCCGGCGGCTGGCCTTGAGCCGCAGGGCGCCGGTGAGGGCGGGGTTGCCGCTCAGCAGCCAGAGGGTCCAGCCGCCGCAGCGTTCGCGCACCATCCGGCCGAGATCGGCGTAGAGGGCTTCGAGGTCGTCGTCGGCGCCGAGGCGCACGCCGTAGGGGGGGTTGCAGACCAGCACGCCTGGCCCGGGTGGTGGGATCAGGTCGCGGAAATCGCCCTGCTGCAGCGCGATGGAGTCCGCCAGATCGGCGGCGGCGGCGTTGGCGCGGGCCTGCTCCAGCACCTGGGGATCACGCTCCAGCCCGAGGATCGGCGCCAGGGGGCTGCCATCGCTCAAGGTGGTGCGCCGCTGGCTGGCAGCTGCCGCCACCTCCCGGTCCCAGAGGGCGGCATCGAAATCTGGCCAGCGCTCGAAGCTGAAGGCACGGGGCCGGGGGGCCGCCGCAGGGGTGGCGGGGTCGCCGTTGCCCCTGCAGATGGCCTTGTCCCAGGGGTTGCTTTCGACACCGGGGGCTGCAGCTCCACCGACCAGCGCCCCCGCGGCCGGCTCCAGCCCCGGCGCCTGGCCCAGCGCCAGGGCGGCCGCCTCGAGCAGCAGGGTGCCGGAGCCGCAGAGCGGATCCACCAGGGGCACCGCGCCATCCCAGCCGGTGAGGGCGATCAGGCCGGCGGCCAGGTTTTCCTTGAGCGGCGCCAGGCCCATGGCGGCCCGGTAGCCGCGGCGGTGCAGGCTGCTGCTGCCGCCCTCCAGGCTGAGGATCGCGGTGCCTCCTGCGCTGCCGCCACCAGCGTTGCTGCCGTAGGCCCCGCCACGACCACCCCGGCCCTGGCCGCCGCTGCCGCCATGGCCACCGCCGCTGCCACTGAGGTGCAGATGCAGGCTGAGGTCGGGATCCTCCAGGTTCACCATCGAGCGGCTTCCCCAGCGCTGCCGCTGCAGGTCCACCAGGGCGTTCTTCACCTCGAGGGCGGTGTAGTGGCTGTGGTTGAGCTCCGGCAGGCTGCCGCTGGCCTCCACCTTGAAGCTGGCCTCGGGGGGCAGCCAGTGGTCCCAGTCGGCGGCGTTCTGGACGCCCTGGTACAGATCGCGGCGGCCGCGGCAGGGGAAGCGGGCCAGCTCCCGCAGGAAGCGGAAGGGGATGCGGCAGCGCAGGTGGAGGCGGTAAAAGCCCGCCAGGTCGGTGCGGCAGGCCACGGCGCGGCGCAGGGGGCGCACCGCATCGGCGCCGAGGGCTACCAGCTCAGCGGCGGCCACCTCCTCGAGGCCGGGGGGCACCACGGCGGTGAGATCGAAATCCTCCGGGGACGTTGCGAGCTGCTGCATCACTCCACTGTGCCGGTGGGGGCGCCTCGGGCCGTGGGAGGGTTGACCACGCCTCCGTGATCCACGGCCCTCACGGCCTCGATCAGCTGCTGCTGGGTGGACGCGGGGAGCTCACCGAGGTCGCCTTCGGCGCACTACACCAGCGCACCGGGCGCTTCACTCACCGGGAAAGCCGAGCCGTAGAGCGTCCCCGCCACTGAGCACGGTGAAGGTGCCTGGCTGATCCTGCAGCACTGTGGAGCTTTTCAGCCAGGGCAGCAGGCTTTGCAGCGCAGCGCCTTCCAGGGGGCGGGCGGTGAAGACGTTGAAATCCACCGACACCCGGTGACCGCAGCGCAGGGCGATGGCGGTGCCTCCGTAGAGCACGAATCCCGCCGCAGCGGTAGCGGTGGCACGGGCCCGGTGGGGGTGACTCCCAGCTTGCGGTGCAAGTAGGTCCAGGAGCGGGGGGAGAACCAGCCCGGGCTCCCGCTCAGATCTGGCCCTTGAGCATGAGCGGTGTCTGGTGCCGTCACGGCGATGGAGGCGTCGCCGCGCTCAGCATCTGGCACGCAGACGGCTAGTTCTGGGGAGCATTAAACTAGTTTGCAACTGGTTGTTGAGAAGGGCATGCGCAGCGTTGGCGCCTTCGAGGCCAAGACCCATCTGGCGGCTCTGCTCGATGCGGTGAGCGCCGGGGAGCAGATCACGATCACCCGCCATGGCCGTCCCGTAGCCCGGCTCGTGCCGCCTGTCGCCGAAGCTCCCGCCAGCGTGGGCGACACCATCGCCCGCTTGCGTCAGTTCAGCCAGGGGCAGACCCTCGGCGGCCTCACCATCGCCGAGCTGCGCGATCAAGACCGCCGATGAATCACCCGGAAGCGAGCGGCGCCGCGGAAACGGCGGCAGAGCTTGTGCTGGATGTGTCGCTCAGCTGCGCCTGGTGCTTTGCCGATGAGGCCAGCGAGCCGGCCTGGGCGATCCTGGAGCAGCTGCAGGCGGGTCTGGCCCATGTGCCGGCTCTCTGGCTCTGGGAAGCGGCCAATGTGCTGGTGCAGGCCGAGCGCCGTGGCCGAATCAGGCCGGCGGCGATCCGCACCTATCTCGGGCTTCTGGAGGGGCTGCCGATCAGCGTCGACCAGCCCAGCACCGCCAGCGCCTGGCACGACACGCTCGCCCTGGCCCGCAGCCATCGCCTCACCAGCTACCACGCCGCCTACCTGGAGCTGGCTCTGCGCCGGGGCCTGCCCCTGGCCACCCGCGACAAGGCCCTCCAGGCGGCGGCCCGGCTGGAGGGCGTGCCCCTCATGCCCTGCTGAAGCCAGGGCATCCATGACCCTCTCAGCGCGGTTCCGCCTGGCGACGGACCTCCGATCCGGCTGCTGAGCGTGAACAGGCGGGCGCTGACGACCAAGGCACCGAACGGAACGGGCAGACTGCTAGAGCTCCTGCTGGCCCTCCCGCAGGACGATGAACCCTTCGAGCGGATCGGGCTGACGCCGCCCCACCGGTGTGGCCACCCTCAATCCCTGGCAGGCCGGCGGCGAGGCCTGAGCCGCGGTGACGCTGTGGCGTGGTTGTCGCCTGCCCCAGATCGGTTCGGTGATGCCCACCCGGCGGTGCGCCGCTACCGCCGGCTGCCGGTGCCATACTTTCAAGGTCGGTCTTCGGGCCGACTAGGTGGCTCACACCAGTGTTTCGGACAGCGGTTCGATTCCGCTCAGCTCCATTGCTTCCTCCCGCTGTCCCGCTCTGGGGCCTGGGGAGCGGAGCCCCTTCCCGGGGCTGCAATGGTTTCGACGGGGCATAAGGAGGGTGACTGAAGCCTGCTCGGTAAGAGCAAACCCGTAACAGCGAACAACATCGTTCGTTTCTCCCGTCAAGCCGCCCCTGTGGCTGCCTGACACTCTTAACGGAGACGGGGTGAGATCAGCCTTGTCACCCAAATGATCCACGGGGCTTGGAAGGGCCCCATTTCAATGGGCTCTGAACGGCGGCGGCCTTCAGGCCACCACGCTGAGGTCGCTGGCGCGGCTGAAGGTGTCGGCGTTGCGGATCAGGGTGCCGAGGAAGGTGGGGCCGAAATCCACCCCCTGCGCGAAGCGCACCCCTGAGTAGTACGCCCCCATCACCGAATCCAGCCACATCAGCTGGGCGGGCAGGTCGATCTTTTCACCGCCGGTGGGCGCATGGATGCGCAGCAGGGCGCTCTGGTTCGGGGGGATGGGCGAGCGAAGCAGCAGACAGGCGCCGTGTTGGCTCACATCCCAGAGCTGGGCCGGGTAGCGGATGCCTCCGGCCAGCACTTCGACCCGGATCGGCACATCCAACACCGGCACCGAGAATCGGGTGCTCTGCCGATGCACGGGCGCCTTGGTTCTGCTCGGGCTGGATGGTTGGGAGGAGCGGAAGAGGTCGAGCATGGCCTTGTGGGCGGGGTGGGAGGCGGGCCGGTGAAAGGGAGGAGGCCAGCCTTGGCGGCAGGGATGTCCCGGTGGTGGACCAGACGACGAACCCCCGGGAGAGCTCGAACTGCTGGAAATTTGCAGCAACCGTAGCGGCTGACTTCAGTATGGCAATCCTAGTCGCAGGGAGGCCATGGGGGTTTATTCATGTTTCTCCATCTGGCGTCAATGCCGGTGCTGCGCCGGTTCACCGGCCTTCTCAGGTCGCTGGGGTTCTGCATAACGTTTGGATCCGATGCAGCTCCTGCATTGATTCGTGCCAACCACGCCATGAACCGTTCCATTCCCATCGCCACCCTGCTGGTGCTTCCCGATCTGCGGCCCCTCGGCCAGCGTCTGGCGGCTGTGCTGCGCCACCTCTCGATCGGCGCAGCGGAGGACCTCCACCGGGACGCCGAGCGGCTGGGCCGCGCCGTGGTGTTCCAGGGTGATCCCGCCGAGGCGGAGCAGCTGCGCCGCGAGCTGAAGGCCGCCGGCCTTACCACCTCCCTCAACCTGCGCCACGAGAGCGGCGCCGCTGCCTGAGCGGAGACCCTTCAGCGTGGGGGGCTGATCGCCGGCCCCCCCTTGGCAGCCCCAGCAGCAGCGCCTTTGGTGGCCCCGGGGGTCCAGCTGCTCCAGCGGGCCAGTTCCTCCAGAGAGAGCAGTCCTTCGCGGCGCTCGGCCCCCTTCACCCAGGTGGGGTAGGCCCGGATGCCGGCGGCATCGCAGCGCTGGCGACCCTCGTCGCTGCGGTCGCATTCCACGTAGGGCAGGCGATTGCCGGCCTGCTGGCCGAACAGACTCTTCTGCCGGAAGCAGGCCGGACACCACCAGGCGCCATAAAACAGGTATCCCTGCTGGCGAAGGTGCTCGCCCAGCGCGATCTGGGCCGGACCTGACGGTGCCAGGGCCTCGCCGAGGCCGGCGGTGGTGGAGTGTCCACCGACCCCGCCCTGGGCCAGGGCCAGGGGGCCGGCGACGGCAGCCGCCGGCACGGCGAGCAGGGCGATCAGGCCAGCCTCCGCCAGCCGCTGCCGGCTGACCCGGAAGGAGGGTGGAACCATCGGCACAGAAGCCATCTCGACGACCTTGTCCCGCGGGGGGCTGCCTGAAGGCCTCACCGTACGGCCTTCCGCCCTCTCCAGGCGGTCCTGCAGCCCTCGGCGACTGGGACAATGCAGACAAGCCCTGGTGCTGCGACCCCGAGGACCGCGACGAGATGAGCGTGAACGGTTACCGCGACTACTTCAAGGTGCTCGGGGTTGAACGGGGAGCGGATGCCGATGCGATCAAGCGCGCCTTCCGCAAGCTCGCCCGCCAGCACCACCCCGATGTGAATCCCGGCAACAAGGAGGCCGAGGCCCGCTTCAAGGAGATCAGTGAGGCCTACGAGGTGCTCTCCGATCCCGACAAGCGGCGCCGCTATGAGCAGTTCGGCCAGTACTGGAACCAGATGGGCGGCCCCGGTGGCGGCGCCGGTCCCGGCGGTGTCGATGTGGACTTCGGCCGCTACGGCAACTTCGATGATTTCGTCAACGACCTGCTGGGCCGTTTCGGCGGACCGGGCGGAATGGGCGGCGGCGGCTTCGGCGGGTTCGGCACCGGCTTCCCCTCCGGCTTCGGCGGGCGCGCCGCGCCGGTGGATCTCGATGCCGAGGCCACGATCAACCTCAGCCTCTCCGAGGCCTTCCGGGGCTGCGAGCGCACCCTCTCGGTGAATGAGGAGCGGGTGCAGGTGCGGATCCCGCCCGGCGTGCGCAGCGGCAGCCGCCTGCGGCTCAAGGGTAAGGGCAACCTCCAGCCCGGCACCGGCCGCCGTGGGGACCTCTACCTCAACCTGCAGCTGCAGCCCCATCCGGTCTGGCGGCTGGATGGCGAGCAGTTGCGGGCCGAACTGCCGCTCAGCCTCGATGAGCTTGCCCTCGGCGGTGAGGTGGCGGTGGCCACGCCCGATGGGGAGGCCACCGTGCAGGTGCCGCCGGGCATGAGCGTGGGCCGCAGCCTGCGCCTCAAGGGCAAGGGCTGGCCACTCAAGGAGGGCCGCGGCGACCTGCTGCTCACCCCGGTGTTGCGCCTGCCCGAGACCCTCAGCGAGCGGGAGAAGGAGCTGTTGGCCCAGCTGCGCCAGGCCCGCAGCGTCGATCCCCGCGCGGGCTGGGCCAGCTCCGCCCGGCTCTGACGCCACCCTCCGACTGCGCCAGGATCGGGCAGCGTCCATTGGCGACCTGATGCCGCCCCTGCTCCACAGCCGCCGCCCCCTGCTCTGGCTGCTCGGGGCCCTGATGGCGCTGGCGCTGGTGCTGGCGAGTCATCCCGCCAGCAGGGCGCCCGGCGCCGATCAGGGGCTGGCGATGGGGGTGGTGGCCGGCCGGGTGCTGCCGGTGCCGGCTGGGCTGCGGGTGCCCCATCCGGTGCGGATGGCCCTGCGCCTGCAGGATCTGCGCGGGCTGGATCTCAGCACCAAGACCTTCATGGCCCAAGGGGAGGTGCTGCTGGAGTGGGATGCCGATCTCCAGGCCCGTCTGGAGGCCAGCGAGCTCGATGCCCAGCGCTTGGTGCGGTTCGTGAACCAGGTGGAGGCCTGGAACAGCCTCTTTGAGCCCACCGGTCCGGTCCAGCAGCTTGCGGCTCCCGGGGGCAGCGGGGCTGGGGCCGATGGCGGGGCCGAAGGGCGCGGGCGGTTCAGCCAGACCTTCCGCTTTGAGGGGCTCTTCTATGTCAACGACTTCGATCTCCACAGCGCCCCCTTCCTGAACGTGTCGCTGCCCCTGATCCTGGAGGTGGCCGACGACCGGCTGGCCCTGGAGGCCGATGGGGTGCTGCTGGAGCCGCTCAAGGATTCGGCCCGTCAGACCGGCCGTGGGGTGGCGATGGCGGGCTTCGACCTCGAGGGCAGCGCCGTGGAGGCCGCCCTGCACCGCAGCGAGAACCCCTTCCATCCTGGCCGCGCTCAGACCTTCAGCCGGGCTGTGTTGCGGCTCGATTACCGCACCGATCGGGTGGCCTCGGCCCTGCGCTGGATCCTGCCCCTGGTGCTGGTGATGGCGGTGGTGCTGCTGGCCCCCAGCCTCGACAGCGGCCGCGATGACCTTAGCTTCAGCCTGCCCTCGGCGGGACTGCTGACCCTGGTGGTGCTGCAGGAGGGCTACCAGACCCAGGTGCCTCCAACCCCTTTTCTCACCTTCCTCGATCAGCTCTATGCCTACAGCTATGGCGTGGCTGTGGCGGTGTTCCTGCTGTTCGTGTGGGGGGGCAACCTGCGGGCCCGGGCGGGGGAGGGTGAGGCCGCTCCCACCCTGGCCAGGGTCAACAGGCTCTGCACCGTGGTGCAGCTCTCCGCGCTGCTGGGCTACGGCGTGATCGTGCTCGGCAACGCCCTGCGCTGAGGCCCAGTCGGGCGGCTCTGGGGCTTCCGGCCGCTGGGGGTGAAGGTGCCTGATCGTTGCGGGCGGCCAGGCTCCTGCCGGCGCCCCTGCCCTGGATCCGTAGGATCCGCCCAGCCCGCCCCGCCCGCCGCATGGAGCTCACCTACCGCCCCCGCCGGCTGCGGCGCACGCCGGCCCTGCGGGCCTTGGTGCGTGAAACCCAGCTCGCCCCCACCGATTTCATCTATCCCCTCTTCGTGCACGAGGGGGCGACCAACGAGCCGATCGGCGCCATGCCCGGCGCCAACCGCTGGAGCCTCGAAGGGCTGGTGGACGAGGTGGGCCGCGCCTGGGAGCTGGGCATCCGCTGCGTGGTGCTCTTCCCCAAGGTGGCCGACGGGCTCAAAACCGAGGATGGCGCCGAATGCTTCAACGAGCACGGCCTCATTCCCCGTGCGATCCGGCGCCTGAAGGAGGTGCACCCGGGCATGGCGATCATGACCGATGTGGCCCTCGATCCCTATTCCTGCGACGGCCACGACGGCATCGTGAGCAGCGAGGGCGTGGTGCTCAACGATGAAACCGTGGCGATCCTCTGCCAGCAGGCCGTGGCCCAGGCCCGTGCCGGCGCCGATCTGATCGGCCCCAGCGACATGATGGATGGCCGGGTGGGCGCCATTCGCGAAGCCCTCGATGAGGAGGGCTTCGAGCATGTGGGCATCATCAGTTACACCGCCAAGTACGCCTCGGCGTATTACGGCCCCTTCCGCGAAGCCCTCGATTCGGCCCCCCGCGCCGCCGCCGGCAAGCCGATCCCGAAGGACAAGAGCACCTACCAGATGGATCCGGCGAACGGCCGTGAGGCGATCCTGGAGTGCCAGCTTGATGAGAGCGAAGGGGCCGACATCCTGATGGTGAAGCCCGGCCTTGCTTATCTGGACATCATCTATCGCCTGCGCCAGGAAACCGAGCAGCCGATCGCCGCCTACAACGTGAGCGGTGAATACGCGATGGTGAAGGCGGCGGCCGAACGCGGTTGGATCGACGAGCGCGCCGTGACCCTCGAAACCCTGCTCTGCTTCAAGCGGGCCGGCGCCGATCTGATCCTCACCTATCACGCCTGCGAGGCGGCGGCCTGGTTGCGGCAGGGGTGAAGGTGTTGGGTGGGCCCCGGCGGGGGGCCGGATTTCTGAGCTGGCTGGTGTCTGGCCTGGTGGTGGCCGGCCCCGTGCTGGCCACCGCCTCTTTCTTGGCCTTGATCACCGCCCTGGCCAAGGCGAGCGGCATCGGCTACTTGCTCTTTCCCGAACTGGGCGCCCTCGGTTCGGTGGTGTTCACCGATCCCCGCGGCAGCTGGGCCCGCTCACCGCTGTTGCTGGCCATCACCCCGTTCCTCACGGCGCTGCCCGGGGTGCTGATCACCCGCTCGCTGCCCTACGGCCCCTTGGCGGTGCTCCTGGATGTGGCCGTTTGCCTGCTGGTGATTTCGGGCCTGCGCTCACCGATCGTGCCGGCCCTCTCGGCGGGGGTGTTGCCCCTGGCCCTGGGGATCACCAGTTGGCACTACCCCCTGGCGATCCTGGCCGGTACCGGTGGCCTGGCCCTGCTGGTGATCCTGCGCCCCCGGATCGCGAGGGGGCTGCGGCTGCCCCCGGCGGCGCCTTCAGCCGGCCCCGGTCCTGCCCGCACCAGCGCCGCCCCCAGCCTTCGCACCTGGCTGCCCCCCCTGGCGATCTTCCTGGCCGGCGGCCTGGTGCTGGTGGAGGTGCTGGGGTCCCATCTGGTGCTCTATCCCCCCCTGATGGTGATCGCCTACGAGATGCTCGCCCAGCCTCAGCACTGCCCCTGGCACGGCCGCGGGCGCGCTGTGCTGGTGGTCACCGGAGGCGCCGCTCTGGCGGGCTGGTTGTTGGTGCAGATCCTGGGGGTGGTGCCGCTGGCCACCCTGCTGGCGGTGCTCGCCACGGCCCTGCTCCTGCACCTCACCTGCCTGAAATGCCCACCCGCCTATGGGTTGGCCCTGCTGCCCTTCGTGATCCCAACCCCTCCCCAGACCTACGCCCTGCTTACCCTGGCCGGCACGGCCTGGTTGTTGCTGGTGGTGGAGCTGCATCGGGCCCGTGAGCGCCGGCGCGCTGGCGGGGGAGGGAACATCTGAGGTGTGCCGCCATGGCACCGGCCGCCGTCCCAGGCGTTCTGGTGGTTGGGGGTGGGGCCCGTACATTGATCGCGTGATGAGCTGGGGCCGTGGCAGATCGATCGGCCGACTGGTTGGAGCAGGCCCTTCTCCATGCCGGTGTCATCACCACCTGGGTCCGTGCTGCGTTGGCCCAGCGCCGCTGAGGTGCTGGAGCAGGCAGGCCGCTGGGCTGCGCAGCAGGACCATGCCAACCCCGATCTGCTGGCCGTTGGGGTGTTCGGCTCCTATGGCCGCGGTGATGCCGGCGTTGGCAGCGACCTGGATCTGGTCCTGATTCTGCGGGAGTGCGCCGAACCGATCTGGGACCGTCTGCGCCGCTGGGATACGGGCTCGCTGCCCCTGGCTTGCGACCTGCTGGTTTACAGCCTGGCGGAATGGCGCAGTCTGCCGGAATGGAACCCACGGCTGGCGGCTGCCCTTGGCAAGGAGACCCGCTGGCTGGGTGTGGCACCCGAAGCACGGGGAGATCGGTTCTGCGAAGCCTTCGGTGGTTGAACGGGCGGATGCCCTCTGGCAGGCACTCCGCGAATGAACCGCCGCAGCTTCTCCTCGCTCGGAGCGGATCGTTGGTGGAGTGCGTCAGACCTCCATCAGCGCCCAAGGCCCGGCCGCCCGAAGCCGGCACCCGGGAGCACCCCAGCCCCCGAAGCCGGCCCACCCACGCCACCGCGGATCGGCTGGGCCTGGGCGGGGGCCACCAGCAGAGGAGCCGAGATCCGTGTAGGCAGCGAACGGGGCATGGCAGGGGTCGAGGGTGACGTCTCCATCGTGGGAACGGAACCCCGTCGTGGCAGCCGGTGGGTCAGGAAGGAGGCGGTGTTGCCTGCCTAGCCATGCCTGGCGATCCGATGGACCTCACCATCGCCAGCCCATTGCCCGAGAATGGCGGCAGCGATCCCCTCCGCCATGGCCCCGGCCGCTGTCCATCGCCTTGGCCATGTGGCCCTCCGGGTGGCCGACATGGAGCGGGCCAAGGCCTTCTACCAAGCCCTGGGGTTGCAGCTCACCTGGGATGCGGCCGACTGGGCCTACCTGCAGTCGCCGCTCACCGGTGATGGGGTGGCCCTGCTCAGCTCCGACTACAAGGCCGCTGGCCCCCATTTCGCCTTCCATTTCGAGAATCGCGAAGCCGTCGATGCGGTGCACGCCCAGCTCGTGGCGAGCGGCCATCCCGTGGGTGAGGTGCACGATCACCGCGACGGCACCGCCTCCTTTTATCTGCAGGATCCGGAGGGCAACTGGCTGGAGATGCTCTACGAACCTCCCGCCGGCATCCCCTCCAACCAGGGCGGCGCCGCGATTCCTTCCCTCACCCCCTTGGCGAGCGAGCAGGGGTGAGCACACGGGTGGAAGGGGGCGTGATTGAGGGCGGTGCCATCGCCGCCGAGGCCCTCGAGCTCCTGGAGTGGCCCCGCCTGGCCGGCCATGTGGCCGGCTTTGCCAGCACCGTTGCCGGTGAGCGCCACTGCGCAGCCCTGCCGCTGCCGGCCAGCTGCGCGCAAAGCCGTGGGCTCTTGGCCGAAACCACGGAACTCCTGGGCCTCGATGGGGTGCTGGAAGGCGGCTTGAGCTTCCGCGGCGTGGCGGACATCGCCGCCACCGTGCTGCGCTGTGCCAAGGGGGGTACCGCCGGCGGCGAGGCTCTGCTGGCGGTGGCCACCACCCTGGCGGCGGCGCGGCGGCTGCGGCGTCAGATCGAGGAGGAGGCGCTTCGGCCGGTGACCTCGGCCCTGGTGGCCGACCTGCGCACCCTGCCGGAGCTGGAGCAGCGGCTCCACTTCGCGATCGAGGAGGGGGGCCGGGTGGCGGATCGGGCCAGCGCTGAGCTGGAGGGTCTGCGGCGCCAACTGCAGGGGGTTCGCGCCGAGCGCCGCGAGCGGTTGCAGGAGCTGATCCGCCGCTGGGGCAACCTGCTGCAGGACACGGTGGTGGCCGAACGCAACGGCCGGCCGGTGTTGGCCGTGAAGGCCGGCGCGGCCTCCCAGGTGGGCGGCGGCATCGTGCACGACAGCTCGGCTTCGGGCAGCACGGTGTTTGTGGAGCCCCAGGCGGTGATTCCCCTGGGCAACCGCATCCGCGAGCTGGAGGGCCGTGAACGCGAGCTGGAGGAGCAGATCCTCGCCGAACTCAGCGCCCTGGTAGGGGAGGAGGCCCCAGCGCTGGAGCACCTCCAGGCCGTGCTGGTGCGGCTGGATGCAGGGGTGGCCCGGGCCCGCTACGGCGCCTGGCTCGGGGCGGTGCGGCCCGAGCTCGATGCTGATCCAGAAGCTCCGTTCGTGCTGCGGGATCTGCGCCACCCGCTTCTGCTCGCTCAGGAGCGGCATGAGGCTGGGCGGCCGGTGGTGCCGGTGAGCCTGCGGGTGGGGCCGGAGCTGCGGGTGGTGGCGATCACCGGCCCTAACACCGGCGGCAAGACCGTGACCCTCAAGAGCCTGGGCCTGGCGGCCCTGATGGCCCGCGCCGGTCTGTTCCTGCCCTGCAGCGGCACGCCGCGGCTGCCCTGGTGCGGCCAGGTGCTGGCCGACATCGGCGATGAGCAGTCGCTGCAGCAGAACCTCTCCACCTTCAGCGGCCACATCCGCCGCATCGCCCGGATCCTGGCGGTGCTGGGGCCTTCTCCGGGGGCTGGCCCTCGACCCGACGACCATGAGGCTGTCTTGGTCCCCGCCACACCTAACGGGGGTGGCGGCTCGCAGATCGCGGCTGCGCAAGAGCAGGTGGCCGGCCTGGCGATCCGGCCCGGCGCCTCTCTGGTGCTGCTCGATGAGGTGGGCGCCGGCACCGACCCCACCGAAGGCGCGGCTCTGGCGGCGGCCTTGCTGCGGGAGCTGGCCGATCGCGCCCGGCTCACGGTGGCCACCACCCACTTCGGCGAGCTCAAGGCGCTCAAATACGCCGATCCCCGCTTCGAGAACGCCTCGGTGGCCTTCGATGTGGAGACCCTCTCGCCCACCTATCACCTGCAGTGGGGCATCCCGGGCCGCAGCAATGCCCTGGCGATCGCAGCAAGGCTCGGGCTCGACGGCCGCGTGCTCGCGGCGGCGGCTGAGCAGTTGGCAGCCGGGGGGGAGGGCGAGGGCGGCGGCGTGAACCGGGTGATCGAGGGCCTGGAGCAGCAGCGGCTTCAGCAGCAGGAGGCGGCCGAGGCCGCGGCGGTGGTGCTGGCCCGCACCGAACTGCTCCACGAGGAGCTGCTGGCCCGCTGGGAGCAGCAGAAGGAGCAGAGCGCCGAGATGCAGGAACAGCGGCGCCAGCAGCTGGAGCGCTCGATCCGCGAAGGCCAGGGGGAGGTGCGGCGCCTGATCCGGCGCCTGCGACGCGGTGCCGCCGCCGCCGAGCGGGGTGATGGTCGCAGCGCTGGCGAGGTGGCGCGCCTGGCAGGGCAGCGGCTCAAGCGCCTTGAGGCCGAACACCGCCCCGAGCCGCAACGGCGGGAGCACGCCGGCTGGCGGCCGGCGGTGGGCGATCGGGTGCGGGTGCTGGCCCTGGGCAAGGCCGCGGAGGTGCTGGCCATCTCCGCCGATGGCCTGGAGCTCACGGTGCGCTGCGGCGTGCTGCGCAGCACCGTGGAGCTGACGGCGATCGAGGGCCTCAACGGCGAGAAGCCCGCCCCACCGGCCCCGCCCCCGGTGACGGTGCGCAGCCGCCGCGCCCCCGGCAGCCGTGGTCCCCAGGTGCGCACCGAGGCCAACACCGTGGACGTGCGCGGCCTGCGGGTGCATGAAGCCGAGGCGGCGGTGGAGGAACGCCTGCGGGGGGCCAACGGGCCGGTGTGGGTGATCCACGGCATCGGCACCGGCAAGCTCAAGCGGGGCCTGCGCGAGTGGCTGGCCGGCGTGCCTTATGTGGAGCGGGTGGTGGATGCCGACAAGGGAGACGGCGGGGCGGGTTGCAGTGTGGTGTGGGTGAAGTGAGGGGCCAAGAGCTCCTTGCGCCGAACCTCTCTGGATCGGAGCGTTGCCATGGCGGCAGAGGATCTGTCTTTCAGCGCTGCCACAACGAGCGGTTGTCTCGTTGCGGTGCTCCGCCAGAGGCCAGCTCAGCAGGCGCTGGTACTGGGGGCCGCTGCTGCCGGTATCAATCAGCAGCAGATTGAGATCGCTGCCGACGCCGGCGTCACCCCGGCCCTTGCTGCCGAACATGCCCACCCGCTCCAGGCCCGGATGCGCCACCGCAACCTGGGACGCCAAGAGGCGCACCTGGTTCAGGATCTGCTCCGGCTCAGGCCAGCGCAGCAGCGATGGCGTCAACGATCGGAGGGGCATGGCGGTGGGCGTCTTCGCTCTGGAGCCGACAGGGCTCAATCCTCCTCGCCGCGGAGCTGGCGCAGTTACTCCTCATTGGAGGTGCTGCCCTACGCCCGGCGGCCTTTGCGAGTGAGCCAGCGGCTCCACGAGCGCAGCAAGCGATCCAGCAGCGATAACTCGGCCTTGGCTCGAACGCTCATCGCGGCAAAGGCAACGGCGTAGGCAGGGGCTGAGACCAGCACCCGCAGGCTGCGCTTGATCAGCGGCCAGAGTGAGGTCGTGGGTAAAGATGAGAGGCTGCTGCTGGCCTGGCGTTGGGCTTGATCCAGCACCGACAGCAGCTGAGCCCTGAGCACGGGTAATGGCTGTTGCAGGGCCACAGGACCGACGGTGCTGGCCAGGTCCACAGGGATGCGGCTTTGCAGGCTGGCCAGATCAGGGGCCGATTGAATCTTCTCGCGAAGCGCGGTAAGGTTCTGGTTCACCTGGCGCAGCTGACGGCTCTGCATGAGGTTGGCGTTGCCGAGGCCTCGGACCACGGTCCCGGCCTGGAGTGGGATCAGCAGCACAAACCCCAAGGCAGCGGCGGCAGCCCAACGATGCAGCCCGTGGACGCGCCGGGCCAACTGTTGATCGCCTGGGTCGAGGTAGGCGGCCAGGTGCAATAGCCCTAAACCCACCGCAGCCACGGGAGCGTTGTCAATCAGGACGCCGCTGAAGCGCCATTGCCAGGCCGGATCCAGCAGCTGGGGCGGCAGCAGGTCCAGCACAACGGCGGCTGAGAAGCCCACCAGCAGGCAAGCGGAGAGGGTCGCCAACAGGCGTTTGATGGCGCTGCTGCTGGAGTGCTGCCAGCGCTGGGTCAAACGGGACGTCACGGACAAGAGGCAGGGGAGCACGAAAAAGCCCTGCGAATCGGCAGAGCTGTGAGTTCAGATCAATAAGCCGTGTTGCGCAAGAGTGGATGTCAAGCCGCTGCGTTAGCCGGAGCTTTAGCGCCGACATCGGATCTGATGAAGTGGGTGACGACATCCCCAGGGATTGGGGATCTTCGATGAACGGTGGACTTCTAGGCGTCGATACCGACTGTGTTTAGACGGATGCTTCCATTCGTCTTGCTCAGGCTCGATTGACGGATCCGACTTTTCAGGCGGCGACTAGCCTGAAATGCTGCGGCAGCGCCAAAAACAGGAAGAGGTCCAGGTACAGATTGTGATGAGCCTTCGTTTAAGGTAAGGGTAGCATTTAATAGGTCATCATTGCTAAACCCAAAAACATAGCCACCACTGGGATTGTCCCCAGTGATAGCAGCCTGTGCGCCCACTAAGGCATTAAGATAAGCGACTCCAGAAGAATTAAACGTGAAAGTCTTTGCACCATTGCTGTCACTAATATTATAAATCAGGCTGGCGAAGCTTGGTCCTTGCCCGAGAGCCGAGTAAGAACTTGCTCCGGAAACAAGGTCAGAAATGTTGCCGCCAAAGCCGAAGAGGCTGACAGTCTGATTATCAGCAGATACCGAGTACGTAGGCACCGTAAACGATGCAGAAATTATGGGGAGTTAGGCAGGCTAAATACAAAGAAGTTTCTCGTAATCGCGAAACCGCTATCACCGCTATCGTCGACAATGTAATTAAGGTTGTCTATAAAGTGAGTATTGGTGTTGTCGTACCAGCCTTGATCATCGGCTGTGATCGTCAATGCCTTTGCGGGTGATGCAGCCGCCAAGCAGCAGGCAGCTCCGGCTAATGCAAGGGAAAGATTTAACTTGCTTTTAACATAGCTCATTTGAGAAAATCAATTTTCAAAAACTTATGCCAGGCGCGCGTCCTGTTCCGGGGGGGGGGCGCTTTGCTGATTGTCCTATCGCGTGGCCGTCTCGGCGGTGCTGTCTTGGCCTCTAGCTCACGCAGTCTGGTGTTACTGCGCTCGAGCAGCCCGGCTGGAAGCTTCGTCGCCGAGCCAGTGTTGGCAGGGTTTCGGCTGCCCTGCCCTACCGGCCCTTCCCAGCGGCAAGATGAACCCCCGGCCTGAGCTGACGCCGACCGGCTCAGCCGGTGCCGATGGCCGGCCTGTCCGTTCCCTCTAGCAAACTCTCCAGCTCCCCCCTGAGCTGGCGGATCCGGGCGAGCAGTTCTACTCGGGAGCCCGAAAGCGGTGTCTCCTCCGGTGAATAGCGCGCTTTCACCGCAAACTCCTGCAGAGCCAGCAGCTCCTCCGGAAGGACCACCCCGGCTAGCAGTTGCAGACGCTCAAGATCGTGGCTCATCGGTGGCTGCTCACCGGCCAGGACGATCAGGCCTTTGAGCAGGTTCTCCACGCATTGCTGGGCCAGAAAGCCCCAGTTTTCCTGGGCGAAAGCCGGATCCAGGCTGGCGCCGAGCGACTGCTCGTGGCGCAGGGCCAGCCGCAGGATGGCGCGAGCGTCCTCCTCAGGGGGCATCGAGTGACACCCCTTCGCGGTGGATGTGGCCGAGCACATGCCAGCGGGAGCCGGCCCAGTGGCTTGTCGTGGCGGCATCGCTGATCAGCAGGTCGAGATCCACGGGCAGCAGCGGCAGCAGCAAGGCCCGGGTGCGGGCGCGCAGCTGGCGTTCACGCTCCGGTGTGAGGCTGCCTTTGAGGATCAGCAGCAGGTCGAGGTCGGAACCCGGACGAGCCTCGCCGCGAGCGCGGGAGCCGAACAGCCGGATCTCCTGCACGTCGGGATCCAGGCGGAGCCGTGCCAAGGCTGCAGCGATTTCCGGCGCCTCCAGACCCGGCCCGAGCGGCCAGGCCGGAGGGTCTAGCTGCAGCGCCGCGGATTGAGGGGTGCCCATGGAGCCAGGTTAGGCGGGTGTTCATGGCGTAGCCGCAGCCGTAGCCGAAGGGCAATCGGACGTGATCTGCCGGGCGGCAGGGATGGCCAGTGGCGCTCACCCCAGCACCGGCAATTGCACTTCCCCCCGCTCCTTGGGGGCCGGTGGCCGCGCCAGCGCCTCGCCAGCCCCATCGAATAGCCGCCAGCCGGCCGGATCGATGGCCAGGTGCACGGTCTGGCCCACCACCGCCGACTGCTCGGGGGTGGCCCGCACCATCACCAGGTGGCTGCTCTCCAGCAACCGGCAGGTGAGCAGCTGCTCATTGCCCAGGGCCTCCACGTGGCCCACCTCGGCCGGCAGGTTGCGGTTCGTGGCCGGCGCCAGCTTCAGGTGTTCCGGGCGCAGGCCGGCGGTGAGGCTCAGGCCGCTGCGGCCGGTCAGGGCCTCCGCCATCTCCCCCTCCACGATCAAGCGCCGCTCACCCAGCAGCAGCTGGCCGGGGGCGGCCACCGTGACCGGCAGCAGGTTCATCGGCGGGCTGCCGATGAACTGGGCCACGAAGGTGTTGGCGGGCCACTGGTACAGCTCCATCGGCGTGCCGAGCTGCTGGAGCCGGCCGCCGTTGAGCACGGCGATGCGATGGCCCATGGTCATCGCCTCCACCTGGTCGTGGGTCACGTAGAGGGTGGTGGTGCCCAGCCGCCGCTGCAGCTCCACGATCTGGCTGCGGGTGCCGCCACGGAGCTTGGCGTCGAGGTTGCTGAGCGGCTCATCCATCAGGAACACCGCTGGCTTGCGGGCGATCGCCCGGCCCAGGGCCACCCGCTGCTTCTGGCCGCCGGAGAGTTCGCGGGGCAAACGATCGAGCAGCCCATCGAGTTCGAGGCTGGCAGCCACCGCGGCGATCCGCTCCTCGATCGCCCGTTCGCGGGCACTGGGAACGCTGAGCCCTGCCGGCCAGTGGCGGCTCCAGCGGTGCAGCCCGTCGACCAGCTGCTGGGGCAGGCTGCGGGGCCGGCTGCGGCGCAGGCCGAAGCCGATGTTGTCGGCCACGCTGAGGTGGGGGTAGAGCGCGTAGCTCTGGAACACCATCGCCACATCCCGCTCGGCGGGACGCAGCCGGCTCACGGGCCGATCTCCCACATAGATCTCGCCGCTGCTCGGGCTGTCGAGCCCGGCCAGCAGCCGCAGCAGCGTGCTCTTGCCGCAGCCGGAGGGGCCCACCAGCACGAGGAACTCCCCATCGGCGATGGTGAGATCGAGCTGCTGCAGCACCGTGACCGGCGCCTCATCCGGGCCCGGGCGGCGCGGCGGATAGGTCTTGCCCACCTGCTGGAAGCGAACCTCGGCCACACCAGCCCCGCGACCGAGGGATCCTAGGGTTGGCTCAATGCAGTTCATCGATCAGGCCCGCATCGCCGTGCGCGGTGGCCGTGGCGGCGACGGCATCGTGGCCTTCCGCCGTGAGAAGTACGTGCCCGCCGGCGGCCCCTCCGGCGGCGATGGCGGCCGTGGTGGCGATGTGCTGCTGCGGGCCGACCCCAACCTCCAGACCCTGCTGGATTTCAAGTACAAGCGTCTCTTCGCCGCCATCGACGGGGTGCGGGGCGGTCCCAACCGCAGCAGCGGCGCCAGCGGCAAACCCCTGGTGGTGAAGGTGCCCTGCGGCACCGAGGTGCGGGACCGGCGCACCGCCATCCTGCTGGGGGATCTCACCGAAGCCGGCCAGGAGCTGCTGGTGGCCCGCGGTGGTCGCGGCGGCCTCGGCAACGCCCACTACCTCAGCAACCGCAACCGGGCCCCGGAGAAGTGCACGGAGGGCCGCGACGGCGAGGCCTGGGACCTGCAGCTGGAGCTCAAGCTCCTCGCCGAGGTGGGGATCATCGGCCTGCCCAATGCCGGCAAGAGCACCCTGATCGCCGTGCTCTCAGCCGCCCGGCCCCGCATCGCCGATTACCCCTTCACCACGCTGGTGCCCAACCTGGGCGTGGTGCGGCGCCCCAGTGGCGATGGCACGGTGTTCGCCGACATCCCGGGTCTGATCGCTGGAGCAGCCCAGGGCGCCGGCCTCGGCCACGATTTCCTGCGCCACATTGAGCGCACCCGGCTACTGCTGCACCTGGTGGATGTCAGCGCCGAGGACGTGGTGGCCGATCTGGCTGTGGTGGAACAGGAGCTCCAGGCCTACGGACACGGCCTCGAGCAGCGCCCCAGGCTGGTGGTGCTCACCAAGGCCGAGCTGCTGGATGGCGAAGCGCTGGCGGCCACGCGGCTGGAGGTGGCCTCTCATTGCCTGGGCAATGCTGCCTTGCCCAGCATCGGCGAGCCCCTGGTGATCTCAGCGGCCAGCAACATCGGCCTTGAGACCCTCTTGGCGGCGGTGTGGCGGGAGCTGGGCGTGGATCGGGCCGAAGCCCTGGATTGAGGGGTCCCCAGAGGAGAATCTCGGGGGACCGATGCTGAGCCTCAGTCGTCGTAGACGCGGCACTCGGGGGCTTCGGGGTTGAGGTCGCAGTAGACCTCAAGCGGCGAGGGATCGTGGCTGTCCTCGGGGTGGTGGGTCTTGTACTCCTCCAGTCCCTTCAGCTCCTCCTCGAGATGGCGCACCTTGCCGAGGTTGCCTTCGGCCTTGGCGGATTCGATCTCCACCTTGTCCTTCTCGATGTGCTCGTCGATGGATTTCATGATTGACCGACCGCACCGGTCGGAGCTCACCGGATCCACCATACGGGCGTTGCCCCCGGGCTGAAGCCGACCTGTGAGGTTGTGCTGATCGGGCTGGGCTCAGCCGGGACGCTCGCTGAGCTCCAGCCAGCGTTCTTCGGCCATCTCGATCTGCGTCGCCAGCTCCGCCAGCTCTCGTGTGAGCGTTTCAAGATGCTCGTAGGCCCCGCCGGTGGGGGCGGCCAGTTCCTGTTCCAGGTTGCGGCGGCGCTCCTCCCAGGCGGGCAGGTCGCGCTCGATCGCCGCCAGTTCACGATTCTCGCGGTTGCTGCGCCGCCGGCCGGCGGCGGGCTCCATGGCCGCGGGGCGGCCCTCAGCTCCGGCCCCTGCTCCGGGAACCGGCGTGGCTGGCGGTGCCGGCCGGGCGGCCTCGGCCTGCTGGCGCTCCAGCCAGGCGCTGTAGTTGCCCTCGAAGCGCTCCAGACGGCCGTCGCGGAAACAGAAGAGCCGATCCACGGTGCGATCGAGGAACCAGCGGTCGTGGGAGACCACCAGCACGCAGCCGCGGAAATCCTCGAGAAACTCCTCCAGTACCCCCAGGGTGTGCACGTCGAGGTCGTTGGTGGGCTCATCGAGCAGCAGCACATTCGGTGCCTCGATCAGCAGGCGGCACAGGTGTAACCGCCGCCGCTCGCCGCCCGAGAGCTTCGCCACCGGCTGGTGCTGCTGGGCCGGCGGAAACAGGAAGCGCTCCAGCAACTGGGAGGCGCTCAGCTCCACCCCATCCACCGCCACCCGGCTGGCCGCCTCCAGCACCACATCGATCACCTTGCGTTGGGCCCGGTCGGCCAGCAGCACCTCGCTGTGCTGGTCGAAGTAGGCGAGCTTCACCGTGGAGCCCAGCTCCAGCGTTCCAGCGCTGGGCGTGCGGCGGCCGGCGATCACCTCCAGCAGGCTGGATTTGCCCACACCGTTGGGGCCGATGATTCCCACCCGGTCCTCGGGGCTGAAGTCGTAGCTGAAGTCGCGTAGCAGCAGGCGAGCGGGGGCTTGGGCGGTCTCAGCTGGGGGCAGGGCTTCTCCGCCAGCGGCCCTGGCGGCTGCGGGTGAGAGGGGCACCGCCACCGCCAGCCCCTCGGCCGTGATCGCCTGCTTGCCGATCCGGCGCGCCGTGGAGGTGAGGCTCACCTCGCCCTTCGCCTGGCGGTTGGGGGCCTCGCGCATCGCCTCGATCCGCTGCAGGCGCGCCTTCTGCTTGGTGCTGCGGGCCTTCGGGCCCTGGCGCAGCCAGGCCAATTCGCGCCGCAGGCTGCCGCGGAACTTGGCGGCGCTCGCCTGCTCGGAGGCCTCCTCCTCGGCCCGCCGCTCCAGGTAGGTGGCGTAATTGCCCTCGTAGGGCCGGGCCTCACCCCGCTCCACCGCCACGATCCGCCGCGTGACACGGTCGAGCAGGTAGCGGTCGTGGGTGACCAGCACCAGGGCGCCGGGGAAGCGATCCAGCCAGCCCTGCAGCCACTCCACCCCCTCGGCATCGAGGTGGTTGGTGGGTTCATCGAGCAGCAGCACCTCGGGCTGAGCCACCAGGGCCCCCGCCAGGGCCACCCGCCGCCGGTTGCCTCCCGAGAGCTCCCCCACCCGCCGGCCCAGCAGGTCCGAACCGGCGCCGATGCCGAGCCGCTCCAGCACCTCACGGCAGTCGCGCTCCAGGTCCCAGGCGTTGCAGCTGTCCATCCTGTGGTTGCAGGCGCTGAGCCGGGCCAGCAGGGTGTCGCTGTCTGGATCGGCGGCCAGGGCGAGGCTGAGTTCCTCGTGCTCTCGCAGCAGGGCCAGGCGCTCCCCGCCGGCGGCAACGACCTCCTCCAGCACCGTGCGGGCCGGATCGAGCTCGGGCTCCTGATCGAGCAGCACCACCTTGAGCTTGCTGGAGCAGCGCCGTTCGCCCCGATCGAGGGGTTCGCGGCCCGCCAACACCCGCAGCAGGGTGCTCTTTCCGGCCCCGTTCGGGCCAATCAGCCCCAGCCTCTCGCGGGGCCCCACGTGGAGGTCGAGGTCGGAGAACAGGGTGCGGATGCCGAAATCCTTGCCGGCCCCCACCAGGGAGATCAGGCTCACAGGCTTGCGGTGGCGGTTGCTTCGCCGCGGCGCAGGGCCTCCAGGTGGGTGAACACGCTCTTGTCGCCCACGTCCGCCGCGACGGGCATCGGGAACTTGCGCAGGCAGAGCACCAGCAGCAACACGCTCTCCACCAGCAGCAGGGTGGCGGTGGTGGCCACCGGCAGCAAGCCGCTGAGCCGGCCCAACAGGGCAATGGGCAGCAGCAGGGTCACCCCGATCGCCTCCGGCCGCCGGAAGCAGAAGAACTCCTTGAAGCCCACGCCGGTGAGGGCGGCGAAGAAGGGACCCACCGCCAGGATCCAGAGCGGCTGGTCCCGCAGGGCCTCGCCCATGGCGCCGGCCCCCACCTGCCGGGCCAGCAGAAGGCCACCCAGGCAGCCCATCAGCCAGAAGAGCTGCAGGGCCCGGTGCAGGGGCCGGAGGTAGATGTGGATCCAGCGCAGAGCGAGGCCCAGCCCGGCCGCCATCAGCAGCAGCCAGGGCCAGAGCCCTTCGCCTCCCCCCTGGCGCCAGCTGAGCAGCAGCCCCAGCTGGCCGAGGGCCACGGCGGTGAGGGCGAGGCGGTAGCCCAGCACCTCGCGGCGGTCGGTGGCGGTGATGCGGAAGGGTCCGTAGACCCCCTCCAGCACCGGATCGGCCGGGCCCTCAGGGGCGGCTGAGCTGCTGCTGCTGGTCACGGTGCGGGTGCGGGGGGAGCGGTGCCTGCCACCAGTGTGGCCAGGTCGGGTCCGGCGGGAATGATGCCGGAGGGATGGAGCGGGAACAGCGCGCCGAAGTAATCGCGGCGCCAGGCCTCTTCGAAGCAGGTGGCCGCCACCCCGGGCAGGGCGAAGAAGCGGGCCCGCCAGCGGGCCAGGGCCGGCAGCTGGCTCAGGGGCCGGCGGCTGCAGCCGAACAGGGGCGCGTAGACCAGCTCCATGCGGATCAGGGTGGGGAAGAGCACCACATCCGCCAGGGTGGGCGCTGCGCCGCACAGCCAGATCGGCGCGCCGGCTGCGCTGGCCTCCCGCTCCCGGCTCAGCAGGTGCTCCTCCAGGGCCTCGAGGCTGGTGAAGAGCTCCTGCTCAGCCGCGTCGTAGGCGGCCTGGTTGCGGGCGAAGCCGCAGCGGTAGACCCCATCATTCACGCTGCCCTGGAGGCGTTCGCGCCACGCCTCAATCGCCTCCCGTTCGCCGGCGGGCCAGAGCGGGACGGCGGCGCCGGGCCAGGCGGCCAGCACCTCGATCAGCCGGGCGCTTTCGTTCACCAAGATGCGGCGCTGGCTGCGGGAATACAGGGCCGGCACCGTGGCCCGCAGGCCGGGATCGCCGCCGCTGGCCCGGTAGAGATCGAGCAGGGTGTCGCAGCCCTCGAAGGGGCGGCTGAAGCTCCAGCGGCCCGCCGCCGGGTCGGGCTCCACCACCTCCACCGCGATGCTGCCGCCGAGGCCGGCCAGGGTGTGGGTGAGCCAGGCGCGATGGGCCCAGGGGCAGCTGCGCCCCACGATCAGCACGTGGCCGTCGGCGTCGCCGGCATCGGGCGGCAGCTCAGGGCGCGCATTGAAGGCGGCGGGGGGCCGCCGGTAGTTGCCCTGCCGATCGGCGGGCCCCAGGCCCCCCATCAGCAGCGCCCATTGGCCGTGCCAGAGGCTGCGGGCCGTGCGCACCAGGACGGCGGGGGGTGCCAAGGGGCTCAGGCAGCGGCTTGTGCGTACGACTCTGCGTCAGGCTGGGGGCCGATGGGGCCGGGAGGCGTGATGGAGGCCAGGGCAACCGCCGCCGCAACGGACGTTTCCGGGGGCGTCGCCGGCCCCGGGACAGCGGGCAAGGTGCTGGTGGTGGCGGGCACCCATGGCAATGAGCGCAATGCCCCCTGGCTGCTCGCGGCCCGGGCGGACGTGCCGGCAGCTCTCAAGGCCAGCGGTCTCGCCCTGGTGCCGCTGCTGGGCAATCCGCGGGCGCTGATGCAGGGGCGCCGCTACAGCGACCGCGATCTCAACCGCAGCTTCGATCCGGCCCTGCTGGCCGATCCGGGGCGGCGCGAGTGGGAGGTGGAGCGGGCCAGGAGTCTGCTGGCGGCCCATGGCGCCGGCGGGGAGGATCCCTGCCTGGTGGCCCTGGACCTGCACAGCACCACCGCTGCCATGGGCAATTCCCTGGTGGTGTACGGCCGCAGGCCGGCCGATCTGGCCCTCGCCGCTGCCCTCCAGGCCGAACTCGGATTGCCGATTTACCTGCACGAGGGGGATCCGCGCCAGACCGGCTACCTGGCCGAATGCTGGCCCTGCGGGCTGGTGATCGAGGTGGGACCGGTGCCCCAGGGCGTGCTCACCGCCGTGGTGACCCACCAGACCCGGCTGGCCCTGGAGGCGGCCCTGGCCGTGCTGGCCGAAGCCCGTCGCGGTCGGCTTCCCCAGCCCGCCCGGCTGGTGGTGCACCGCCACCTGCAGAGCCTGGATCTGCCGCGTAGGCCCGATGGATCACCGGCCGCCCTGATCCATCCGCTGCGCCAGGACCGGGACTGGCAGCCCCTGCGGCCCGGCGATCCCCTGTTTGTGGGGGCTGATGGGGCCACGCTCCCCTACCGGCCCCCGGCCGGGCTGGAGCAGGCCACGGTGTGGCCGGTGTTCATCAATGAGGCGGCCTACGGCGAGAAGGGCATCGCCCTGAGCCTCACGGCCCGGGAGGTGTGGAGCGTGGAGCCGGGCTGGGCCGCGGCCCTGGTCGACCTGGCCGCCGGCCTGCTGCCGGTCTGAATGCGCTGCCGGCCAAGGTCTCTCAGCCGCAGGCGAAGGTGCTCTGCTCCTTGGTGCAGGGCAGATCGGTGGTGCTGCCGTCGGCCCAGTAGATGCGCAGCCGGTCGTCCTCGCTGCCGGTGCGGATCGTGAGCGATTTGATCACGCCGGCTGGTGGTTTGCCCTTGCGGTCGGCGCCGTCGTTGCGCTCGCGGCTCAGGGTGTTGAGCCGCTGCTCCAGCTGCTGGAGGCGCAGCTCCAGCCGCTCCAGCCGCTGGGCTTCCGGGCTGGGGCCCGCCGGGGTGCAACCGGCCAGCAGCAGGGCGCACCCCAACAACAGGGCACCGCTGCGCCGCAGCGGGGTGGCAGGGGGCAACGGCAGCTGGGCCATGGCGAACCGGAAGGGGAAATGGCGGGGGAGGAACTCGATCGCGGCAGCACGCTCCAGCGGGGCACGCTCCATTGCCCTCTCCTAGCAACGTTCGCCGCGGCAGGGCGGCCTCCTCGAGCGGCGGGCCCCACCAGCCGGCCATCGCGGCGGCTGGGAGCAGCCGGTCCGGGCCAGCAAGCCGCCCGGTTCCCCCATGAAGCGCCGACTTCATGAAATCCCCTTCACAGAAGCCGCAATGTTCCGTTACAGTGCTGAGCGACGGAGCCGGCTGCCGGTTTTCCGGTCCTCCGCCCCAAGCCTTCGGG
>JBILUS010000007.1:0-114621 GCA_044370835.1 Cyanobium sp. | reverse complement strand
ACGATCGCCAGGCTCTGCACCAGGCTGAGGCTGGTGATGTACAGCACCGAGGCCAGCACGATCGAGCTGCGCGAGCGCAGCGGAGCCACCAGCAGCCGGTTGAGGAAGCCGAATTCCCGGTCGAACATCACCGGCAGGCCGGCGTTGAGGGCCGCACTGAAGGCGGTGAACACGATCACCCCGGCCCCGAGGAAACGGCCGTAGCTGCCGCCCCCCGGCAGCAGGCCCGCCGGAGCCTTGGCGAACAGTGCCCCGAACAGCACCAGCCAGATCAGGGGCTGCAGAACGCCGGCCACCAGGGTGGAGGGGCGGCGGATCAGCTGCACGAACAGGCGCCGGGTCAGGGCCAGTGTTTCCTGGCTGATCTCCGCCAGGGCGGAGGGTTCGGCGGCCGCGCCAGCGGGCGTGGTGAGGCTGGTCGAGGCGCTGGTCATCGGGGGAGGGGTGGAAGGAGGGAGGGTTGCAGGCAGGGGGAGGGAGCTCTGCGGTAGGTGAGAGGGGCGGCGGGGCGGGCTGGGGGTTCAGCGCATCGCCTGCTTGCGTTCCGCCTTGGGGTCCCGCTGGCCCGCCACGGCCAGCTCCGCGTCCAGCAGGGTGCGGCCCGTGGCCTGGAGGTAGACATCGTCGAGGCTGGCGCGGCTCTGGGCCAGGGCGAACACCGGAAAATCCGCCTCGGCCAGCTGCCGGCGCAGCTGCTCGACCACCGCCTCGTTGTCCACCACCAGGTTGAGCGAGTAGCCCTGGGCCCGGTTGACCACCACCTGCCGCACCCCCTGGCAGCCCTCCAACAGGTGCCGCACCCTGCCGGCCTCGGCTTCGTTGCTGAATTCCCGCACCCGCAGGGTCACCCGGTCGCCGCCCAGGGCTCCCTTCAGGTCGCCAGGCGTCCCCTCGGCGATCACCCGGCCACCCTCCAGGATGGCCAGCCGGTCCGCCAGGGCATCCACCTCCTCCAGGTAGTGGCTGCTGAGCAGCACCGTGGTGCCCTGGTCGCGCAGCTCCTGCAGCACCTGCCAGATCGCGGCGCGGCTCTCGATGTCGAGGCCCACGGTGGGCTCATCGAGCAACAGCACGCGGGGCCGGTGCAGCAGGCCGGCCGCCAGGTCGAGGCGCCGCCGCATGCCACCTGAATAGGTGCCGCAGCGGCGGTCGATCCAGTCGGCCATCCCCAGCAGGGCGATCAGCTCGGCGATGCGGCCGTCCCGGTCGGAGCGGTTGAGGTGGTAGAGGTCCCCCTGAAGGGCCAGCAGTTCCCGGCCCGTGAGGATCTTGTCGATCGCCACCTCCTGGGCCACGTAGCCGAGCAGGCGACGTACGCCGCGGGGATTGGCCAGGGCATCAAGGCCCGCCACCCGCACCGTGCCGGCATCGGGGGCCAGGAGGGTGCACAGGATGCGCAGAGCCGTGGTCTTGCCGGCCCCGTTCGGCCCGAGCAGGCCGTAGAGGCAACCCGCGGGCACGGCCAGGGAGACCGCATCGAGGGCCTGGACCGGCGGGGTCTTGCGGCCGGTGCCGAAGCGCTTGCTCAGGTTCTGCAGCTCGATCAAGCCAGGCTCGCTCCCCAGGGGCAGTGGCCTGGAATCTAGGCAGGGACGGGTTGGGGCCGCCGCCCTCCCCTTGGCGGAGAACCGTCCTGGCAGGGATGGCTGCAGGCAGGGATCCGGCGACAGAGGTCAGCCTTGAGGCGGATCCACGGGTTGGCCTGGCAATCCGGTCGGCCGGGAGATCGGCTCAACCGTTGCGGGCGGGATGGCCCGTTCAGGCGGCAAGGCCCGGCGGCATCCCCGGCACCAACCCCAGCCAGGAGCGCAGCACCGGGTCGAAGGCGGCGGCCTGGGGGCTGCGGGCCAGCACCAGCAGCAGGCAGATGCCGAACAGGTAGAAGATCGACCAGCGGAACAGGCTGCGGGCGTGGCCCGGATCCTCGGGATCCCGGCCCAGGGCACGGGTGAGCTGGATCAGCCGACCGTTGAAGGGCAGCACCAGCAGGCCGTAGAGCCAGCCGCCGCTCGGCAGGGCCAGGACCCCAAGGGCGCTGAGGGCCACGGTGAGCCAGCTGTAGCGGGCGATCGCCCGGCCGGTGGCCGCGGTGCCCTTCACCACCGGCAGCATCGGGATGCCCACCGAGCGGTAGTCCTCGCGCAGCAGCAGAGCCAGAGCCCAGAAGTGGGCTGGTGTCCAGACCATCACCAGGGAAAACAGCCACCAGCCACCCCAGCCGAGCCGGCCGGTGGCTGCCGCCGCCCCCACCAGCGGCGGAATCGCCCCGGCCACGCCGCCGATCACGATGTTGAGGCTGGTGCGGGGCTTGAGCAGCACGGTGTAGAGCAGCACGTAGCTGCACAGCCCCAGCAGGCTCAGGGCCGCGGCCAGCGGGTTCACCCCCACCACCAGCACCAGGGTCGCCCCGGCCGTGAGGGCCACCGCCAGGGCGAAGGCCTGGCGCCGGGCCAGCCGCCCCGAGGGCAGGGCCCGGCGGCTGGTGCGCTGCATCCGTCCGTCGAGTTCCTCTTCCCAGAGGCAGTTGAGAACGCCGGCCGCCGCCGCCGCCATGGCTCCCCCCAACAGGGTGGCCAGCAGCCGCCAGCCGTCGAGCGGCCAGGCGGCCGTGAGAGCCATGCCGCCGATGGTGGTGGCCAGCAGCAGGGGGATCAGCCGGGGCTTGGCCACTTCCAGCCAGGCGGGCAACCGCACCGAGGGCCGGATGCCGTTGGCCGGGGCTGCGGACTGTTCGGCGGCCTGGTCGGTTGAGGAGCCTGCAGGCGGGGCGGCCACGGGGGCTGGCGGATGGGCCAGGGCCAGGGGCGGGATCGATCGGACGCTAACCATGGGCCATCTCCAGGGAAGGGTGAACGGGGACGGCTCGGGCAGGGAGGGAGCTGGCCAGGGTGCGGCCCCAGACGGCGCCGACCAGAGCCACCAGCAGGGCCGCCAGCAGCTGGTGGACCACGGTGACCAGGGGTTGGTGGAGCTGGAGGCGCAGGGTGAGCACCCCCAGCAACACCTGCAGGGGCACCAGCAGAGCGGGAGCCAGGGCAAGCCGGGCCAGGGGCCGGTGGATCCGGGGCAGCCCGAAGGCTGCGATCGCCTGCAGCAGTAGGGCCGTGGCGGCCGGCCAGGCGCCGAGGCGATGGTTCAGCAGCTGGCGGCAGCCTTCGCCGGCCTCCAGGCAGAGGCTGGCGGCCCAGTGGGAGGCCATGGTTCCCCCCAGGACGCACTGGCCCAGCAGCAGCAACCCGCTGGTGCCGGTGAGGGGCACCCACCAGCGCGGCAGGGCCGCTCCTGGCGAAGCTGGCGCGGATGCGGCGGCCGCAGCGGAGGAGCCCCTGGCCCGAAGCCCCTCACCGACCGCCGCCATCAGCAACACCAGCAGCAGGGCGGTGAGCAGATGGGCGGTCACCGTGGGGGCGGCCAGCAGATGGAGCACCGTGAGGGCCCCGAGCCCGCCCTGCACCGCCACCAGCAGCAGGGCCAGGCCGGTGGCCCAGGGCAGCCAGCGGGGCAGTTGCCGGCGCTTCAGCACGCTCACCCCGGCCAGCACCAACAGGGCCAGCCCCACCAGGAAGGCATCGAGGCGGTGGAACCACTCCAGAAAAACCTGGAGGTTCATCTGGCGGCCCGGCAGGAGGGTGCCGTAGCAGAGGGGCCAATCGGGACAGGCCAGTCCGGCTTCCATCACCCTGGTAGCGCCGCCGATGCCCACGAGGGCGATCAGGGCCATCACCAGATGGCCCACGAGCAGACGAACCCAGCCGTTGAGCCGTGGCGGCGTTCCGGATGGGTGGGTTCCGATATCGATCGCCATCCCGGCAGCCATGGCCGACATTGAACGGGAAGGCACAAGTTAGCGAGTTCAGGCTGATGAGCGATCCCGCACATCTCAGCGAGGAAGATGAACCAAATCTGAACTTTCAGGGCTTTGGGGCTTTCGAATCATCCGGCACATCCACCCCGGCAGCGATTTCCATAGGCTGGCAGGGCCACTGCTTGCAAGGGCTTTTCAGCCGTGCCCATCCCTTCAGCCCTGATCACCCTCCTGCTTGGCATGGCCCTCGTGCTGGTCGGCCTGTGGGTCGGTCAGAACGTGTCCCTGCTGCCCCTCGACGCCAGCACCAACGCGCCCGTTTACGACGCTTTGTTTCGTGTTTTGTTCAGCATCGGCACGATTCTTTTCCTCGGCATCGTCGGCCTGCTGGTGTTCAGCCTGCTGCGCTTCCGCCGCCGTGCCGGAGATCAGTCTGATGGCGCTGCGATCGAGGGCAACCTCCCTCTGGAGATTGTCTGGACCGCCATCCCGGCGATCGTGGTGCTGTTCGTGGGTATCTACAGCTACGACATCTACGAGCGCATGGGCGGCATGGCTGCGCTCAACGATCACGGCGCCATGCACCAGATGCGCCCCGCCGCGGTGAGCCAGGCCCACGCCGGCCACGCAGACCACGGCGGTTCCGGTTCAGGCGTTGAGGGCGGAGGGATGATGATGGCCGCCGCTGGCGGCGAACCGGATCCTTCCGATCCCCCCGCCGGCCGGGTCTGGGGCGGCATCGGCCCGGCGGCCGGCGATGGGGCGGTGCTGCCGGTGGACCTCACCGCCATGCAGTTCGCCTTCATCTTCCATTACCCCCAGGGCAACATCATCAGCGGTGAGCTGCATGTGCCGGCCGGTCGCGCCGTGGAGCTGCACATGGAGGCCCGCGATGTGATCCACGCCTTCTGGGTGCCCCAGTTCCGCCTGAAGCAGGACGTGATTCCGGGCCAGCCCACCGTGCTGAGCTTCACCGCCACCCGCCCCGGCAGCTACCCGATCGTCTGCGCCGAGCTCTGTGGCCCTTATCACGGCGGCATGCGCTCCACCGTGGTGGTGCACGAGCCCGACGACTTCGACAGCTGGGTGACCAAAAACACTCCTCCCCCGCCGGCCACCGTGGCCGATGCCGGTTCCACCCCCACGGCCTGATTCCCCATGACCGTTGCGTCCCCCCGCGATTTCCAGCCCCAAGGTGAGCCCCAGCCCCCGGCGTCCCCCGGCGGCCTCCAGCCCGAGGGCTGGTTGCGCTACCTGAGTTTCAGCCTTGATCACAAGGTGATTGGCCTGCAGTACATGGTCTGCGGCTTTCTCTTCTATTTTCTCGGTGGCGCCCTGGCCGGAGTGATCCGCACCGAGCTGGCCAGCCCGATCAGTGATTTCGTGAGTCGCGAGACCTACAACGAGGTGCTCACGCTCCACGGCACGGTGATGATCTTTCTCTGGATCGTGCCGGTGGTGAATGGTGCCTTCGGCAACTATCTGATCCCCTTCTACGTGGGCGCGCGGGACATGGCCTTCCCCAGGCTCAATGCCGTGGCCTTCTGGCTGATTCCCCCCGCCGGCCTGCTGCTGATCGCCAGTTACTTCATCCAGGGCGGCGCGGCTCAGTCTGGCTGGACCGCCTATCCGCCACTGAGCCTCACCACGCCGGCCCTGGGTCAGGTGATCTGGATTCTGAGCGTGCTGCTGCTCGGCGGAAGTTCGATTTTCGGTGGCATCAACTTCATTGCCACCATCCTCAAACTGCGCCGCCCCGGCCTGAAGCTGATGCAGCTGCCGATGTACTGCTGGGCCATGCTCGGCACCAGCATTCTGGTGGTGCTTTCCACGCCGGTGCTGGCCGGCACCCTGATCCTGCTCAGCTTCGACATCATCGCCCACACCGGCTTCTTCAATCCCGCCCTGGGGGGCAATGTGGTGGTGTACCAGCACCTGTTCTGGTTCTATTCCCACCCGGCTGTCTACATCATGGTGCTGCCGGCTTTCGGGTTGGTGAGTGAGATTCTGCCGGTGCATGCCCGCAAGCCGCTGTTCGGTTACGCCACCATGGTGTATTCGATCATGGCCATTGTGGTGCTCGGATTGGTGGTGTGGGCGCACCACATGTTTACCAGCGGCACGCCGCCCTGGATGCGCCTGTTTTTCACGATCGCCACCTCGTTCATCGCGGTGCCGACGGGTATCAAGTTCTTCAATTGGCTGGCCACCTTGTGGGGCGGCAAGATCGCTCTGAACAGTGCGATGTTGTTCTCCTGCGCCTTCATCGTCAATTTCGTCTTTGGCGGCATCACCGGTGTGGCCCTGGCCCAGGTGCCCTTCGACATTCACGTGCATGACACCTACTTCGTGGTGGGCCATTTCCACTACATCGTGTATGGCGGCACCGTGTTCGTGATCTTCGGTGCTGTGTACCACTGGTATCCGAAGTTCACCGGCCGCCTTCTGAATGAGGATCTGGGTCGTCTGCACTTCCTGCTCACCTTCGTGGGCTTCAACCTCTGCTTCGCCCCCCAGCACTGGCTCGGTCTCAACGGCATGCCCCGCCGGGTGGCTGAATACGACCCCGCCTTCACCACGCTCAACCAGGTGAGCAGCGTCGGGGCCCTGCTGATGGCGATCAGCACCCTCCCCTTCCTGATCAATGTGATCTGGAGCGCCTTCCGCGGCACCGAGGCGGGCGACAACCCCTGGAACGCCCTCACCCCGGAATGGCTCACCAGCTCGCCGCCGCCCGTGGAGAACTGGATCGGAGAAGCGCCGCTGGTGACCCATCCCTACGGTTATGGCTCCCCCACCGACCAAATCGACCTCAAGGTGGCCACCGGTCGCGAGCTCTGGAGCGGCCCGGGACGTTGATCCTCCTCACCCGGTCCACCGCTCAGGCTCCGTTCGCTTCCTACCGCTTCATCTCAAGGCCACCACTCCCCCGCTGCTCCCGATGACCAGCCTCGCCCCCGGCACCAGCGAAGCCCCGAATCCCATGGTGGAGTCCGCCCATGGCGACCACGGCGACGCCGAGCACCATGATGTGCGTCTGTTCGGGCTGGCCACTTTCCTGGTGGCCGATGGCATGACCTTCGCCGGGTTCTTCGCCGCCTACCTCACCTTCCGGGCGGTCAATCCCCTGCCGGAGGGCTCCACCTACGAGCTCGAACTGCTGCTGCCTGCGATCAATACCGCGCTGCTGCTGGTGAGCAGTTACACCTTCCATCGCGCCGGCCGCGGTCTGCTGCGGGGCGATGGCGGCGCCTGCCGCTTCTGGCTCCTGCTTTCCGCCGGCCTCGGCGTGGCCTTTCTGGCCGGCCAGATGGTCGAGTATTTCAACCTCCCCTTCGGCCTCACCGACAACCTCTTCGCCAGCACCTTCTATGCCCTCACCGGTTTCCACGGTCTGCATGTAACCCTGGGAGTGATCTGCATCCTGATCGTGTGGTGGCAGGCCCGCAGCGGCGGGCGGATCAGTGCCGCCACCCCCTTCGGCCTGGAGGCCGCCGAGCTCTATTGGCACTTCGTGGACGGGATCTGGGTGATTCTGTTTGGCATCCTTTACCTGCTCTGATCGGCCTGTGGCATTGATCGCCCAGTGGCTGAGGGCTTTCCCTGCGGTTCCTCCGCCATCGAGCCCGGCGCAGTTGGCCAGCTTCACCGGCTGAAGACTTGCCGAAACCTGTGGGGGTTAGCCACAATCCAGGCAAGGTACTTGGGCTTTTCAAGCCAATGGCAGTCACCAGGTTTGCGACGGAAGGCGAGGCGGGGCAAGGCCTGCCGGAGGCTCCTCTCGAAGGCAAGGCCCTGCTGGACCGGGCCCGCTCCCTGAGCAACCGTCCCGAGGACCAGATCGCCCGCGCCTGCGGCTACGTGGGACCCAGCGGCCGCATCCTGAAGAAGAGCTTCTACCGCGCCCTCGTGGCGGCCAAGGGGTACACCCTGCCCTCCGCCGCTGCCCCCGGTGCCGCCAAGGGACGGCAGGCTGATTTCCGCACCCGGGTGCATGGCAATGGCAACCTGCTGATCGGCCAGGCCTACACCCGCCGCATGGGTCTCGAGCCCGGCCAGGAGTTCAAGATCGAGCTTCACAAGGAAACCGGCTCGATCTGGCTGTCGCCCCTCTGAACGCCTCAGGTATTCTGCTCAGGTCCATCCCGGCGGCAGGGTGGTGACGAGCGGAGCTTTGTTTGACCTTTCCCTTCGTTGCGCCGCCTAAGCCTCCGGGTTCAGGCGGCTTGCCGTTGTTGGGGCCCTTGATCAGCTGGCGGCGCTCTCCCCAGGGCCTGGCGGACCCTGCCGGCCAGGGTGGAAGCTGGCGCTGAAGGTCAGCAGGTCGAGGCCGCTGAACAGGAAGCTGATCCCCACCAGGGACCCCAGGACCCAGAGCAGGCTGAGCGATTTCATCGTGAGGATCATCAGCCCCAGCACCAAGGTCACCAAGCCGTTGGTGAGGCCCCAGCCCCAGCCCTTCACATGGCGGTGGGTCAGGGCCACCACGCTGGCCACGGCACCCTCCAGCAGGAACACCACGCCGATGGCGAGGGCCAGGGCGGCCACCTGGCTGGCGGCGCGGGCCGGGCCGCCGCTGAGCTGACGCACCATCCAGATGCCGGTCACCAGGAACAGGGTGGCCATCGTGAGCCGCCAGAAGGTGACCACCCTGCTGAGCCGCACGGCCCGGGCCAAGGTGTTGACCCAGCCCATGATGCCGCCGACCAGAAAGCCGATCGCCACCACCGCCGTGGCCCACACCGAGGCGAGCACGGGGAAGATCAGGGCCAGGCTGCCCAGGATCAGCATCACCACCCCTTCGGCCAGGGTGAAGGTGCGGAGGGCGGCGCTGTCGCGGGCGAGCCGGCTGGGCGCGGTGGGGGTGGGCACCCGATCGGTGATGTCGGTGGCCATGCAGCGTCCGGAACCAGTCGAGCGGACCCTAGGCCGCTTCGCCGGAGCCGGCCACATCTGGCCGCACACCCTTGCGGTGGCTGTTACGACCTCTCCAGAGCGGCGTTTGCGGCCGTGCTCAGCCCCAGCCGTGGTCGCTCAGCCAGGCCCGGCTGAGGCCGGCCGAAGCCGGCGCGGAATCCGTGCTGCCGTGCTGGAGCAATCGCTCGGTGTACTTGGCCAGCAGGTCGGCCTCGAGGTTCACCGCATCCCCCACCTTCCGCTGGGCCAGGGTTGTGGCGGACCAGGTGTGGGGGATCACCGCGATCCAGAAGGCGTCTGCCGCCGGATCGTCGCCGCTGCCACCCGCTTCGAAGCCCGCCACGGTGAGGCTGATGCCGTCCACGGCGATGCTGGCCTTGTCGCAGATGTAACGGCCGTAGGCCGCCTCGTTCCAGCGGATCGACAGCCGCCAGGAGGCCGCCTCACGCCGGATTCCCGTCACGGTGCCCAGGCCGTCGACATGGCCGCTCACCAGGTGCCCCCCCAGCCGGTCGGCCAGCCGCAGGGCCGGTTCGAGGTTCACCGCCGCCCCGCTGGCGGCGCGGCGGGCCAGGGTGGTGCGCTGCAGGGTCTCCTCGCTCACATCGGCACGGAAGCCGCCGGCCAGCAGTTCGGCCACGGTGAGGCAGACCCCATCGACGGCGATGCTGTCCCCCAGGGCCAGGGGGCCGAGGCCGCCCGCCGGCGTGCTGACCTCCTGGGTCGCCAGCCACACCCGCACCCCGGCGGGGCACCGCTCCAGCCGGCCGACGGCCCGTACCAGTCCGGTGAACATCCCTGCCCCGAGCACTCTCGCCATAATCGTTTCATGGGCAACGGCGGAAGCCGGGAGCACACGGGGCATGGTGGAGATGCGGGTGGCCGGGATCGCCCTCGATGCGGCCAGCCGCAGTCCGATCGTGCTGCTGCGCGATCCCTCCGGCCGGCGGCAGGTGCCGATCTGGATCGACCAGACCCAGGCCCAGAACATCCTGGTGGGTCTCAACAACGAGCGTCCCCCGCGCCCCCTCAGCCACGACCTGATGGTGAGTCTGCTGGAGGCAGGGGGGCTGCGGCTGGAGCGGGTGGTGATCCACGCCATCGAGGACAGCACCTTCCGGGCCGTGCTCAAGCTCCAGCGCGGCGAGGAGCCGCCGCTCGAGATCGACGCGCGCCCCAGTGACGGCATCGCCCTGGCGCTGCGCACCGGCAGCGGCATCTGGATGCTGGAGGAGGTGGTGGCTGATGCCTCGATCCCGGTGGATGCGGAGGCCGACGCCGAGGACCAGGAGGATTTCCGGCGCTTCCTTGATCGCACCAGTCCCGCCGAACTGATCCGCCACCTGCGGCGCAGCGCGGAGGCTGAAGCGGTGGCGGAAGCGGGCAGCGAAGCCGGCAGCGAAGCTGGGGCCGATGGTGAAGGCCAGCCTGGCCCCCCCCCGCCGGCCGGGGATGAACCCGCCGACGGCGCCACCGATGCCCCCACCACCCCGGGACCCTGAGGGGCCACCCCTCCCCGCTTCAGCTCCGGTCCGCCGGCCGTTCGGCCGGGGCCGGCCGGTGTCGCTGTTCACCCTCGGCACGATGCGGGCGCTGGAGAGCGCTGAGGCCCTGGCCGCCGTGCTCGAGGCCGCCCAGGCCGCGGGCATCAACCATCTCGAGACCGCCCCCTCCTACGGCCCGGCGGAAGCTTTTCTCGGCCAGGCCCTGGCAGGGTTGGCCGAGCGCGATCCGTCCGCCCGCCGCGAGCTGGTGGTCACCAGCAAGCTGCTGCCCGGGCCCGGCGAGGGGGTGGGCCTGAAGGAAGGCCTGGCCCAGGTCCGCGGCAGCCTGGCCCGCCTCGGCCTGGAGCGGCTCGACAACCTGGCGGTGCATGGCCTCAACACCCCCGCCCACCTGGCCTGGGCCCTCAAGGGTCCCGGTGCCGCGCTGCTGGAGGCGGTGGTGGCGGAGGGGCTGGTGGCTCAGGTGGGCTTCTCCAGCCATGGCGACACCGCCCTGATCGCGGCGGCCCTGGCCAGCGGCCGCTTCAGCTTCTGCAGCCTCCATCTGCACCTGTTGGATCCGGAGCGGCTGCCCCTGGCCCGTCAGGCCCTCGCCGCCGGAATCGGCGTGATGGCCATCTCCCCCGCCGACAAGGGGGGGCGGCTCCACGATCCCCCCGCCAGCCTGGTGGCCGATTGCGCCCCCTTCGCCCCCCTGGAGCTGGCCTACCGGGTCCTGCTGGCTGAGGGGATCAGCACCCTCACCCTGGGGGCGGCCCGGCCGGAGGATCTGGGCTGGGCCCGTCGCCTGGCCGTCGCCGATGGCCCCCTCAGCGCCGCCGAGAGCCAGGCCCTGGAGCGGTTGGCCGCCGCCGCCGCCGGCCGGCTCGGGGCGGACCGCTGTGGCCAGTGCAGGGCCTGCCTCCCTTGCCCGAGTGGGGTGCCGATCCCGGCCCTGCTGCGGTTGCGCAACCTGGCGGTGGGCCATGGCCTTGAGGCCTTCGCCACGGAGCGCTACAACCTGATCGGCCGCGCCGGCCACTGGTGGGAGGCACGGGATGGCTCGGCCTGCGCCCGCTGCGGCGACTGCCTGCCGCGTTGTCCCCACGGCCTGCCGATTCCCGATCTCCTGGCCGACACCCACCGGCGCCTGGCTGCCGCTCCCCGGCGGCGCCTCTGGGGCTGAGCTCAGGGCGCCGGCGGGGCGGCCCCATCCCAGAGGGCCTGGAGGCGGCGGCGTTCGGCCGGCTCCAGGGGGGGCAGATCCCGCCAGCGGGCCTGCAGGGCCGAGGGGGGCAGCAGCAGGGCGCGCAGGTCCGGGGGGAAGCCCGCCAGGGCCGGCTCCAGCTGCGCTGCGGGCAGGGGCGGCACCCAGCCGCCGGCCAGCAGCCGGGGCAGCAGAGGGCTCTCCAGCACTTCCGCCAGCCAGTCGAGCGGAGGCGCCGGAGCAGCGGCGGGGCTGAGCAGCAGGTTCCAGCCCAGGGGCCCCCCCTGCTCAGGTAGCACCACGGCCAGGCGGGGATCGCGCCGCAGCAGCGGCACCACCCGCTGCCGGGGCAACACCGCCGCTTCGGCATGGCCGTCGAGCAGCAGGCTCAGGCCATCGCGGTCGTCGTAGCCCAGGGCCTGGGCCCGCAGGCGCCGCAGCCGCTCCGGATCTTCCGCCACCAGGGCCAGGCTCAGTCGCGGTGCGGCCGGCAGCACCACCCGCCCCCGCAGGCTGGGATCGAGCAGCAGGTCCCAGCCTTCGGCGCGCCGGCGGGCCAGGTCGGGCCGGTCGCGCAACACCAGCACCCAGGGATTGACGGCCCAGGGGAAGGCCAGGGCCGGAGCGCTTGCCGCTCGGAACAGACGGGACACGGGCCCCGCCAGGGGATCAAGCCGGGCCAGCAGGGCCGCGGTGCCGATCGGTTGCAGGGCCGATGGCGGCAGGTCCGCGGCCCAGCCATCGTTGAGCTGCAGCAGGGCCGGCCGCCCCCCGGCCGCGCTCCCTGGTCCCTCCGCGATGGTGCGGCCCACGGCTGCCGGTTCGTCGAGCAGCAGCACCTGCCAGGGGCGGGGCAGGCGGGAGCTCCAGGCGGCGGGCAGGTCGCCGCGGCAGCCGACCAGGCGAGGGCTGGGACCACCGCAGCCCGCCAGGCCCCAGCCGGCCAGGGTGAGCGATGCTGCCGCACCGAGCCGCAGCACCCCGCGGCGGGTCAGAGGGGTCTCAACCATCGCCGGACGGTAGGGCCCCGGCCTGAGCGGGGGAACCGGGGCTGGCCCGCTCGGGCGCCTGGCCGGCCATCCCTGCTGCGGGGGCCAGGGAGCAACTGGGTGGTGCCGGCGCCGGCCCGAGCAGGGTGGTGCAGGCCCGGTCGCAGGCGGCGGCCAGGCCTGCCGGATCGCGGCCCGCCAGTTCCCAGAGGATCGCCAGGCCTCCGGCTCCCACCCCCTCCTTCACGTAGCCCCGTTCGTAGTCCGCCAGGGCGGGGTGGATCGGGGCCGGGAAGCGCAGCGAGGCGGCGAAGGCCAGGGGTTCCACCCCCCAGCGCTGGCCGATCCGCTGCAGCAGCAGCACCAGATCACTCTCACGCTCGCTGGCCACCCAGGCGGTGGTTCCCAGGGCCGCCAGCTGCGCCAGCCGCGGCAGCAGCGGGGCGGGGGCCAGGGCGAGGGCCAGGGCCAGCACCGCCGCCATCTGGCTGCCCCCGGCGAGCAGCAGGGGCCGCTCCGCCTCCGCCGCCGCCAGCAGCAGGCCGGCGGCCAGGGGCTGCATCGGATCGCCGAAGGCCGCCGCCACCGCCACCGGATCCGGCGGCCCCGGCCGGCCGCTGCCCGCCAGGGTCCCGGCCGGTGCGGCCGCCAGGCCGCGGGCCACCAGGTCGGCCTTGAGGGCATGGGCGGGCCGGTGCAGGCTGCCGCTCACAATCCCCCCCGCCTCGATCCCCAGCCCCGTGAGCAGGGCCTGGGCGGTGGTGGTGCCCCCGGGCACGCATTCGGCCAGCACCAGCGGCCGGGGGGGGGAGGGGTTGCCCGACCCCGGCCGGCGCTGGCCCCGGCGCCCCCAGCGGCGCCCCTGGGCCACCAGCGCCTCGACCCGGGTCCGGCTCATGGCGGCGCCGCTGCTGAGACAGCGGGCGGGCCCCTGGCCGGCCGGCGGGGGAAGCCGCAGGTGCGGGACCGCCGGCGCCACCGAACAGCCCAGGTCCACCACCAGGAGCGCAAGGGCCAGCTCCGCGCACACCACCTGGCTGATCAAGGCCGGCGTCACCCCGGCCGGCAGGGCCGGCAGGGCATGGGGGAGCGGGACCGCCGGGCCGAGCAGCAGCAGCTCCGCATCGGCGGCGGCGGTACAGCGGCGCGCTTCGGGGGTTGAGCCGGCGGCCGAGATGCCTGCCACGGCCGCGGTTTCGGTGGCGGCCAGGAGCACCAGAAGCTCCGTGCCGGCCAGGGACTCCCGCCAGCTGCGGCACCAGTGCTCCGCTGCTTCCGGCGAGCCGCTGAGCCGGCGGGGCAGGCCCGTCACAGCGGATCGATGGTAAGGAAATCGCGCAGGGCCCGGGGTGGCTCGCCGATCGGCGCCTGGAGGCGGGGGAAGATCCAGTAGGCCACCGCGTGCAGGCAGAGGACCAGCAGCAGGTTCTGAATCAGCACCAGGGCCAGGGCGGCCCCCTGAACCTGGGCCAGGTCGAGGCCGGCCCCCTGCCCCACCAGCCCCAGCAGCCGCTCCAGCAGCCCGGCCGCGGCGGTGGTGATCACCACCCAGAGGTTTTCCCCCACCAGCACCGAGAGCACCGCCACCCGCACCAGGAAGCCGGTGGCGCCGATCAGGGCGCCCACCGCCAGGCTGATCCACCAGCTCAGCCGCCGCTTCCAGCTCCAGCCCAGCCAGAGGGCCAGGAAGCCATAGGGGAAGAGCACCAGGGGCCCGCGGATCGGACCCATCAGGGCCACCACCAGCAGCCCGAGCACCGCGAGACCCTCGAGGGCGCAGCGGCCGTTGTGGCGCAGCTGCAACAGGGCCAGAGGCAAGGGAAGGGCCAGGCGGAACAGGGGCCCCCCCACCGGCAGGTAGTAGAGCGCCACCCAGAGCAGCGCAGTGGCCGCCGCCAGGTAGGCGGTGTCCATCATCTGGCGGGCCTGCCGGGGGCTGAGCTGGCGCGGGGGAGGGGGCGGCATCGGCGGGCGCGGGCGGGGCTGGGGGGACGCGGTGTTCCGCCGCGATTAGCGGGGCGGTGGCGCGGGGCGCACCTGGGGCGCTGCGGGCGCTGGGGATACCGGCGCCGGGGCGCTGGCTGGCGGGGAGGCGGCGCTGCCCCCGATGCGCTCGATCGTTTCCACCTCGAAGGGCACACCCGCGGCCCGCAGGGCCTCGGTGACCACTTCGGCGGGGGCGGAGGGATCGGCCAGGGGCAGGCGGATCGTGACCCGGTAGGGGGAGGGATTGGCGCTGGCGGCTCGGGGGCGGCTCTGACCCGCGGCAGCGGCGGGGGGGGCGGATGGTGCCGAGCCGGTGGGGCGGGGAGGGCTGCCGGCGCCGATCGGCCCGGCCGTTGGCGGGGTGGCGAGCTTGCCGGCTGCGGCCACTCCCCCGGCGGCGGGGCCGCCAGGCGTGGCGCCAACCGCTGCGGCAGCTCCGGGCAAGGGGGTTGCTGCCGGCGGGGCCGCCCGGTCGGGAGCGGGGCTGGTGGCGGCCGGCGGCGGTTCGCCGACCCCCGGAAAGCTGCGTGAGAGGGCCTCGCCGAAGCGGGTGCCGCTGCAGCCCCCGAGCAGGGGTGGCAACAGCAGCGGCAGCAGTCGCAGGCCGGGGTGACCGAACCGGTGCCGGCGGTCGGGTCCCATCAGCCGCCTTCGGGCCGAATCACCCGCACCGCGCTGGCCCGCAGCCGGCCGGTCTTGGTGGTGGAGGGAGGCTTGGGGGTGGCACCGGCCTTGGCGGCGGCGGTCTTGCCCGCGGTCTTGGCGGCCGCCTTGGTGGCGGCGGTCTTACCGGCCACCTTGGTGGTGGTGCGGCTTCCCGTGCGGGCCTTGGCGCCGCCCTTGCCCGAGGCCGCCTTGGCGGCCAGCAGCTCCACCGCCTGCTCGAGGGTGATGGTGTCGGCCGTGGTGCCCTCCGGCAGGGAGGCATTCAGCTTGCCCTGCTTCACGTAAAGCCCGTAGGGCCCGTTGAACAGCTGGATCGCCTCCTCGCCCCCTTCCGGGGTGCCCAGGTCCTTGAGGGCGGTGCGGCCGCCGCGGCCCCGCTTCGGTTCGGCCAGCAGTTCGAGCGCGCGGCTCAGGCCGATCGCCAGCACCTCGTCGTCGCCCTTGAGGGAGCGGTACTCCTTCTCGCCCTTGCCCTTGTCGTGCACCACGTAGGGCCCGAAGCGGCCGAGGCCGGCCTGCACCTTGCCGCCGTCCGGGTGCTCTCCCAGATGGCGGGGCAGCCGCAGCAGCCCGAGGGCATCCTCGAGGGTCATCTCTTCGGGTTTGGACCCCTTGGGCAGAGAAGCGCGCTTCGGCTTGGGGGTGGCCTCGCTGACCTGGCCCAGCTGCAGGTAGGGCCCGTACTGGCCGAACAGCAGGTAGACCGCTTCACCCGTTTCCGGGTCGACACCGATCGATTCGGGGCCATCGGCCTTCTGCTTGAGGATCAGCTCCGCCCGGTCCGCATCGAGGTCGGCCGGGGTGATCTCCACCGGCAGGGTGGCCTTGAGCAGCTCCTCGCTGCCGTCGTCGGCCACCCGCTTCTTCTCGAGGTAGGCGCCGAAGCGGCCGATCCGCACCACGCAGGGCAGGCCCTCGAGTTCCACGGTGCGGGACACACCGGGGTCGATGTCGCCCTCCCGTTGCTGCACCTGGGTTTCAAGCCCCTTCTCGCCCTTGTAGAAGCCCTCCAGGTAGGGCAGCCACTCCACCTTGCCGGTGGAGATCTCATCGAGGCTGCTCTCCATCCGAGCGGTGAAGCTGGTATCGACCAGATCCGGGAAGTGCTCCTCCAGCAGGGCGGTCACCGCAAAGGCGGTGAAGCTGGGGGTGAGGGAATTGTTCTGGAGCGTGGCGTAACCACGGTCCACGATCGTGCCGATGATCGAGGCGTAGGTGGAGGGACGACCGATGCCCTCCTTCTCGAGCATCTTGACCAGGGCCGCCTCGCTGTAACGGGCCGGGGGCTGGGTCTGGTGGCCCAGGGCCTCCACCGCCTCGCCGGCGGGGGCATCGCCCACCTTGAGGGCCGGCAGCAGCACCTCCTGGCCCTCCAGGGCGGCATCGGGGTCGTCGCTGCCCTCCACATAGGCGCGGAAGAAGCCGGCGAAGTCGATCCGCTTACCGCTGGCGCGGAAGCTGGCCGGGCCCACGGGACTGGCGGCGGCGGCCTCCAGGTCGACCGCCAGCATCGTGAGCTTGGCGTCAGCCATCTGGCTGGCCACGGTGCGCTTCCAGATCAGCTCGTAAAGGGCCAGGTCGCGGCCGTCGAGGCCGGTGTCGGCGGGGGTGCGGAAGGATTCGCCGGCCGGGCGGATCGCCTCGTGGGCCTCCTGGGCGTTGCGGGCCTTGGTGGAGAACTGGCGGGGTGCCGGCGAGAGGTAGTCCTTGCCGTAGCGGTCGGCCACGCAGCTGCGGGCGGCGTTGATCGCCTGGTCGGAGAGGTGCACCGAGTCGGTGCGCATGTAGGTGATGAAACCGCGTTCGTAAAGGGCCTGGGCGGTGCGCATCGTTTCGCGGGCCGAGAGCCGCAGTTTGCGGTTCGCCTCTTGCTGCAGGGTGCTGGTGGTGAAGGGCGGTACCGGCTTGCGCACGGTGGGCTTCTCCTCCACCGCCGTGACCCGCCAGGGGCCCGCCTCCACCGCCGCCACCAGGGCGCGGGCCTCGGCCTCAGCCAGCAGACGCACCTTGCTGCCGGCCTTGAGGGCCCCGGTGCTCTCATCGAAATCGGAGCCGCCGGCGATGCGCTCGCCCTTCACCTGGCTGAGCTTCGCCTCGAAGCGGAGGCCGCCGTGGCTGAGCCGGGCCTTGAGGTCCCAGTAGCTGCCGCTGCGGAAGGCCCGCCGCGCCCGCTCCCGCTGCACCAGCAGCCGCACCGCCACCGACTGCACCCGGCCGGCCGAGAGTCCCCAGGCCACCTTCTTCCATAGCAGCGGCGAGAGGGTGTAGCCCACCAGCCGGTCGAGGATGCGGCGGGTCTCCTGGGCATGCACCAGCTCCATGTCGAGCTCGCGGGTGCTCTCCAGGGCCCGACCGATCGCCTCCTTGGTGATCTCGTGGAACACCATCCGCTTCACCGGCACCTTGGGCGCAAGGAGCTGGAGCAGGTGCCAGCTGATGCTCTCGCCTTCGCGATCCTCGTCCGTGGCCAGCAGCAGTCGGTCGGCGCCCTTGAGGGCGTCCTTGAGCTCCTTGACCACCTTCTTCTTGTCCTTCGGCACCACGTAGAGGGGCTCGAAGTCGTTGGCGGTGTTGACGCCGAGGTTGGCCCACTTCTCGCCCTTGTGGGCCGCCGGGATCTCGCTGGCGTTGTTGGGCAGATCGCGCACGTGGCCCATGGAGGCCTCCACGCGGAAGTCCTTCGGCAGGTACCCCCGGATGGTGCGCGCCTTGGTGGGGCTTTCGACGATGACCAGGGTGTGCGCCACGGAAACGCAGGAAACCGCTTCCCTCTTTATCGCATCGCCGTCCATGGCCGCGCCGCCACCGCCGTCCACGGCGGTCCGTCACCGCCGGAAACGGCCGCTACAGTCCGCATCGCCGGACGAGTTGTGTGGATCCCGTGGCTGTTCCCGTCGCAATGGCAGTCCCCATCGCGGTCGGTTGGCCGTTGGCCACTGCTGTGGCCTCAGGCCTTGGCGGAGCCGCGAGCGTCGCCACCGATGCGATCGCGGCCGGAATCAGCACCGGCACCCTGAATCTGCAGCTGCATGCAGCCGCCATCGCCCCCGAGGGCGCGGTGCTGGTGGCCCTGCTGGTCTGCCTGCTGGTGGACCTGGCCGGCGAACGGGCCGCCACCCGCTGGGTGCCACCCATCTGTTACGCCGGTTTGCTGACCTCCCTGGTGCTGCTGGCGCTCCAGTGGAACGGTTCGCTGGAACCCTCCTTCCTCGGCGCCTTCCTGGCCGACAACCTGGCGATCGCCTTCCGGGCCGTGGTGGCCGCCTCTACCCTGATCACCCTGCTGCTCAGCTGGCGCTACGTGGAGCGCAGCGGCACGCCGGTGGGGGAATACGCCGCGATCCTGCTGGCGGCCACGCTCGGGGCGATGTTCCTGTGCGGCGCCACCGACCTGATCAGCATCTTCATCTCCCTCGAGACCCTCTCGGTCTCGAGTTACCTGCTCTCCGGCTACATGAAGCGGGATGCCCGCAGCTCGGAGGCCGCTCTCAAGTATCTGCTGGTGGGTTCGGCCGCGGCGGCAGTGTTTCTCTACGGCGCCTCTCTGCTCTACGGGCTCAGCGGTGGCAGCACCAGCCTCGAGGCGATCGCCGTGGCGCTGCGCACCGCCGCCTCGCCGATCACCGCCCTCTCCCTGGTGTTCGTGCTGGCCACGGTGGCCTTCAAGATCGCCGCAGTGCCCTTCCACCAGTGGACGCCTGATGTTTATGAGGGGTCCCCCACGCCGGTGGTGGCCTTCCTATCGGTGGGCTCCAAAGCCGCCGGCTTCGCCCTCGCCCTGCGCCTGCTGGTGGGCTGCTTCGAGAGCTTCGATGCGCAGTGGAAGTTTCTGTTCACCGTGCTGGCGCTGCTCAGCATGGTGCTCGGCAACATCGTGGCTCTCGCCCAGACCTCGATGAAGCGGATGCTGGCCTACAGCTCGATCGGCCAGGCGGGCTTCGTGATGATCGGCCTGGTGTGCGGCACCGAAGACGGTTTCGCGGCGATGGTGCTCTACATGGCCGCCTACCTGTTCATGAACCTGGGGGCTTTCGCCTGCATCATCCTCTTCTCGTTGCGCACCGGCAGTGATCGGATCGCCGATTACGCCGGCCTGTATCAGAAGGATCCTCTGATCACCCTGGGTCTGAGCCTATGCCTGCTCTCGCTCGGCGGCATTCCGCCGATGCTGGGCTTCTTCGGCAAGATCTACCTCTTTTTCGCCGGCTGGGCCGACCAGCAGTACCTGCTCGTGGTGGTGGGTCTGATCACCTCGGTGGTGTCGATCTACTACTACATCTCGGTGATCAAGATGATGGTGGTGAAGGAGCCCCAGGAGGCGTCTGATGCCGTGAAGGGTTACCCCGAGATCCGTTGGAATCTGGCTGGCATGCAGCCCCTGCGGGTGGCCCTGGTGGGTTGTGTGCTGGTCACCGCGGTGGGTGGCATCCTCTCCAGCCCGCTGTTCGAGTGGGCCAGTTCCACTGTGGCCGGCACGCCGATCCTGCAGCAGGCCCTGGCGGCGGCGCCGGCCCTGCCCCTGGGCTGAGCGGAGCACCCGATGGTGATCTCCCTGCCCGTGGGGGCCTCCGGCGGACCCAGCGTTGCCCCGGCAGCCCCGGTGGCCGAACTGATCCATGTGAGCAAGGTTTACGGCAGCGGCGACACCGAGGTGCGCGCCCTCGATGACCTCTGCCTGCGGGTGGATCGGGGCGAGTACCTGGCCTTGATGGGCACCTCAGGCTCGGGCAAAAGCACCGCCATGAACATCATGGGATGCCTCGACCGCCCCAGCGGCGGGAGCTACCGCCTCAACGGCGTGCCGGTGGAAACCCTCACCGACGACGAGCTGGCGGACCTGCGCAACCGTGAGCTGGGCTTCGTGTTCCAGCAGTTTCACCTGCTGCCGCAGCTCAGCGCCCTCGACAACGTGATGCTGCCGATGATCTACGCGGGCGTTCCCCTCGAGCAGCGGCGCGAGCGTGGCCTTGTGGCCCTGGAGCGGGTGGGCCTGTCCAAGCGGGTCAACAACCGTCCCAACCAACTCTCGGGCGGCCAGCAGCAGCGGGTGGCGGTGGCACGGGCGATCATCAATCGGCCGGCCCTGCTGCTGGCCGATGAACCCACCGGTGCCCTCGATTCCCGCACCACTGAAGAGGTGCTGGCGATCTTCGATGACCTCAACGCCCAGGGCATCACGATCCTGCTGGTGACCCACGAGCAGGAGGTGGGGGACCGGGCCGGGCGGGTCGTTCACTTCCGCGATGGCCGCGTCGCCGGCTAGGGACTGGCCGGGCGCCATCCGCCGGCCAGCTCGGCCCACGGTGAAGCGCTGGTAGGGTTCGCCCTTCTGAGTGTGCCGCTCCGGATGGCCTCGGGACTGCTGATCGAAGGCCTGCTGATCCTGGTGCTGATCGTGGCCAACGGCATCTTCTCCGGCTCGGAGATCGCCGTGGTTTCGGCCCGCAAGGTGCGGCTCGAGCAGCAGGCCGAGCGGGGCAACCGCAAGGCCCGGGCCGCCCTGAAGCTGGCCAACGCGCCGAACGATTTCCTCTCCACCGTTCAGATCGGCATCACCCTGATCGGCATCCTCAGCGGTGCGGTGGGCGGCGCCACCATCGCCCAGCGGCTGCAGCCGACGCTGGCGGCGGTGCCCTGGATCGGTTCCTCCGCTGAAGGGGTGAGTCTGGCGTTGGTGGTGGGGGTGATCACCTATCTCTCCTTGGTGATCGGTGAATTGCTGCCCAAGCGCATCGCCCTCAACGATCCCGAGGCCATCGCCTGTGCCGTGGCCGGGCCGATGCGCACCCTCTCGCGCTTCAGTGCGCCGGTGGTGCATCTGCTCGGCAGCTCCACCGAGTTGCTCCTGCGCCTGCTGGGCATCCGCGACAGCGGCGAACCGGACCTCACCGAGGAAGAGATCAAGGCCCTGATCCGTCAGGGCGCCGAGGCCGGTGTGTTCGAGGAGGCGGAACACAGCATGGTGCAGCGGGTGTTCCGCCTCGGGGACCGCCCGATCCGCGCCTTCATGACCCCCCGCACCGAGATCGGCTGGCTGGATGCCGAGGCCAGTCCCCGCGAGCAGCTGGACACCGTGATCGCCAGCAACCATTCCCGTCTGCCGGTGGGCCGTGGCAGCCTCGATGCCTGCCAGGGGGTGCTGCGCACCAGCCAGTTTCTGGTGGCCGAGCGTCTGGCCCGCGCTGGCCGGGCTGGGGCAGCGGCGGGTGAGGATCCCAGCGCCTCCGGTGCGCCGGTGGTGCTGGAGCCGCTGCTGCAGCCGCCGCTCTATGTGGCCGAAACGACCCGGGCCCTGGCGGTGATCGAGCGGTTCCGTGAGTCCGGCAGCCACATCGCCCTGGTCACCGATGAATTCGGCGGCATCGAGGGGCTGGTCACGGTGACCGATCTGATGGAGGCGATCGTGGGCGACCTGCCCTCCGCCGAGGACAACGAAGATCCCGCCGTGGTGCAGCGCGCCGACGGTTCCTGGCTGATTGACGGTCTGCTGGAGATCGAGGCCTTCAAGGAGCTGGTGCAGCGCAGCACCCTCCGCGGCGAGCGCAGCGGCGATTTCCACACCGTCGGGGGCTTCGCCATGCACCACCTCGGCCACATCCCCCGCAGCGGCGAGCGGTTCGACACCGATGGCCTGCACGTCGAGATCCTCGACATGGATGGCAACCGGGTCGACAAGGTGCTGGTGGCGGTTGTGCCGCCGGAGCCTCTGGACGGGGCCGCGCCGGAAGCCTGAGCCGGATTCAGGGGTAGCGGTTGGGCACGAAGAACTGCTCGCCGATCGGGGGTCTGTCCACCGCCTTGGCGGCCTTCCGGGGCGGCAGTTTGATCGCCGCGGGGGTCATGTCGCGGTAGGGCACCTTGCTGAGCAGGTGGTGGATGGTGTTGAGCCGCGCCCGGCGCTTGTCGTCGGCCTCCACCGTGAACCAGGGGGCCTCGGGGATGTTGGTGTGGGCGAACATCGCGTCCTTGGCCTGGGAGAACTCCTCCCAGCGGTCGCGGGCCTCCAGGTCCATCGGCGAGAGCTTCCAGCGGCGCATCGGATCCTTGATGCGGTCACGGAAGCGGGCCTCCTGCTCCGCATCGCTTACCGAGAACCAGTACTTGAGCAGCAGGATGCCCGAATCCACCAGCATCCGCTCCAGCTCCGGGCAGGCCCGCATGAACTGCTCCACCTGCAGGGGGGTGCAGAAGCCCATCACCCGCTCCACGCCGGCGCGGTTGTACCAGCTGCGATCAAACAGCACCATCTCGCCGGCGGCGGGGAAGTGTTCCACATAGCGCTGGAAATACCACTGGGTCTTCTGCTGGTCGGAGGGGGTTCCCAGGGCCACCACGCGGCAGCCGCGCGGGTTGAGGGGCTCGGTGATGCGCTTGATCGTGCCGCCCTTGCCGGCCGCATCCCGCCCTTCGAACACCACCATCAGCCGGAAGCCGGTGGCCTTGATCCAGTACTGCATCTTCACCAGTTCGAGCTGGAGCAGCGCCAACTCCGACTCGTAGAAACGGCTGTCGAGCTTCTGGCCCGGGGCGCCGGGTACCGGGACCGTCAGGGCCTCGCCGGGGACCAGGGAGGTTTCCGGGCCTCTGGGAGGCAGTCCGGTGTCCGTAAGGGCGGTGTCCTTGTGCTTCTTGCCCATCGGTGCCGATCAGCAGGGGTCTACCCGCCTGGTGTAGCCGCCGATTGGGGATTGCGGGGCAGGGGGGCCGGCGCCGGCACCGCGGCGGCGGGGGGGAAGGGCCGGGGCAGTCTGTCGGTGGGGAGCGGCTGGGCCGGTGCAGCGCCCCCGGCTGCGAGGGGCGAGCGGGGGCGCTCCAGGCTCTGGATCAGCTGACCCATCAGCAGGGCCAGGGCATCGGGGGCTGGACCGCCGTCGGGGTTGGCCAGGCCGGCCAGGCCCGGGAGCCCGCTGGCCACCAGGGTGGCGCCGCTGGTGTCGAACTCGCCCGGGTCGACCGCCACCCAGCCGCCCTCCTGGGGCATGCGCACCTCGAAGTGCAGGTGCGGGCCGGTGCTGCGGCCCGTGCTGCCCACGCGGCCGATCACCTCTCCCTGGCGCACCCGATCGCCCTCCTTCACATAGAGCTCCGAGAGGTGGCCATAAAGGGTGCGGCGCAGGGGCCGTTCGTGCTCGATCTCAATCGCCAGCCCGTAGCCGCCGGCATCACCGCTGCTCACCACCCGGCCGCTCAGGACCGCGACCACCGGGGTGCCCTCCGGCGCCGCCAGGTCGCGGCCGCTGTGCATCATCCAAGTGCCGAGGATCGGATGCAGGCGCCAGCCGAAACCGCTGGTGGGTTCGGCCGCGCCGATCAGGGGAAAGATCAGGCCGCGGTTGCCATTGCCCGCGATCGCAGCGGGCCGTGGCGTGATCCGGAACGCATCGGTGAGCCGGAAGCTGCCGCCGATGCCGGACAGCAGCGCCGTGACCGGCACCGCGATCGGCGGCAGGGGGGCGGCATCGATGCCGTTGCGCTCGCCGCCACCGCCACCACCGCCCGCCAGGCTCCCGCCCCCGCCCCCGCCGTAGAGACCGCCGCCGCGGCCGCGGAAGACCACGCCACCATCGCCAGCCCCGCATTCGCGGGCGGAGAAGGCGCCGCTGCTGCAGCCCTGCTGCAGCAGGGCGGGGTTGGTGATCAGGCCGGTGTGCACCCGCACCTCGCGGGGGGAGACCACCCCATCGCGGACCAGGGCATCCAGGGAGCGGTCGAAGCGGCTGGGGGGCTGGATGCGGCGCTCGGCCGGTCCGGGCTGGAGGGGCGGCGGGCTGCTGCCGGCGGTTGCGGGGGATGGCACCAGCGGCGCTGGGTCCGCCTGGACCCGCACTGCCGGGGATGGGGTCTGGACGGCGGCTGGCGGGGCCTGGGCCGCCGGTGGGGCCGGGGCCTCCACGGGGGCCGGCGCGGGGGGAGCTGCTGCCGGGGCTGGTGCTGCCGCGGGAGCGGCCGCCGGCGCGGGGACGCCGCCCTCAACGGCGGATTGGGCCAGCACCCAGGGGGCAGCCAGGGGGAGCGCCGCCAGGGAGGCAACGGCCAGAAGGGTGGGGAGCGGCTGGCGGGCCATGGAGACGGGGCAGGGGCGGAGGCGGGAGAGACGGGCCGCCGGGTCCGGAAACCGTGGCCATTGTGGTGCATGCCCGCGCTTCGGGCTGGTCGGCGCCCACACACCACCGGCTGCGGTGGTGGGCTCAGAAGCGGCGCAGGATGCGCTCCGCGCCGCCTTGATCGATCAGCCGCAGGCCGCCATCGCGGGCCAGGCCGCTGGGATGCCACCAGGCTCCCTCTAGCTGCAGCGGCTCGGGGGTCTGGAGCAGGGCCTCGGCCCGGCGGCGCACCGCCTCCCCATCCCCCGCCCATGCCATGGCTCGCTCCAGGGCAGCCAGCACCAGGGCCGTGAGGGCCAGGGGTTCGCCGTTCCGCAGCCTCGGGAAGCCCCGCAGCCCGCTGGCCCCGGCCGGCACCGGGTTGCGTCCGTTGAGGCCGACCCCGATCCGGGCCCAGCGCACCTGTCCGCCCCGCAGCCGCAGCCCCGGCAGCAGGCCGGCCAGTTTGCGGCGGCCGTCGGGGGTGGCCAGCAGGAGGTCGTTGGGCCACTTCAGCGCCACCGGCACCCCCCGCTGCTGCAGGGCCTCCGCCAGGGCCACCGCCACCGCCAGCCCCGGGGCCGCCGCCGTGGCCGGATCGGGTGGCCAGGGCAGGGCCGCGCTCAGCCACACGCCCCCCGCCGCTGATTCCCAGCGACGCCCGTGCTGGCCGTGGCCGAAACGCTGGCGGCGGGCCACCACCGCCCGCGGCTGCTGTAGCACCTCCGCTGGAGGTTCCCGCAGCAGCCAGCGCTCCAGTTCGGTTTCGGTGCTGGCGCACACCGGCAGGCTGCGCAGCCGCCAGGCCGTGGGCTCCCCCAGGCCACGGCGCAGGGCCAGGATGCGGCCGTTCATGGCCGGTTCAGAGCTGGCGCAGCCAGCGGCCCATGCGGGCGGCGCCGGCTTCCAGGTCGGGGCAGGGGTGCACCAGGGCGAGGCGCTGCCAGCCCTCACCCCCGGGCCCGAAGCCGTTGCCGGGGGTGAGGCACACCCCCGTTGCCGCCAGCAACTCCGCCGCGAAGGCCTCCGAATCGAGGCCGCGCCCTGCCGACGCCGCCGGCAGCGGCAGCCAGAGGTAGAGGGCCATCGAGGCCTCGGGCACCGTCCAGCCTTCGGCCCGCAGGGCCGCTGTCATGCGGTCGCGCCGCTCCCGGTAGACCCGCCGCAGCTGCTCCGGCCAGGTGGGGGCGTGCTCGAGGGACGCGATCGCACCGGCCTGCAGCGCCAGGGACTGGTTGAAATCCACCACCCCTTTGAGCTGGCGCAGGGCGGTGATCAGGGGTTCGGCGCCGATGGCGAAGGCGAGGCGGTAGCCCCCCAGGCACCAGCTTTTCGAGAAGGAGAAGAACTCGATGCCGCAGCGGCGCCAGTCGGGATGGCGCAGCAGGGCCGGAGCCTCCCCCTCGAGGGCCAGGTCCACGTAGGGGTTGTCGTGGGCCAGCACGATGTCGTGGTCGATGGCGCGGGCCACCGCCTCATCCAGCCAGGCCTGCTGGCCGGTGGTGGCGGTGGGGTTGTGGGGGAAGCCCAGCACCATCAGCCGTAGGGCATCCCAGCCGGCGGCGGGGATGGCGGCGAAATCGGGACGCCAGCCCTGGGCGGGATCGAGGCGCAGCAACACCGTTTCGGCTGAGGCCAGCTCCAGCCCGCCGCGGTGGGAGGGGTAGTAGGGATCGAGCAGCAGGGCCGAATCGCCGGGGTTGAGCACCGCCAGGGGCAGGTGGGCCGTGCCCTCCTGGGAGCCCACCAGCAGCAGCACCTCCCGCTCGGGATCCACCGCCGCGCCGAAGCGCCGCTGCGCCCAGGCGGCGGCCGCCTCCCGGAAGGGGAGCGTGGCGGCATGGAGGCAGTAAGCGGCACTTTCGGGACGCCCCAGGGCTGCGGCAATCGCCTCGAGGGCCACCGCCGGCGGTTGGAGGTCGGTGGAGCCGAGGGAGAGGTCGAGCAGGGGCGGCAGCGGAATGCCGTCGGCGCCCGGTGTTGCGGCGCCCGGTGTTGCAGCACCGGCGAGGCGGCGGCGGTAGGCCTCCTTGCGCTGGTCGTTGCGGGCGAAGACGCCGCTGCCCAGCCGGGCGACCCGCTCAGAGATGGGCATCCAGGAAGGTCTGGAGTTGGGGTTGGGCCATGGCGCCTTCGTGGCGCGCCAGTTCCTGGCCGTTGCGGAACAGGATCAGGGTGGGCAGGCCCTGGATGCGGTAACCGTCGCGGCTGAGGGGGTTGCCGTCGGCCTCCAGCTTGGTCACCTTGAGGCGGCCGGCATAGGTTTCGGCCGCCCAGCCCATCAAAGGTGCCATCAGGCGGCAGGGGCCGCACCAGGTGGCCCACACATCCACCAGCACCGGAAGGGCGTGCTCCAGCACTTCGGCCGCGAAGCTGGCGTCGGTGAGGTCGATCACGTTGGCGGCCACGGCCCTGGTTCAATTGGCCCGATTGTATGGACCGGCCCGGGGGGGCCGGGGGCCCGATCCGGCCTCAGAGCTTGTCGATCGAGCGCTTGAGGTCCTCGAGTTCGGCGTTCACCTCTGCCACCTGGACGGGCTCGAGCTGGGGCAGGGGGCCATCGGGGGCCGGCAGCTGAATGGGGGTGGCGCCGCCGGAGAGGCGGGTCTTGAGGGCCTCGAGCTCCTCATCCACGTTGTTGCCTTCGAGGGAGGCGAACTGGCTTTCGAGGTCGGCGCCGGCCAGTTCTGCGGCGGCCTGGCTGCGGGCCTCCATGCTCAGCACCTTCTCCTCCATCTGCTCGAAGGCCGCCATCGAGGTGTTGGTGCTGAGGTTGCCCACGGCGTTCTGGAGCTGCTCCTGGGCCTGGGCCGCCTGGGCGCGGGCCTTGAGCATGTCCTTCTTGGTCTTGGCCTCGGCGATCTTGCCCTCGAGGGCGGTGAGGCTGCGCTTGAGGGTGTCGACCTGGGTCGCCTGGGCGTTGATCTGGTTGGTGAGCGCCGTGGCGGTTTCCTGGTAGGTCTTGCGGCGCGACAGGGATTCGCGGGCCAGCTCCTCCTCGCCCTTCTTGAGGGCCAGCTCGGCCCGCTCATACCAGGTGCGGGCCTGGCTCTCGGCCTGTTCCGCCTGGTTCTGCAGGCGTTTCTGGCTGGCGATCGCGGTGGCCACGGCCTGGCGCAGCTTGATCAGGTCGCCCTGCATGTCGGCGACCGACTGGTCGAGGATCTTGGCCGGATCCTCCGCCTTGCCCACCAGGTCGTTGAGGTTGGCGCGCAGCAGGCGGCTGAGCCGATCGAAGAAGCCCATGATTCAGGTGGGGGGCGGTTGCCCGAGGGTAGCGGCATCGTGGCGACCTGGCAGACGGGCCGCCAACGGCGGGTTGCCGCACCTGCGATCGCCCCTGCCCCTAGCCTGGCGCCATGGAGTCTGCCGATTCCCCAGCTGATCATCCGGGTCCCGGTGGCGGCCCCGACGCCACCGCGGCGCGGCGCCGCATGCGGCGTGGCCGCAGCAGCCCGGCTGGGGCCGCCCGGCCCACCACCCGGCGGGTGGGGAACGTGTCGTTTTTAATGCCGCCGGCGGCTCCCCCGGCCGTGTCCCTGGCGGGCTGTCTGGATCAGCTCCAGCAGGCCTGGCTCCGGGAGGACCACCTGGCGGCCCTGTGGCAGGCCTGGCCCCGGCTGGCCGGGCCCCAGCTGGCACCCCACTGCCGCCCCCTCAGCCTCCAGGCCGGGGTGCTCAGCGTAGGGGCCGCGCCGGGGCCCTGGCTCCAGGCCCTGCAGTACAACCGCCACCAGCTGCTCGGTGCCCTGCGTGGCGCGGGCTTTGCCGTGCGGGAGGTGCGGGTGCGTCAGCACCACGGCCAGGTGGCGCCGACGCCGGGCTCCGAGGAAGAGGCCGCGGTGTGGGCCCGTCACCCGAGCCGCTCCGATGGCCAGGCGATGGCGACCTGTCCGGACTGCGGCCGGCCGGCGCCGGCCGGGGAAATGGCCCACTGGGGCCATTGCAGCTTCTGCCGCCGGGCCGCCCTGGCTGATCAGGGCAGCAGCAACGGCAGCCCCCGCTGAAGCAGCAGCCCCGGCAGGGACTGGCTGGAGGGAGCTTGGGCCGGCCGGGGCGCCGGGGCGGCGGCGGCCGGCACTGGCTGGGGCGGCGCTGCGGCGGCAGGGGCAGTGGCTGGGGAGGCCGATGGGCTGATGGCGCCGGCCTGCGGTGTGGCCGTGCCGGCCGGGGGCTGGGCGATGCCGCCGGCGGCCGGCGGTGCGCCGCAGGAGGCCTCCAGGTGGGACATGTAGAGGGGGATCTGCTGGGCGGCCATGGCGCGGGCCTCAGCTTCCCGGTGCCAGCTCTTGGCGCTGTAGAGGGCGTCGATGTCGCGCAGGTCGGCGCGGCTGAGATTGGCCCGCAGGTATTGCTCGGTGAGCAGGGGCTTGCCCTTGCGGCAGCGGGCCTGCACGGCATGCCAGCCCTCATGCATGAGGGTGTCGAGCTGGTTGCCGCGGGGGCAGACCACGATCTTGCGGGTGCCGCGGATGTAAAGGCCAAACAGGTTGGGCTCCATCAGGCAGCGCTGATGGGTGCTCACCACCTCGAAGCCGTAGTTGCGGAAGGTGGTCACCATGCCGTTGAAGTTGGCCTGGTTGTAGGCCAGCGCCGGCGTGGCGGAGGCTGCGGCCAGCAGGCCCAGGAGCGGGGAGATCGTGCGACCGCTGCGCATCGGATCGGGGAGGTGGTGGGAATCTTCCGCAAGGTAGAGACGGCGCACCGTCCTGTCGCGTATCCGCTGCAGGTGGCTCAGGAGCCGCTGAACAGATCCCGCCAGCTCCGCTCCTGCTGGCGGGCGGCCTCGCTGCCCTCGGCCGGGAAGCTGGCGAGGAAATCCTTGTCGACGGCGGGTTCGTAGGGCCCCTCCTTGATCTCCAGCAGCACCGAGTCGGGGGTGAGGGCCACCAGGGTGTGGAAATGGCCTTCGGCCAGCTGGATGCCCCGAAGCGGACCGCCAGCCTCCAGCCGCTCGCGTTGCACCACGGCACCGGCTTGATCGAGAAGCAGCAGGCCGATGGCCCCCTGCAGCACCACGAAGCACTCAAAGCCGGCCCCTGCTCGCGCGCGCAGGTGACGGTGGGGCCGCACGTAGGTGCCAGGCTGCATCACGTTGAGGAACCGCTGCACCGGATCGCTCTCCTGGTGCAGGTTGTGGTTGCGCCGCAGGCGGGGCAGGGCCCGGGCCTCGGCCGCCACGCGGTCGAAGAGGTCCTGGTCGAGGCGCTGGAGCGGCTGGAGGCTGGGGAGGTCCAAGGGCGGATCGAGCGGGGACGGGCGCCGGGGGGGCGCTTCAGAAGGGGGCGCTGGGGCGGGAGCTGCCCCTGCCGTCGCTGCCGAGGAAGCCGGCGATGGCTTCGGGCGGCATGGGGCGGCCCGTGAGGCAGCCCTGCACCTCATTCCAACTCTGCTGGAGCAGGACATGCCGCTGGTCTTCCGTTTCCACCCCCTCGGCGATGAAGGATCCGCTTTCGGAGGCCAGATCAGCGGTGCGATGGGAGATCAGATCGGCGTAGCGGCGCACGCTCGCCTCGGCATTGTGGAGGGTGCCGTCGAAGGCCGTCACCCGGTCGCGGATGCGGTTGCGCTGGCGTTCCAGCAGCTTGTCCACCAGGTGGTGGGCCATATGGTTCTGCAGCACCTCCGAGAGCCCCACCTCCCCGAGGGCGATCAGGGTGAAGCGGGCCCCGAGGCCGAGGGGAACGCGGCGCAGGATGCGGATGGCAGGGCGAGGTTGATCGAGAACGGCACGGCTCCGTTGCAGAAACCCCTGGACCGCTTCGGCGGCTTGGGCGTTGACGGTGAATTCCGTAACCTTCACCGCCCAGCTATGGCAAGGGTGATGACGTCTGGCTCAGGCCCTCCAGGTCGGCGCAGCAGGCGGCGAAGGCCGCCGCCGGGTCTTGGGCGGCGCTGATCGGCCGGCCGATCACCAGTTGGCTGGCGCCGGCACTGATGGCCTGGGCGGGGGTCATCACCCGAGCCTGGTCGCCGGCGACACTACCGGCCGGCCGGATGCCGGGGGTGACCAGGGTGAAGGGCTGCGGATGGGCCTGCCGCAGGGCCGCCACCTCCAGGGGGGAGCACACGCAGCCGCCGATGCCGGCGTCGGCGGCGAGGGCCGCCAGGCGGTTCGCGTAGAACGAAATCGGTTCGGCGATCGCCAGCTCGGCGGCGAAACGCTCCGCCGGCCAGCTGGTGAGCACGGTGACGGCCAGCAGGGTTGGGGCTCCCAGGCCCGCGGCGGCGGCGCCCTCCTGTGCCCCGGTCTGGGCGGCGGCCAGGGCCTCGCCGCCGGCGCAGCCATGCACCGTGATCAGCCCGGCGCCGAGGCGGGCGGCGCTGCGGCAGGCGCCGGCCATGGTGGCGGGGATGTCGTGGAACTTGAGATCGAGGAACACCTGCAGGCCCTGCTCCCGCAGCTGGGCCACCACGGCGGGTCCGGCGGCGCTGAAGAGTTCAAGGCCCACCTTCACCCAGCGCAGCGCCGGGATGGCGCCGGCCAGGGCCAGAGCGGCGGCGGCATCGGGCCGATCCAGCGCCAGAATGATGCGCTCGGCCGGCTCTGGGGCTGGGATGGTGGCGGGCGCCGGAGGCATGGGCGGCGTACGGCAGGGGTGGCGCTGGGGACCGTAGGAGCAGGCGGCGCGGGATGGTCGGGACCCGGCCTGGTGCATCGGCCGGATCAGCGCCGGGCCGCTCCTGAACCGGATTAACGTGAGTGGCTATGCAACCTGCAGGAGTCACGGCGCCATGACCTGCCCGCCGAGGGGCGGCCGGAGCCGGCCCCGGAGCAGGGTCCGCCGCGGATGGTCACGCCCCGCTGGCACCGCCTTGCTGGCCCTGGGGCTGGCCCTGCTGGCCTCCGCTCCGGCGGCCCGCTCCGAAGCGATCCTGCGGGTGGGTGTGCTGGATGGGTCACCGCCCTGCTCGGAGCTGCAGGGGCCGGGCCGCTGGCAGGGCACGGCCGTGGATCTCTGGCAGTTCGTGGCCGGCCGGGAACGGCTGGCCTACACCCTGGAACCCTTTTCCAGCGCCAAGGCGCTGTTGGAGGCCAGTCGCCTGGGCCGGGTGGACCTGGGGGTGGGCTGTCTCACGATCACGCCGGAGCGGGTGGGCACCTACCGCTTCAGCCTGCCCTTCCAGGAATCGGGCGTGGCCCTGCTGATGGGTTCCAACCGGCTGGCCACCCTGCGGGCGGTGCTGGAGGGGGTGCTGGATGCGCGGCTGCTCGGGCTGCTGGCTGGCTACCTGCTGGCGATCGGGGTGCTCAGTGCAGCGGTGTGGCGCACCGAAGCGGGCTACCCCCCCGGAAGCGCCCTGGCTGCGGGTTCAGCGCCGCGATCGGCGGCGGGGCCGGCGGGACCCTGGCCGACCCGCGACGGCTGGCGCCGCCGCGCACTGGTGTTTCAGGTGCTGGCCACGGGCCCGGGCACCAACACGATCGTGGCCACCACCCGGGGCCAGGGGCTGGTTGTGCTGAGCTACCTGCTGCGGATCGTGTTTGGCTCACTGATCGTGAGCACGATCACCCTCGACGTTCTGCGTGAGGCGCCGGTGAGCGATGCCCTGCCGGACTCCATCAGCGACTTGGCGGGCCGCCGGGTGGCCGCCCGGCCCGGCAGCGTGAGCGAGAAGTTGCTGCGCACACCACCGCTGCAGGGCAAGGTCACCGTGGTGCCGCTGCCGAATCTCAGCGACGCGCCCGCCCTGCTGATCAACCGGCAGGTGGATGCGGTTCTGGCTGATGAACAGCAGCTGCGCTACGTGCGGGAGCAGGTTCCCCTGCGGCAGCGGAGCCGCCTCCAGCTGGTGCTGGATGGGCAGCGGCCGGAATCGCAGGCGTTCGTGTACTCCCCCGAGCTGCCGCAGGCCACCAGCGAGCGGATCGACCGGGCGATCAGCGAGGCGAAGCGCAATGGGCAGGTGCCCTAAGGGTCTGCAAACCCCTCATCGTCCGCCGCCACCAACGAGCGCCATGACCGCGGCATGGTTCCGACCGGAAGATCCCTGGCCGCAGCAGCCACGGTGGCGTTACACAAGTTCATAGATTGGCGGCGGTCATCGAGCGGTTCCTGGACGGGTCCGCTTTTTTTATGGCCGTTGTGAGAGCCGGATCCCTCAGCGGCTGATCGCTTTCCAGATCCACCAAGCCACCAGGCCCAGCACGATCCAGGGCACCAGGCCGCGGAACAGCAGCAGCGCCACCAGCACCACGCCGGCGGACACGGCGCCGCGGCGGGTGATCGCCTTGGCGTCGTCGGTCATGTAGCGCCAGCGGGGAACCAGGGCCATCGGGTGCAGAAACGGTGAGTCCAGCCAAGCTTGGAGGAGGCAGGAGCACCAGGGGGAAAACCGAAGGCTGGGCATCACGGAACTGCCCAGCGATACAACGCGGCTCTGCTGAGAGGAAGGGATCGGAGCGGTGCTGCTGCACCGCTCCGGCGACGGTTCATCGCTGGATGGGGCCGGCTTTCAGCTTCTGGAGCCGGATTTCAAGGTCATGCAGGATTTCCAGGCCGAACATCGGTAGCTCCTGCATGGCAAACAGAAACTCTTCCCGATTCATCTCCAGAATCTCGGCATCGGTAAGAGCCTTGGCACTGCCGAAGCGACGATGATCGGCATCCAACAAGGCGGCGGCGCCGAAGGAGCTGCCGGCATCAATCACCTCGGTGGCTGTTCCTCCGGAACTGAGTTCAATCTCACCGGAAACCACGCCGAAGAGCGTGTTGCCTTGTTCTCCATCACGATAGATGACGTCACCGGCAGCCAGTTTGCGGGGGGTACGGCTGTTCGCAAGGGTGGCCATGGTGGCCATTTCAGAGTTGATGCTGCTCATGACAAAAACAAAAGGAAGAGAATCAGGAGAAATCAGTGGATCAGCCTGGCAGGGGACAGGCCACGCTGACCTGCACTGGGCGCACCTTCCAGATGCGTTCAGCATAGGTTCGCACAGCCCGATCTGAGGAGAAGTAGCCACTACGGGCTAACGTCAGAATGCTCATCCGGCGCCAGTTGTCAACCTGCTGCCAGGCCAGGTCTACCGCCGCCTGAGCCTGTAGGTAGGAGTCGAGATCCGCAATCACCGCAAAGGGATCGTGGCTCTTCAGTTGTTGGACTAATGGCTGGAAGAGGTCGCGATCTCCACGGCTGAATGCACCGGATTCCACCAGGGCCAGCGCTTCCGCCAGCAGGGGCATACCCTCAAGCCACTGCCAGGGGCAGTAGTGGGGCATGAGTTCACGGATCTGGGCAGCATCGTGACCAAACAGGAAAAATTGCTCCGCACCCACCCGCTCGCGAATCTCGATGTTGGCCCCATCGAGGGTGCCAATGGTGAGGGCACCATTCATCGCCAGCTTCATGTTGCCGGTTCCTGAAGCTTCCAGCCCCGCCGTGGAAATCTGCTCGGAGAGATCCGCCGCAGGATAAACGGATTCGCTGAGCTTCACATTGTAGTCGGGTAGAAACACCACTTTCAGCAGACCATCGCAATCCGGATCGTGATTGATCACTTCGCCGATGCCGTGGATGAAGCGGATGATCAGTTTGGCCATGGCATAGCCCGGTGCCGCCTTGCCGCCGAACACCACCGTGCGTGGTGCCAGGCCTGAGGTCTCACCCTGCTTGATGCGCAGATAACGGCAGATCAGCTGCAGGGCATTGAGGTGCTGACGCTTGTATTCATGGATCCGCTTGACCTGGACATCAAACAGGCTGGTCGGATCAACCACCAGATCGCACAGCCGCTCAATCCGATCGGCCAGCCGGCGCTTCGCCTCCAGCCTGCAGTCGCCCCATCGCATCAGAAAGGCAGGATCGCTCGCGACCCGTTCCAACTCCGACCAGCGATCGGGCTGAACCGGCCAGTCGGCTCCCACCGACTCCCGCAGCAGGGTGTTGAGTGCGGGGTTGGCAAGGGCCATCCAGCGCCGCGGCGTGACGCCATTGGTGACATTGGTGAACTTCTGGGGCCACAGCGCCGCAAAATCCGGCAGCAAGGTGGTGCGCACCAGTTGGCTGTGGAGTTCTGCCACTCCGTTCACGTGGTGGGCGGCAACCACCGCCAGATGGGCCATGCGGACCGTGCGTGTGCCCTGCTCATTGATGATCGAAAGGCGGCTCACCATCGCTTCGTCGCCAGGAAAAGCCTGGCGCACATCCTGGAGAAAGCGATGGTTGATCTCGAAGATGATCTGCAGGTGGCGTGGCAGCAGAGAGGCGAACAACTCCAGGTCCCAGCACTCCAGCGCCTCCGAGAGCAAGGTGTGGTTGGTGAAGGCAATCGCGGATTGGGTGATCGTCCAGGCTTCATCCCAGCCGAAGCCATGCTCATCCACCAGCAGCCGCATCAATTCCGCCACGGCAATGGAGGGATGGGTGTCATTGAGCTGCACCGCCCAATGATCGGCAAAGGATGGGAGCGGGATCTGGCGTGTGATCAGTTGACGGATCATGTCCTGCAGCGAACAGCTCACGAAGAAGAACTGCTGCATCAGCCTCAGCCGGCGTCCTGCTTCGGTGCCATCGTTGGGATAGAGCACCTTGGAGAGGGACTCCGAGCTCACTTTCTGCTGCTCGGCGGCCTGGAAGTTGCCGCTGTTGAAGGCTTGCAGATCAAAGTTGTCGGTGGGAACGGCTCGCCACAGCCTTAGCCGAGCACAGGAGTTCACCCGGAATCCGGCGACCGGCACATCGTGGGGGATGCCGAGCACCACCTCCGCCGGCCTCCAGCGCACCCGCTCATGGCCGAGGTCATCACGAACAATTTCACTGGATCCACCGAAGCCAACGCGGCATTGTTGATCCGGCAGCACCAGTTCCCAGGGCCAGCCGCCCTTCAGCCACTGATCACTGATCTCCACCTGCCAGCCGTTGTGAATCGCCTGATCGAAGATGCCGAATTCGTAGCGGATGCCATAGCCGGTTGCCGGCATCTCCAGGCTGGCCAGCGATTCGATATAACAGGCCGCCAAGCGGCCAAGCCCGCCATTGCCCAGGCCAGGCTCCTCCTCAATCGCCAGCAGCTGCTCCAATGATGGAATGCTGTAACCGAGCATGGCCTGCTCGGCTTCCTCGCGGATTCCCAGCATCAGCAGGTTGTTACCCAGTTGGGGGCCGATCAGAAACTCCGCCGAGAGATAGGCCACGGACTTGCTGTTCTGCTCCCGCATCGCCTCCTCGCAGGCCAGGTAGCGGCTGATCAGCCGGTCCCGCACCGCGTGGCTGAGGGCCATGTAGAGATCGTGGCTGGAGGCCGTTCGTGCGCTGCGCCCGAGGGTGAAGAAGAGATGCTCGGTCACGCCATCGCGCAGATCGGATGCCGTCAGGCCGGTGCGCTGAAGATCGCCGTAGCTCAGCGGCGAGGGGATCGCCAGGTCTGGATGGATCGCAAGACGCATGGCGCCGGGGGCTGATGGCTCCATGCTGAAAACGCCGCGGTTAAGAACACATCAACGCCATCGGCCACAGGCAACAATGGGGCGTATCCGGCGCGACGGACTGCCTGGGCTGGAGCATCAGGGCGCTGATCAATCGGACCCGACCGTTGCTCCGGCCTCGCTCTCAAGACGCACCCGAATCGCCTGGTGCTGCAGATCCCGCAGGAGCAGGGCTCCGCAATCCGGATCCACCGGCAGCCGAAGGCTGGGGTTCGCGTGGAGCAGGGCGGAGGCTTCCGCCGGAGCCATCCCCAGCCGCCGCGCCAGACTTTGTTGGAGGGTCAGGGCCATCTCCGGGGTCAGGGGCTGAGGCAGATGCAAGGTGATCACGCTCGCGGGGGGCCGGATCCGGCCCTGCTCCAGCCGCTGCAGGGCCGGCAGGCTGGCCAGCACCACCAGCTGGTCCCCCACCGCCAACAGCGTGCCGTGGGCGGGGATCGCCAGGGGCCGAGGCTGGCCGCTTCGCTGCAGGGAGAGCACGGTGAGGCCGTAGCCATGGTCCAGGCGCGACACCGTGTTGCCCACGAGGGTGTCGCCCGGGCACACCCGATAGCGGACCTGGAGCAGATTTTGCCCCTGGATCCGCCACACCCCCTCCACCCGCTCGCCGAAGGCGGTGGCGACCACCACATCGGCCCCCAGTTCAATCGGGGAAATCACGCTCGCCCCCCCCAGCAGATTGCCCAGCCGATCCTCGGTTCCTTCGCTGCGGGCCAGCAGGGCAAAGCGGGCTTTCGGCCAAAGGTCTTGGAGTTCGAGGGTGCCCTGCACATCGGCCAGCAGCTGCCCGGAGAGCAGGGCCACCGAGCGCACCGCGCGGCCACGCAACCGCAGGCGAGCCTGCTCCAGCGTGGGCACGAACAGGGAGCGGTCATCCCCCTGGCGGTCCGCCGCCTGGGCCTCCACCCGCACCACCTCGTGCCGCTCCATCCCCAGGATCTGGGCCACCCGATGGGCCAGGGAGCCGCCTCCCACCAGCAGGATGGGTTGAGCTTCACGGCGCAGCCGCCCCATGCGGCGGGCGCCAAACCGGGCCAGGAGAAGCTGATCGAGGATCAGGGCCACCAGGGCTGAGCTCAGCAGGGTGCCAACCAGGGAATAGAGAAGGGTGGTGGTCACCAAAACGCCATCGCCGGCGTGGGGCCCCCCCGTCGGGCCCAGCACCACATTGGTGGGATCGACGTAGTCCCCCTTGAGCAGGGCTGAGGTGACGAACAGCCCCTGAACCCAGCCATCCGCGCCCTGGGCACCGAACAACCGGATGCCGGCGAGGGCCATCAGCAGCACGACCGCCACCAATCGGCGCTGGAGCAGGCTGCTCTGGCGGGCCCAGCGCAGCATCGCCTGGGCAGCCCCCACCGGTTTGCGCAGCACCGCCGCCAGAAGGCTCACCAGGGTCTGGCCCGGACCGCCGTGGCGCCGGGGCTGGGGCGCGTAGAAGCGGAGCGGCATCACCAGCAGGGAACCCTGGCCCTCCGCTGCTCCTTCCAACCGAATGGGCCGCTGGAAACGGTGGTCCTCGAGCGGAGTTTCGCGCACCTCGAAGGTCTCTCCCTGCACCTCGAAACGGGCTAGTTGGGAGCCAGGACGGAGGGCCTGGACCAGGGCGCCGGCGCTGAGCATCTGGGGATTGACCACCGCCAGCTTGGGCAGCCTTTGCTCCAGCAACGAGCCCAGGTCATCGAGATCGCCGCTGGAGCGGATCACGATCTCCGCTGCGGCGTTCAGCAGCCGTACCTGCAGTGCCGCCTCCACATTGATGCCGCCGTCGGAGCTGAGCAGCAGAACCGAACGGGCTTGCACCGCTCCTGCCAGGCGCAGCGCCTGGGGTTTTCGCATGTCGCCCAGGGTGAGCAGCGGCTGGAGGGTTTCCGCCCAATCCGGCATCAGCCAGTCCGGGGTGGCCCGATCGAGCAGGCGCAGCGGAATGCCGAAGGGAAGCAGTCGGCCGATCACGGCCTGGCCGAAGGCCCCCAGCCCGCAGACCAGCACCGGTGCCCTTTCAGGCCCATCCGCGGCGCTCATCGGGCCGCGGCGTTGGAGCTGAGCAGGCGGGAGCCGTCGGTGCGGCGGATCGCCACCACGCCGGGCCGGGGGATGCGGCCCGCGTCGCTGTCGGGCCAGTTCGAGCCGAGCGGCACCTGGCGAAGCTGCTCGAAAGCGCCCCCCTGTCGGTCTCGCAGGGTGTAAGCCTGCACCTCCTCCTGTCCGGTCTGGTGCGTGGCGTTGTCCTCGCCTGGATGCTGCACCGCCAGGAAGAGGCTGGTCTCGTCGGCGTCGAAGCAGGGTCCGGTGAGCTCGCACTCGATCGGGCCGGTGGCGAACAGCAGGGCCTCCCCGGCGGCCGGGCCCGTGGCCGGAAACAGCCAGCAGGCATTGTTCCCGAACACATCTGCGCTGCCGTTTACCGCAGCTCGGTCCGTGACCATCCAGACATTGCCGCCGCGGTCCACGGCCAGGTTGTCGGGGTTGGCGAAGCCCAGGCCCCCCTCCCAGGGGGTGCCGCCGGTGGCCACCAGCCGCCAGCGGAATGTTCCGCCGCCCTGGGCCGCCAGGGCAGGCCCGTCCTCCAGGCGCATCAGCCAGCCGTAGGGCCAGGTTGGTTCACCCGCCGGCCCCTTGAAAATGGCTGGATCGGCCTGGCCCTCGCCGTCGGTTCCGCCGGCGGTGAAGGTGATCAACAGATCACCGCTGCGCGGATCCAGTTCGGTGTCTTCGGGCCGGGCCGTGGGGGTGGCGCCGGCGGCGTTGGCGGCCAGATGGGCGTCGATCAGGATGGCGCCGAGCTGCTCCTCACCGTTGCCGGGATAGAGGGCGGCGAGGCTGGCGAAGCGCTGGCGATACGCCTCCCACTCCGCATCGCTGCGCAGCGCTGTGGCGCCGGCCCGGCGGCGGTCGTCGTGGGGAACCGGCAGCAGGGCCGGCAGATCGTGACGGCTGAAATGGGAGGGCCGCAGGGGCTCCACTGGGGTTTGCGGCAGCAGCGGGATCCAGTGGCCGCCGCCATCGGGATCGAAGCGGGCCGCCTCCAGGCGACCCCGTTCCAACAGCCTGGAATTGGCGGGATCGGCGGGATCGCGCACCGGATCGGCGCTGACGAAGCGGTAGAGGTGGCCGCCGTGGCGGTCGCAGCCGGAATACACCACCAGGGGCTCTCCGGCACGCACCCGCAGGGCCACCGCCTCGTGGCGGAAGCGTCCCAGGGCCGTGTGCTTCACCGCCACGCGTTCGGGCCGGCGCGGATCCACTTCCACCATCCAGCCGTATTTGTTGCCGGCCAGGCCGAAGGGGTTGCCCAATCCCTCGAGGCGCTGGCCATCGAAGCGGAAGGGGCATTCCGCCGGCGGCGGTGAGCTGCCGTCGGCATGCACCGCCTCCACCACCTGGCTCTGGATGTTCTCCTCGGCGGAGAGCACCGTGCCCCATGGGGTCTGACCGCCGGCACAGTTGGCGAAGCTGCCGATCACCCGATCGCCCAGGCCGTCGTCGTAGCCGAGGCGCTGGCGGCGGCGAAACACGGCGGCGGCCGGACCGGTGCTCAGCAGGCGCTCCTGTGGGCGCCGCAGCCCGCTCAGGCCGGTGACGCGCCGCTCCAGCCGGCTGGGTGCGTGGCGCCAGCCGCCAGCGGCAGAGCGGGAGAGTTCCACCACCCCGATCCCCAGATCCTCGAGGGCGGCGGTGGCCACCGCCAGCAGCGGTTCCCTCAGCGGATCCTGGGGCGCCAAGGCGAGGGCATCGACGCTGCCGCCCCGCTCAGCCAGCAGTTGCTGCAGCCGCGCAAACGGCAGCTCCCGGCCGATCACCGCGGCGTAGCCGGCACACCAGGGCCGCGGGCTGATGTATTCGAAATTCACGGTGAGCAGGGCTCGCTCGCGATCGAGGGGTGTGAAGGCCAGGAAATCGTTGTTGAAGCCGAAGCGGCCCGTGCCCAGACGGTCTCCCCACTGCAGCAATAGATCGCTGCGAAATCCCTCGGGCACCACCAGCCGGTCCTGCAGGGCGACGCGCCGGTAGGCCGCGCGCTGCTCGGCGGCGCTGAGGCCATCGCTGGGCAGCGGGATCGGGCCTCTGATGGGCTGGAAGGGCAGGGCGGTGGATCGCCACCGTGTCGTCGACGCTTCAGCCCGGCCCCCTGGCGCGGCCAGGGAGCGGCTCGTCAGCCCCGCGGCCCCGAGCCCCAGCAACTGGATCAGCAGGCTGCGGCGGTTCATGGTGCGGTCAGCGGTGGCTGGGCAAGGGGAGGTCGCCGGCTGGCCAGGGCTGGCCCGGCTGTCGCCGCTGGCCCGGTGGCCCTGGCGTCGACTGGCTGGAGGGTTCAGCCGGGCCGTTGATCGGCTCAGCGGAACTGCGGCCGCTTGGTTTCGTCGAAGCTGCGCCGCAGCGCCTCACCGATGCTCAGCCCCACGGGCAGATCCCCGCCGAAGGCAGTGCCGACGATGCGTCGGTAGAGCTTGGTTTCCACCAGGCGATAGGTGCTGGCCGGCAAGGGAATCATGTCGGCCTCTTCGACGAGGCGAAGGCCGTTGCGCACCAGGTAGGTGGTGAAGGAGCGCACGGCATTGCTGCTTTGAAGATCCTTGTCGTTGATGTAGATGAACAGGGGGCGACTGAGGGGCTGATAGCGACCGGACTGCACATTGGCCAGGGAGGGCATCACCGGGGCCGCGGTGGAAGCGATCGGGAGGGCGCGCAACTTTTGGCGTTGATTGGCAAAATAGCCAAAGCCGAAGTAGCCGAGGGCATTGGGATTGCTGGCTACGCACCGCACGATTACCATGTCGTCCTCACTGCTGGCGTAATCGCTGCGGGAGTTGCTCGCATCGCCGTTGATCGCCTTGTTGAAATAATCAAACGTGCCGGAATCTTTGCCCGGTCCGCAGAGTTTGATCGGCCGTTTCGGCCAGGCGGCATTCACCTCATCCCAGCGATCCACCTTGCCCTGGGCCTGGCGGCCCCAGAGCCGGGCAAGTTCCTTGGTGCTGATCGCGCTGGCCCAGGTGTTGCTGGGATGCACCACCACCGTGAGGGCATCAAAGGCGATCGGCAGCTCGATGAAGCTGATGCCCTGGCTGGCACACAGCTTGAGCTCCTTGTTGTTGATCGGCCGCGACGCGTTGGCGATCGACAGGTGGCCAGCGCAGAAATGGCGGAACCCATCGCTGGTTCCGGATTCCTGCAGATCAATCGCCACCTTGTTGCCGGCGGCTCCGAAATCCTTGCGGGCCTTCTGCAGGATCGGAAACACCGTGCTCGATCCACCGATTCGAACAGCCTGGTTCGGTGCGGCCGCAGATCGCGTCTCCGAACCGGCCCTGGCGATGGGGGAACGCAGGCCGGCCGGCAGCAGGACGGTGAGGCAGCTGCCGGCGGCAAGCCAGGCAAGCGATCGCTGGAGCCGGCGCTGGAGGGCCATGACTGCGGGGGGGGCGGAAGAAGGGTGAGCGGGACAACGTGCTCGCAGCCCCTCCCATCCAAGCCAGACAGGTTTAGCGATGGGTTAAGGCTTAACCTTCTCGCCATTTCGTCGGGCGATGTCGAGCTTCGCTGCCTCCGTACTGCCCGAAAGGCTTGCTGCCCCGCTCAGCCCACCAGCCGCCGGAAGGTCTTCTTGCCGAGCTGCAGCACCTTGCCCTGCAGCGCCGTGGCGTCGGCGAACTCCTGGTTGGGATCGCTGAGCTTGGCGCCATCGAGCTTCACTCCTCCCCCCTGGATCTGGCGGCGCGCCTCGCTGCTGCTGGCGCACACGCCCACCGCCGCCAGCAGATAGAAGGCCTTGGCCGGAAAGTTCACGGTTGCCAGCGAGGCCTCGGGTACCTCCGCCTCCGCCGCCCCCGCCCCAGCGGCGCCCGCCACCAGACGGCCCGCATCGGCCTGGGCCGCTGTGGCCGCCGCCACCCCATGGCGGGCCGCCGTGATCGCCAGGGCCATCGCCTTCTGGCGCTCGCGCGGGTTGGCCGGCAGGGCCTCCAGATCGAGATCGGTGAGCAGGGTGAGGTAGTCGTTCACCACCGCATCAGGCACCTTCTCGAGCTTCGAATACATCGAGAGCGCATCCTCGGCCAGGCCCACGGTGTTGGCCAGGCTCTTGCTCATCTTCTGCACGCCATCGAGGCCCGGCAGGATCGGCAGCAGCAGGCCGAACTGCGGCCGCAGGCCGTGGTGGCGCTGCAGGTCGCGGCCCATGGCCACGTTGAACTTCTGGTCGGTGCCGCCCAGCTCCACATCGGCCTGGATCGCCACCGAGTCGTAGCCCTGCAGCAGCGGATAGAGGAATTCGTGCAGGGAGATCGGCGTGCCGGTGCCGTAGCGGTTGGCAAAGTCCTCCTTGGCCAGCATCTGACCCACCGTGCTCGTTCCCAGCAGGTCGATCACCGCCGGCAGGTCCATGCCCGCCAGCCATTCGCTGTTGCGCCGCACCTCCAGCCGGCCCGGGGTTTCGAAATCCAGCAACGCCTGCGCCGGCTCCTGCCCGAGGCCCAGCTGCACCAGATAGGTTTCGGCGTTGGCCTCCACCGCAGCGGCGCTCAGCTGCACCCGCGTGGCGCTCTTGCCGGTGGGATCACCGATGCGGGCGGTGAAGTCGCCGATGATCAGCACGGCGGTGTGGCCCGCGTCCTGAAAGGCCCGCAGCTTGCGAAACAGGATCGAATGGCCCAGGTGGATGTCGGAGCCGGTGGGATCGATGCCGAGCTTCACCCGCAGCGGCCGGCCCTGGGCCTCGGCCAGGCGGGCGGCGAGGGTCTGATCCGGATCGGTGGCGACGGCGGGATCGCTGGCGGCGGGGAACAGATCGGCCAGGCCGCGGCTCAGCCAGGCGGGCAGGGCGGCATCGCAGTCCGAAGCGGTGGCGGCCGGGGCTCGGTGCTGATCAACCATGGAGGACCGGGAGCCGAGGAGCGCTGCGTGGCGGGATCGTAAACAGCGGACCCGAGCGGAACGCAGACCAACCGGCAGTGGAAAGGGAAGCGTCGCAGGGCGGATCAGGGCCTGTTGGCGCCGATCAACGGGGCTGCCCTCCACACGGCATCGGGCCGGTGCACCCCACTGCTCAGCCCTCCTTCTCCAGCTGGCTCTTCATGCGCTCGAGGGTCTGGTGCATCTGCTGGAACATCGTTTCGGGGGTGAGGCCGAACTGGCCCAGCTGGGTGCGCAGCTGCTCGACGGTGAGCTTGGCCTGGAAATCCTCCGAGAGCTCGAAGCGTTTCATGAACACCCGGTAGCGATCCATCATCGCCTCCATGCGGTCGATGTAGAGCTTTTTGCCCTCCCGGTCGAACTTGCCGTACTCGCTGCCCAGTTGCATCAGCTGCTGGTAATCGCTGAACAGACGCTTGGCTTCGTCCTGAACGATTTCGGAGTCGAAGAAGGCCATGGGCGAGGGAACGTCCGCGGACGCCTGATGGATCTGGGCTCTGATTCTGGGCAGCGCTGTGGAGGGCGGCGAGTGCGGATCCACGCACGCAGGCCGCCGCCTCGGGGCAATCGGTAGCAACCGCTGCGCCACCCTCCCCGCGCCGCTGAGCACCTTCAAGGGTGTTACCACGGAACCCAGCGTGGATCTCACCCCCTTCCTGGCCCAGCTGCGGGCCGACCACGCCCTTGCCATGCGTCAGCTGCAGGGCCACCGCCTGATGCTCTGCCTGCGCAGCCATGTGGCGATCTGCGCTGTGGTGGGCGCGCTGCCCGAATCGGCACGGCTCGTGGCGGTGACCACCTCCGCGACCGACGCCCTCACGCTGGTGGCCCGCCACCGGCCCGATCTGCTGTTGCTCAGCGATGTGCTCCAGCAGGGCTGTGGTGTGGACCTTGCCCGCGATGTGAAGCGCCTCCATCCGACCACCCGCGTGCTGCTGGTGCTCACCCGCCCGGGGGAGAGGGGCCGGGTGGCCGCCGCCATCGCCGCCGGTTGCGAGGCGGTGCTGCGCGATGGCGCCCTCGGGGTGGGGGGCGAACTGATGGCGATCCGCACCGTCTGTCGCGGCGGCATGGTGATCGACCGCGAGCTCGAAGCGCAGTGCCGCCGGGTGTATGACGGCGCCGGCCTGCTCAGTCCGCGCGAATGCCAGGTGCTGCAGCGGGTGGTCCACGGCGACAACAACCTCCAGATCGCTGAGCGCCTCTTCCTCAGCGTGGACACCGTGAAGAGCCACGTGAGCCGGGCCGTGCAGAAGCTCCAGGCCCGCGACCGCACCCATGCGGCGGTGCGGGGACTCCAACTGGGCCTGCTGGAGTGGCCCCCGGCCGCGGAACACCGCTAGCTTCAGGCCCGTCGTGCACCGGTTCGGGCCACCATGGCCAGGCGCCACTGGTTGGATCCCCTGGCTCGGCGGCTGCTGATCGCCAGCGGGCAGATCAAGCCGCCGCCGGTGGCGGCCTCATCCTTCGCCATCTCCGTGCCGGCCGGCCGCGCCGCAGGCGATGGCCGTCGCCTTCTGGGTGCCGAGCACGCGCAGCCCGAGCAGCCGGAGGGCGATCAGCACGCGATCGATCACGACGAGCAGGTGGAACGGGATCTGCTGGCCCTCAAGCTTGCCCAGAACCCCGGTCTGCCGTTGCGGGATGGCGAGGCGGTGCGCCGCGCCGCCGCCCTGGGCTGGCGGCTGGATGTGAACCGTGCCACCGCCGCCGACTGGGCCCGGCTGCCCGGCTGCACCGCCGACCACGCGGATCTGCTGGGGCGGCTGCAGGCCGGTGGGGTGCAGCTCAGCGGTCCGGAGGATCTGCGCGAAGTGCTGCAGCTGCCTCTGGTCATGCTCCAGGCCTGGCTGCCGCTGCTGGAGTTCCGCTGGTACGGCGACGGCCCGCCCCCCGCCCCCGCCCCGGCGGTGGCCGTGAACCAGGCCGGCCCCGGCCAACTGGCCCTGCTGAGTGGCCTCACGCCCGAACGCACCAGCCGGCTGCTGCGCGAGCGGGCCCGCGCCCCGTTCCGCGATCTGGCCGACCTAGGGGCGCGTCTCGCCCTGCCGCCGGCGCTGCTCGAGCAGTGGATCGGTCGGGTGTCGTTCCAGGCCGGTCCGGCGGGCCCCGAGCTGCCCCCCGCTCGCCGTGCCGGCGCCGGTCAGCCCCCCGGCGACCCCTTCCGCTCCGGCGGCCCCTCCACCCCATGAGCGGCGGCGCCTCCAGGGCCCGCCAGGGGAATCTCTTTGGTGGCGGAGACGGCGCTGCCAGTGCCGATGCGGCCGCCCCCCTGCCGCCCCCCCTGCTGCGGGACCAGCTGCTGGCCTGGCAGGAGCGGCTGGCGGCCCATCAGGCCCCCCGCTTCCACCCCGGTGCCACGGGCGCCGCCGCCGACCAGGGCCAGCTCTTCGCCACCGTCCTCCCGGCCGGGCCGGCCGCGGCGGCGACGGCCCTCGATCCCCTCGCCCTCGAGGCCCAGAGCCTCTCCTTCTGGCGCTGGCCTGCCGCTCCCCACCAGGGCGCGGCGGTGTATCTGGTGCTCGACCGCCCCCCCCGGCTGGCCGTGCCCCTGCTCCTCTATGTGGGTGAGACGGGCCGGGCCGACCGCCGCTGGAAGGGCGACCACGACTGCAAGGGTTACTTGGCGGCCTACAGCGAGGCCCTGCGCAAGGCAGGCCTCGAGCCCCGGCTCAGCATCCGCTTCTGGTGCGATGTGCCCGCCGCCGCCGCCCCCCGGCGGGCCCTGGAGCAGGCCCTGATCCGCCACTGGCTCCCCCCCTTCAACAAGGAGACGCGGGAACGCTGGGCGACCCCTTTCACAGCCGACCTGCCCTGAGCCAAGCCTGGCCCTGGCTACGATCACGGCTCGATCGCCCGCCCCTGCGCGCATGAATGTCCGCTGCCTGAGCACCGCCCTCGGCGCCGGGGGCGCCCTCCCCGACGGCTGGCAGGGCGACACCCTGGCGGTGGGCCTGTTCAGTGATGCCGATCACCCCCAGCAGGCCTTGCTGGAGGGCCTGCTCGGACCGGACCTGCCGGCCCTGCTGGAGCGCCGCCGCTTCAAGGGTCGCCCCGGCGACCTCCTCAGCCTGCAGCGGCTGGGAGCCACCCCCGCCACGGTGATCCTGGTGGGCCTCGGTGAGCCGGCCGGCTTCGATGGGGTGGCCCTGCGCGGTGCCGCGGCGGCCGTGGCCCGCGCCGCCTCTGCCGCCGGAGCCAGGTCCCTGGGGTTGGCCCTGCCGGTGGAGGGCCTGGAGCCGGCCGCCGCCGCCACCGCCATGGCCCAGGCGGTGCGCCTGGCCCTCTACAGCGACCAGCGCTTCCGCAGCGAGCCCGACCCCCAGCCCCCGATCACCGAGCTCACCCTGTTGGGCCTCCCCCCCGGCGCCGAGGCAGCCCTCGCAGCTGTGGATGGGGTCTGCGCCGGGGTGGAACTGGCCCGCCAGTTGGTTGCTTCCCCGCCCAACGTGCTCACCCCGGCGGCCATGGCGGAGACCGCCGCCGCCATCGCCACGGAGTTCGGTCTGGAGCTCAAGGTGCTGGAGCGGGCCGATTGCGAGGCCCTCGGCATGGGCGCCTTCCTGGCGGTGTCCCAGGGATCCGACCTGCCGCCCAAGTTCATCCATCTCACCTACCGGCCCGCCTCCCCCAGCCGCCGGGTGGCGCTGGTGGGCAAGGGGCTCACCTTCGATTCGGGCGGTTACAACCTCAAGGTGGCCGGCTCCCAGATCGAGATGATGAAGTACGACATGGGCGGCAGCGCGGCCGTGCTGGGGGCGATGCGGGCCATCGCCCAGATCCGCCCCGCCGGGGTGGAGGTGCACGCCATCGTGGCCAGCTGCGAAAACATGATCAGCGGCGGAGCCGTGCACCCCGGCGACATCCTCACCGCCTCGAACGGCAAGACGATCGAGATCAACAACACCGATGCCGAGGGCCGGCTCACCCTGGCCGATGCTCTGGTCTATGCCGGCAAGCTTGAGCCCGATGCCATCGTCGATCTGGCCACCCTCACCGGGGCCTGCGTGATTGCCCTCGGTGAGGAGATCGCCGGCCTGTGGTCCCCCAGCGACGGCCTGGCAGAGGCTCTGCTCGCGGCCGGCCAGGCGGGCGCCGAGGCCTTCTGGCGCATGCCCCTGCGCGCCTCCTACAAGGAGGGCCTCAAGAGCCACCTGGCCGACCTCAAGAACACCGGCCCGCGCCCCGGCGGGTCAATCACCGCCGCGTTGTTCCTGCAGGATTTCGTGCCGAAGGACCGTGCCTGGGCCCACCTCGACATCGCCGGCACCGTCTGGAGCGACAAGGGCCGTGGCGGTGATCCCGCCGGCGCCACCGGCTTCGGGGTGCGCACCCTGGTGAATTGGGTTCAGGCCGGCGCGCCCGCCTGAGGCCCCCGGGGCGGCTCCTAGGTTGATCGGAATGCCGGTCGCCTGCTGATGCCTGCCCAGAAGATCCGCTGGTACGTGAAGGCCCAGCTCGGGGTGCTGCTGCTGCCCGCCGGCCTCTGCCTGTTCGGGGAGGCGGTGATCCGCAAGGGCATCCAGACCTGGGCCAGCCTCACCGCGGCGGCCTCGGATCGGCTTCCGGCTGTGCCGGATGCGGGCCCCTGGTTCTGGTACGGCACGCTCGGCTTGGTGCTGATCAATGCCGGGGTGGGCTTGATGATCGAAAGCGGGCTGCGGCGCGGTTACCCCGGAGCTGAACCGCGCGTCTAAAGGGGGGGACTGTTCCCTCTGCCGCCCTCAGGCGGCCACCACCGGGGTCGGGGCGCTGGGGAGCTGGTTCCCCGGCTCGCTGGCCAGGGTGCCGGGGTCTTCCAGTTCGTGGATCTGCCAGCGTGCGCGCTCGCCATAACGCTCCAGCAGCTGGTCGAGCTGGGCTGCCGCCTGCTGGGGGGTGCCGTAGGGACCGATGTGACGGGTCTGAAGACCGTCACGGATGGTCAGCAGATACATACGCGCTCGGCGCGAAAGGCCCAACCACGCTAGTGCGCTCAGCTGGGGGCGGAGTGGCGGGAAAACCTGAGCCGATCTGGAATTCGGCCGAATCGCGCCGTCGTCGTTCTTCAGCTTTTCCTCGGTTTTCGGCGATGGGAAGCGGTGGCTGTTGTGGCTTCGGTGGGCGCCCCCTCACCGAGGCTGAGCGCTTCAGGCTGCTGGGGCGGAAGCGCTGGCCGGTGGGGTGGTCTGGGCCTGGGGAGCGGCTGGGACCAGCGCCCCGCTCGGGGCCGGCGGGTTCGCTGCTGCCCCAGGGACGGGGGCCGCGGCCTGGGGTGTGCCACCGGTGCCGCCGAGGGCCGCGGCGGCACCGCTCCAGCGCACGCCCTGGCGGGCCCGCGGGCCCCACACCGCATCGAGGCGCTGGTCGCGGCGGCAGGCCCAGCGGTAGTAGCGGTAGCGCAGTCCGTTGCGGCGCGCGTAGTTCTGGTGGTACGTCTCGGCTGGCCAGAACTTCGCCAGGGGGCGCACCGCCACCTTGATCGCCGCCGCCGGCTTGCCGAGTTCCCGGGCTGCCGCCACCAGGCTGTTGCGGGCCTCCACCGCCTGGGTGGCGGAGGCGGTGAAGATCACCGGCCGGTAGGAGTCGCCGCGGTCGCAGAACTGGCCGCCGCCGTCGAGGGGGTCGATGTTGCGCCAGTAGGCCCGCAGCAGGGCGTCGTAGCGGAGCTTGGTGTTGTCGAACCGCACCCGCACACTCTCCTGGTAGCCCGTGCCGCCGCCGGACACCTCCTGGTAGGTGGGGTTGGGTTTCTTGCCGCCGCTGTAGCCGCTCTCCACATCGAGAACCCCCGGCAGTTCCTCGAGGTCGTGCTCCAGGCACCAGAAGCAGCCCCCCGCCAGCACCGCCTCCTCGGTGGCGGCCAGGGCCGGGGCCCAGGGGGTGAGCAGCAACACCAGCGCCAGGGCCAGCCCCAGCAACCGCCGCCGCCAGGCAGCCGCCCGGGGGCGGCCGACCAGGGACCGGGGATGGCTGTTCAGGGGCATGGTGCTGCGTGTTGGACCTGATCCAGGATGGCGGACGCCGCTCTTGCGGTGACGCCGGGTTCCCCCAGGGCACGGCGCAGCCGTCCGTAACCGGCCAGCATCCGTTCCCGCTCGGCACCGGCCGGCTCCAGCAGTGGTTCCACGGCCGCCACGATCGCCTCGGCGGTGAAGGCCTCCTGGAGCAGTTCGGGCACAAGGCGCTCGTCAAGCACCAGGTTGACCGGCGAGATGTGGGGCACCTGGAAGCGCAGCAGGTGGCGGGCCACCAGGGCCGTGGGGCGGCTGACCCGGTAACCGGTCACCTGGGGCACCCCCCGCAGGGCCAGCTCCAGGTTGGCGGTGCCCGATTTGGTCACCGCCCCATCGGCGGCGGCGCAGAGGTCGGGTTTGAGGCCATCGGCCTGCCGGGCGGGGATCACCCGGGCCCGCAGGCCGGCCTCCTCCACGGCACGCTGCAGCACCGTTTCGAAGCCCTCCAGCCCCGCCGGCATCAGCACCTCCAGCGCGGGCCGGCGGCGTTGCAGGGTGGCCGCTGCCTCCACCATGGCCGGCAGCAGGTAGCGCAGCTCCTGGGGCCGGGAGGCGGGCAGCAGCAGCAGCACCGGCGCGGTGGGGCTGAGCCCCAGGCGCTGGCGGGCCTCGTCCCGGCTGGGCAGGTCTGCCACCGTGTCGATCAGGGGGTGGCCCACCCAGGTGACCCGGGCGCCGCGGGAGGCATAGAAGCGGGCCTCCTCAGGAAAGATCGCCAGGATGCGGTCGGTGAACCCGATCAGCCGGGTGGTGCCGCCATCGCCCATCCGCCAGGCCCATTCCTGGGGCGCGATGTAATAGGCGATCGGCACGTTGGGGTAGGTGCGCTTGAGCCGCAGCCCCAGGTTCACGTTGGCGCCCATGTAATCGATCAGCACCACTCCGTCCGGCGGGTGCTGGCGCAGCCAGCGCCGCAGCCGGGCCTGCAGCTGCAGGGTGGGCACCACCAGCGGGATCGCCTCCCACAGGCCGATCGCCCCCAGGCCGGCGGTATCGGCCAGCAGCTGGGCTCCGGCGGCCTCCATGCGGCGGCCCCCCAGGGCCACCACCTCAAGGGGCAGGCCCCGCCGTTCGGCTTCGCGGTGGAGGGCCTGGATCAGCAGGCTGCCCTGCAGGTCACCGGACACCTCGCCGGTGCTCACCAGCAGACGCACCATCAGCGCGGCGGCGGCAAGGGGCCGCGGCGGCCGGGGCCCACCGAGGCCTCCAGGAAGGCACAGAGTTCGGCGGCGGCCGGGAGCAGGGGCTCGCGGCGTGCCTCCTGGAGCGCCTCGGCCAGCACCCGGTCGCTGCGGTAGAGGAGGGTCCAGATCTCCTGCAGCTGGCGCAGTTCGGCACCCCCCTCCCGCTCGGCCAGGCCGCTGCGGCGCAGGCCGATGCGGTTGAGGCCCCGCACCCGGCCCGGATGGCCCTCCACCAGGGTGAAGGGGGGCACGTCGCGGTCGATGCGGCTCATGCCGCCCACCATCGCCAGGCTGCCGATGTGCACGAACTGGTGAATGCCCAGCACGCCGCCGATCACGGCCCGATCGCCGATCACCACGTGGCCGGCCACTGCCACGCCGTTGGCGATCACGATGCGGTCGCCCAGGTGGCAGTTGTGGCCCAGGTGGCTGTAGGCCATCAGCAGATTGCCGCTGCCCAGCCGGGTCTGTTCCCCCTCATGGGTGGCGCGGTTGATCGTGACGCACTCGCGGATCGTGTTGTCATCGCCCATCACCACTTCGGTGGGGGCGCCGTCGTACTTGAGGTCCTGGGGTTCGAGGCCGATGCAGGCGCCGGGGAAGATGCGGTTGCCCTTGCCCATCCGCACCCGGCCGTCGATCACCACGTGGGGCCCGATGCGGCTGCCCTCACCGATCTCCACCTCGGCGCCGATCACTGCAAAGGGACCGATCACCACCCCGTCGCCGAGCCGGGCTGCCGGATCGACCACCGCCGTGGGATGCACCGATGTCGCCATGGCTGTGCTCGTCATCGGCTCAGTCGACCAGGGAGAACATCAGTTCGCCGGAGCAGACCAGCGCCCCGTCGACGCGGGCCTCGGCTTTCACCTTGCCGAAGCGCTTGCGTTTGAGGCTGAGCAGTTCGCAGGTGATGCGGAGCTGGTCGCCGGGCACCACCGGCCGGCGAAAGCGCACCCCGTCGATGCCGGCGAACACGAACAGGCCCTTGGGCAGATCGGGCATCTGGGTCACGATCAGGCCCCCCACCTGGGCCATCGCCTCCACGATCAGCACACCCGGCATCAGCGGGCGGCCGGGAAAATGGCCCTGGAACTGGGGCTCATTGACGCTCACGTTCTTGATGGCCACCGCCATCCGGCCGGGTTCGTAGGCCACCACCCGGTCCACCAGGGCGAAGGGGTAGCGGTGGGGCAGCAGGCCCTGGATCTGTTCGGCGCTCAGAACCACCGCATCGGCACCGCCCGGTACCAGGTGCGCTGCCGAACTCGCGGCGCTCTCCACGGGGGTCTCTGCAGCGGGGGCCAACGCGGAGGGCGCCATGGGGCCGCTGGCCTCAAGGGCTGTGGGGGCGGGGATCGGGGGGGAGGCGGTCAAGGGCTCAGGCGCTGAGGACAGGACGGGGGGGTGCGGTCGCGTCGGCGGGGGCAGCAGGACGGTGGGGGATGGCGGCAAGGGCCGCGGCCAGGGCGGTGTGGAGCCCATGGGAGCCGCGGTAGGCGAACACCTGGGCCCGGGGCAGGCCCACCAGGGCCAGATCGCCCAGCAGATCAAGGAGCTTATGGCGCACCGGTTCGTCGTCGAAGCGCAGGGGTGGGTTGAGCCAGCGGTCCCCGTCGCAGACCAGGGCGTTGTCGAGGGCGCCGCCGCGGATCAGGCCAGCGGCCCGCAGCTGCTCCACTTGGTCGCGGAAGCCGAAGGTGCGGGCCGGGGCGATCTCGGCCACGAAGCGCGACGGGGTGAGGGCGATCGAGAACAGCTGGCGGCCGATCGCCGCCTGGGGGAACTCCACCGCCGCCGCCAGTCGCAGCTCCTCGGCGGCGAAAGCGGTGACGAAGCCCGTCCCCTGGCGCACGGTGAGCGGATCGGCCGGCAAGCTGGGCTCCAGCCGCTCGCCCAGGGCGGTGAGGCCCGCCTCGGCGATGGCCTCCACCCAGGGCAGGGCCGAACCGTCCAGCAACGGAATCTCCTCCCCCTCCACCCAGATCTCGGCCTGGCTGACGCCGGTGCCGGCAAGGGCGGCCAGCAGATGTTCCACCGTGGCCAGGCGCCGCTCGCCCAGCTGCAGGGACGTGCAGAGGCGGGTGTCGGCCACCTGGGCGGGTTCGAGCCGCTGCAGGGGGATCTCAGGGGCATCCAGCCAGCCCACCCGGTAGCCCGGCAGGGCGGAAGGGGCCAGCCGCACCCGGCAGGGCAGGCCACTGTGCAGGCCCACCCCTGAGCGTTCGACGGCGTCGGCCAGGGTCCAGGCGAGGCGGTAGTCGGCGGGCCAGCTGCTCACTAGAACTTCCAGCCCACGCCGAGGTTGAAGCGCCAGTTGTTGGTGAAATCCTGGCTGGCCACCTCCAGCCGCAGCGGGCCCACCGGGGTGGTCACGATCACGCCGGTTCCCACCGAGAAGCCCTGGCCCGGCTTGCCCAGCAGGGCGCCGAGGTTGCCGGGCACGTTGTCCTGGCTGCCAAAGGTGGTGCCGCCGTCGAGGAAGAGTTCGCCGCTGACGATGCTGAACAGCGGGAAGCGGTATTCGATGGTGGCTTCGCCGAAGCTCTTGCCGACACCCAGGTCGCAGTCGTAATAGCCGCGCACCGAGTTGCCGCCGCCGAGGCAGAAGGCTTCGTAGGGCGGCAGGTCGCCCACCACCGTGCCGGCTGACACCTGGAAGGCCAGGGCCTGTTTGCAGTTCGGGGTCTTGCCGGGGATATTGCGGCAGCCCTTGAAGATCTTCAGCCAGTTGACCGGGATGAAGTGGGTGTAGCTGCCTCGCACCCGGTTGAAGGTGGGGGAATTGACCCCCACCGAGACGAACTGTTCGGTGGCGAGGCTGAAGAAATCGCCGCGGGTGGGGTTGCGGGGATCGTCGAGGGTGTTGAAGGTGGTGCCCAGCCGCACGGCCACGAGCTGGTTCTGGGTGGCGCAGTTGTAGGCCACGCACACCACCGCATTCGTCGGCACGTAACTGCCGGTGGAATCGAAGGCGTTGTTGACCACGCCGTAGGGCATGGACTGGCCGGTCACGTTCATCGGCGTGACCTGCTGGCCGCTGAAGCCGAGGATCAGGTTCCAGGGGGCCCGGATGAAGGGATTGCCGCCGTTGAGCGGCCGCACCAGCTGGAGATTGCCACCGAGCCGCTGCACCACCACGGTGTTGCCGTTGTAGTTGAACCAGCTCGTGCCGGGGCTGAGGGCCTCGCCTTCCTGAACCGAGGTGATCGGCGTGCCGAGCGGGTTGACACTGCCGTTGATGTTGTAGGCCAGGCTGTTGATGTTGGTGCCCGGTGCCTCATAGAAATCGGAAACGGTGTAAATGTTGCCGTTGTTCTGGCTCTGGAACACCTGCGGCACATCGCGGCTGATGAACGCCTTCACCCGCAGGGCGGTGCGGAAGGGATCCCCCTTGATCCACGGATCGGTGAAAGTGATGTCAAACAGGCCGCCGAACTGGCCGTAGGTGAAGCTGGTCGCGAGGTCCCAGGCACGGCCGAACAGGTTGCTGTCCTGCACCTGGATCTGGCCGAACACGCCCTGGCTCTGGCTGTAGCCAAGGCCGCCGGAGAGGGAGCCGGTGGACTGCTCCACCACCCCCAGCACGATCGTGACCCGGCCCGGATCGTCCGGGCTGGGCCGCAGGGTCACCTTCACGTCACTGAACAGGCCGGTCCCATAGAGGCGCTTGATGTCGTCCTCAAGGTTGCGGCGGTTGAACACCTGGCCGGGCTTGAGGGAGATCTCGCGGGTGACCACCCAGGACTTGGTCTTGCTGCGGATCGGGCGGCCCTTGTCGTCGGTGGCGGAGCCCTCCTTGTCGAGGAACTGCACCTCCACGCCATTCACGGTGCCCTGGCGCACCAACAGCTGCACGCTGCCATCGGGTCCGATCCGACCCGGACCGGTCACCCGGGCCAGGGAGAAGCCCTGGTCGGCGTACCACTTCTGCAGCTCCTGCATGCGGGTCTGCAGGGTGTTGAGGTTGAGGCTGCGGCCGTAGTCGCCGGCGAAGGTGTCGTTGACCACGGCGGCTGGCACCTTGGCGTCCGGCGGCTCGAGCACCACCTTGGTGAGCACCGGGTAGGGCGATACGGTCACGATCAGGCGCACGCCCAGGGGACCGTCCTGGGGCTGCATCCGCACATCGGAGAACCAGCCGGTGGCGTAGATCGCCGAGAGGTCCTTGCGCAGCTGGCTGCGGGTCACCAGGGTGCCGGGCGTCACGGTCATGGCGCCGTAGGCGGCCTGCTCCAGGCGTTGCTGCTCGGGGTGGCCCTTGAGCCCTTCCACCACCACTTCGCTGAGCTGCACCTTCGGTTCGGTGTCGACCGGAGCCTCGGCAGCCGGCGCCTGCTGGGTGGGGGCGAAGGGGGCCTGGCCGAAGGGGGAGGGGGTGCCGCCGGGACTGGTCTGGCTGGGAGTGGCCGGGGCTGGGGTTGCCGGGGCGGCGGCATTCGGTGCCGGGGTGGCTTGGGCCGGCGTGGCGGCGGATGGGGTGGTGGAGCCTGCCGGACCAGCAGGCGCTGGGGTGGCCGGGGCGGGCTTGGCCGGGGCTGGGCTGCTACCGGCCGGCGGGGTGGTCGCGGGGGCCTGGGCGATGGGGGCGGAGCCGGCTTTGGCCGCTTGGGCTGGGGCGGCTTGGGACGGGGCCGCGGCCACCAGCTTGCCCGCGGTGGCCGTGCTGGCCACTGGAGCTGCAGGGGGGAGGGAGGCGGATGTGGGCGGTAAGGATGGGACGGCTGCTGAACTGGCTAGCGCTGCGCTCGAGGCCTGCACAGCGGCGGGCGGGGCTTCGGCGGCCAGGCTGCGACCCGACCCGATCAAGGCGAAACCCACCAGGGGCAGGGCAGCCAGGGTGGAGAGGGAGCCGGCGGGGCGAAGGCTGAAGGTCCTGCGGAGGCTGGCGCCGGCCATGGGGGGGAGGGTCGGGAGCGGCGAAGCCGCAAATCGGGCTGACCTTACCCGTAGACCCTGGCTTCCGGACACACCCCTTGGACCCGTTTGAGGACCTCCCCGTAGGCCTCCACCACGCCACCGAGGTCTTGCCTAAAGCGATCCTTGTCGAGAATGCGGTCGCTGGCGTCCTGCACGCGGCGGTCCCAGAGGCGGCAGGTGTCGGGGCTGATCTCATCGGCCAGGAGCAGCTGGCCATCGGCGGCGAAGCCCAGCTCGATCTTGAAATCCACCAGCTCCAGCTCCACCGCGTCGAACAGCTGGCGCAGACCGTCGTTCACCGCCATGGCCAGGGCGCCGATCGCCTGCCGCTGGGCCGGGTCCACCACCCCCAGGCGTTCCAGCCGGGCCTCGGTGAGCAGGGGATCGCCGAGGGCGTCGTCCTTGTAGTAGAGGTCGAGCAGGGGCGGCTCCAGGCGGGTCCCGGCGGCGATCGGCAGCTGTCGGCAGAGGGAGCCGGCCGCCACATTGCGCACCACCACCTCCACCGGCACCACCCGCACCGGCCGCACCACCATCCAGCGCTCCCCCGAGACGCCGAGGTAATGGGTGGGAATGCCGCGCCCTTCGAGCCACTCGAAGATCAGGGCGGAGATGCGGCAGTTGCGTTCCCCCTTGCCCGCCAGGCTGGCCCGCTTCTCGGCGTTGAAGGCGGTGGCGTCGTCCTTGAACTCCACCGCCACCCGGTCCGGCTGGTCGGTGGCGAACACGCGCTTGGCCTTGCCCTCGTAGAGCAGCGGGCCCAGGGTGAAGGCGGCGGTCATGGCTTGGCGGGGAGAGGGGTGAGGGGCCCCGGCGGGGGGGCCTGGGGAGCCGCTGGTTCCGCGCTGTGGCCGCCGGGGTCCCGGGGCGAGCGGAGCTGCCGTTCGAGTTCGGCGCTGCGGGCGGCGTCGGCTGGATCCTGCCGCCGCAGCCGCCACTCGCCATAGGCATCATCGATGCGGGGGCTGAGCCGCAGGCGGCGCTCCACTGCCCGCTGGGAGGGCAGGGCGGCCTGGGCATCCAGCAGTTCGGCCACCAGGCCCCAGGCGCCGGCGGCGGCGGCCTGCTCCAGGGCTGATTCCAGCAGGGCCTCCCGCTCCTCGGCCGGCAGCTGGCGCAGCATGCGCACCGCTTGAAGGCGCCGCTCGGCCCCGGCCACGCCCCCATCCTGGGAGGCCAGCAGCAGCTGGGCGGCGGCCTGGGGGAAGCCTCGGGCGCGCTGGTGGTCGGCCAGAAGGTCCATCGCCGGTCGGCTCACCACGCTGCCGTCGTCGCGGCGCAGCACCGGCAGCAGCAGGGAGTCGAGGCGCTCGGGCTGGGCGTCGGTGAGCCGTGCGAGGGCCTGGGCAGCGCGGCGGTGGTCGAGGGCGGCGTTGGCGGCCCGCCACTGCATCAGCAGCCACTGCACCCGCTCAGCCCCCGCTGCCGGGCTGATCCGGTCCAGCACCGTGAGGGCCGCCTCCGGCTGGCGGCAGCTGAGCAGCACATCGGCGTTGGCCAGGACCACCGCCAGGGGCTGGGGGGCCGGATGGACCGTGAGCAGACGCTCCCGGATCATCCGCAGCCGGTCGAGCCGGTCCTCGGCCATGGCCCGCTGGCAGCCGAGGGCCAGGTCCTCCAGGCTGCCGCTGCGCAGCAGGGCTTTCAGTTCGGTGCTGGTGAAGGGGGCCAGGGGGGCCGGCCCGGTCCCGGCGGTGGGGGTGGGGGCAGGCGCCAGGGCAGCGGGACCCGTCACCGCGGCTGGAGCGGTTGGGGCCGTTGGCGTGGGGGCGGCCGGGGCTGCGCCGACCGCGGCCACCGGCAGGAGCGTGGGCTGGAGCAGCACCAGGGTGAGCAGGGCGGCCGGCGGCCGCAGCAGCCCCAGCAGGAGGCGCTGCCCCGGTCGCAGGCGCTGCCGCTGCCGCTGCGGTGGGGCGTGCTCGGGTGCGGATGGGGGCGCGGACACAGGCGCGGATGGGGGCGCGGAAGGGGGCAGGGCTGCGGGTGGACTGGCGCTGCACGCTGCCCCGGGCCGGGAACCCAACCTAAGGGAGACCCACCGGCGGTCCGGGCAGGCCGCTGGCCGCTCCCACCGCGCTGCGGGCGGCCGGTTGGCAGGATTGGCGGCGTTGCACCTTCGGTTCCGGCTGCGGAGCTGTTCGAGGATTCCGGCCATGGACCCCACCGCGACCGCCGCCACCCCCCCCGTCACCGCCGCTCCGGCCCGGATCCTGGTGGTCGGGGGTGGGGGCCGTGAGAACGCCCTGGGCTGGGCCCTGGCCCGCTGCCCCGGCGTGGAGGCGGTGTGGATCGCCCCCGGCAACGGCGGCAGCGCCGGCCTGGCGGGCTGTCGGGTGCTGCCGATCGCCGAGAGCGATGGCGAGGCCCTGGCGGCCGCCTGCCGCGAGTGGGCGATCGAGCTGGTGGTGGTGGGCCCGGAGGCGCCGCTGGCGGCGGGTTTGGCCGACCGGCTCCGCGCCGAGGGGCTGGCGGTGTTCGGCCCCGGGGCCGATGGGGCCCGGCTCGAGGCCAGCAAGCAGTGGGCCAAGGCCCTGATGGTGGAGGCCGGCATCCCCACCGCCGGCTACTGGAGCGCCGCCAGCCGTGGCGAGGCCCTGGCCCAGCTGGCGCTGCTGGAGCAACCACCGGTGGTCAAGGCCGATGGGCTGGCCGCCGGTAAGGGGGTCACGGTGGCGGCCACCATGGCTGAGGCCCGCGCCGCGATTGAAGAGGTGTTCGATGGTCGCTTCGGGGCGGCGGGCGCCTCGCTGGTGCTGGAGGAGCGGCTGAGCGGGCCGGAGGTGTCGGTGTTCGCCCTCACCGACGGACGATCCATGGTGCTGCTCCCCCCCGCCCAGGACCACAAGCGGATCGGCGAGGGGGACACCGGCCCCAACACCGGCGGTATGGGCGCCTACGCCCCCGCCCCCCTGCTGGATGCGGCGGGCCTCGAGGCGGTGCGGCGCACGGTGCTGGAGCCCACCCTGGCGGCCCTGCAATCCCGTGGCATCGACTACCGCGGCGTGATCTACGCCGGTCTGATGCTCACCCCCACCGGTCCGCAGGTGATCGAGTTCAACTGCCGCTTCGGCGACCCCGAATGCGAAACCCTGATGCCCCTGCTCGGCCCTGAGCTGGCCCGGGTGCTGCTGGCCTGCGCCCGCGGCGACCTCGCCGCTGCTCCGCCCCTCAGCGTCCAGCCCGGCTGCAGTGCTTGCGTGATCGCCGCCGCCGAGGGCTATCCCGGCGAGGTGCGGCGCGGCGACCCGATCACGGCGGCCCTGGAGAACGGCGACACCCTCCAGCTCTTCCATGCCGGCAGCCGCGTCGATGCCGAGGGCCGCTGCCTCACCGCCGGCGGCCGGGTGCTGGCGGTGGTGGCCCAGGCCGGCGACTTCGACACCGCCTTCGAGCGGGCCTACGCGGGGCTGGCCCAGGTGCACTTCACCGGCATCACCTACCGGCGCGACATCGGCCACCAGGTGCGGGCCCCGCGCCCCGGGCAGCCCGGATGAGCACCTCCCTCCCCGAGATCGACCCCCCGGCTCCCCAACCCGCCGCTGCGGAGGCGGCCCCACCGCCGCCCGCTTGGCCCGCCTCCGTGGCGGCCACGGCCGCCCGCGGCGAACCCGCCGCCTGGCGCCGGGCCCTGGGCCGCTGGTGGGCCGAATTCACCCTCCAGACCAAGCTGCTGGCGGTGGCCACCCTGGTGGTGAGCCTGCTGATGACGGGCATCACCTTCTTCGCCCTCAACAGCATCCAGCAGGACGCCCGCATGAGCGACACCCGCTACGCGCGGGACCTGGGCCTGCTGCTCTCGGCCAACGTCACGCCGCTGGTGGCCCAGGGCAACGACCGGGAGCTGGCGGCGGTGGCCGAGCGCTTCTGGCAGTCGAGCCGCAGCCTTCGCTACATCGTCTTCGCCGATGCCGGCGGCGTGATCTACCTGGGCATCCCGATGGGCAACGGCGGCGAGGGCACGCCGGCAGGGGAGCAGCTGCTCAGCCGCCGCCTGGAGCTGCCGGCCGACCTGCAGCGCCGGCCCGACAACCCCCTGATCCGTCAGCACCTCACCCCGGACGGCCAGGTGACCGATGTGTTCGTGCCGATGGTGAGCGGTGAGCGCTACCTCGGCGTGGTGGCCCTGGGCATCAATCCCAACGAAACCCTGCTGGTCAGCTCGGCCCTCACCCGCGAGGTCACCGTGGCGGTGTTCGTGTCGATCTGGGTGCTGGTGATTCTGGGGTCGGTGATCAACGCCCTCACGATCATCCGGCCGGTGAAGGAGCTGCTGCGGGGGGTGCGCTCGATCGCCGGCGGCAACTTCGAGACCCGCATTGCCCTGCCGGTGGGGGGCGAACTGGGCGAACTGCTGCAGGGCTTCAACACCATGGCCTCCCAGTTGGAGGTCTACAAGGCGGCCAACATCGAGGAGCTGCGCGCCGAGCAGGGCAAGCAGCAGTCGTTGATCGCCACCATGGCCGATGGCGCCGTGCTGCTGGATGCGGAGGGCAGGATCGTGCTGGCCAATCCCACCGCCCGCCGCCTGTTCCGCTGGGAGGCCCGCAACCTCGAGAGCAGCGACCTGCTCGATGAACTGCCCGACCGGCTGGCGATGGAGCTGGGCTCGGCGCTGCAGAAGCTGATCAGCGGCCAGAAGGAGAGCAGCGATGTGCGCTGCAGCCTCGGCGAGCCCGCCCGCACCCTGCGGATCATGCTGCAGTCGGTGCGGGATGCCAGCGGCGAGGTGCTCAAGGGCATCGCCATGACCATCCAGGACCTCACCCGCGAGGTGGAGCTCAACGCCGCCCAGAGCCGGTTCATCAGCAACGTGTCGCACGAGCTGCGCACGCCGCTGTTCAACATCAAGAGCTACGTCGAAACCCTGCACGATTACAACGACCAGCTCAGCGACGAGCAGAAGCAGGAGTTCCTCGGCATCGCCAACGCCGAGACCGACCGCCTGACGCGGCTCGTGAACGATGTGCTCGATCTCTCCCGGCTTGAATCTGACCGGATCTGGGAGCTCGAACCCCTGGAGGTGCCGGCCGCGATCGAGCAGACCCTGCGCACCTACCGCCTCAACGCCCGCGACAAGGGCGTGACCCTCGGGTTCGAGGCGGAGGATCCTCTGCCGCGGGCCCTGGGCAACTGGGACTTGCTGCTGCAGGTGCTCGACAACCTGGTGGGCAATGGCCTCAAGTTCACCCCCCCCGGCGGCCAGCTGCGCTTGCGGGCCTACCCCTGGCCCGACCTGTGCCTCCTCGATCCGACCACCGGTCCGGGCGAGAACCCCACCTGTTCGCTGAGTTCGCCCCTGCCGCGGCTGCGCATTGAGATCGCCGACAGCGGCTGCGGCATCTCCGAAGCCGACCAGGAGCGGATCTTCGAGCGCTTCTACCGGGTCGAGAACGCCGTGCATACCGAGGCGGGCACGGGGCTGGGCCTCTCGATCGTGCGGGGGATTCTTGAGAAGCACGGCACCCAGGTGCGCATGGCCAGCGAACCGGGGGTGGGCACGATCTTCTGGTTCGACCTCCCCCTCGAGCATTCCGACAGCGACGAACTCGCCCTCCAGGCCGAGCGCCGCGACTACGACCGGATCGGCCGCGCCATGGGCCGCGACAGCCAGCGGCAGGGCGCGGCGGTCGGATGAGCCTGGTCCAGTCGGCCTGGATCGCCGCCGCCGCCCTGGCGGCGGGCTTCGTCAATGCCCTGGCCGGCGGCGGCTCGCTGCTCAGCTTCCCGGCCCTCACCGCGATCGGCCTGCCCCCGCTGGTCGCCAACGTGACCAACACCGTGGCCCTCACCCCCGGCTACCTCGGGGCCGCCCTGGGCCAGCGCCGGGACCTGGCCGGCCAGGGGCCGCGGCTGCGCCTGCTGCTGCCCGCCGCCGCCCTTGGGGGGCTGGCCGGGGCCCTGCTGCTGCTCCACACCAGTGCGGCCCTGTTCCGCCAGCTGGTGCCCTGGTTGATCCTGCTCGGCACCGCCCTGCTGGCCTTGCAGGACCCCCTCAAGCGACGCCTGGAGCGCCTCGCCGGAGCTGGGCCGGCGCCGCTGCGGCCCCGCTGGCTGCTGCCGCCGGTGGCCGCCGCCGCTCTCTATGGCGGCTATTTCGGGGCGGGGCTGAGCGTGATCCTGCTGGCGGTGCTGGCCCTGGGCCTCTCCGACAGCCTCACCCGCCTCAATGGCCTCAAGCAACCCCTGGCCCTGGCCACCAACCTGGCGGCGGCCCTGCTGTTCAGCTTCAGCGGCACGGTGCACTGGCCGGCGGCCCTGCTGATGGCGGTGGCCGCCTGGCTGGGGGGGCTGCTGGGGGGCCGCTGCGCCAGCCGGGTGGATCCGCTGCTGCTGCGGCGCCTGGTGGTGGCGGCGGGTCTGGTGATCGGCCTGGCCTACCTGCGGCGCTGAGGGCGGGCCGGCCTCAGAGGGCGGCGAGACCGTCGGCCAGCGCCTCGGTGACGGCGGCGAGGAAGGGCAGATCCAGGGTCGCGACCGTGTCAGTGGGCTTGTGGTAGTGGGGATTCCGCAGGAACGAGGTGTCGGTCACCATCACGGCGTCGTAGCCCTCATCCCAGAAGGCGCTGTGGTCGGAGAGGCGCACCTCCGGCAGCAGCCGGCCCCGCAGCGGCACCGTCAGCACCTGGGTGCGCACGTGGCGCTCCATCCGCTGCCGCAGCTCCTCCAGCACCGGTCGGATGTCCAGGTTGCCCACCACGGCGATGAAGTCGCCCCGCGTGCCGTAGAGGAGCTCCATGCCGGGCAGGGGGTAGCGCTGCTCCTCGGCGGTGTAGCCGAGCATCTCGAGGCTCACCATCAGCGCGAGGCCCACTGTCTGGCTGCGCAGTTCGCCGGCCAGGGCCCGGCTGCCGAGCATGCCCCACTCCTCCTGGTCGAAGGCCACCAGCCACACGGGCCGCCGCGGCGGCGCGTCGCGCCAGGTGCGGGCCAGTTCCAGCAGGGCGGCCACGGCGGAGGCGTTGTCGTCGGCGCCGGGGGACTGGAGCGGGCCGTCGTAGTGGGCGGCCACCAGCAGGGGCTCAAGGGCCGGCTCCCGGCCCGGCAGCCGCAGGATCAGGTTGGTGCCCCGGTCGCTGCCCTGGCCGAAGCCGTGCTCCTCCACCGCGCCCCAGCGCCCGAGCTGCTCCCGCACGTAGCCGCGCACCGTGAGCAGGCCGAGGGGGGACCAGCGGGCATGGCGGGGCTGAGCGAGGGTGAGGAGGTGGTCGAACAGGCGTTGCTGCAGGGCGGCGCGCGCTGCGGGGCTGGGTGGGGACGGCGCCATAGCGGCTGCGGTGGAAGGGGGATTGGGTCGGGGGGCGGTAACGGGGGCAGGTAACGGGGGCAGGGGGGCGGTGACGGTGGAGGATGGTGCAAGCGCTGGCGGGATCACGGGCGACACGAACAACCGCCAGGGGCCCGATTAGGTACTTATCCCGCCGTTACATGCGCCATGACATTTGGTTGAGAACCGGCCCCGCAGCCACGGTTGAACCGGCGTCTCCATAGCTTGGACTCGCCCACCGCACCAGCCATCTGGGCGGTTGTGAGCCTGGACAATGGGCGATGATAAAGATCGGCAAAAGCATCAGCAAGATCCATCCAGAACACCCTGATCGTTTGTACCCATGACCCCCGTTGATGCTCCCTCGATAACCATAGGTGAGCTGGAGGCGAATTATCATCTCTATTGCAAAGCCCTCAAGATGCTTGTGAGTGAGGGTCGCAGCAACAAGAAGATTCAGCGCACGGTCTGTTGGGATCGCCTCGCAATCCTGCACAACTGTCTACCCCGTCGCTACAAGCCCCCGGCCTACCTGCTGGCCTGTCTGCAGCGCGAGTGGCAGGCGGCCCAGGAGCCAGCCAGCGGTGAGGCCGCCCCCGCGCCGTAGGTCCGCTGGCCACTTCGGGGAGTCCGGCCACGGCCCGCTGCCTGAGGTGAAGGGCGCCCGCACCGCCGCTTATCCTGGCTCACTCCGCCGCTCCCCAGGCCATGCGTTCCGTGGCGCACCACCTCGATGCCGGCAGCGATGTGCGCCGCGGCCTTGAGCAGCTCGCCCGTGAGCAGAACGCCTCCGGCTTCGTGCTGAGCGTGGTGGGCAACCTCTCCCAGGCCGCCTTCCAGTGCCCGGGCCAGGGCCAGCCCACGCTGCTGAGCGGCCAGTTGGAGATCATCACCCTGCAGGGCACCGTCGGCCCCGGTGGGGTGCACCTGCACCTGAGCCTCTCCGATGGCCATTGCCAGGTGTGGGGCGGTCACCTGGAGCCGGGCACCCTGGTGCTGCAGGGCGCCGATGTGCTGGTGGGCTTCACCGACGCCGCCGCCCCGGCCCTCGCCGCCACCACCTCCGTCGGCCGCTCGGGCCGCCATGCCTCCCTGCAGGCCGCCCCGGCCCCAAGCCCCGCTGGGTCCGTCCACCCGAGCCGCGCTCAGGCTGCCGCTGGGCCCCGGGTCCGCATCGGCGTGCGGGCCGGCTGCCCCTGGTGCGCCCGCGCCCTGCGCCTGCTGCGCACCCTCGGCATCCCCCACGAGCTGGTCGAGCCCCGGCCCGAGGGCACCGTGCCTCAGATCAGCATCGATGGCGAGCCGATCGGCGGCTACGACGCCCTGGTGGAGCTCCACGGCCGCGGTGCCCTCGAGTCCCTGCGCCAGGGCTAGGGGCGCTGGCCTTGGCGCGGCCGCTTAACCGACCAAGGAGTTGCATCGCTCAACCGTGCGACCGATCCGAGGATCAGCCCAGAATCCAGCGCAGAATCAGACCCAGCTGGCCCACGATGCCTGCCCCGGTGAGGCGCTCGCCCAGCACGGCGGCCAGGAAGCCCAGCATCGCCACCCGCCCGTTGAGCCGCTCCACCCCCGCCAGGGCGCTCACATTCCAGGGCCGCTCGGTGGTGAGGCCCTCGCCGAAGCGCTCCACCGGTTCGTAACGGAAGGCAGGATCCGACGTGGCGGCCCGCACGATCCGTCCCCCGGGGTCAGCGCTGTCGCTGGGAGCTTGGGGGGCAGTCGGCGGTTCCATCCGGCGCTGGGCTGAGGTGGCCGCACCTTAGGGGCCGGGAGCTCGGCCCCGGGCCCGTGCGTGGGGTTCAGCCCAGCTCGAACACCAGCAGGTCGGCCTCAGGGCTGCCGGCGGCCACTGCGGCGCCCAGGCCGGGCCCGAAGCCCAGGCCATCGCCGGCGCTCAGGGTGCCGGCCAAGGGCGCGTCGGCAGTCCCGCCGCTGAGCGCCACGCTGCCGTTGATCACCTGGATCCAGCCCCGGACGTCGGCCGCCAGGGGCAGCGGCAGAGGGGTGCCGGCCGTCGGTCGCCCGCGCCACAGCCGCACCGGGCGGTGGATCGCCATGGCCCCCTGGCTGGCGTCGGGATCGATCAGCAGGGTCCAGCCCGGCTGGGAGGGGAAGGCCTTCTGGCCGTAGCTCGGGGTGATGCCGCGGCTGCTGGGGGTGATCCAGATCTGCAGCAGGCGGCAGGGCTGGTCGCTGCCGTTCACCTCGCTGTGCACGATGCCGGTGCCGGCGCTCATCCGCTGAACCTCGCCGGCCCGCAGCGCCTCGCTGTGCCCCATCGAATCCTGGTGGCGCAGCACCCCATCCACCATCACGGTGATGATCTCCATGTCGCTGTGGGGGTGCATGCCGAAGCCGCCTCCGGCGGCGATGCGGTCGTCGTTGATCACCAGCAGCGGCCCGAAGCCCCGCCAGGCCGGATCGTCGTGGCCGGCGAAGCTGAAGCTGTGCCAGCTGTCCAGCCAGCCACGGGCGCTGTGGAACCGTTCGGCGGCGGGTCGCAGCACCAGATCGGGCCGCCCCTGCAGCGGGGCCAGGCCCGATGGGGCATCGCTGGGGATGGTGCTGGTCATGGTGATGGGGTGAAGGCGGGGGAGCGGATTCCGCCCCGGCGGACCGTGGGCCCATTCTGAATCCGCTGCGCCGCAAAAAAGCCCGGGTGGTCACCACCACCCGGGCCTTGGAACCCACGTTGTTGATCGAGACGCTGCAGCCAGAGGATCGATCGAGCCAGGAGCCGCTGGGTGGGCCGGACCGAAGGGCCAGGCACCTCCCGGACGGAGGCATTTCGGAGCCGGAACGGCCGGTTCGAAACGAAAGCAAACCTTAAGCGCTTTTGCGGGTTTCGTTGGCACCTGCGCCGGTCGGCATGGCTTGTGGCTCCGATCAGGCGCGCTGATGGTTCAGCCCGGGGGCGCCGCGTCGCCGGGTTCGCGCCAGCCGGCCGCCTGGGGTCGCCCACGGCCCGGCGATTGCTGGAAAGCTGCCGCAGCATTGCCGCCGGCCGGCCGGCTTGCCCTTCCCAGGCTGGTTGGGTAGCCCTCCCGTCGCCGATGCCCGCCATGGATCCCAGTCGCGACCCCGCCCGGCATCAGCCGCCCGAAGCGCCCGAATCCAGCTCCCTGGAGGGGGAGGCCGTGCCCAATCCGGAGGTCCGCCAGCAGGAGGCCGCCCAGCGCCTAGCCAGCCAGCACGAGGAGGCCGACACCGGTCGCCACGCTGTCGATCAGTCGCGGCCCGCCAGCTTCGTGCGCAAGACCCGCTGAAGGTCGCTTCGGCCGGGGCCATGGCGGCGGCCGTCCCGTCGGCGGAACCCGCACCTAGCCTCGGCCGATGCGGCTGCTCCATACCTCCGACTGGCATCTGGGACGCAGCTTTCACGGCGCCTCCCTGCTGGAGGACCAGAGCGCGGCCCTTGATCGCATCGTGCAGCTGGCCTGCGAGCGGTCGGTGGATCTGGTGGTGATCGCCGGCGACCTCTACGACCGCGCCATTCCGCCGGCCGAGGCGGTGTCGCTGTTCACCGACACCCTGGCCCGGCTGCGCCAGGCCGGAATCGCCGTGGTGGCGATCGCCGGCAACCACGATTCCCATGTGCGCGTTTCGGTCTACGACCCGCTGCTCTCCGCCCTGGGGGTGACGATCCGCGGCGCCGTGACCCGGGCCGCCGAGCCGGTGCTGGTGCAGCCCGCCGATGGCGGCGCCGCGGTGGCGGTCTATCCGCTCCCCTACCTCGAACCGATGGTGGATGGGCCGCGGCTGCTGGCCCAGCTGGAGCCGGAGGGGCCCGCCGATCCTGGCCAGGCAGGCCCCGCTCCAGCCGGAACCACAAAAGCTGGAGGGTCTACAGCTGGACGCGCTAAAGCCGCTCCCGAAGCCGCCGGACCGGCGGCAGCAGAACCAGCCGCCGCCGGGCGCTTCAGCCACGAGGCCACCACCCGCCTGGCCCTGGCCGGCATCCGCCGCGACCTGGCCCGCCGCCCTGGCAGCCGCTCGGTGCTGGTGGCCCACACCTTCGTGGCCGGTGGCGAGAGCTCCGATTCGGAGCGGGAGCTGAGCGTGGGCCAGGTGGATCGGGTGGGGGTGGAGGCCTTCGCCGGCTTTGATTACGTGGCCCTGGGTCATTTGCACGGCTCCCAGCAGCTCGATGGGCCGCGGCTGGCCTACAGCGGCACACCCCTGCCCTATTCGTTTTCCGAGGAACGGCAGCGCAAGTCGGTGCGGATCGTGGAGCTGGCCGCCGACGGCACCCCGGCGGTGGAGGTGGTGCCGCTGGAGGTGGGCCGCAGGCTCCGCACCCTCGAGGGCACCCTGGCGGAGCTCTGCGCCGATCCGGCCTTTGAGACGGCGCGCGAGGCGCGGGTGCGGGCGATCCTCACCGATGAAACCTTGCCGCTGCAGGCGATGGCCCGGCTGCGGGAGCGTTTTCCCCATGCCGTGGAGCTGCGCCACCAGCCCCCGGTGGTGGACCACGCCGCTGCCGCGGAACGCAGCCTGCGCATCCGCGATGCGCGCTCTCCCCTGGAGCTGGCCGGCCGCTTCTTCGCCGACCAGCAGGGGCGCCCCGCCACGGCCGCCGAGCAGGAGCTGCTGCGGATGGCGCTGGAGCGCTGCGGCCGCGGCGAGGAGCGATGAAGCCCCATGCCCTGGTGATCGAGGCCTTCGGCCCCTATGCCGGGCGGGTGGCGATCGATTTCGATGCCCTCAGCGATGAGGGGCTGTTTCTGATTCACGGCAGCACCGGAGCCGGCAAGACCTTTCTGCTCGATGCGATGAGCTTCGCCCTCTACGGCGAGGTCGCCGGCGAGCGGGGTGTGAAGGGTCTGCGTTCCGACCACGCTCCCCCCCAGGCGGTGCCGCGGGTGGAGCTGGAGTTCTCGGCCGGTGGCGCCCGCTACCGGGTGGAACGCACCCCGGCCTACACCGCCACCAAGGTGCGGGGGGCGGGCACCACCGAGAAGCTGGCGGCGGCGGCCCTGTTTCGGGTGCAGGGCACCGAGCGGCTGCCGCTGGTCAGCCGCACCACCGAGGTGAACCGGGAGGTGGAGGGGATCGTGGGGCTCAACGCCGCCCAGTTCCGCCAGGTGATCCTGTTGCCCCAGGGGCGCTTCGCCGAGGTGCTGCGGGCCCGGGCCGAGGAGCGCGAAGCGTTGCTGAAGACCCTCTTCGCCACGGTGCTGCACGAGCGGGCCAGCGCCTGGCTGGAGGACCAGGCCCGCGCCTCCGTGCGGGCGATCGAGGAGCAGAACCGCAGCCTGGCCTGGCAGCGCCAGCAGGCCGCCCGGCTCTTTCACCCCTTCCGCCGCCTCGATGGCGATGCATCGCTCGCTGTCCGTGGCGCGGATGGCTCCGCCGCGCTGACCGAGCCGGAGCTGCCCGCCGACCAGGCCGGCCTTGATCGGTTGCTGCAGCAGATCGGTCGCGTGGTGGCCGCCGACGAGGAAGCCCGCCGTCAGGCGGGCGAGGCCCTGGAGCAGGCGCGGTTGCAGCGGGCCGCGGTGGTGCAGATGGCGGACCGCTTCGATCGCCGCGCCGCCGCCCAGGCCGAACTGGCGATCCTGGAGCCGCGGCGGCCGGAGATTGAGGCGCTGGCGATCCAGTTGGCCGCGGCCGACCGCGCCGAAACCCTGCGGCCCAGTCTGGAGGCGGACCAGGCGGCCCGCCGTGAGCTGCAGGAGCTGGAGGCGCGGCTGCAGCGCGAGCTGCAACGGGCGGCGGCGGCGCGGGATGGGGCCCGGGGTCTGCCGGATGCGGTGGTGGCCCTCGGCCTGCTTCGCCTGCCGGAGGCCGCTGCGTTGCAGCGCTGCGGGACCGCCCTGGCCACCCGGCGGGTGGAGGTGGAGGGTCTGGCCCGGCAGGCCGCCGAGGCCGGTCAGGCCCGCCAGCGCGCTGCCGCGGCGGTGGCGTTGCAGCGCCAGGCCCAGGACCGGATCCAGCAGGGCCAGCGCCAGCTTGGGGAGCTCGGCGAGCAGCGCCTGGCCAGCGAGGCGTCCTTGCGGGAGGCCCGCACCGCCGCCGACCGGCTCGATGGCCTGATCCAGGCCCGCGATGGCCTGGCCGAGCGGGCCCTGGCCACGCTGCAGGTGCGCAAGGGACGGCGGCTGGAGGCCGAGGCGATCGCGGCGCTGGCGACCGCCGACCAGACCTTGCAGGCTGCCACCGCCGCCCTGAAGGCCCTGCGCGAGCGCCAGCTGGCCGGCATGGCGGCCCGCCTGGCCGGCGACCTCAACCCCGGCGCTCCCTGCCCGGTGTGCGGCTCCAGCGACCACCCCCAGCCGGCCCGCTCTGCGGCCGATGCGGTGACCGCCGCGCAGATCGAGGCCGCCGAAGCGGCCCTGTCCCAGGCCGGTCCGGTTCAGCAGGCCGCCGTGGCCCACCTCGCCGACATCCGCGCTCGGCTGCAGATCGTGCTGGAGAAGGCGGGGGCGGCGGCCGCTGATCCGGCTGCGGCCCGCAGCGCCGCCGAGCAGGCCGAGCAGGCCCTCACCCGCGCCCAGGAGCAGGCAGCCACCCTGCCGCAGCTGGAGCGGAACCTGGAGGGCCAGCTCCAGCAGATCAGCCTCCTGGAGGCCAGCCTTCAGGAGGCCACCACCACAGCGGCGGTGCAGGAGCGCGGCGCGGCCGACGCCACGGCGCGGGCCCTGGAGCTGGAGGCGGCGGTGGCGGCGGAGCTGGGGGAGGGGGTGGCCCCCGGCCAGGTGTTGCAGGGCCTGGCGGCGGTGGGGGAGGCCTTCGAGGCCCTGGCCCGCTCCAGCGACGCCGCGGCCCGGTTGCGGACCCGGCGGGAGCAGGCGGCGGCCCGGCTGGAGCGGGACCTGGCGGCCGGCGGCTTTGCCGATGTGGCCTCCCTGGCGGCGGCACTGCGCAGCGAGGCGGAGCGCAACGGTTGGCGGCAGCGGATCGAGGCGTTCCACAACGCCCTCACCAGCCAGCGGGCGATCCTGGCCGCGGCGGATCTGCAGGATCTTCCCGGCCTGCGGCCCGACACCGCCGCCGCCGAGGCCGCCGAGGCGGTCGCCGACCGGGCCCGCACCGCCGCCCTGGAGCGCCACAGCGAGGCCCGCGCGGCCGCTGTGGAGATCGAGCGCCTCGCCGCGGAGCACCGGCGGCAGGCCGAGGCCCTGGCCGAGCAGCGGGCCCGGGCCGAGTTGCTCAGCGGTGTGGCGGATCGCTGCCAGGGCCGCCTGCCGCCCTACATCTCGCTGCAGCGCTGGGTGCTCTCGGCCTACCTGGCCGAGATCTGCGCTTACGCCAACCAGCGCCTCGACCTGATGACCTCCGGCCGCTATCGGCTGCTGCTCACCGATGCCGGCGGCCGCGGCGGCCGCAACGCCGGCCTCAACCTGCGCGTGCACGACGCCTTCACGGGCGAGGAGCGGGAGGTGACCAGCCTCTCGGGCGGTGAAACCTTCCAGGCCTCCCTCGCCCTGGCCCTGGGGGTGGCCGACACGGTGCAGGCCCATTCCGGCGGCGTGCACCTCGATGCCCTGTTCGTGGATGAGGGTTTCGGCAGCCTCGATCCCGACAATCTCCAGCTGGCGATGGACGAGCTCGATCGCCTGCGGGAGGGGGGGCGGCTGATCGGCGTGATCAGCCACGTGGCGGCCCTGCGGGAGCGCATCCGCAGCGGCATCGAGGTGATCGCCACCGATCGGGGCTCCAGCCTGCGGGTGGGCGCCACGGCGATGCCCTGACCCGGCCGGAGAGCCTCAGATCCGCAGCAGCCCCGCGTAGTCCGGCCCCGGGTGGCGGCAGCGCACCGGCGAGCGGGCCGGCCGCAGGTGGTCGAGGCCGGAGCGCAACGCTGCGGCCAGGGCGCGGGCATCGCCGAGGGCGGTGTGGGCTGCGGCCGGCTCCAGCACCACCTGCTGGCGGGCGCAGAGGCGGGCCAGGTTGAGGCGGGGCTGGGGCATGGTGTCGATGCCATCGCCCAGGTCGATCGCCAGCCCTGGCACCGCGGCGAAGTGGCGCGCCAGGATCGGCCGATCGAAGCCCACCAGGTTGTGGGCCACCAGCACCTGCCCCGCCAGCAGCCGCGCCAGCGACGCGGCGATCCGGGCGAAGGGCGGGGCCTCGGCCACCCGGGCGTCGTCGATGCCGTGCACGGCGGCATTGGGGATCGGGATGCCGGGATTCACCAGGCTGTGCCAGGCGTCCCGCGGTGCGCCATGGCGGTCGAGCCGCACCACAGCGATCTCCACCACGCGGCAGGCCGGATCGAGGCCCGTGGTTTCGAGGTCGAGCACGGCGAAGCCCCGGGCCCCGGCGGGCAGCAGATGGGCCAGGTCGTGCGACTGCCGGTGCGGGGGATCGTGCGGGAGGCCGGGCTGGAGGGCGGCGGAGCCAGGCGGTGTCATGGTGCTGGGGCAGGGGAAGCTTCAGCATTCCCGCCTTCGGGCGGAGCTTCGGCTGGCCTCCTGCGAAAGACTGGCTGCGGCGCGACTCAGGGCCAGGCCACGAAGCGCAGGGCTTCGTAGCGGGCCTGCTCCAGCCGCCAGCCCCGCACCGCCAGATCGTTCAGGCCGCTGAGCAGGGCCCCGGTGTCGCCGCTGCCGATCCAGGCCGCCTTGAGCTTCGGGAGCCGCTCGTTCATCGCCTCGAGGGGCATCTCCAGCAGCAGCAGGCTGGCGTCGGTGCCCTGGCGGCGCAGAGGCTGTTCGCTGCTCTGCTGCCAGAGGCGGAGCAGCAGTTCGAGGGCCAGGGTGTGCCCTTCGGCGCCGGGATCGGCCGCGCTGGCGGCCTCGGGCCGTTGGGATTTGCCGGTGAGCGGCAGGGCCCGCTGGCCGCCGCGTTCCAGCAGCGCCAGGGCAACGAGATAGGGGGCATCGGCCATGGCGGTCGCGGCGGAGGATCAGATCACCTTGCTGGTCGATGGGGCCGTGAGGCTGGCCGGATCGAGCCGGAGGGGCTGCATTGTCTTCACCGCAAGGCTGGATCGGAAGCGGTCGGCGAGGAGGAAAGCCAGGGGATCAGGAGGACAACCGCCTCCTACCAGATGCAATGGAGTTCAGGCAGGGCACGCAGCTTTTCATCGGCGGTGATCAGCGGCCAGCGGCCATGAAGCGCGGTGGCCGCGATGAGGCGATCAGCTGGATCCCCATGGTGAAACAGGGAGCTGCGCGAGAGAACAGCGATGTCCGCGCTGATCGGCAGGACGTGCAGGCGCAGGGCCTGGAGGAGACGGGAGACGTACTCCACGGCTGACACATCCTCGGGAAGCAGAAGTCGACCCCGTTCGTGAAGCAGGGCCAGCTCCCACAGCGAGATATCGGCGATCGCCAACTGGCCGTCTTGCCGGCCTTTCTCAAGCGCTGCTGCGGCGTTTCGGCTGAGGCGGGAGGGCGCGTTGGCCCAGAACAGGGGGATGTGGGTGTCACAGATGATCCGCATCGCCACTCCATGCGAGATCAGGGATCGGATCCACCACATCGCCGAGAGAGACGCGGTTGCGCAGACCCAGCAGCCACTGGCGGGCCTCTTCGGCGGGATCCTGCTCCGGAGCGATGCGGGCAATGACCCGTCCCCGAGAGGTCACCTGCAATTGCTCGCCGGCCTGGACCCGTTTGAGGAAGGCGGGGAGGTTCTGCCGCAGATCGGACACGGAGACGAGGGTCATGCCGACCACTGCTGTCTGTACAAACCCAATGTACAGGCGTTTCCTGGACCCGCGGCGCGCCGTTGCTGCAGCTCGTGGATGCGGCAACGCGGCCGGCGCGAGGCCGGGCCGGTTGCGCCGCTGCCTAGATTCCCGCCTCCGCCAGCCGCAACAGCGCCGCCGATGGGAAGCCAGTGGGACAACTTCCTGCAGAACCTCGGCACCTGGGAGGGCAGCTTCACCTCCGTGGACGCTCAGGGGGGCCTGCTGGAGAGCACGCCCTCGGTGCTGAGCCTGGTGCAGGGGGCTGAGGAGCGGCTGGTGCACTTCGGCCTGCGCCGCTACGGCAACGGCCTTGAGGCCCCGCCGACGCGGGAGATCAGCCAGGAGTACCGCTCCCTGGGCAAGCAGGTGGTGTTCTTCGACTCCGGGTCCTTCTGCAAGGGGTCGCTGCAGGTGGCGCCGGGCTTCGCCTTCGGCGCCGAGTTCGGCTTCGTGGCCGGCGACCGGCGCCACCGGCTGGTGCAGCTCCACAGCCCCGAGGGGAGCTTCGAGAGCCTGGTGCTGATCCGCGAGGTCCGCGCCGGCAGCGGCGCACAGGAGCGCCCAACCCTCGAGGCCGACCACCTGATCGGCTCCTGGAGCGGTGAGGCTGCCACGATCAGCGCCGACTGGCCGGAACCGGATCTCTCCTCCTGCCGCCTCGCCATTCAGCAGGATGGCAACGCAAACCTCGCCATCACGACCCAGATCGGCGCGGTGCAGGAGAGCAGCGGCATGGGTGGTGAGCGGTTGCTGCTGCTGCCGGACAGCGGCTACTGCCTGGCGCCGCTGCAGGTCAGCCATCGCCAGGCCTTCACGGTGGAGGCCGGCTGGCTGCCTTCTCCGGGCCGCCTGGAGCGGTTGATCCGCCGCTACGACGCCAGCGGTGCCTGGATCTCAGCCACCTGGATCAGCGCCACGGCCGATTGAGATCGGGCCGGAAGCGGCTTCAGTTCGCCAGCCAGGGATCGAGGAAGCTGAGCGGCCGCGCCATCGTCGCCGAGAAGCCGAGGATGCCGCGGTCGCGGTAGCTGTAGAGCAGGGAATCGTCGACATCCAGCAGGAAGGTGCCGCCCCGCTGGGTGAGGAAGTCGTCGCGGGGGACATAGGTGCGCCAGTGGCCGAGCACCTCGGCCATGTTGGCCAGCCGCACCGTGGCCAGCTCGAAGGGCCGCTGAAAGCCGCTGCCGCCTGCCCTGGCGAAGAAGGCTCCCTTCAGCGGCGGCAGCGGTCCGGCCTGGATGGTTTCGTTGTCGGCGATGCGCTGGGGCGCGGAGCGGTCGCCCGTGTAACCGCGCAGCACCTCGGCCAGGGTGCCGGGCGAGCCGATACCCGCGCACATCAGCACGAGGGCGGGCCAGGCGCCGCCGGGGGTGGTCAGGCCCCCATACAGCCCCAGGGCCCGGTGGAGGTGTGGCTCTTGATCCACCAGCAGGCGCTGGCGGGGGAAGCCGGTGTAGGCGCAGAAGCGGTCGGCGCCGGCTTCATCGCCGATCGCGATCGCCAGGGGGCTGATGGCGGCGGCCTCAAGCCTGGGCAGGAGCGGCACCAGGGCCTGGGCGTATTCGAGGCTGTCGAAATCACCGAGCTGGCTGAGCAGCAGCACCAGACGGCGCCGGCCAGCCCCCATGCCCTCCACCGCGGCGAGGCGTTCCAGCAGGGGGAGGGGAGCTTGCATGGGCATCACCGTAGGGGACCTCCGCTGATGCCGAGAGGGGCTCACAGCAGCGGATGCCAGTGGCAGAGCGGCCCCTGGCCGCCGCCGATCGCCAGGGCATGGCGCAGGCCGCCCTCCACGTAGGTCTTGGCGGCCAGCACCGCCTCGCTCAGGCCCAGCCCCCGCGCCCGCTGGGCGGTGATCGCCGCGCCGAGGGTGCAGCCGCTGCCATGGGTGTGGGGGGTGTCGATCACTGCGCCCACCAGCCAGCGTCCCGGGGTGTCCCCCGCCAGCAGGTAATCGCGGCCCCGTAGCTCCGCCAGCCCACCCCCCTTGACCAGCACCGCCGCCACCCCCTGCTCTTGCAACGCGGCGGCGGCGCGTTCCACACCGGCGGCGGAGCTGATCGGCAAGCCGGTCAGCAGGCGGGCCTCGTGGAGGTTGGGGGTGAGCAGGTCGGCCAGGGGCAGCAGCAGATCGCGGTAGGCCTGGATCGCCTCGGGTTCGAGCAGCACCGCCCCAGCCCGCGACACCATCACCGGATCGATCAGCTTCGGGATCGCCAGCGGGGCCAGGGCCCTGGCCGTGGCCTCGATCAGGCCGCGGTTGAGCAGCATGCCGGTTTTCAGGGCCGCCACCGCCAGATCGCTGAGCACCGCCTCGATCTGGGCGGTGAGCGCCCCGGGCGGCAGGGCATCGACGCGGCTGACGCCGCGGGTGTTCTGGGCGGTGACACAGCTCAACGCCGAGCAGCCATGAACCTGCAGCGCGGTGAAGGTCTTGAGGTCGGCCTGGATGCCGGCCCCACCGCCGGAATCACTGCCGCCAATGGTGAGGGCGATCGGAATGGCAGCCTCCCCTCTCGCCTCAGGGGCCGCCGCGTCGGCTGTGGTTCCGCCTGCCGCTCCGTTCAATCGAATCGTCCTCCCATCGCCGTGTCACTCCAATCTGGCCTGGGTTCTGCCCGGACCAACCGGCCTCAGTGCCCCGGCACCGGCAGGTGGGCGCCGCAATGGCCGATCACCACCTGGCCGCTGTCGCCATCCCAGTGGAAATGGAGGCGCAGGGTGCGGTTCACCGAGTCCTTCACGCCGATCTTGAGGTGCTGCAGCATCGGCACCTCCTGGCCGCGGTATGAAAACAGCCGCCAGCGCATGGCGTTGGCGTTGGCTTCCACGCCCGCTGATTCCCGGGCGGCGAAGCCCTTGGGTCCGAACACCTCGATGCCCACGTGGTCGCTCTGGCCGGCCAGGCGCGCCTGGCGGTAGGCGGTGGCCAGTTTCCAGAGCAGGGCGAAGAGTCGATCGCCGCGCTCGAAGCCCGCCGCCGCATCGGCCGATTTCCAGGCCGAATCGAGCACCACCAGGCTGCCGGGGCAGAGCTCCTCGATCAGCTCGAGGATCTGGCGAGGCCGCTGCCCGGCGGCCTGGGCCTGCAGGGTGGCCAGCAGACGCCCGTTGAGGTCGTCCTCCTCGTCGTTCGCGGCGGCGGCATCGCGCCAGCTGCCGCTTGGCTGGCCGAGCGCGAAGCCACCGGCTTCGCTGAGCTCGTGGAAGTAGGTGAGTTCCTCCTGCTGCCGCTCGATCGTGGTGGTGAGCTGGTCGCGGTCGAGGGCGAGGGCGGCGTTTTCGTTGAGGGCCAGATCCAGTTCCTGCTGGGCGATCAGCAGGTCCTGCTCCAGTGCTTCGGCCTTGGCCCGCGCCTGCTGCTTCTGATCCCGTACCCGCTCGCTGCGCTTCTCCAGCTGGGCTCGGCTGGTTGTGAGTTCGCGCCGCAGCCGGCCCTCCTCGGCCCGGATCGTGGTCAGCCGCCGGCCGATCTCCTCCTGCTTCGTCTCCAGGTCCGCCAGCCGCTCGCCCCGCTCCCGCCGCCGGGTGCTTTCGCTGACCACGCCGAAATGGGAACGGATCAGCCGCTCCACCGCCTCGGGATCCTGCGGCGCCCGGCCCTGGGCATCGGTGACGCTGAGGTACCAGGGGTAATGGCGGCCGTCCTGGGTGGGGTAGTAGCTGTAGCCGCACTTGCTCACATCGAAGCCGCTGGCGAGCAGTTCCTGCAGTTCGCGGAAGGCGGTTTCGCTGGCGCTCACCACCAGCCGCAGCTTGTCCGGGCCGGAGGTGCGGTCGAAGTCCCAGGCGAAGCTGCTGTTCACCCCGAGCGCGCGCAGGCGGCGGCTGGCCCGCTCGATCGGGATCGCGATCTGCAGGCGGAAGGCATCCCGCAGGGTGGTGGTCGACAGGCCGCTCACCAGGGCGCCGAGCCCGGCGGCCAGGTCGCTCACCTCCTCCACCAGCAGGCGGGCCATGTCCTTGGGGATGTAACCGATCCACTGCTCACGCCAGTAGACCTTCACGGCGTTGGCGTCCCACAGATTGGCCGGTTCGTGGCGCAACGTGAGCGGATCGCCGATGGCGATCCCCAGGGCCATCTTTTCGGGCGCATCGGCGAGCCGGTAGGCCAGGAAGGTCTGGAGGATTTCGCCCTTGCCATCGCGGCGGCGCCGCTCCCGGGCTGCCCGGCGTTCGCCGCCGCCGGCATCGTCGAGATCCTGGAGGCTTTGCACGAGACGACCACGCGCAGCCATGGCCAGAACTCCGGCACGAATCGCCGCCGATAGGCTACCCAAAGGAGCCATCGTTGCCCCGAAGGCGATGTGCAGTTCACGGTGGCCCGTCTGCGGATCGTGCTGACGGCCAAACGACCACGCCGGCAACCAGGCCACCAGCACCCCGGCCGTGGTGCCGTGCTCCCGGGGCAGCTGCGCCAAGGCCTCCAGCAGGTCGGTGCCGGGCATGAGGCTCAGGAGCGTGATCGGGCGGGGCCTCAGCGCAGCGGCACCAGGATGCGGTTGCCATTGGCGGGGTTGGTGAACACCGCGTTGCCCTGGGCCAGGATCTCGCGCTGCCACAGGCCCCCCAGGCTGTCCCGCAGGGTGGAGACGGGGAAGCCCGCCGTGACCGTCCGGTAGGTCATCGCCAACCCGTCCTGCCAGACGATGCGCACGGTGCCATCGGCGCCGTGGCTGTCGCGGCAGCCGATCGGCTGGTCGTTGAAGCGGCAGTCCTTCCAGGGCGCCGCCTGGGCCGCTCTGCTCCCGCCCAGCAGCAAGGCGGCGGCCAGAGCCAGGGTGCCCGCCAGGGCAGCCAGAAGCCGGGGGGCGATCAGCCGGGTGTGGGGATCGGCTCGGACCATCGGACGGCGTGCCGGTGCGCTTCAGTATTGCCAGGCGCGCCGTCGGGCCTTCCGCTCGGGGGGCCCTGACCCCGGGACGTGCCTTGGCGTTCCCATCGTTCCCCCAGTTCCTTGCCCCAGCCCCGGGGCCGCCGTGGACCAGCCCAGCGTTCAGCCCCCCACCGCCGCGCCGCCGCGCCGCCCCCCGGAGAGCGCGCCCCCCCTGGCGCCGCTGCAGTGGCTGGTGTGGTGGCTGGCCACGGCCGGCAAGTTCTTCGAGGGGCTGATCGTGTTCATGGGCGGTATCGCCCTGCCCCTGGTGGCTGAACAGTTCGCCCTGGCGCCCCGCGAGCGCGGTCTGGTGGCGGCCGCCACCTTGCTGGGCATCCTGATCGGTGCTCTCGCCCTGGGTGGCCTGGCGGATCGCTGGGGCCGCCGGCCCGTGTTCATCGCCGCCATGGGTCTGCTGCTGGTGGGCCTGCTGGCGGCCGCCTTCAGCCCGGGGCCCGCCGCCCTGGTGGGGTCCCTGCTGCTGATCGGGCTGGCCCTCGGCGCCGACTACCCCACCGGCCACCTGCTGATCTCCGAGACGATCCCGGCCGCCATCCGCGGGCGGCTGGTGCTGGGGTCGTTCAGCTTCCAGGCCGTGGGGGCGGTGGCGGGCACCGTGCTGGCGGCCCAGGTGCTGGCCTTCCGGCCAGCGCTCGAGGCCTGGCGCCTCTTGTATCTGCTGCCGGTGCCGGCGGTGGCCCTGGTGCTGGCCGGGCGGTTGCTGCTGCCCGAGAGCAGTCCCTGGCTTGTGAGCCAGGGCGACCCGCAGGAAGCCGCCCGCCAGCGGGCTCGCCTGCTCAACCGTCCGGCCCCGTTGCCTGATCCACCCGATCGGCTCCCGGCCGCCGCCCCGGAGCGGCCCGATTGGCGCCAGCTGTTCGCCGGGCCCCTGCGGCGGGCCTCCCTGCTCGCCGCGCTGCCCTGGTTCCTGCAGGACCTCGCCACCTACGGGATCGGCATCTTCGCCCCGCTGATCCTTGCCACCGCCTTCGCCGCGACGGCACCGGATCTCGGTGGGGCAGAGCCGGGATCGGTGGACCCGGGCGGGGTGGCGCTGATCCACCTCGATCGGCTGGGCGCCCGGGCCGGCGCGGTGCTGGAGGGGGCCTTCCTGCTGGGCATCGGCGGGGCGATCCTGTTGGCCGATCGCTGGGGCCGGATCCCCCTTCAGATTCTTGGCTTTCTGGGCTGCGCCGTGGGGCTGGCTGTGGCCGGCGCCGGCGCCGCCGGGGCGGCCAACCTGCCGCTGCTGGTGGGCGGCCTCCTGCTGTTCCAGGTGATGACCAACCTCGGCCCCAACGCCCAGACCTACCTGCTGGCCGGCGAGGTGTTCCCCACCCCGCTGCGCGGCCTCGGTGCCGGCATGGCCGCGGCGGCCGGCAAGGTGGGCGCGGTGCTCACCGCTTTCCTTTTCCCATCGCTTATGGCTGCGTGGGGCAGTGCCAGGCTGCTTCCGCTGCTGGCGCTCACCTCCCTGCTGGGGGCGGCGATCACCTGGCACTACCGGATCGAAACGAAGGGACTGGAGCTGGAGCCGCCGCCGCCGGAAGGGGCCGGTGGTCACAATCAGGCCCGGCGGTGTTCCGATCCTCCGGCCTGATGCCCGCGTGGGGATCAAGGTCGAAGGACCGCGCCATTGGTTCGGCCGTCGCACCCCCCACAATCGATCCGTTGCTTCCGGCCGCCATGCCCTCCCCTCCACCCCTCCGCTCCAGGTCCGCCGGGGCGCCGCGGTGGTTCGCGGCTCTGGTGGCGGGGATGCTCCTGCTGGCTGGGGTGGTGATGCCCCATCCGGTCGGGGCCGCCCCGGACCCTGCGGCCCCGGCAGCGGTGAGCCCAGCTGTGGCCACGCCCCGCTCGGCAGCGCCATCCCCGTCGCGCCAACCCCCGATCCGCCGCTATCGCTGCGACGACGAACCGCTCACGGCCCAGCTGTTCAGCGGTGCCGTGGATGACCCCTCCCTCCCCGATCCCAGCAGCGGCCCGGTGCCGATCGGTGGTTTCGTGGTGCTGCGCTGGCGTGATCTCAGCTTGCAGCTGCCCCGCACCAACAATGCCGGCCCGGCCAGCTTCACCGACGGCAAGTGGTGGTGGAGCCTGGAGGATCAGGACCATCCCCGCTTCCGCCTGCGCCAGGGCCTGGGCCAGGTCCAGGACTTCGCCTGCCGTGCCGCCGACGCCTGAACCCCTCGCGCCAAGGTGGAGCGTTGGGGCCGGGACTCAGGGCTTGAGGGTGGCCAGGGCGGCCCGGTCCAGCGCCTGCACGGCGGGCGGCAGGCTGATGAAGCCCATCTGCCCAGCCACCGCCTGGGCCTGATCGGAGAGCGCGTCGGTGAACACCTTCTGGAGCGGCGCCAGCCGGGCGCCGTTGCCGCTCTTGTCTAGCAACACCCAGGTGTAGGTCACGATCGGGTAGCCCTTGGACGGGTTGGGGTTGCTGCCGGTGAGATCCGGGCCCAGCTCGATCGCGGCGAGGCCCTCCTGGCCCGTGGCCAGGGTGGGTCTCAGCTGCTGGCCGGAGGCATTCGCCGCCGCGGCGGCCTGCAGGGGGGCCTTCACGAAAGCCTCCTCCACGTAGCCGATGCTGCCATCCACCTGGCTGAGCTTGAGGTCGCAGCCCTTGTGGTTGTAGGCCACCGCGATGGCACCGGCCGTGAGCGGGATCTGCACCACGCCCTGGGGCAGCTTGGCGATCTCCTCGGCCTTCATCGGCACATCGGAGGCGGCGAAGTCCACCGTGCGCGAGAGGAACTGGCGCACGCCGGCCCCCGAGCCCACGGATTGGTCATTGACCCGCACACCCTGGGAGGCGAGCGCCTGGAACCAGCGCTGGTAGATCGCCGCCGGGAAGGAGGCGCCCGCCCCGTTCAGGGTGGTGGAGGTGCCGCAGCCCCCGATGGCCAGAGCAGCGCTTGCCGCGGCGGCCAGGCAGGATTGTTGCCAGCTATGCCGGGTCTGACGGGGGTTCGGTTAAGGATTGGCGCCCCGATCCGATCGCCGCGCTCCGCTCAGCTGCCGGGGGCTGAATCCCGCTGCTGCCGCTGGCCGGGTCGGCGGGCCTGGTTGCGGCAGCGCTCGGAGCAATAGCGCACCTCCTCCCACACGTCCTTCCACTTGCGGCGCCACTGGAAGGGACGGCCGCAGCAGGCGCAGGTCTTGGTGGGACGGTCGGCGTGATGGGGCATCAGGACAGGGTGGCGATCACCGCGAAGAAGGGATCCCCCTTGGCGCCGATCAGCCCCGCCAGCCCCTCGGCTCGGGTCGTTTCGCTGATCAGGCTCGGCATAGGCCAGCCCTGGGCGGTGAGCACCTTGGCCACGTCGGTGAGGTGGTCGCGGTCGCTGCCATCGGCCCAGATCTGCGGCGCCTTGGTGAAGAACATGCGGTTCGAGAAGGCCACGATCAGCTGGCCCCCCGGCCGGGTGATCCGCAGCAGCTCGGCCGCGATCGCCTCCGGATACTGGAGGTATTGCCAGCCGGCCACGATCAGGGTGGCATCCACGCTGGCGTCCTCGAGCGGCAGCCGCTGATCGGTGTTGAGGTTCTGCACCCAGCTGCGCTGCAGCCGTGGGTTGGCACTGAGCTCCCGGGCGTTGAGGCCGTGGCCGATCACGCTGGCGTAGGTCACGTCCTCGGGCAGGTGCGACACCCAGCTCCCCATCAGATCGAGCACCACCGCGCCGGCCGGGATGCGTTCGCGGTAGAGCTGGGTGAGCCGTTGGCGGAACGCACCATCCAGGTGCTGCACGAAGCGGGGTTCGGCGTAAAACAGCGCGTCGTCGCTGGTATCCCACTTGCGCCGCTGGGCTTCCGTCAGCACCTGCACCACCACGGCGGCCTCTCCGCACAACGGGGCCAGTCTGCTGACGCGGGCCGGCGGGCGCGGGCACGGCCGGCTGGTCGCCGGGGTGGCGATGCCGCCGGGCAGAGTCGGCAGATTGCGGCGTTGTCTGTGGATCGGAGCGACCCTGATGCCCGCCCCTGAACCGCTGCCCCCCTGGCGGCCGCTTTTGCGCGGCGCCCGCGAGCGGGAGGGGCGTGCACCCCAGGCCCGCTGGCTGCAGCTCGCCAGCGTGGCCGCCGATGGCACGCCCCGGGTGCGAACCCTGGTGTTCCGAGGCTGGAGCGGCCCGGCGGCGCTGGATCTGCTCACCGATGGCCGCAGTGCCAAGCCGGCCGAACTGGCCGGCCAGCCGGCGGTGGAGCTCTGCTGGCTGCTGCCGCGGGCCCGCTCCCAGTTCCGCCTGCGGGGGCAGGTCTGCCGCCTGGCGCCGGAGCTGGAGTGGCGGGAGCGGGAGCGGCACTGGCAGGCCCTCACCCCGGCGGGCCGCGCCCTGTGGGGCTGGCCCTGCCCCGGTGCACCCCTGGACCCCGCTGGCACCTTCCCGCAGGAGCTCCCAGAGACGGCGCCCCTGCCGGAGACGTTCACCCTGCTGCGCATCGCGCTCGAGCAGGTGGAGTTGCTGGAGCTCACGGGCCAGCCCCACCGCCGCCGCCGTTGGTGCGCCGGCGACGGCTGGGCGGAGCAGGCCCTCAATCCGTGAGCGGGACTGGGGCTGGCCCAACGGCGCCGCTGATCAGGCCCTGGATGATCTCCGGGATCGAGCGGCCGCTGCGGAGCGCCATCCCCTCGAGCTGTTCAACGAGTTGGGGCTGGATGTCCAGCTCCAGGCGATGGGGCAGTTTCAGCGGATCCGGCATGGACGACACCTCAGGCTCGGGGGGGGAGGCACAGGATCCATTACGGATCCCCTCGGCGCGTGGCGTGCGTGTCGCTGTGGTGCAGCATCGCTGCAGCGTTCCAAGGTTGCGGCTCTTCACCGCTTTTCGGCGGCACGACTGCTGACGATCACCCGCTGGCCGGAGCACGGGGCCGACAGCGATGCCCTGATGCAGGCCGCGGACCGGGCCATGGACGAATGCAAGCCGCGCGACGACCAGAAGCCGGTGATGGCCCGATGGCGAACGGCAGCAAGGGCGGGCTGAGCCGTCTCGCTCGCTTGGTACGCCGCCCCTCCACGGGGCGCCTTGGTGCGGCTCAGAACTTACGCAGTTCCCGGCGAACCTTGAGGGGATCGCCGGAATGCTGCTGGTTGAGGAGCACGATCGCGCCGGTGACCACCAGCAGCACCACCACGGCGATCCCCGGCCAGGTGCTGGCCGCACGGCGCTGCGGTGGGACCTCGCCCAGGTGGGGCGGCCGTGCGGGGCGAGGCCGGCGCGGCCGGGGGGCGAAGCGATCCATGGCTGGAGGCCTCAGGCCCGCTGGACCCGCCATTCTGCTGGAGCCCCAACCCCTCCACCGGGGCGGGGATCACCCCCCTTCCGAACCGCGCTGGTCGCCATAGCGTGATTTCAGCCACGTCCGCGAGCCGTGTCCTTCGGCAACCGTTCCGATCTCCCTGGCGCCGGCCCCGCGCCGCGCCTGCGCCGCGCTGCCCACGCCACCTGGCAGCTTCTGCGCCGCACGCCGTCCCTGGTGTTGGCCATGGCGGTCCTGGGGCTGGGCCTCACCACCGCCAGCGGGGTGCTGGTGAAGGGAATCCGCAGGGCCAACGACACGATCACCGTGACCGGGGCCAGCACCGAGCGGATCCGCAGCGACCATGCCGATTGGACCCTTGAGGTGAGCCAGAACGGCTCCAGCCAGGAGGCGTCCTACGCGGGCCTGCAGCCGGCGCTGGAGACCACCACCACCTTCCTGCGCAACGCCGGCATCAAGCCCGAGGAACTGCAGAGCGGCTCGGTGAAGACCGAGAAGCAGGAGGTGCGGGATCCCAGCAACGGCGAGCTGCGCAGCACCAGCTGGACCACCCGCCAGGAGATCCGGATCAGCAGCCCCGATGTCGAGCGGATCGCCGCCATCGCCTCCCGCATCGGCCAGTTGATCGGCCAGGGGGTGCCGCTCACGATCAACGAACCCGCCTACACCTACACCCAGCTGGCGGGCAAACGGGTCGACATGCTCGCCAAGGCCACCGCCGATGCCCGCGGCCGGGCCCGGGCCATCGCTGCGGAGGCGGGTGCCCGGATCGGGCCGATCACCAACGCCGACACCGGCATCTTCCAGATCACGGCGCCGAACTCCACGGCAACGTCAGACAGCGGCACCTACGACACCCGCACGATCGACAAGGACATCACCGCGGTGATGGGGGTGACCTTCCGGGTGGACTAGCGCAACCGCCGCAGCTGATGGGTCCTGGACCGGGACCCCCGGCTCAACCACCACAAAAAAACCGGGCAGAGCCCGGTTGTGGTGCGGATCACGGCAGGTGATCAATCGGGAAGGCAGGATCGCCATCCCGAAACAAGGTCGGTGGTGCTGCCGATCAGCGGGAACTGGAGGGACCGAGGTCGCTGGGACGTGTGAGCATGAACACGGTCATGCCTGTGAGCAGCACGATCAGGCCGATCACGCTCACGATGGCAGTGGTGTAGTCGGTGCTCATGGCGCTCAACCGAGTCCGATTTGGCCGAGGATGCCCTGGCCGGTGAGGAGCTCGGTGGCCAGGCCGATCACGAAGCCGAGCATGGCCAGACGGCCATTCCAGGTTTCGGCGAAGGCCACGAAACCGAAGCGGGAGGTGGAATCAGCCATGGGTGTTTCAAAGTGTTTCGCAAAGTGTAAGGCATCGTGAAGATGCCGGGGGGCGGGTCGCCGGTCCATCGCGCCGCTGAAGGGGAGCCGACCACGCCGCTGGCTTGGATCCGGTCCGATCACTGACGCCCAAGTCTCGGCTGTAGCAAGGGATGCGTCCAATCCCTTGCCCCGATGGCCAGCGCTGATGCCGAGATCATCTTTGCGGGTGGTCCCATCCTCACGATGGAGGCCTCCCAGCCCCGGGCCGAGGCCATCGCCATCGCCGCGGGGCAGATCGTGGCTGTGGGAACCAAGGCGGAGGTGATGGCCCACGCCGGCCCCGCAACCCGGCAGGTGGATCTGGCCGGCCGCACCCTGCTGCCGGGCTTCATCGATGCCCATGGGCACTTCGCCAACGCCCTGCAGCTGGTGGGCTGGGCCAACATCCAGCGGCCGCCGGCCGGGCCTGTCACCAGCATCGCCGGCCTGCAGCAGGTGCTGCGCGAGCACGTGGCCCGCCAGCCCGTGGCGCCGGGCGCCTGGGTGATCGCCTATGGCTACGACCCCGACGGCTTCAGCGATGGCCGGCCGCTCGACAAGGCCGATCTGGATCCGCTGTTTGCGGACAACCCGGTGATGGTGATCCACAACTCCAACCACGGCGCCGTGCTCAACAGCCGTGGCCTGGCCCTGGCGGGCTAAGACGCCAGCACCCCCGACCCGGCCGGTGGGGTGATCGTGCGCCGGCCCGGCAGCAACGAGCCGGCGGGATTGGTGATGGAGACCGCCTTCATCCCGCTTTTCGTGCACATGCCCCAGCCCTCCGAGCAGGAGCGGCTGGCCCAGTTTGAGGTTGCCCAGAGCCTGTACACCGCCAAGGGCATCACCACCGTGCAGGACGGCGCCACGGTGGCCGGCGATCTGGGGCTGTTTCAGCGGGCGGCCCAAGAGGGGCGGCTCAGCATCGATCTGGTGCTGCTGCCGCTGGTGCTGGAGGTGCCCCAGATGCTGCGCGAGCGCTTTCCCGATTTTCACGGCCAGAGCCTGGAGATGCCTCAGCCGGCGCGGGAAGCCTTCGGCAGCTACCACAACCGCCTCAAGCTGCAGGGCATCAAGCTGCTGGTGGATGGTTCACCCCAGGGCAAGACCGCCTTCTGGGGCGAACCCCTGCTCACCCCCGGTCCCAATGGCGAGGCCAACTTGCGCGGCCAGCCCGTGGTCCCGCCCGAGCAGTTGAACGAGGCGGTGGCGCGGCTCTCGGCCCAGGGCCTGCAGCTGTTCTCCCACTGCAACGGCGATGCCGCCATCGCGATGATGATCGAGGCCTGTCGCAAAGCCGGGCTCAAGCCGGAGCAGGACCACCGCACGGTGATCATCCATTCCCAGTCCATGGCGCCGGGCCAGCTGGAGCAGTACGTGGAACTGGGCCTGCACCCCAGCTTCTTCACGGTGCATGCCTTCTTCTTCGGCGATGTGCACCTCGCCAACCTGGGGCCGGAGCGGGCCGGTCGGATGAGCCCGATGGCCAGTGCCATGGCCCTGGGCCTGCACTGCTCGAATCACAACGACTTTTCGGTCACGCCGATTGAGCCGATGCGGATGGTCGAAACGGCCATGACCCGCCGCACCCGAACCGGGGTGGTGCTCGGTGCCTCCGAGTGCGTGAGTGCCGAGGCGGCCCTGCGGGCGCTCACGATCGAGGCGGCCTGGCAGATCCGCGAGGAAGCCAGCAAGGGCAGCCTGGCGCCGGGCAAGCGCGCTGATCTGGTGATCCTCGATGCCGATCCCACCGCCGTCGCGCCTGAACGGCTCAACACCATCGCCGTGGTGGCCACCCTCAAGGACGGGGTGTGCATCCACGGCTCCCTTGAGGCCGCCAACCGATGAGCGAGGTCGCGATCAGCAGCGCAGCGCCTGCAGCGTCCGCCGCTCCGCTGGCGTCGCTGCGGGGCGTGGCGGCCACCGTGGTGGGTGGCTACCTGGGATCGGGCAAGACCACCCTGATCAACGGCTGGCTGCAGGACTCGAACCACCAGGGTTGGGCCGTGCTGGTGAACGATCTGGGCAGCATCAACGTCGATGCCGAGCGCCTGCGGCAGGCCAGCGGCCGCGTGCTCGAGCTCGGCGGCGGCTGCGTGTGCTGCACCCTGCGGGATGGCCTGGGGAGCGCCCTGCTGGAGCTGGGCCGGCGCGAGCAGCCTCCGGCCCATGTGCTGATCGAAACCAGCGGCATGGCCGTGCCGCAGCGGGTGGCCAGCCAGCTGCAGTTGCATGGCCTCCGCCTGGCGCGGGTGCTGCTGGTGGTCGACCTTGAGCGCATCGAGGCCCTCTGGCACGACCCCTGGGTGGGCGGCTTGGTGCAACAGCAGTTCGAGGGGGTCGATGTGCTGCAGTTCAGCAAGGGCGATCGACTGGCGCCGGGTGAGGCGGAGCGCCGCCAGCAGTGGCTCAGGCAGCAGCTCGAGGCCCTGCCGCAACGGTCGGTCCCGCCGTTCCACAGCGAACGCCAACTGGTGCGCAGCGATCGCTGGCTGCAGATGGCACCGCTCGAGCGACGCCAGGTGCTGGCCTGGGCCGCCCAGCTGGGGCCCGAGCTGCTGCGCGCCAAAGGTGAGCTCTGGCTCAGCGACGCCCCCGATGGCCCCGTATCGCTGGACCTTGTGGGCGATGGCGTGCACCTGGCCGCTGCACCGATCCGCCCCTGGCCCAGCCCGCTGCAACGCCGCGGTGAGCTGGTGGCGATCAGCCGTGCCACCGCTCCTGCCCCCACCTGGCCGGCAACCTGCCAGATCACCGCATGAGCAGCAAAGTCACAGCCGCCCTGGCGGCCAGCATCTCCACCCTTGGCCAGGCCGCCACCGTGCTGCTGATGGGCTTTCTGGGCGACCGGCTCGGTCGCCGCCGGGTGCTGATCGCCGCTCTGCTGCTGGCGATGGTGGGCGACGGCATCGCCCTGAGTGCCCAGAGCGCCGGCCTGTTTCTGCTGGGTCGGGCCCTGGCGGGGATCGGCGTGGGGGCGGTGCTGGCCCTCACCTTCGCCGCCGTGCGATTTGTGAGCCGGCCCGAAGACCTCGGCAAGGCCCTGGGGGTCTGGAACCTGCTGATCATCGTGGGCTTCATCGCCGGCTCGCTGCTGGGTGGCGTGCTGGCCGACAGCAACTGGCGCCTGGCCCTGGGCCTGGTGCCCCTGATGGCGCTGCTGTGTTTGCCGCTGATTCCGGTGCTGCTGCCCGCGATGCCCGCCAACCGCGAGCTGCGGGCCGATTGGCCGGGGCTGATCAGCATCGCCGCCGCGATGGTGTTGTTTCTTTCCGGCGTCAGCCATGCCGTGAGTGGCATCCGTTCGCCGGAGTTCCTGATCCCCACCCTGGGCGGTGTGGCGCTGTTCGGCGTGCACCTGCTGATCGAGCGCAGCCGCCAGGAGCCGATCTTTCCGGTGGCGCTGTATGGCCGCGGGCTCTTTGCCGCCGCGATCGTAAGCGGCGTGGCCTGGAACTTCGCCCAGGCGGTGGTGCAGCTGCAAACCAGCAACTTCTGGCAGCTGGTGCAGCGCTACAGCACCAGCCAGGTGGCCCTGGCCCAGCTGCCGCTTCTGATCTGTTTTGCCGCCGGCGGCGTGGTGGCCGGCCGGCTGATGGCGCCGGGGCGCCGCACCACCCAGCTGATCGCCGCTGGGATTGTTGCCCTGGTGCTCGGCCTGGTGCTGCTCGCCGCCATTCAGCCCAGCAGCCCTTACCTGAGCCTGGTTCCGGGCCTGCTGTTGGTGGGTCTGGGGCTGGCCTTCCTGTCGGTGCCCCAGTCGGCGCTGTTTGTGCAGGAGGCGCCGCCGCGTTATTTCGGCGCGGTGACCGCCTTCCGCACCACCACCGGCCAGCTCGGCTTTGCCCTGGGCTTTGCCGCCAGCGGCGCCATGGTGAACGGCTTCGGCTTCGCCAGCCTGCGGGATCGGCTGCTGAAGCTGGGGGCGAGCCCCGCCCAGCTGCCGGAGCTCGAAGACAAGGTGCGCGCCGCCCTCAGCAGTGGTGTGCTCCGCCAAGCGAAGGGCACCCCGTCGAAGGCGATCGAGGTGATTGCCAATTCCTACGCCAGCGGCCTCACCGGCACGATGCTGGTGGTGGCGCTGTTGGTGGCCTTGTTGGGGGTGATCAGCCTGCTGCTGCTGGTGATCGGCCGGCAGCAGGGCAGCCCAGCGGCCGGAGAAGCCTCGCCGAGCTGAGGGAATGCGGTCGTTGGCGCCTGTTGCAGCTGGCGATCGCTGCAGCTTCCGATCTGCTGCGCTCAGGCATCGCTCCAGCTGGGGCTGTGGTTCAGCACGGCCTGGCAGAACGCCAGCAGTTCCTGCGGAGTCATGTCGTGCTTGGCGTCATTGGTGCGCCAGGCGCAGATCACAACGTCCGGTTCCGGTTGGTTGGAGCGGTGATCGATGGTTGGCAGCAGGGCGTATTTTTTCTTGTGCTCCCCCTTTCCGGCGGCCGCCTCGCTGTTGTCGTAGGTGCCGATCAGCTCCCAGTCGAGCGATTCACCGGTCCAGTGGTCATGCCCCTGCGAGGCGACCACCGCCTGGTGGATCGCCAGGCGGTACTGCTGCACATTGCCGCTGCCGCCACGCTTCTGATCCCGTTTGCTCAACGTGACGGCCTTGCGCTGCACCCAGCCTGGATAGGTGTGCTTCGAGCCATCCGGCATCCAATCGGGGGCGGGTGTGTCCATCGGTGGCAGGGAGGCGTGCCCACCAGCCTGCTGCAGGGGTGGACGCCTGGGAGACCCCCCTCGATCGGGCTCCACTGACGTGGGTCCCGCAACCCGGTCCAGAGTGAATGAGAGACCTCAATCGGAGCAAGCGGCGGGGGGCGATCGGGCGATTCGGCGATTCGGCTGGATCAGCCCTTGTGGTGTGTTGAAAAACAGCCACAGATCTACAGCAGTCCAGTACCAGCTTCAGGTCCAGAGTGAACGAGAGGAGCCATGAAGTGACAAGCGAATGGACTTGCTCAGGCAGCATTCCGGCTGCTGCATGTGCTCTGATCTCGATCCCAGAACCTCGTGGAGCTGACCATGAACAAGCTTCAGTTCAAAGGCGAATGGCACGAGTTGAAAGGGAAGCTCAGGCAGAAATTCGCCGAGCTAACTGATAACGACCTCGATTTTACCGAGGGCCAAGAAGAGGAATTGCTCGGCCATCTGCAGAAGACGCTCGGCAAGAGCCAACAAGAGCTCACGGAGTTGATCAATGCTCCTTAGCCAGCGGGCTGACAGCTTCCGTGACGCCATCGTTCTTGAGCATCGTGCCTGAGCAACAGCAACCACACGCATGGGCGTGAGCGACCACAGTTTCTTGATTGCCAAACCTCATTGACCCCTCGCCATCCTCACCATGAATCACCAACGTCGCGTTCTGCGCCAGCTGGCCGCCACTTGCCTTGGCATGGCCTTCAGTCTGCTGGTGTTGATCGCCACCCCGGCCTTGAGCGCTCCCGCCCAGGCCTCAGCAGCTTTCATCCTCAGCGGCCCATCCTTGCCCTTGGCCGCCACTGCCGGTCGCGTCAAAGCTCTCGCCAAGGACCTGGAGGGCAAGACCCAGGAATCGATCGGCAACGTCACGGGCAACCAAGGGGATCGTCTCGCCGGCAAGCAGAAACAGGCCGAGGCCAAAGTTCGCAATACCGTTGAAGACGTCAAGGAGATGGCCGGAAAGGGCTGAGCCCGGATCTGCGGCACGGCTTGGTCTCAGGCTGGACGACGCCAGGTCGAGTCGCTTCCAACCTCAGCGATCATCCGGTGGGCGCCCTTGAGCCATGACCACCGACCCCAACATTCCCCGTTCGCTGTCATCGCGAGCTTGCCGCCATGCTTGAGACCCTTGCTGTTCTGCTGATCGTTCTGTGGCTGCTTGGCCTGCTCACCTCCTACACCTTGGGAGGGCTGATTCATCTGTTGCTTGTGATCGCTGTGATGGCCATCATCTTGCGGCTGATCAGTGGTCGACGTGTCTGAATCATCCTGTTCGCAACGGATCAACTCGATGCAGCCATTCCTGATTGCTGATACGGAGAAATCATTTGAAGTTGCCTGCACTGCGCTGCAGCAAGCTGTGCGTTCTCATCAGTTCGGTCTGATGGGTGTGCACGATCTTGGCGAAATACTACGTAGTAAGAACATCGATTTCCTCGAGCACTGCCGCGTTTATGAGGTGTGCAACCCTCAGCAGGCCGCCAAGTTGCTGGGCTGCGAGATGGCGTTGAACATGGCCTTGCCATGCCGGATTTCTGTGTATACGGAAGCTGGCCAGACGCGGATCGGCATGATTCGGCCTGTGGTCATGCTGCAAGCGCTGTCGGATCACAAGGAGCTGATCGCTATCGCGCAGGAGGTGGAAGCCTCCCTGACGGCAATCATCGAAGCTGCAGCTGCATCTCCTTGAGGACTGGCTGCTCGGGAGCTCCATCTGCTGCTGACAACAGCACCCGCTCACGTCTGAAGCTGCTGCACTGCTGGAGATCGGCACGCTGCTCAAACGGCCACTCGAGATCTGCCGGGAGGAGGCGCGCAGGCTCGGCATTGAGCACAATCAGGGTCATGGATCTCCATGCCGATTTCCGCCAGCGGGTCGTTCACGACACCGCCGCCCTGCCCTGGATGCCTTCCCCGATGGCCGGGGTGGAGCGGCGGATGCTGGATCGCCTGGGCGGTGAGGTGGCGCGGGCCACCTCGTTGGTGCGCTATGCCCCGGGGAGCCGCTTTGAGCGCCACCGCCACGGCGGTGGCGAGGAGATCCTGGTGCTGGAAGGCACCTTCGCCGATGAGCAGGGCGACTATCCGGCCGGCACCTACCTGCGCAACCCGGTCGGCTCCAGCCACGCCCCCTTCAGTGGCGGGGGCTGCACGATCCTGGTGAAGCTGCAGCAGATGCACCCGGCCGATCAGACACGGCTGGTGATCAACACCGAGCATGAACCCTGGCGGCCCGGTCTGGTGCCGGGACTGGCGGTGATGCCGCTGCATGGCTTCGGTTCGGAGCATGTGGCTTTGGTGCGCTGGGCGCCGGGCACCCATTTCCAGCCCCACGGCCATCCCGGCGGCGAGGAGATCCTGGTGCTCGAGGGCGTGTTCGAGGACGAGCACGGCAGCTATCCGGCCGGCAGCTGGCTGCGCAATCCGCCCGGCAGCGTGCATCGCCCCTGGAGTGAGACGGGCTGCACGATCTGGGTCAAGACCGGCCACCTGCCGGCCACCCAGGGCCCCGACGGCTCCGAAGCGTGAGGCCGGCGTCGGTCCGAAGGGCACCTGCGGCTCGCTTGGCTGACGGTTCTCAGCTGGCGGAGACGGCGGAGTGGCGCGTGATCCGTTGCAGCTGACGCGTTTCCAGGGCCAGGACGCGGCGGGCGAAGTCGGGATCACGCTCCAGCGTGGTGTCGAAGCAGTCGACCGGCACGGCCAAAACGCGGGTGCCGCGGCTCTCCGCCACGATCGTGTTCTCGGTGGTGCCGTGGCTGAGCACCTCCAGTTCATCCAGCACCTGGCCGGGCTGCATCCGGCTGACCCGCAGGCCTTCGTTGCCACGCTCCTCGACCCGGGCGGCCCCCTCGATCAGCAACAGCAGCTCCCGGCAGGTATCACCCGCCTCGGTGATGACCGCGCCTGGCTCGTAGCGACGGATCTCGGACTGATCCGCCAGCAGATCGAGGGTATCGGCCCAGGTGCGCCGGAAGAAGTCGCTGGTGGCCAGCACCACCCGTTTCTCCAGATCCGGCAGATCCGCCAGCGCCGCGGGAGGGCTCAGGGCCAACAGCTGGTCCACCGTGCGGCCCACCCAGGCAGGGCTTGATGGCCCGCGAAGGGCAGCGCTGCAGGCCTTCCCCCGTTGGGGATCGAGGTCGTTCAACAGCACCAGAGCCGAGGCGGCCACACTGGGCTCGGGATCCTCCACCAGCAGTTCCAGCTGCGCCAGGGTCTGGGCTCGGGTGGGCTGCGGCAGGGCAGGCTCCGCCGCCGCAGGCTGACGCCGCAGCGCATCCAGCAGTTCGGCGGGCAGGCCGTCGCGCCAGCGCGGTGCGTCCAGCAGTGGCTGGAGGCTGTCATGGGCCAGTTGGTGCAGGCGGTGCAGCAGGGGGTCCCGATCTGATCCAGGTGGCAGCAGGGCGAGGGAGCGCAGGATTCCCTCCAGGCAAAGCTCCTGGCGATGGCGCAGCCGCTCCTCGAGCAAGGCCACGAGCAGCGGCTGGTGGTGCAGTTCGGCGGCGGCCATGGCCTGCAGGCTGTGATGCAGCGGCGCCAGCCTGTCGATCAGCAGGTCGGCGCGGTGGGCCGCTCCGCTGACGGGGTCGAGGATCTGGATCGCTTCGGCTTCCTCAGCGGCAGAGATGGAGAATTGGCGCACCAGCGCAGCGAGCTCGAATGGCGGGCTGGGGCCGCCGTTTGGGCCCGTTCCCGTGGTGCCCGCCCCGGCGAACTGCTGTTGCAGCCGCAGCACCCGCTCGAGCGAGCGGCGGTAACCACTCAGGCGCACCTGATCCTCCAGGCTGCGGCGCTGGTCCGGATCCAACAGGGCTGGATCCTCGACACCCAGTTCATCCAGAAGCAGGCGGTGTTCGTCGTCGGAGATGCCGAGCTCCTGGCGCATCCGCCGCAGAACGTCGAGGCTGCTGGCGACGTTCACGTAGCCCTCAGCCAGGGCATCGCGCACCACGCCCTTGTAGGCCTCATGCCGTTGGTCATTGCCGAACTCGGGCAGCACCCTGGCCAGCACGTACAACTCGTCGGGGTTGAGATCGCCGAGGCTGCGGCCCTCCAGGAAGCGCCCCAGGTTGAGGCCGAGCTTCGCGAGCTGCTTGCGGAAGCGCTCGGCCAGGTTCTCACGGCTGTACAGCGCCGGACTGCGATGCCAGTTGCGCACCAGCCACAGGGAGCTGGTCGCCACCAGGGCCATGTCGAACAGGTACTGCACCCAGGCCGGCGTCAGCAGCAACAGCGGCCGGCCGGCAAACAGAAAGAAGACGTTGAACACCAGGAAGGTGGCCGCCAGGAAGACCCGATGGCGGATCAGGGTCTTGTCGGGCTCGGAACCCTGGCGGCGCGCCCGGCGGCGCATCCAGGCCTCGATGGCCCGCCCGCCCAGCCAGCCAAGCCAGGTGAACAGTCCGAGCACCAGCGGCACGGCCACCAGCCGCGGCAGCGGGATCGGCTGGCCGAAGAGAAACAGCCCCGGGCTGAGCAGTTGGGTCAGCTGATCGCTCTGGCGTGCCCAGGCGCCGGAGAAGTAGTAGTCCCAGCTGCCGGCGTAGAGGTAGTAGTAGAGGAAATAGCCCACCACCAGGCCCACATAGCCGTAGCGCTCGAAGCCAAAGGCCGGGCTCTGCAGGCGTTCCCAATACATGCGCTCAGCATCGATGTCGATGCAGGGCTTCTGGCAGGCGACACAGGCGCTCTGCTCATCGCCCTTGCCATCCAGGCTGCGGCACATCGACTGGGTGATCGGGGTGTCACTCATGTGGGCGCGACTGCCCAGCAACCCGCCCGGCGTGGAATAGATCGCCTGCACGGGGGCCATCGGGCAGAAGTACTGGCACCAGGCCTTGCCGCCATAGAGCCAACCCACGGCAACGGCCGCCGCAATCGTGAACAGCAACCAGCCCGCCAGCACCAGGCGATCGGCATTGAAAAAGAGGATGCGGCCGCACAGGCCCACATACAGCCAGCCGAACTGAAGTGCCGGATAGTGCCTGGCCAGCCAGGAGTCGGGCGACACCCGCGCCAGCTGGCGGCGGATCTCGCCGCTGGTGGGATTGCGCTTCTGCGTCTGGCGCTGCCAGCCCAGAGCCCGGGGGATCTGGGAGAGGAAGGAGAGCGGGCAGATCCGCCGCCAGAGCTCATGGCCGAACACCAGCAGGATGAAGATCGCCGCCGGCACCACCGCACCCCAGAAGATCGTTGTGCCCAGCGGGTAGGGGGCTTCCACCAGGCAGCGGCCCTGCACCTCCACGCAGGTGAGCGGCAGCCGCAGCGGGCTCCAGGGGTGCTCCGGACTGGTGAAGCGGGCCGAGAACGGATCGAAGAACAGCGAGCCGATGATCAGCAGCCAGCCGGTGGTGAGCAGCCATCTCACCCCGTGCATGCGGATCTCGCTCAACCGCGAGCCGGCCATCGGTAGCGATCGGAGTCGGTGAAACGCTAACCAGCCTTTCGCAGAGCTGACTTGGGCACAGCAAAGCTGGCCATGAACCCTCCGACTTGTGCCCGCTGAAAGCCCTCCGGCCGCCGCTGTCAACCCGCGAGGCCTACCCGCGAGGCCTCGCTGCGAAACCACCGCCACCCACGCGGGGCGCTTAAGCTGATTGGGGTTTAACTAGTCCCAAATTCTTCATCCCTCCCAATGTTGACTCTCAATCGCTCGCTGCGCGTCGGCGTCGCTGCTCTCTCACTGAGCCTGTTGGCTTCAACAAGTGCTCTCGCCGGAGGGACCACAATGCCCTCCAAGGACATTGTCGACACGGCTGTTTCTGCGGGCAGCTTCAAGACGCTCACGGCAGCGCTCGACGCGGCCGGGCTCGTCGGAACCCTGAAGGGGAAAGGCCCATTCACCGTTTTTGCTCCCACCGATGAGGCCTTTGCGAAGCTGCCTGAAGGCACAGTGAAGTCGCTTCTGAAGCCGGAAAACAAACAGAAACTGACGGCCATTCTTACTTATCACGTCGTGGCCGGAAATGTTAAAGCCGCCGATGTGATGAAGCTCTCGAGCGCCAAGACTTTGAACGGACAGTCGGTCACGGTCAAGGTTGTCGGGGGCAAGGTCTTGATCAACGGAGCTACCGTCGTCAAGGCCGATATCGCAGCGACCAACGGCACAATCCACGTGATTGACACCGTTCTGATGCCGAACTGATCTGCTGGACTAAGGACCGGACGGGTGCCACGCCTGGCGTGTGGCACCCCAACGAACAGCCATGAACCATCGAAGATTGATCTTCGTTAGAGGCAAAGCAGGCCCGATCTTTGCGTAGGGCCTCAGTCGTTATGGCTTGAATGATCAAGAAACGGCACTGTCATCGAGCCCCAACATTTTTGTTGCCAGAGCTCATGGCCGAACACCAGCAGGATGAAGATCGCCGCCGGCACCACCGCACCCCAGAAGATCGTTGTGCCCAGCGGGTAGGGGGCTTCCACCAGGCAGCGGCCCTGCACCTCCACGCAGGTGAGCGGCAGCCGCAGCGGGCTCCAGGGGTGCTCCGGACTGGTGAAGCGGGCCGAGAACGGATCGAAGAACAGTGAGCCGATGATCAGCAGCCAGCCGGTGGTGAGCAGCCACCTCACCCCGTGCATGCGGATCTCGCTCAACCGCGAGCCGGCCATCGGACGAGAACGGAAGGGATTGGAACGCTAACCAGCCTGTCCCAGGCCTGACTGGGGCACGTCAACGCTGGGCATGAACCCTCTGACCAGGCCCCTTCGAGAAGGAGCGGGCGAGGCTGATGGGGGGGCTGCGGCCGGCTCCGTTATTCGATCCGTGAATGGAAGCGGCTGCTGAAGCCCAGCAGGTCGAATCCACTGAACAGGAAACTGATCCCTACGAGCAGTCCAATCACGGACAACATGCCAGCTGGGCTCATCGTGAGGATCAGGACACCAAGAACCAGGGTCACGAGGCCATTGGCAACTCCCCAGCCCCAGCCCGGCGTGGTGCGATGGCTGAGCGAGAGGATGGCCATCACGGCTCCTTCGGCCAGAAACACGAGGCCGATCGCGGAGGCCAGGGCCTTGATCTGCAACGCGGCGGGGACCAGGCCCGATTTGAACTGGATCACCATCCAAAGGCCGGTGACCAGCAACAGGGTGGAGACGACAAGCCGCCAGAAGCAATACCAGCGCCCAAGGCTTTTGGCCCGCAACAGGTTGTCGATCCAGCCCACGATGCCTGCCACCAGGAAACCGATCGCCACCATCACGGTGACGGAAGCGGAGGCCACAACAGGGAAGCTCAGCGCCAAAATCCCCAGCACGATCATGATGATCCCTTCCGCCTGCGTCAGCCCCCGCAGTTGGCCCGCTTGCACCGCGCGGCGTTGCAGGGGATCGCCGACCAGCTCGTCGTCTGGGCTGTTAAATGTGGCGCCGGAGGGCATGGGGGCTCATCGATGGAGTTGATCGCAACGTAGGCATCTCCACGGCAGCCAACAGTTGGTCGTCATGGACTGAGATATCCCCCAAGACAGGCTGCCATCGGTTCCTATCTGCCTCACCCTTGATGGATCTGAAACGATGACCCGAATCAACCCACATCTGGGTTGGTTTGCTGCAGTCGACCAGGTGCCGTTGATTCACGACCAGACCCTGCATCTGATCGCCCAGGGCAAGGATGGGCTGGAGGCGGTCGAGGCCCGCAGGGTCCGCGCCGATGCGGCCCGCAGCACTAGGAGTTCGCTGAAAAACCCGCCCACCCCTGCGACAATGGGTCATCCGCCCATCCCGTGATGCGAGGTCAGCAGGAGCGCAGCGGCTCCCTGTTCTCCTACGTCTCGATCGACTCAACCCCACGTTCTGTGAGCTGTACGCCACAGAAGGCCAACCATCAGTGCCGCCGGAGCAGCTCCACTACAACCTGCTGTTCCGCTGGTTTGTGGGGCTGAGCCCGGATGATCCGATCTGGCACCCCACCACATTCACCAAGAACAGGGAGAGGTTGATGAACGAGCAGATCATGGGTCGCTTCCTGGCGAAGCTGATGGCGCACCGGAAGTCAAGCCGCTGCTCAGCGATGAGCACTTCTCGGTGGATGGCACCCTGCTGCAGGCCTGGGCGTCCCATGCCTCGCTGGAGCGAATCGATGGGCAGGACGATCCGCCGCCTCCGCCATCGGGCCCTGGCGAGGGCTTTGGTGCTCCAAAGCCCGGCAGGAAGCGGGCGAAAGGAGATTTCCGCGGCATCAAGCTCAGCAACAAGACCCATCGCTCCGGCACGGATCCTGACGCGCTGCTGTGTCGGAAATCCAAGGCCCATCCGGCGTTGCCCAGCTACCGCCTCAGAGGGCGCACCTTGCGGTGCGACGGCCACGTGCTCAGGGGGCAACCGCCATGCCCTGATCGTTGACTGCCGCGTCACGCAAGCGACGGGCACTGGGGAGCGGGATGCTGCCGAGGCGATGGCGGCTGACATCCCCGGTGCCCACCGGAAAACTCTCGGTGCCGACAAGAACTACGACACCAAGGGAATGGTTGCGGACCTCAGATGGATCGGCGTGGCACCGCACGTGGCCCAGAACACTGCTCCAGCCGGCAATGGGGGCGGCATGAGCAGCCGGTTGCCCAGAGGTGTGGCCAGGCGACGAGCGACAGAGAGCTCCAATGGGCCGAAATCGCTGTCATCAGGCCAATTGAGCCCCTGGCACGCCCAGATCAGCACGACCAGCCCTGCGCTGGTGGGAGAAACGCGTCGATTCAGCGGGTTTTTCTGCATACTTCTCGTGATGCACCAGAGCACGGTGAGCCGCAGCGACCGGGAGCTGGCAGAACAAATTCACTTGGAGCTAGCCCGCAAGCCCCACAAGGTGTGCCGTTGGGGAGTGAGCAGCAGCCTGCGTGGCACGCTTCGATCTCCCACATCCGCGGCAGCGGGCACGGCCCCCCGGCCCGTGGTGGTGGCGATTCGGCGCCTGGAGGGGGCACCGCTGCCGTCCTGGCATGGCTCGGGGGGGCTCAATCACTGACAAGCGGCACTCCGGCGGGGGGCCAGTTGGGCCAGGAGGTTGTCCTGCAACGGGTTGAAGTTGTCGTCAGCGACGAGCAGCAGGGTGGGGCGCCCATCCTCAAGGGGAGGGCCAGGGGTGATGGCTTCCCAATTGTCCGGCGTCAGGCCCAGGGCCTTGAGGTCCCAGGAGATCAGCGGGGAGAGTGCCGCGGCATTGGCCCCAGGCGCGATCGGCTTGGGGAGAGGGTAAAGAACAAGGCGATTGCTCCATTGATCCGGCGCTTGGAATTGCCTTTGCAGCCCCAATAAGGGGGCCTCATCGGAGGTTGCGGGCAGGGCCAGGAGGTCGGTGAGGCCCCAGCCATCACCTTGGGGAAGCCGCAACGGTTGCCGTGGTTCAGGGTCACCGGCCAGAGATTCCAGGCTGGTGCCGAGGGGCCACCCCAGCACCCGCACTTGACCAGGAGGATCCTGAAGCAGGGCGGATTCGGCGGCGATCAGCAGCATCGCCGGCTTGTTCCGCCGCCGCAGCAGTGTGAGCGACTCTGGCCCAGCGTTGGAGGCAAGTCCCTGACCCGGAGCTGGCTGCCACGCGGCTGGCATGGGCATCGCCAGCTCCAGCTCACCGCGGCGACGGTCGAAGCGCAACAACTGGGGGGGACGCTCAGGGGTGCGACGGCCCTCGCTCACCACCCAGGCCCGCTCCCCCTGCAAAACCAGTCCTTCCCCATCCATGCTCTCCGGCTGGTTGGCGCCCGTGCCACGGCGCAGAGTCACCCCCCCCAGCGGACGCAGCGGCGTTTTGCCGAGCTTGCCGAGTCCGCCCCATCCGACCAGCTGGCCAACGGGGGCATCACTCAGCAGCCAGAGCTCATCCCGGTCGGCGCGGTAGGTGGCCGCGGAGAAGCCGCCGGAGGGTTGGCCAGCTCCATCAAGCCTCGGCAGACGCACCTCGGCCACCTTGTCCCATCCGGCCGAGAGCGGACATGGCAACAGTGGGGGTGGTGGGATTGGAACAACCATGGCTTGAGCCATCCATTCGAATCGTCCCATGGCCCCCGGCGACTCGCTGGCCCACGGCGATCGCGGCCAGTTCGAGGATCCGGTGCAGGCTCAGGACCGCGCATCCACCTGCTGGAGTCTTTCCAAGCAGCCGGTCTGCTCCAGGGGCGTCTCAGGCTCGATCGGGACCAGGAGGTTAAAGAAGGCCTGGCGAACGCCCAGCAATGTTGTTTCAAACTTGGCTCGGCTTTGGATCTCCTGGTCCAACTGATGATGGAGCGCCTGGATCTGCTGCTGGAGCCTCTGCTCCCGTTCCTGCTCAGCCGCCTTCGAGGCGGCCTCCTGGGCATCGCCAAGCGCGATCTGCTCAAGAATGGCCTCGTGAATCGACGCCAGCTCTGCTTCCGCCCTTTCCTTTCCCTGCCGTTCCCGCACCAGTTCGCCGCGGAGGTGAAGGGACTCCTGCTGGTTTGTCTCCTGAAGCTGGGCCAGTTCCTGCTCCAGGGCTTCGGCTCGCTCAACGGCCTCCTGCCTGGCCTGCCTTTCCTTTTGCAGCTCGGCGCGAAGCGCCTGCATCTCGGCCTCAGCCAGCTGATGCAGGCGCGAGGCCAGGGCCGTCAGGTCACCGGCCACTTGGGAGAGGGACTGGTCCATCGTGGGGAGCAACAAGGGTCACCATCCTAAAAAGCCATTCCGGAAGCACCGCTCCAGCCCTGTGTTCGGCATGGCAAGCGGCTGTGACGCCGGACCGTTGCTGTTGGTGTAATGGTTACCTTGGCGACAGCACTGCCGGGGCCAGCAGCGATGGTGAGCGGCCGCTGATCACCCGCGACCTGGCGAGTCAACCGCCAGGTGGCGAGATGATGACGGGATTGCAGCGCCCTCCTAGCGTTTGGACCGTTGAGCGCAGGCCATGCGAGGTTTCATCTACTGGCTGATGGGCGATCGGGCCGGCCGGGTGATCGTGGGCTCCTGGCGGTGGCTGTGGGGGCTACCGGTGGAATCCGGCGGCAAGGTGGCCGTTGCCGTGGCCGAGGAGTCCCTGCAGTCGATGCAGGAGTCAGTGCAGCAGCTGGCCAAGGCTGTGGCCCAGCAGGTGGGAGCCTATGACCGGGCCAGGAACAAGTATCAAGCTAAAATCGAAGAACTCAGAACCTATGAGCAACAGGCACGTTTAGCCCAGAGGGCAGGCCAAGCGGATGCAGCGCGTCTGGCCATGAGCCGCGCGATTCAGATCGAGAAGCTCCTCCCAGCTCTCGATCAACAGGTGCAGCAAGCCGGAAAGTTTGTCGAGGCCTCGAAAGATAAACTCAACCGAGAGCGCATCAAGCTGGAGCAATACAAGTCTGATATGCAGAACATCAAGGATCTCGCCGAGGTTAATGCTGCCCTTGAATCGATCGCCAAGGTCAACAATGAATTCGATATCGGCTCGGCCCGCTCATCGTTTGAGGCGGCCAAAAACGCCGTTGAGGGAAGAAACCTGACCAACGCTGCCTTGGCCGAACTCTCCGAGAATCCCCAAGAGAAGTTGGCGGCTGATCTGGATCAGCTCAGCCTTGATGATCAGGTATCCCAGCGGCTTCAGGCGCTGGAATCGACCCCGCTCTTTCCCCTGCCAGAAGCGCACCAGCCATGAGCCAACAACCCGCCGGCAAACCGAAACGGGGCCTGCCACCGATTGTTTTCATCCTGATTGGGATCGGGGCTCTATGGGGATTGCAATCTCAAGCCCCCAAACTGCTGGGTTGGCGCCCCTCGCTTCCCAGCCTTTCCGGCGTGACGTCCATTCTTCCAGGAGGCAGCGGAGCTTCAGGACATCCTGCTGCCCAGTTCCCTCCCCAGCAGAGCGTCCCCGCAGGAACCACCATCAGCATTGATGGCTCCACCAGCATGGTGCTGATCAATCAGGCCCTTAAAGCTGCCTTCCTCCAGGCGTATCCCGGCACCATTGTCAACACCGCAGCCACAGGATCAGACAACGGCATCGAGGCCTTGCTGGGGGGCACGGTCACGCTGGCAGCCCTGTCACGCCCGCTGACGGCCGAGGAGCAACAGCGTGGTCTTGTTGCGGTACCGGTGGCTGCAGATCGCATCGCGATCGTGGTCGGAATCGATAACCCCTTCCGCCGCGGTCTTTCCCGCACTCAGCTGGCGCAGGTCTTCCGCGGCGAGATCAGCAACTGGGCCACCTTCGGGGGCGTGGATCGCACGATTCGGGTTCTTAACAGGCCCAGCGTCAGCGGCACCGCAAAAGCCTTCCGTACCATTGTTCTCGGCGGCAACAACTTTGGCACAACGCCGAACATCACGACCCTGGTCCGTGATGCCACCACGCCAATGTTGCAGCAGCTCGGGGTGGATGGCATCGGTTATGCCACCTATGGGCAGGTGGCAGACCAGAGAACCGTGCGTGTGATGGCCATTGACGGCAGCACACCGGAAGCAGAGGCCTACCCATTCCAAAGACCTTTGTTCTATGCCTATCGCAATCCCCCTGATCCAGCGGTCAAGGCATTCCTCGGCCTGGCACTCTCCGAGGAAGGCAAAACGCGGATCGCCACGTCCGTCAAAGGACCCTGACAACGGCTGGCCGAAATCTTCGAGAGACCTGAATCCTGATCGCCGATCACAACCTCTGCCATGACGCTGATGCCTTGGCCCTTCAGGGTTTGGTTGAAGGCGGCGCCAGCCCAGGCGCTGCCGGGCAGAGCGGTGGCCAGGAGCAGGGCGGCGGCGGTGAGCTGGGGGAGAAGGCGCTGCAAGGAGGGGGAATGCCGGGCAGGACTTCAGGATGGCGGGGGGAATCCCTGGTGTCGATCGGCCGGTGTGAAGCGTCGCCCAATCGCCCGCGATGCCCGTTCAGATGCGGGCCAAAACCACGCGATTCCGGCCCCTTTCCTTGGCTTGGTAAAGGGCCTGATCGGCGGCGCGCACCAGCACCCCGGGGCGCGACCCCGGCAGCGGCGTGTGCGTCGCGACGCCGAGGCTCAGCGTGACATGCGACGAGACATGCGACCCGGCGTGCGGGATGGCGAGAGTCGCCACCGCGGCGCAGAGTCCCTCGGCAACCTGCTCGGCATCCGCCGCCGCGACGCCGGGCAGCAACAGCGCGAATTCCTCGCCTCCGTACCGGGCTGCAACGGTGTGCGGGCTGGTCGCGCCGTCGAGCAGCACCTCCGCCACCGACTGCAAGCACCTGTCGCCGGTGGGGTGGCCGTACACATCGTTGTAGCGCTTGAAATAGTCGATGTCGCATAGCACGAGCCCGAGCGTCTCGCCGCTCTTTTCTGCGCTTGCCCATTCGTGATCGAGCGCCATGTCGAAGGCGCGCCGGTTGGCAAGTCCGGTCAGCCCGTCGAGCATGCTCCAACGGCGCAGCTGGTCGCCCTGCTGCTTGAGCGCCAGGTAGTTGCGCACGCGTGCCCGGACGATGTCGGCGTGCACGGGCTTGTTGATGAAGTCGATGGCGCCCGCGGACAGCGCGCGTTCCTCAATGTCGGGCGCGCCATGGCTCGTCACGAACAGCACGAGCGTGTCGGCGAGCTGGGCGTGGGTGCGCAGCTCCTGCAAGACCGCGAAGCCATCGGCTTCAGGCATCTCCATGTCGAGCAGAACGAGGTCGGGCTCCACCCGGAGAGCCAGCGAGACGGCTTCGCCGGGCCGTGTTGCGAGGTGAACCTTGCCGAGGCCCTTGAGGACGTTGGCGAGAACGAGCGCCGTGCCAGGGTCGTCATCGACGACGACGATGCGCGCTTCGTGGGGTCTTGCGGTGAAGCGCTTCATGACCCGCTGAGCAGGCCACGCAACAGCCCGGCAGCCTCGTCGAAGCGGAGCCGCTCTATCGCCTCGGCGAGCGTGGCGGCGCGGGCGACGCCGAGGCGCTCGCCGAGAGCCGGTCTCATCTGTTGGTAGCGCTCCACCGCGTCCGCTTCGTAGCTCACGAGCTGCTCGATGAGGCCCCGAAGCGCGTCGTCGTCCAGCGCAGCACGCGGCCCGTCCGGCCCGCGGTCGCGGTCGCGGTCGCCCAGACCGTCGCGCACCGCCACCACGAGCGCCGCCACGGCCGCATCAAGCGGCGAGAACAGCCCTGGTGCGGTTGCGCCGGAGCGCAGTGCCGCCTCCAGCTCGCTTGCCATCGCCATGGCCGCCCGCGCACCCGCGTTGCCGAGCTGCCCGCGCAAAGCATGCACGCGCTTAGCGGCGTCGATCATCTCGCCGCGGTCGAAGGCCTCCCGTGCGGCGCGCAGCTCGGGTTCGGCGCCGGATGCGAGCCCCTCGAGCACCTGGACGAAGAGCGCGATGTTGTTCCCGAAGCGGAGCGCGACATCGCCGCTGTCGATTCCGGCGACCGCCGGAAACTCGCTGGCGCGAACGGGCGGAGGATCGCTGAGCGTTGCCGCCGTCACGTCCCACGACTCTCGACCGGCGTTCGCCAGGGGCAGCCGCACCCACGCGAGGAGCGCCTCGACCAGGACGGACGGTTCGATCGGTTTGGGGACGTGTCCATTCATGCCGGCGGCGCGGCACGCGGCCTGGTCGTCGGCCAGAACCGCGGCCGTCATGGCGAGGATGGGCATGGTCGCCGAAGCCGGGCGTGTGCGCAGCTGGCGCGTCGCCTCGAAGCCGTCGAGGACGGGCATGTGCAGATCCATCAAGATGGCATCGAACGCAGCCTGTTCGACCAGCGCGAGCGCCTGCTCCCCGTTGCTGGCGATGGTGGCTCGCATGCCCAACCGCTCGAGCAGATCGCACGCCACCAGCTGGTTGGTGTCGATGTCCTCCACGACCAGGATGTGGGCACCACGCAGGGGCGCCGCGCGCGCGAGCACCGCCGCCATCGGGTCGGTCGACAGCTTGAGCGGCTCCGGCCCGCGCAGCCCCACGAGCGTGTCGAGCAGACGCGAGGCGGAGACCGGCTTGCGGAGCACCGCCTGAAACGGCAGCCCGGCGGCCTCGTTGAGCAGCTGCTCCCGGTCGAACGCCGTGACCATCACCACCACCGGCGGCTCGCGGAGCACCTGTTCCTCAACGCGATCGCGGATCCAGCGCACCACCTCGAGCCCGCTCATCGTCGGCATCCGCCAGTCGAGCAGCACCAGGTCGAACGGGCGCTGCAGCGCGGGTTTGGCTGGGAGCAACAGGGCGATCGCTTCGGCGCCCGAGCTCGCCTCCACGGCCTCGACGCTCCAGGAGGCGAGCATCTCGACGAGCACATGGCGCGAGCTCTCGACGTCATCGACGACGAGCGCACGCAGGCCGCGGATCGGCAAGAGCTCCCGCGAGAGGTCGCGCCGGGTGCCCACCGGCAGCTCCAGTTCGAAGTGCATGGTGCTGCCCCGACCGGGCTCGCTATCGACCATGAGGGCGCTGCCCATCTTCGCCACGAGGCGCTGGGTGATCACGAGCCCGAGGCCCGTACCGCCGAAGCGCCGCGCGATCGAACCGTCGGCCTGCGTGAACGGCGAGAAGAGCAGCTCCTGGTCCGCCGCGGAGATGCCGATGCCGGTGTCCTCGACCGCGAACTTCAGACGAGCGAGGGTGGGCGACGTCGCCGGCAGCGCGGTCACCCTCAGACGGACGTGCCCGGCCTCGGTGAACTTCACGGCGTTGCCGACGAGGTTGTTCAGCACCTGGCCGAGCCGCAGCGGGTCGCCCACGAGCGTCGCGGGCAGGCCGGGCTCGACACCAAGGACGAGCTCCACGCCCTTGCTTTCGGCGCCAAGCGTGAAGAGGTCGATGACGGTCTCGAGCAGCTCATCGAGGTCGAACTCCGTCTGCTCGATCAAGACCCGATCGGCCTCCAGCTTGGAATAGTCGAGGATGTCGTTGAGCGTCGACAGCAGCGCCTGCGAGGAGCTGTGGATGCGCTTGAGGTACTCAGCGATCCGCGGCGGCAGCTCGGGCAGGCTCGACCCGAGTGCGGAGAGGCCGATGATCGCGTTCATCGGCGTGCGGATCTCGTGGCTCATGTTGGCGAGGAACACGCTCTTGGCGGTGTTCGCTGCCTCGGCCTCGATCTTCGCCCGTTCCAGCGCCTCCTCGACCGCGACTTGGGTCGTGAGGTCGTAGTTGACGCCGATGATCCGTAGCGGGCGGCCCTCCGCGTCAAAGGTGGTGCGCGACGCGGCCTTGATGTGGTGGATGGAACCGTCCGGCCAGATCACACGGAAACGAGGCGCGTACTCACGTTCACCGCGCAGCGCTGCCTGGATTTCCCCTTCGGTTGCGACCTTGTCCTCGGGGTGAATGGCCGCCGACCACGCTTCGTAGGCGCCGCCGAAGTCAGCCGCCTGCAGGCCATAGAGCTGGTACATGACCTCGTCCCAGACCAGGACGTTGTTCGGAACGTCCCAGTCCCAGACCCCCACGCCACCGGCCGTCGTGGCCGTCGACAAGCGCTCGTTAGCCCGGCTCACGGCGAGGCTGTGGGATTTGCCGGACGTGATGTCGCGCACCACGCCCTGAGCGGCGCGCGGCGTGCCGTCGGGAGCATGCATCCAGGCGATGCGCTGCTGGAGCCAGCGGATGTCATCGCCGCGAACCAGGCGGTGCTCCAGCTCGATCACACCGGCAGCGGCGGGAGGGCCGGCCAGCGCGGCGGCGACATCCAGACGATCCGGCGCCGGACAGGCCTCGAGCAGTGCCGCGAGGGTGTCGGGCAACGCCGGGCCGAGCAGCGCGCGGGCTCCCTCGGACCAGCGCAGCGTCTTCGCCGGGAGCGTGAGTTCCCAGCTGCCAATCGCCGCCAGGGTCTCGAGATCGGTGGACTGAATCTGCTCGATGGGTAAGGACCGATCACGGGTGGTCAAGAGGTCCGCGCCCGCTTCGAACGCCGTTGCGCAGGAGCTGGCATTAAGCGACCAAATAGCCTAGCGCATGCTCCACGATTGCATGGTCGATCGGCAGGTTCCTGGCCGTCCCATCGCGATTGCGGTTGCGGCAAAGCCTGATGTTGAGGCTCGCCCTGTGGATCTCGGCATCGGTCGGACGGGTGGCGTCCCGAAGGTCAAGATCGTTCAGCCGTAGGCTAAGGCTTGGGCCAGGGCCAAGCCTGCCGCTGATCGTGAGCCCTAAGCGCGATCACAACACCATGCAATGTCTTGAGGACAAGATGAATCCATACCGTCAACTGCGTCATTGGGCCTGGACTATTTCGATGCTTGGGCTTCCACGAGGGGCTCACATCACCCGCTATTTCATGTATGACAGGCTCCAGTCCATTGGTCCTAAGCTTCCTGGCAGGGGCGGACGCGTACTCTCTGTTAGCCATTCGGAGAATTTGGCTGATTTGGTTGGTCTTGAACCCAGTGAGATTGTCTCGGCCAATTATCCAGAATGTAGCTTTCTTTCGCTTCCTTTTGAGAGTGAGTCTTTCGACTACGTACTCTCAGATCAAGTGCTTGAACACATTGAAGGGAATCCTCAGCAAGCCATCGACGAGACCCATCGTGTTCTGCGTCCAGGCGGCATCGCCATCCACACGACTTGTTTTATGAATCCGATCCATCGTGTACCCAACGATTTCTGGCGTTTCACGCCGGATGCGCTATCGCTGCTGCATTCGAATTGGGGCGATATTATTGAGGTTGGTGGCTGGGGTAATCTCCAGGTTTGGTCTGTAGCCCAGGATGGTATTCGCTACGCCGGCGTTCCTCATGCGACCTGGCACCCTCTCCATAGGCTGGCGGTCAAGAATGATCCCTCCTGGCCAATTGTCACCTGGATTGTGGCAAGGAAATAACCGCCAGATCCGCGCGCCCTTGCCCATGGGGTGAGCGCCTGTGCGATGGAACCGGCTTGCACGCAGTCCAAGCCCGTGGCCACCAACAGACGTCGTTTCAAATCGGCTTGTCACATCCTCGAAAGACCCGAAAGGCTAGTGATCAATACCCCCTCTGCCAGTGGCCATGATGACATCACGCCAGCCGCTTGCCCTTCAGTAAAAACACCTTAATGGTGCCTTTGCTTTTGATATCGATGCTGCCGCGCTCTTCGAAATGATAGTTGGCATGGAGGAGAGCATGGGTCGCCGGTGTCACCTGGATTTCGCCAGGTACACCATGGGATTCCATCCTGGCAGCCGTGTTCACCGTGTCACCCCATAGATCGTACGCAAACTTTTGCTTGCCGATCACCCCAGCTACCACAGGTCCTGAATCGAGGCCAATTCTGATCTGCAACGCCTGGCCCGTCTCGTGATTGTGACGCTCAATAACCTGCTGCATGTCCAGCGCCATTGCCGCCATCTGTTCGGCATGGTGGGGGCTCCGGATGGGCACACCGGCAACGGCCATGTAGGCATCGCCGATGGTTTTGATTTTCTCGGCCCGGTGCTTTTGGCTGAGGTCATCAAACTTGGTGAAAACAGAATTCAATAACGTGATCAGCGCTGATGGGCTGGCGGTTTCTGTGTAGCGCGTAAACCCGACGATGTCTGCGAACAGAACCGTTGTTTCGTCAAAGTCTTCCGCGATCAGGTCGTGGCTTTGCTTCAGTCGCTCCGCGATCGGAACCGGTAGGATATTGGTATGCAGGCGATCTGAACGATCACGCTCAATGGCTAGATTGCGTTCGGCCCGGTTGATCACCTGGAAGGCCACACTCCCCATGGCGATCCCACAGAACAGGAAACCAGCCAGGTTGCCTGCCTTTTCCATCGCCCAGTAATTGTCTGAGAGGCCCTGCATCAGACCCTTCGGCGGTACAGGCAAGACGAAGTTGACAGCGAAGAAACAGATCCCCGTGAAGATCATCACCGCAACCATCCAGCGCCGTTGCGTTGCTGGGAACATCAGGCACTGCAAAAACACGCAGACGACCAGAAACACATCCCAGCGTGATGCGGTTCCCATCAACACCTGATAGGTACTCAGGAAGAGGGTTGCGGCCACGGCAAACCAGACCCTGGCCAGCAGGTAAAGCCTGAGTTTGTTCCAGAGCAGAACCATACCGATGAACAGTCCATGGGCCACAAATAGCAGCAACAGCGAAGCTGGTGCCTGATGGATCGAACCCAACACCAGATTTTGAACGACAAGGATGAGAACCAACAGCACAACAGCATTCAGAAAGACAATCTGCCGCGTCTCATTTGCAGGAGTTTGCCTGTCAATGCCAATGCTGCTCAGTTGGGTCCAGTAGCGTTTCAGCATGTTCACCATCAAGTGCTTTGAACCATGCCGCCCAGGCAGTCGACCAGGGGAACAATGGATCGGATGATGTCCAGAATCTCAGTCCGCTTAACCTGCAGGAGCATCGGTTGATCCCCTGGAGGAATCGTCGTTCAAAAACCCGATCACCAGCAAAGCCCAGGCGATGATCAGCCCTAATCCGGCGCCGATATGCGTCAGCTTGAGCACGAGCTCCTGCCAGGGTTGGCCACCGGTGGCACCGGCCTGATGGGCAGCGATCGATAGCGGCTGCAGCGTTCCCCACCAGGCATTGGCGAGTTCGGAGAGCGCCATCGTCCATGTCAACCAGGCCGCCAAGACCATCACCCAGATGGACTTGAGCCCCACGCGGTTGGGGAGCGCCAGCAGGGATGTCGCCTGGACGATGAACAGCATGCCGTTGGAGACGAACTGGATATGGGCACCCAGGGCGAGTCTTGGGTACGGAGTGCCGGGTACGACCAGTCCCCAGACCAATCCGACCAGAACCAGAACCATGCCGTGCATCAACAATTGTCGACTGCCGCCCTGAATGGTCATCTGTGGATGGCTCAAGTTGTTGGTTAATGCTATACCGAATCCGCCTTGGCAGCTAGGTCCCACAGCGGTTCTCCCAGAGGGCACCCACCTCGGTGGGTGCCACCCCCGGTCGTGATCACGCCGTACAGCCAGGGGCATCGGCGGCATGAATCAGCGTCCCCGGCGCTGCCGCCGGGCCTGGAGCTACAAAACCTCCTCGCCACTGTCGCTGTCGTCCGCCTCGTCCTCGTCGTCGTCGTCTTCGCCGAGGACCTCTTCCACCAGTTCCCGGGCGGTCTTGAGGCGAGCACTGTCGGCAGCCCAAACGGCGATGCTGATGGCATCGGGCTGCTCGTCGGCCATGAATTCCTCCAGGTTGTCGAGATGGTGCTCCTCGACAAAGTTCAGCAACACCAGGCTGATCTGCAGGGCATCCTCCGGGCTGATCTTGGCTGACTCCATGGCATCGAGCACCTGCTGGATCGCAGGATTCAGGTCAACATCGGGCTGGCCGGCTTGGTCGGTGCTGCTCATGATCAGGGCTGGTGGGTCCTCTCCACCATGGGCGAGGCTTGGCTGGATCGCAGCCCAGAGGGATGCCAGCTCTGGTGTTGGCGGCAGCACGAGCCTTGCCGTTGAGGGGCATTGCTTTGCCGCAACGCGGCGCGGTGCTCTCTGCTGAGCCAGCGGTCCCGGATGGCATGGGCCCGGCCCGAGAGGGTTCGTGGAGCGCTGCTTGTTGGCTGCAGGCGCTCTGGCAGCAGTTCGCGGAATCGACAGACCTCCTCCTCGCCCATGACCGCGGGACTCCAGACCGGGATGGGAGCCTTGTTGTCGCGTCCTGAGACCTGCCTATGTCGTTGCGCGGTCCCGCCGATCTCATCGTCGCCGGACACCTGGAGCCTGCGGTTCATCGGGCCGTTGGCACCATCACCGAAGGCGGCAGGTTGAGCTGGCGGATGCGCCGGGCAAAACCACGATCATCGAAGGAGGCGATCACCTTGCAGTCGCGGCAACTGGCGTGATGCAGAGCGTCGGCGAAATCGAGGCCGGAGCGGAGGCCGGCCAGCGCCTGCTCCAGATCCGGCCGGTCTTCGATGCTGAGACAGGTGTGATTGAGGAGCTGCTCGAACACCTGCAGCACCGATTCCACCGCGAAGCCGTAATAACCGCGCAACACCCACTCCAGCTCCAGGGCCACGGTCTTGGGCAGAAACAGCTCCTGGCCGGATTCGATCAACTGGCGCGCCGCTTGACGCTGGGCTGCGGTGGCACTGTCGGCGTCGGCTTCCTCCACGAAGTAGCGGGCCAGCACATTGGTATCCAGCCCGATCACGGCCGCAACAGGCTGGCGGCATCGAAGTCGACCGGCACCGGCGGGCGCTGGCTCTTGAGCAGACCAAAGCCACTGGTGGACAGGGGCTGCTGCGGCTTGAAGGGGCGCACCTCGATGTGGTCACCCACCAGTTCGAAACAGACGCGGCTACCCCGGGCCAAACCCAGCTGCTGGCGCAGGGCCTTGGGGATGGTGACCTGCCCCTTGCTGGTCATCGAACAGCTGCTGGAGGCATCCAAGGCCAGACACGAGCAAGTATTACTTGGTAATACTAGGGTGAACTGATGGCGGCCACCAGCTACAACGTGGCCTTGAAGAGCTGCTTTTTTGAGAGCTTGGGGGCTGCGGCCCCCATCACCCACAACCCCCTGCCTTGACCGGAGGTGGGAGGTCAGTCAATCAAGCGCAACAGCTCGCATACATCCTAGGGTTGCTAGCAGTGCATGCATTGCATTCGGGAGAAGCCCATGGCCACCCTCACCATCCGGAACCTCGACGAGGGCACCAAGGCCCTGCTGCGCATCCAGGCCGCCCGACACGGCCGATCGATGGAGGAGGAAGCCCGCACGATCCTCCGCGAGGCCATCGCAGCCAAGCAGCCATCAGCAGCAACCAAGCAAGGGCTGGGTCGTCGCATCCATGCCCACTTCGCTCCGTTAGGAGGTGTGGATTTGGAGCTTCCTCAGCGTTCGTCGCCGCCAAGCCCAGCTCAGTTCGGCGCTGAACCGTGATGGCAAACCCAGGAACGCCAATAACCACCAGAGAAATTCCGCGGTGATCCTGCTCGATACCCATGTGATCTCGGAGCTGATGCGCCCGCAACCAGAGCCAAAGGTGCTGGCCTGGGCCGATGGCCTCGATCCTGAAGCGGTGGCGATCACAGCCATGACAGAAGCCGAGATCCTCCACGGCCTGGCCCGGCTGCGGGATGGACGGCGCAAGCAGGACTTACAGCAGAGCTGGGAGGCCTTGATGGTCGAAGTCTTCACCGGCAGGGTCTGGCCGTTCACCAGCGAAGCAGCTCACTGGTACGCCCAGCTGCTGAGACGCCGCGAGCAATTGGGGCGTTCCATGGCTACCGCCGATGCGGTGATTGCCGCGACGGCCCTGGCCCAGGGAGCGACACTGGCCACCCGTGATGGGGCCGACTTTGCCGACATCGGGCTGGAGCTGATCAATCCCTGGGGCAGCCCATGACCTGCCCGGTGTCAACAGCAATCGTCCCCAAGTCAAGCGGTCACTGTTGTGCTTCATGCACACGGCTTGTCGCAGCGGAGGTGATGCGCAGGGCCGGCGATGTTGCGGGCAGAAGCCCCCTCCGCCCCTGCAGCGGCTCCAGCCAAAGCACCACCGCCAGCCAGTGGATCAGCACCGGCCACCAGAGCGAACCGCTGAGGTCATAGGCCAGAGCGCAGGCCAGACCCAGCAGGCTGCACTGCAGCAGGAAGCGCGGATCGCGGAAGAGCGCACGGCCCTGTGGGTACCAGAGGCGGGCAGCGAGCGGGTGATACAGCACGAACAGGCCAATGCTGAGGGCGATCCAGGGCAGGGTGCCGGCAACGCTCACCCCCTCCAGCGGATGGGGTAACAGCAAGCCTCGAAACAGCAGCTCCTCCCCAAAGGCGGGCATGAGCAGGTAACCGCTGGCGCGTCGCAGCAGCTGGGGGATCGGCGGCCAGTGCCACTGGCTGGGCAGGAAGCCATCACGCCAGCCGATGCTCAGCGCCAGGGCGGCGTACACGCCGAGGATGGCGAACGGCCCGCCGCCGCTGCCGGCCATCGGCGGCGGGAACAGGCCATCGCCAAGCCGTGCCACCAGGGTGGCGACCAGCGGCAACTGTCCCAACAGGATCGTCGGAGCCAGGGGCGCCAGGTTCGGGTCGCTGCCAGGAATTTGATTGGTGCGCAGCACCTGCATGGGCAGCCCCGCCCGCAGGATCTCGGCCGCCAGGCTGTCGTGGGCACCGCGGGGCAACAGGGAGCGCCAGCTGAGCAATACATCCTTGGCGCTCTGGCTGGAGCGGAACTGGCCGTTGCGCTGCTCCAGGGCCAGGGCGCTGTTGTGGGCCCAGTCGCTGCGCACCTTGCCAAAGGGTGTGAGCAGCTGCTCGAGGGCGTTGCCCAGTCGCTGCAGGCGTTGCTGCTCAGCGATCGCCAGGCCGCTGCGCAACCACGCCTGCCGCAGCTGGCGGAGGGCGATCCACAGGGCCTGGGCGGAATCCTGCACGCAGGAGGTGGCTGCGGTCACCAGTGCCACCCCCTGGCCATCGCCGCTGCGGTAGCGGGCCGCCAGAACTTCAGCCTGCAGGGCAATGGCATCGAGCACCTCGCCGCCCATCGGCACCAACACATCCGAGAAGGGGCGCGTGCCCAGCCAGCCGCGCTGCAGATTGCCGGCGTAGGCGCTCCAGTCCTGGCTGCCGGACACGATGCCGTTGGGATTGTTGGCATAGATCTGGTGGTAGCGGAGCTGCAGGCGTGGCTGCCCCGTGAACGGATCGAGCACCACCTGGGCCTCCCCAAACGCAAAGTGCCCGGTGACCGTCCAGCCGGCGATCCGTTCACCCTGGGCGCCGCCGATACCGCCAAACAGGTGCATCACCAGGGCCCGCTCCCCCAGTGGCCACCGCAGGGGTTGGGTTCGATCGGGCAGGAGCGCCGTGGTGGCGATCGTGCCTGGCTGCAGCTGCGCTGCACTCCAGTTGCCCCGCATCACGAAAGCCAGCGCCGGATCCGTGCCCTGGATCTGTTGCTGCGCTGCGGGCGTCAGCAACGCATGGGGTTCGAGCGCCTGCACCGTGAACACACCATCGGCAGCCGGAGCCCCCTGGATCAACCAGCCCTGGCGATTCAGCGGGAAATGGACCAATCCGCCGATGTCAAACATGCGCCGCCCAAAGCGATCGACAGGCAGATTCGGAATGCGGATGGTTTCGCTCGGGCCATCAAAGCTGTCGCTGGAGCGGTTGTAGTGGCGCACCTCCCAGAGATCGTTGGCTGCGGCCTTGACCTCTGCCTGGGCCTTGGCTTGGTCATGGCGGCCAGCCAGGTCGCCAAGGCCCGCAGGCCCTGCGATGGTGACCAGGCCCTGCCAGCGGCCACTGAGTTGGACCGGCGGCCGGGCGATGCGCAGCTCATCGCCGCTCCAGCGCACCTCCTCCAGCTGCACGCTGATGTCATCCTGCGGCCGTGCTCCGGCCAAGGACTGCAGCGGACCGACCTGGCGGCGGCCGTTCAAGCGCTGCGGCACAACGTTCATCTGAGCTTCAGCCCGTTGGGCGTCCTTGCCGAAGCGGATGTCGGTGGTCACGGCAGCCACCAGGCGCTGCAGGTCCGGCTGCTCGGCCCAACGGAGCCGCAGGCGACGGCCGATCAGCTCCTGATGGTCTGCGGGAGCCTGCTCCATCTCGATCCAGACCCAGTCGCCCGGAGGGGCCTGGCTGCTCGCCAGATCCTGCTCAGACGGCAACAGCAAACGGCCGATCCAGGCGGCGCTTGGCCGATACCGATCGAGGCGGGGCCGCAGGCTGAGGGGATAGCTTTCGGGGCGGCTCCAGATCGACTGCAGGGCCAGGGCTTCGCTGCTCAGCGGCAAGGGCTGGCTGGGGGTCCCGACGGCGGAAGGACCCGCCAACACCGGCAGCCCGAGCAGGCCGAACAACAGCGCCAGGCTGAGCACCAAGCCCGCCCACAACCGTCTGCCGTGCTGCCTGCGCTGGCGGTGGTACCGGCGTTCCCCCAAGGTTCCTGCGCCAGGCCAGCCGGACCCTAGCGGCGCTCGCCATGCCGGGCTGGCCAACCGCGAGGCCCTGGCTCTGCTCGCCGATCTCTGGGGCGCGGTGGCCCAGCCTGATCGCTCGGTCGATCTGATGCTCCACTCCAGCAGCGAGGCCGCCGCCGCGAGCTGCGCACCAAGCTGCGTCTGTAGCACCGCATCCGCCCTAAAGGAGTGAGATCACCGACATCCGTGCTCTTGGCTGACGCCGGCTCCTCTCTCCAATCAGGTGTTGTGAGCGCATCCGAGGCCAATCGCTCCTTCTCGACCCTGCTGCGCCAGGTGGCCCAGGGGCAGCGCTTCACCGTGCTCTCCCATGGCCGCCCCGTCGCCACCATCGCCCCGGCCGCAGAGAGCACAGCCTCGCTGGGGGTCTCGCGCCGCGCTGGACACCAACCTGCTGGTCGATGCCGAAGGCTTCGGGGACGAAGCCAGGGTGAGCGCGACGCGGCAGCTCCTCGATCTCCTCAGCGAAGCCGATCTGGTGGTGCCGCTGCAGTGCCTGGGTGACTTGTTCAGGGTGCTCACCGGCAAGGCTGGCCGATCGACGTCGCAAGCCCAGGAGGCTGTGCTGGGCTGGATGGACGCTTACCCCGTTCTGGAGTCCAATGCGGCCGCCTGGCGGGGCGCCATGGACCTGTGCGTGGCGCATCAGTGGGCCAGTTGGGACGCCCTGGTGCTCAATGTCGCCGCCGAGGGGGGTGCCCGTCTGCTGCTCACGGAGGATCTCCACCAGGGTTTCAGCTGGCGTGGCGTGCGCGTGGTGAACCCACTCATCGAGCCGCAGGATTCGCTTCTCAGGCAGCTGCTGGGCGGATGAAGGCCGGCAGCCCGGCGGCTCAGTCCTGTTGCTTCTGCAGTTCCCCCGGTGGGCGCCATGGGGTGGCCTGGTCTTGATGCCGCCTGGGCACGGATCTGGCCCCTCCGTCCTTCTGGTTCACCGCCACCAGTGGCATGGCCACTTGTGGCAAGGGGGGCAGTGCAGCCGGATCAAGCTGCGGGAGGTGGAGCGCTGGGAGCTGAGGATTCAGTTGATCGCTTCTTTGAAGACCGTCTCGGCCGGATCCATCGCAAAGGAGTTGCTGATCAAGCCCTGGATGATCTCCGGGATCGAGCGGCCGCTGCGGATCGACATCTCCTCGATGCGCTCATAGAGATCCGCATCGATCTCCAGCTCCAACCGCTGGGGCAGTCGCAAGGGATCAGCCAAACCGCAATCCCCTGATGGGGGGGGGGGGGGGCGAGAAGGACAATACAGATGAACTAATTGAGTTCGTTGAACTTACCTGAGCCGATACAGGATTGCAAGGCTGATTGATGCAGTTTCTGCATAGCCATCGCCTGAGTTCGAAAACGTTCAGGTCGGCCCATCGGCTGCTGAAGACACTGCGTGGCCTGGGCAGGTCCGCTGCTGGCGTGATCGCGGCAACGGCTGGCCGCTTTGCAGAATGCACCCATGGAGCCAGCCAAGCCAGCGAGCCGCGAAAGCACCGCCGAGATGGCAGCCAACATCGGCCGGGAACTCAGGGAGATCCGCGCTGCGCTGGCCGACAGCCGCAGTGACCTTGTGGCCGAACCCCGCATCACCGCTGCGGCCCTGGCCCACTTGCTGCTGTGCAGCCGCGAACTCCTGCAGAACCTGCTGATCGACACCGCCAGCCGGCCGAGGCGGATCGAGCGGTAGCGGGCACTGCGCCGTACGCAGAGGGCTTCTCCGGAGCAGGACCCGAGCCGGCCCAGAACCAGTACTGCCCCATTCGCCGCGTGGTGGTCCTGGTGTCTTCCAGCTCCAGCAAGCCCGCCTCAGCCCGCCTCTCCCTGCACTTCGTTAGCCGGGGCCGGGCCGTTCAGAAGCCCCGTCTGATGCCATTGCGCACCGCCCAAGCCGTGGCCCGCCAGCTCCAGGCCCGCCACATCGGCCTGGCAGCTGTGCTCCGAGGGCTGAACCTGCCGCCGGGGATCCTTAGGGAGTCCGGGCAGCAGCTAAGGAGGCTCTGGGCAATCGGGGTCTGAGCCGCCGCAGAGCTCAAGTAATTCTGTTTGGTCCCTGATTTGCCTCCGATGTTGCCCGATGTTGGCTTTATGGGCTCATTCCCAGCCTCCTGGGACTGGTTATGGAGGCTGAATCCCGTTTTTTCAGCACACCATTCCCATGCTCAGGCTGTCGTGAGCAACTGATACCTGACCTGGAAAAG
>JBILUS010000021.1:0-44394 GCA_044370835.1 Cyanobium sp. | reverse complement strand
ACCCCTTCCACATGCTGGGTGTGGCCGGTGTGTTCGGCGGCAGCCTGTTCTCCGCCATGCACGGTTCGCTGGTGACCTCCTCCCTGGTGCGTGAAACCACCGAGGCCGAGAGCCAGAACTACGGTTATAAGTTCGGCCAGGAAGAAGAGACCTACAACATCGTGGCCGCGCACGGTTACTTCGGTCGCCTGATCTTCCAATACGCCTCCTTCAACAACAGCCGCAGCCTCCACTTCTTCCTGGCTGCCTGGCCCGTGGTCGGCATCTGGTTCACCGCCCTGGGCGTGAGCACGATGGCCTTCAACCTGAACGGTTTCAACTTCAACCAGTCCATCCTGGATTCCCAGGGCCGTGTGATCAACACCTGGGCTGATGTGCTGAACCGCGCTGGTCTGGGCATGGAAGTGATGCACGAGCGCAACGCTCACAACTTCCCGCTCGATCTGGCTGCTGCCACCGCCACCCCTGTGGCGCTGACCGCTCCTTCAATCGGCTGAGCCTGACTGGAGCGAGCGGATCTGATTCAGATCTGACCTCTCCAACCAGCACCCTTGAGCCCCCTCAGCCATGAGGGGGCTTTTTGATGGGAGCCGGGTCCGAATCCCCACAAAGCCGCCAGGCCAGGGGCCGCGCTGCCAGCAGCGGCGGCCGACAACCCTCCTTCAAGGCTTGCTGGTGACGACAAAAGGGCGCGGGATCGGCCGATCGGCGTAGCCGGCCACCTGGCCCGCAGAAAGCCCCCGGTGCCGTTCTGGGACGGGCGCCGGGGGCTCTTGAAGCTGCGGGATTGATGCTTGGGCGAGGACCCCTGATCAGGCGGCCTGGGTGTGCTCCAAGCCGCTGCCTGAGGCACCCTTGGCGCTGCTCCAGCGGCTGCGGCTCCGGACAGCGCCGACGTTGGCCGCAACGGGAGCCGGCACCAGCCGGAAGCGTTCCATCACGGCCGGATCCCAGCCGTGCAGCTCAAGGAAGGTCTGCACGCGCTGCACGGCAACCTCCGGGCTGGCCAAGCGCAGGGCCCGGGTTGGATCGGAGCTGAAATGGCCGTTTTCATCGAGCCAGCGGGGATGGCGATCTCCGGCGGCGACGAGGGTCACACTCCAGCGGTGGGGGTGCGCCATGGGGTGCAGCGATGGGCTGCCGCGATCTTGACGCCCTCTCGTCGCTGGGGCCAGTGAAGGCGGCGCTATGGGGCCGATCTGCGGCGGATCCGCGGACCGGCCATCAGCAGCCGCCTATCGGCGGGATGGTGCCGTGGTTGAGGAACGATCAGAGATCGTCCTCCACCTCCGGTTGGATTGTGCAGTCGCTGGTGGGATAGCTCACGCAGAGCAGGGCGAAGCCACCGGCGATCTGCTCATCGTCGAGGAAGCTCTGGTCCGACTGGTCCACACTGCCGCTGAGAACCTTGCCGGCGCAGGTGCTGCAGGCGCCGGCGCGGCAGGAATAGGGCAGATCGATGCCCTGTTCCTCGGCGGCATCGAGGATGTAGGTGTCGGAGGCACAGCTGAAGCTGCTGCCGTTTTGCAGGGTGATCGTGTAGCTGCTGGCCATGGCGGGGCATGGAGAAAAACTCAGACCCATTCCAGGCAGGCGCTCCGCTCCTTGCCTGTCGCGCAGGACACCGCACGGCCCTGCATGCTCGGACGCTCACCGAAGCAGCAGCACGGGCCGTGGCGGCTATGGATAGGGCGCTGGGGCGGGAATCCGCTGGCGGTGCCCGAGACTTCAACCCGCAAGCCGGGCTGTAGGGTATGGGTGGTTCAAAGATTTCTCTCCAGCGAGTTTCTCTCCAGCGAGCAAGCGACTTTCTTCAGGGCTTTCGGCGGATCGGTTCATAGTTTCTTTTCAGGTTCATGACGATTTACGTGGGCAATCTTTCCTTCGATGCCGAAGCGGAAGACGTTCAGCAGCTGTTTGCCGAATACGGCAAGGTGAGCAAGTGCAGCCTCCCCCTCGACCGCGACACCGGTCGTAAGCGCGGTTTTGCTTTTGTGGAGATGGCCAGCGAGGCCGAGGAATCCAAAGCCATCGATGAGCTCCAGAACGTGGAGTGGATGGGTCGCGCCATCCGGGTCAACAAGGCCGAGCCCCGCACCGGTGGTGGTGGCGGCGGCGGTGGCCGCGGCGGCAACGGCAGCTTCGGCGGCGGCGGCGGCTACAACGGCGGCGGCTACGGCAACCGCAACCGCTACTGATCCTTCACTCGGGTCCCGACCCGCGACTTTGCCCCTCTTTGGAGGGGCTTTTTGATGGCCTGCCGCTCCTTGGAGGGGCTTCCCGTGGCTCGTCGGCCCAGAGATGCCTTCAGGTGCGGCTCAGCTCGCCGCCTGGGAGGCGATGGTGGTGAGGCGGCCGCGGGCCGGATCCCAGAGGATGTAGTGGAAGCAGGATGAGAGATCGCCCAGCGTCAGCCGCTTCACGCCGGTGAGCAGGTGGGCGTTGCGGCGGCTGCAGGCCCGCAGGCGGTAGTTGGGGATCCCCGAGCAGAGGTGGTGGATGGCGTGGCAGCCGATGTCAGCCGAAAACCAGTTGAGCACCGGGGGTAGGTCGAGATCGCTGGTGCCCTCGAGGGCGCCGGCCAGGGAGGTCCAGCCCGCCGTGGTGTGGGCGTAGGAGCCCGGGAAGTTGTGCTGCACGAAGAAGATGCAGATGAACACCGCCGCGCCGCAGGTCATCACCGGCGCATACACCGTCCAGAACGGGCCCGCGCCCACTGCGGCCGACATGGCGACCCACAGGGCCACCACGGCGAGGTTGTTGAGCAGCAGATCACGGAATTCCTCCGGGCTGTGCCAGTGGCGGCTGCGATGGCCGGCCACGATCGCCCCGATCGACAGCGAGGGGTCCTGCTGGAGGGTGGCCACCGCGTGGGGCAGCAGGTCGGCCAGGCCGAGCAGCAGGGCCAGGCGGGGCTTGATCACCAGATAGAAGAAGCCGCCGGGAAACAGCATCAAGGGGTGGCGCAACCAGGCGTAGACCCGTTGGGCGCCGGGGCTCATGGCGGCGTAGGCCTCCGTGCTCACCAAGGCCGAGGGGCCCTTGTATTTCTCCCAGTCCCCGTTGTGGCGGTGGTGGAACTCGTGCCCCCGCGACCAGGGCAGTTGGGGGATGCCGCTCACCACCCCCAGCAGGAAGCCCACGCTGCGGTTGACCCAGCGCGTGCGGAACAGCGAACCGTGGCCGCAGTCGTGCATCAGCGAGAAGCAGCGGGCCAGAAACAGCACCTGCAACACGATCACCGGAATCAGTAGCCACCGCTGATGCTGCAGAGCCTCCAGGGCCAGCCACCAGAGCAGGCCGTACGGCACCAGGGTGTTGACCAGTTGCCACAGCCCCAGCCAGTTGGAGGGGGTCATGTAGCCCCGTAAGACGAAATCGCTGCGCCGCACTGGCGTGGGCGGGGCGCTCAGCAGAGCTGCCTGGGGCGATCCAAGGGACAAAAGGTCAGCCGTAAGCGGGCCTAGAAGCTAGTCGGCCGGGCCGCGCAAGCGCTTCACCAACAACGCGGCATCACTGGATCCGCCAGCCAGGCTCAGCCCTCCAGCTTGGGCTCTGGCTTGGGTTCTGGACCGCGTTCAAGCCTGGCGTGGGCCCGCTGGAGGGAGGGGGCCAGGGGCCGCTCTTCCCCCAGCTTCGGGCTCCAGACCCTGCCGCTGCCCAGCTGGGCTGGCGGGGCCAGCACCATGTCCTGGCCCTCGCGCAGCTCCAGGACCGCCAGTGGCACTGTGAGGGGGCCGCGGAACACATGCAGCACCCGATGTGGATCGTGGTGCACGAACCAGGGGGTCAGGTCCGCTGCCTGCCAACTGATCTCCTCCTCCAGTTCACGCCGAAGCCCCTGCTCCGGCGTCTCGCCCGGATCCAGGTGGCCGCCGAACAGCCCCCAGGTGCCGGGGTACACGATGCCGTCGATGTCATCGCGCAGCTGGAGCAGCCAGCAGCCTTCGCGCTCCAGCACGGCCACGGCGATCTGCAGGGTCATGGGCAGGGCGGCTGGAGGGCACAGCCGGAAACGGCTGCGCGCAACTCTGGCGCCAAGTCTGCGATTTCGACCAACGCCCCCTGTGTGATTCGAACACACGACCGGCTGCTTAGAAGGCAGCTGCTCTATCCAGCTGAGCTAAGGGAGCATGGGGGGCATTGTGCCAGTGCCGCCGGGGGGCTGGCTGGCAGCGAAGACCAGCCTCGGGGCGATCCTCCTAGAGTGGGAGGCTGTGCGATCCATCGCCCCATGCCCGCCGTTCGGCTCACGGACAGCCAGAAGGCCGAACTGGTGGGGCGGTTTCGCGCTGGCGAGGGGCCGCAGCCCCTGGCCGAGGCCTATGGCTGCAGCCCCAACACCGTGAGCCGGGTGGTGAAAGCGGCCCTGGAGCCGGCCGAGTACGCCAGGCTCCGGGACCAGCGGGGCCGCCGCTCCGTCGCCGAGCCCGCTGCTGCGGTGGTGGATCTCGCCATCCCCGGCCCGGAGGCGCCCGCCGGTACCCCGGAGCCTGCCGCTTCGGCTCCTGCTGCTCCGGAGCCGGCCCCGGAGCCGGCTCCCGCCCATCCGTCGGCCGGGGAACGGGACCCTCGCCCGGTGGTGCCACCCCCCCGCCGGGTCCGGGCCGCCGCCGAGCCGGAGGGGGAGGACGGGCCCGCGGTGCTGGCCATTGACGATGCCGACGACTTCGGCGACGACGATGACGACGACCTGCTCGCCGATGACGACGGCGCCGACGAGGCGGCCAGCTTCGTGCCGGTGCCGCTGGTTGCGTTGGTCGACGATCACACCGAGATCCGCGCTCAGCCCCTCACCACCGCCGATCTGCCCGGCAGCGCCTACATGCTGGTCGACAAGACCGTGGAGCTCCAGGCCCGGCCCCTGAGCGAATTCACCGAACTCGGGCGCCTGTCCGCCGATGAGCAGGACCGCCAGGCCCTGATGGTGTTCATCAATCCCCGCCAGGCCAAGCGCCTTTGCGGTCGCACCCAGCGGGTGATCAAGATTCCCGACACCGCCGTGCTCAGCCGCACCGCTCCTTACCTGCTGGCCCAGGGCATCAGCCGGGTGGTGATCGAGGGCGCCCTCTTCGCCCTGCCCGGCAGCTGAGCAACCAGCCCTATCGTGCTGGCGTCGGCCCCGTTGGGCGGCAAAGCTCGATGGCGAGGTGGTTCATTTCCGCGACAACGACGGCGTGAAGGTGGACGCGATCGTGCAGCTTCGCCATGGCCGCTGGGGAGCCATCGAGATCAAGCGGGGCCCTGAGTCGATCGGTCCATCCCGTGACCGGGCACCCTCAGGGCACCAGCCCCGCCCAGTGCAGGAAGGTGTCGCGGCTGAGGGCCTCGATCAGCAGCACCGCCGCAAAACCCAGCATGGCGAAGCGGCCGTTCACCCGCTCGGCGTAGCCGCTCCAGCCGAAGGCCGGCACATCACCGGTGGTGGCACTGGTGGCGCGGGTTGGGGTGGCAGCGGCAGCGCCGCCCGCCTTGGGCTCAACCGGAGAAGCGGAGTCGGCCATCGGATCAGGTGGATCGCACAAAGCTATAGCCGGCCGCCGGCAGCAGGCGCCAGGCGCCGCTGCCATCGAGCTCCAGCACGGTGTCGTGATAATCCACCAGGGTGGGGCGGTGGCCCACGCTCACGAAGGCCACATCCCGCTGCACCAGCAGCTCGTAGAGCACCTTCTCGGTGGTCACATCGAGGGCGCTGGTGGCCTCATCGAGCACCGCGTAGCGGGGGGCATTGAGCAGCAGGCGAGCGAAGCCCAGGCGCTGCTGCTCGCCCAGCGAGAGCAGGCGGGGCCAGTCCTGCTTGATGTCGAGGTCGGGGTAGCGCTGCACCAGCTCCGGCAGCCGCACCTCCTCGAGCACATGGCGCAGCTGGTCGTCGCCGAAGCGCTCGGGGGGCTGGGGATAGCAGAGTTGCTCCCGCAGGCTGCCCAGCAGCATGTAGGGCTTCTGGGGGATGAACATCAGCTCGCCCACCGGGGGGCGCTCCACGGTTCCAGCCGCCGGTTCCCACAGGCCGCTCACCAGCCGCATGAACGACGTTTTTCCGCAGCCGGAGGGACCCACCACCAGCAGCCGCTGCCGCGGACCCACCGTGAGGCTGAGGTCGCGGATCAGGGTGCGATCGGTGCGGGGCGGCACCAGATCGACATGGCTCACCAGGATCGACTCGGTGCCGGCGGCGCTCGCTTGCGGGGCCGGCACCTGCCCATCGGACACCAGCCGCTGGGCGGCGATGCCATCCACCTTGCTCTGGAAGCCCTCCAAACGGCTGATCGAAGCCGAGAAGGCCGCCAGCCGATCGATGTTGTTCACGATGTAGCTCACCGAGAACAGAACTTGGGAGAAGGCAATGCTGGCCTGGCTAAACACACCGAAATCCACCTGCTTGGCGAAATAGAGCGGCGCGATCACCAGCCAGGGCAGGAAACGCGAGAAGTAGTCGTAGGAGCGCTGGATCACATTGATCAGGGCCTCCCAGATGATCAGGCGGTTGTAATTGCGAATCGCGCCACCAAGGCGGCGTTCGCCTTCATGGGCCTCCTGCTGCTCACCGCGATAGAAGGCGATCGATTCGGCGTTATCGCGAATATGAACAAGCCCGTAACGAAAATCCGCTTCTAATTTTAGCTGCTGATAATTCAAATCAACCAGCTTGCGACTGGCAAAAACCACCACCGCGGTGCCAGCCACGGAGTAGGTCAACAACCACAGAGCCAGGGTACGATTGATATTCAACAGCACGATGATGAAGCTGAAGAAGGTGAGCAGCGCCGAGATAATCTCCACCGTCACGCTCAGGCTGGTGGCCGTGAAGCTTGCCGTGTCCTGCGAAATCCGTTGGTCGGGGTTGTCGATCTCCTCCTGGCTTTCGTCGTTGGGGTTGAGCACGTAGTAGGCGCGGTTGCTCATGTAGCGCTGCAGCAGCCGGCTGCTCAGCCATTCGCGCCACATCAACCCCAGCTTGGGAATCAGGTAGCTCTGGATCGCCCGGATCGGCAGGGCCAGCACCAGGCAGAAGGCATAGATGCCCACCGTTTTCCAGAAACCGTCTTTGTCGTAGGCGACCAGGGTGTTGTCAACGTTGCGGGCGACAAAACTGATGCCCACATTGATGCCGTTGATCACCAGGATCAGCAGGATGATCACCCCCAGCAGCAGCCACGGCAGCCAGCGCCCCTGGCGCAGGCGGCCGCGGAACCACCAGAAGCCTCCAGCACCGGCCGTCGCCAGGGCCACGATCACCGGCCCCACCGGCCCCTTCCAGAGAGACGCCACCTGCTGGGGGACGCCGGGCAGGAAGCGGCTCTGGAGCTCGGGAATCAGCGCCCCGCTCAGCCCGACCGCCGCCGTGAGCAGCAGCAGGGTGAGGCCCACCACCACGGCCACCAAGGCCAGGATCAGCAGCATGAACTGGACGCCGCTGGCCGCCTGGCCGTTGGCATCAAGGGGCAGGAAATAGGGCTGGGCCAGGCGCTGCAGCTTGCCCAGCTGCTCACGGAGGGCCTTCAAGGGATTCAAGGGGGGCCGGCGGGCGTATGGCGGCATTGTCGCCGCTGGCGGGGCCGCGGCGCTGTGGGGCGGGATGCTTCGCGATCCGGAGGCGGGAGAACCTTCGGTGCCGCCCAGGCCCCGGCGCCCGTCAGCCCGGCGGCCAGACCAGGGGCCGGCCGCCGATCACATGCACATGCAGGTGGAAGACGGTCTGGCCCGCCTCGGCGCCGCTGTTGATCACGGTGCGCCAGCCCTCCAGACCCTCCTGCTTGGCCACCTTCGCCGCCACCAGCAACAGGTGGCCGAGCAGCTCCCGATGCTGCCGACCGGCATCGGCCAGGTTCACGATCGCCTCGCGGGGGATCACCAGCACATGCACCGGCGCCTGGGGGTTCACATCCCGGAAGGCCAGGCAGTACTCATCGGCATAGACCGCATCGCAGGGGATCTCGCCGCGCAGGATGCGGCCGAAGATCGTGTCGTTGGAGGCAGCCGGCTGGGCCGGGATCGCGGCGGAGTCCTCGCTGCTGCTCATGGCGCCCGGGGAGGTAAGGGGAGACAGGGGGTGGCACTGGTAGGGCAGTGGTCCCCTGGCTTGATGTTGGCACGATGTGGCAGTGCGGGCCTGCGGGGCCTCGAGGCCCTGCCGGTGACGGTGGAGGTGGACATCGGCCCCGGCCTGCCGGGGCTGCTGATGGTGGGGCTGGCCGATGCGGCCGTGCAGGAATCGCGCGAACGGGTGCGGGGGGCGCTGCGCAACAGCGGCCTGAAGGTGCCCCTCACCCGGGTGATCGTGAGCCTGGCGCCGGCGGACCTGCGCAAGGAGGGTCCGGCCTTCGACCTGCCGATCGCCCTGGGGCTGCTCGGTGCCAGCGGCCAGCTGCCCCTGCAGCAGCTGGAGGGGGTGTGGAGCGCCGCCGAGCTCGGCCTCGACGGCAGCCTGCGGCCGGTGCGGGGGGTGCTGGCCATCGCCCTGGCGGCGCGCCGCCGCAGGGTGCGGGCCCTTCTGGTGGCGACCGCCAACCTGGCGGAAGCCCGGCTGGTGGAAGGCCTCTGCGTCTGGGGCGCCTCGGACCTGAACCAGGCCCTGGCGGTGCTGGCGGATCCGGCCAGGGCCGCCCATCCGCCGCCGCCGCCGCCAGCCAGCACCGAAAGCGCCAGTGGCGATTTAGCGGAGGTTCAGGGCCAGCTGCATGGGCGCCGGGCCCTGGAGATCGCCGCGGCCGGCGACCACCACCTGCTGCTGGTGGGCCCGCCGGGATCCGGCAAAACAATGCTGGCCCGGCGCCTGGCGGGCCTGCTCCCCCCCCTGGAGCGGGCCGAAGCCCTGGAACTCACCCAGCTCCATTCGGTGGCCGGCCTCCTGCCGGAGGGCGCCGGCCTGATCCGGCTGCGACCCTTCCGCGCCCCCCACCACAGCTGTTCCGCCGCGGCCCTGGTGGGCGGCGGATCGGTGCCCCGGCCGGGGGAGCTGAGCCTGGCCCACCGGGGGGTGCTCTTCCTCGATGAGCTGGCCGAATTCCGCCGCGCCGTGCTCGACCAGCTCCGCCAGCCCCTGGAGGAGGGAGACGTGTGGATCAGCCGCACCCGCCAGCGCTGCCGTTTTCCCTGCCGCATCACCCTGGTGGGGGCCACCAACCCCTGCCCCTGCGGCTGGTGGGGGGACTTGCAGCGGGCCTGCCGCTGTGGCGAGGCCCAGCGGCGGCGCTACTGGGGCCGGCTCTCAGGGCCGCTGCTGGATCGGCTGGATCTGCAGGTGGTGATGCGCCGCTGCCCCTCCCAGGAGCTCGCGGCGGCCTACCGCTCCCCGAACGGAGGGGCGCAGGCGCCACCGCCTCCGGAGAGCAGCGCGGTGGTGGCGGCACGGGTGGTGGCGGCCCGGCGGCGCATGGCCCGCCGCAATCCGGGGGGGTGGGGCAACGGGCGCCTTCCCGCCGGAGTGCTGGCGGACTGCCTGGACCTGGAGCCCGCCGCCGTGGACCTGTGGGAACGCACCCTGGAGCAGCGCCAACTCTCGGCCCGCGGTGGGGCCCGCCTGCTGCGGGTGGCGCGCACGATCAGCGACCTGGCGGGGGAAGCGAGGGTGGGGCCGGCGGCGATCGCCGAGGCCCTCACCTTCCGCAGCTTCGAGGGTGCGGGGGGGCAGCCCTAGCGGCGGCGGCGGCGCTGCTGGGCCTTGCGCTTGTACTTCTCGACGGGGGTCTCGTGGTGGCGCAGGCGTTTGAGATCGGCAAAGATGCCGGCCTTGGACACCTGGCGCTTGAAGCGACGCAGGGCGGATTCGATCCCTTCGTTTTCGCCGACGGTGACCTGGGTCATGAAACGCTGCGCTGGGGCAAACAGCCGCCCAATCTAACAACACACCCTGCCCGCCCAGCTCATTTCAGAGCTGGAGGGGGAGCCACGGTCCCAGGCTTCGGGGCCGTTCCAGCGGCAGCAGGGGCTGCCGGGGGCGCGGCTGCAGCCGGTGACGAGGGGGTGGATGCTGCGGAGGCAGGGCCGGCGCTGGGGGCGGCGCCACCCGCCGGAGCGGAAGCGGGCGCTTCGGCCGCCGGCCAGCTGTCGCGGTAGATGTACACGTGGCCGAGGGAGCGGCCGCGGAAGTGCCGCCGGGCCAGGCGCCAGCCGGGCTCGAACTCCAGCTTGAGGAAACCGCTGCCCGCGCCCTGGGTGCGCGCCACCACCAGCTCAGAACCGCCGCCCGAGGTGGGCAGCGCCATCAGCAGGGTGTCGTTGGCCCCATTGATCACGCTGAGCCGGTAGGTGTTGGCCAGATCGCGGTCGCCGATCCGCACCGAGAAGCCGTTGGCATCGATGTAGCGGCCGCAGATGCCGCTGAAGTCGAAGCTGGTCAGCAGGGGGGTGACCACGGCAGGCTTGCCGGGCGCCACCGCGTAGCAGGGCCGGCGGCTGTTGATCTGCTCGTAAATGTTGAGCTGGGAGCGGCTGCCGCTGCTGCCGATCGGCGCCGACACCAGGATGAAGCGCTGGCCATCGAGTTCGGCCATGCCGAACAACGATGGAGCCGACTGGGCCAGCCCGGGGCCGGGAAGGGCGGCCAGGCCCGCGGCCAGCGCGAGCGGGGCGGCCAGGGCGATCCGGCGGGGGAGAGAAGCGATCAAGGGAAGCGACGCGGAACGCGGCTGATGGTGGGCTGATCGGGGAATCGTATGCAGGGGCGGCGGGTGGTCCTCGGCCGGGTGTGCCCTCCCTGGGCCGGCTGCCGCTCAGGCGGGGCGGTTGATGCGGATCGCCAGCACCAGCGCCACCACCGTGCCGGGCAGGCACACCCCCAGGATCGCCCGGGTGGTGCTCACCCCGAGATCGGGATCGCCGTAGGCCAGCTCAAACACCGATCCGGTGGCGGCGATGCCCAGCAGGCAGGCAAGGGCGAGGAACAGGCCCGCCAGGGGTTTCATCGGCATGGGAAGGGGTGCTCAGCGGATCGCCTGGACGTGGTCGCGCTCGAAGCCGTGCTGGAGCAGTTCCTCGTGGAGGCTGGATTCATCGGTGACCCGATCGACGAACAGCACCCCGTTGAGGTGGTCCAGCTCGTGCTGGATGCAGCGGGCCAGCAGCCCATCCGCCTTGAGGCGGCGCGGCCGGCCCTGCTCATCGCGGAAGCTCACCTCCACCGTGGAGGGCCGCACCACCTCCAGATACACCTTGGGAATGCTGAGGCAGCCCTCCTCATAGGTGTTGAAGGAGGCGCTGGCGGCAGTGATCTCGGGATTGATCAGGACCAGTGGGGGGGTGGCCGCCTCCTCGAGGTCGAGGTCGATCACCAGCAACTGCTTGTGCACCCCCACCTGGGGGGCGGCCAAACCGATGCCGCGGGCGCTGTACATGCTGTGCAGCATTGAGCGGGCCAGATCGCGCACCTGTTCATCCACCTTGGTGATCCGCCGCGCCGGGGTGCGCAGCGCCTTGGCACCGAGGGTGTGGATCGTGAGCGGGGATTCGGCCAGCGGCTCCTTGGAGACGTGCACCGTGCGATGGCCCTGCTCGGCCGAACGGGCCATCTGGGCGAAGCTGCGCGCCAAGTGGCAGACCCTGAAACGTTGAAGCAGATTGTAGAAGCCCTGGACGGAAGCAGGTTGTGGCAGGACGGGCACGGCGCGCGCCCCTGGCGGTCTCGACGGTGGTGGGGGCCGCACCGGGCTGGTCGGAACCACGGCTGAGCGGCGGCTGGCTGTTCTGGCTGGAGCGCCGGCCAGGCGACGGGGGCCGCACCGTGCTGCTCAGCCGCCGCCAAGGCGACGACCTCACGGCGCCGGCGGCCGCCCCCCGGGAGCTCACGCCAGCCGACCACGACCTGCGCAGCCGTGTGCACGACTACGGCGGCGGGGCTTACGCGGTGGGGCCGAGCGCGGGGGGCACCACCGTGGTGTGGATCAACGACGCCGATCGCTGCCTCTGGAGCCTGGAGCTGCCCGCCGCCGCCGCGGAGGCCCCGCCGCCAGCGCGGCGCCTGACCCAGCCGGATCCGGAGCGGCGCTTCGCCGATGGCCTGATCGACGGCGACGGCCAGACCTGGATCGGCGTGCTGGAGGTGGGGGACGGGGAGGCCTTGGTGCAGGTGCCCCTGGCGGGCGGGGAACCGGCGGTGCTCCGCCAGCCGGCCGACTTCTGCGGCTACGCCAGCCTCAGCCCCGATGGCCGCCACCTGGCCTGGGTGGAGTGGCAACGCCCCTGGATGCCCTGGGAGCGCAGCCAGCTCTGGCTGGGGCGCCTCAGCGGCACCCACGCGCTGGTGGAGGCCAGGCCGGTGGCCGGCTCCGGCGCCGAGGCGGCCGCGGGGATCGCGGTGTTCCAGCCCCTCTGGGTACCGGCGGCGGCAGGCCCGGCCCACCTGGTGGTGGCCAACGACCGCAGCGGCTGGTGGAACCTTGAGCTGCTGGAGGCCGCCGCAACGCTGGCGCCGGACTCCGAACCCGCCTGGCGGCCCCTGCTGCCCCTGGAGGCGGAGTTCGGCATGCCCCAGTGGGTGTATGGCATGGCCACCACAGCCTGGGATGGGCAGGCCCTGGTGGCAGCCGCCTGCCGGGAAGGCCGTTGGGAGCTGGGCCGGCTGGCCCTGCCGGACGGGGGCTCGGGCACAGGCGCCGGCACCGATACGGGCGCAGGCAGCGGCACGGAAAAGGCCGCGGCCGCAGCGGCCTCAACCCCCGGCTGGGAGCCGCTGGCGGTGCCCTTCGATGCTCGGGCCGCCCGGGGGGCGCACCACGGCCGGGTGGTGGCGATCGCGGCCTCACCCACCCACCCACCGGGCCTGCTGGAACTGGATGCCGCAAGCCAGAGCTGGCGCCATACCCCAGCCAGCCCGGCCGACCTGGCGGCCGAGGCGATCAGCCGGCCCGAGCCCCTCTGGTTCCGCGGCGCCAGCGGCGAGCCCACCCATGCCTGGTACTACCCGCCCCAGGCCGGCGAGCACCCCCAGGCGCCGCTGCTGGTGCGGGCCCACAGCGGCCCCACCACCATGGCCCGCACCGGCCTCAACCTCACCATCCAGTTCTGGACCAGCCGCGGCTGGGGCGTGGTGGATGTCAACTACGGCGGTTCCACCGGCTTCGGGCGGGCCTACCGCGAGCGCCTCGACGGCCGCTGGGGGGTGCTGGACGCGGGCGACTGCGCGGCGGCGGTGGAGGCCCTGGTGGCGGCGGGCCGGGCCGATCCGGAGCGGGTGGCGATGGAGGGGGGCAGCGCCGCCGGCTTCACGGTGCTGGCGATGCTCTGCTTTCACGCGGTGCTGCGGGCCGGAGCCTGCCGCTACGCCGTGGCCGACCTGGAGGGCATGGCGCAGCACACCCACCGCTTCGAGGCGCGCTACCTCGACACCCTGGTGGGACCCTGGCCCGCGGCGGCGGCCACCTACCGGGAGCGCTCGCCTCTGCTGCAGGCGGGCCGGATCACGGCGCCGGTGATCTTCTTCCAGGGCCTGGAGGATCGGGTGGTGCCGCCGGACCAGACCGAGCGGATGGCCCTGGCCCTGGGGGAGCGGGGCATCCCGGTGGAGGTGCACCTGTTTGCCGGCGAGGGCCACGGCTTCCGCACCAGCGCCGTGCAGCGCCAGGTGCTGGAGGCCACCGAGGCCTTCTTCCGCCGTCACCTCCAGCTGCCCTGACGGCAGCGACGGGAACCGGAGCCGCCCCCGCGGGGGTGCAGGATTCAGCGCGTGACCGCTCCCGCCTTGCTCCTTCCCCTCAGCCCTGGGGCCACCGCAACCCTGGCGCCGGCCGCCAGCTGGGGGCTTGCCCTGGCGGTGCTGGTGGGGGTGTTGGCCCTGGGAACCGGCCTGGGCCGCATCCTGGGCAGCCGCAGCTGGGGCGTGCCGGAAGCCCTGCTGGCCGGGGCCATCGGCCTGCTGCTGGCCCCCTCCGGCCCCCTGCCCCTGATTCCGCCGGCGGTGCTGGCGGTGTGGGAAGAGCTGCCGCTGATCCTGCTCACCCTGGTGTTCGGCACCCTGCTGGTGGGCAAACCGCTGCCCCGACCAGGGGGGCTGTGGCGGCCGCTCTCGGCCCAGTTGCTGCTCGCCCTCACCCTCGCCTTCGGCCAGTACCTGGTGGCGGCCCTGGTGGTGCTGGCCCTGCAGGGACGCCTGGCCGGGGTGCATCCGCTGATGGCCTGCCTGATCGAGGTGTCCTACGAAGGAGGTCACGGCTCCGCCGCCGCCATGGGACCCACCTACGCGCGGCTGGGTTTTCCGGGCGGCGAAGCGCTCGGCCTGGCGATGGCCACGGTGGGGCTGCTCACCTCCACGCTGGTGGGGGGCATCGTGGTGGTGGTGGCCCGGCGGGCCGGCTGGCTGCAGGTGCTGCCGGAGCCAAGTCAGCCCGCCACGGCTGGAGCGTCCGCCACACCGCTCCGCGACACCGCGATCGCGGCTCCGGCGGCCGCACTGGCTGGGACCGGGATCACCAACACCCCTGGGACGGGCGAGGCCGTCCTGGCGCCCGATCCGGCCGGCTCTCTGGCCGCCAGCCTGGCCCGCTGGGCGGTGAACCTGGCCCTGGCCGGAATCGGGGTGGGAATCGGCTGGCTGGCCCTGGAGGGGTTGCGCTGGGTGGCCACTGCCGTGGGCGGCGGCTTCGCCACGGTGATCGAGGCCTTTCCGGTGTTTCCCCTGGCGATCATCGGCTCACTGCTGGTGCGGCTGGTGCTGGAGCGCAGCGGCAAGGCCTCGGTGGCCTCGGCTCCGATCCAGGGGCTGGTGGCCACCCTCGCTGCCGATCTGCTGATCACCGCCGCCACCGCCTGCCTCGACCTCTCCCTGCTGGCCCAGGACTGGATTCCCCTCACCGCCCTGGCCGTGGCGGGCCTGGTGTGGAACCTGGCGGTGGTGCTGCTGCTGGGGCCGCGGATCCTGCCGGCCCCCTGGTTCGAGCGGGGCATCCTGGAATTCGGCCAGGCCACCGGCGTGGCGGCCAGCGGCCTGCTGCTGCTGCGCATGGCCGACCCCCACGACCAGGCCGACGCCCTGCCGGCCTTCTCGATCAAGCAGCTGCTGCTCCAGCCCCTGATCGCCGGGGGGGTGATCACCGTGGTGGCCCCCCTGGCGGTGACCCGGCTGGGCCTGCCGCTCTGGAGCGGTCTCTGCCTGGTGCTGGTGCTGCTCTGGATCGGCATGGCCCTGCTGCTGGCCAGCCGGGCGGCGCCTTCGGGCCCGGCGGCCTGAGCCAAGGGCTCAGCGCAACGGGGCTCAGCGCACCATCGCCGCCACGTTGCCGCCATCGACGGTGAGCAGGGCGCCGGTGGTGCGCTCCAGCCGGGCCAGGGCCACGAAGGCCTCGGCCACGTCCTCGGCCCGCACCTCAGAGCCGAGCAGGTTGCCGCCCATGTAGTCGGCTTCGGAGAGGCCCCGGGCGGTGGAGCGCTCGCGGATCATGGCGTCGGTGAGCAGGCCCGAGCGGATCCGATCGGCATTGATCGCATTGACCCGGATGCCGGCACCGCCCTCCTCGAGGGCGTACTGGCGCACCAAGGCGAGCAGGGCGGCCTTGCTGGTGCCGTAGGCCCCGAAACCGGGGCCGGGGTTGAGGGCCTGCTTGCTCACGTTGAACAGGAGCTGGCCGCCGAGGCGCTGGGTTGGGGGGACGGCATCGGCCTTGGCCGAGTCCCCCGCAGCGCCCGTGGAGCTGGCGGGGGCAGGCGGGGTGTCCTGCAGACGGAACAGGGCCAAGGCGGCCTGGGCCACATGCTGGTGAGCGAAGAAGTTGAGCTCGAAGCTGGCGCGCAGATCGGCATCAGGGAGCTCGGCGATGCGGCCGCCCCAGGCCGCGCCGGCGTTGCTCACCACGATGTCGAGGCCGCCGAAGTGGGCCGCCACCGCCGCGAAGGCGGCCTGCACCTGGGCCGGATCGGTCACGTTGCAGGCCAGGCCGAGGGCGCGGGAGCCGCAGCGCCGGGCCACGGCCGCCGCGGCTTCCGCATCGAGATCGAGCACGGCCAGATCCGCACCCTGGGCCGCAAAGGCGCGGGCGGTGGCGGCGCCGATCGCCCCGGCTCCCCCGGTGACCACCACCACGGTGCGGGCCAAGGGCTTCTCGGCAGCCTTGCCGAGCTTGGCCTGCTCCAGGCTCCAGTACTCCATGTCGAAGGTGTCGTTTTCCCCCACCGGCTCAAAGCGGCCGATGCTCTCGGCGGCCAGCAGGGTGGTGGCCCAGGTTTCGGCGATATCGGCGGTGACCGCGGCTTCGGCGGCCGACTTGCCCAGGCCCACCAGGCCCAGGCCCGGGATCGCCACCACCCGGGGCAGGGGATCGAGGGGCTTTTTGATGCCGCCCAGCCGGGCGTTCTGGCGCGCGAAGCAGGCCTGATAGTCGGCGGCGTAGGCCGCCAGGGCTGGCGCCAGGGCGGCGGTCCAGGCCTCCAGGGCGGCCGCGTCGCCCGCGGCGGGGGAGGCGGGCAGCACCAGGGGGTGGGCCTTGGTGCGGATCACGTGGTCCGGGGTGGCCACGCCGCGGCGGGCCCAGTCGGCCAGGCGGGCGTCGTCGACCACGGCGCGGGCCAGGGGTGTGGCGCGCAGATCGAGAAGCCAGTGGGCGCGGGAGCCGGCGGCCGCGGCGGCCCGACCCAGGGCGCCCCGCAGGCGCGGCAGCAAGACCGCCGCCGCCGCCGGGTGTTCGGCCACCGCCGCCGGCTGGCTGAGGCGGTTGCCGGTGGCCAGGTGCTGCTCGGCCAGCCGCACCAGCTCGATCATCCGCTCGTAGCTCTGCTTGGCCGTGGATCCGAAGGAGAACAGGCCGTGCTTGAGCAGCACCATGCCTTCGAGCTCCACGCCGCTGGCGGCGGCCCGCTCGGCGGCCGCCTCGTAGAGATCGGCACAGGATTGGGCCAGGGCGAAGCCGGGCATCACGTAGGGCACCAGCACCACCCGCTCGCCGTAGACGCGGCGGCACACCTCAGCGGCATCCGGCTGGTCGGCCAGGGCCAGCAGCGCCGAGGAGTGGGTGTGATCCACAAAGGTGTGGGGCAGGAAGGCATGCAGCAGCGCCTCCACCGAGGGGTTGGGGGCGGCCGGATCGATCAGGTTGTTGCGCTGGGCCGCCACCATCGCCTCATCGCTGAGGGATTCCAGGGCCCGCAGGGCGCGCAAGGGCTCCAGGCGCACCGCGGGATGGCCGGGCGGTTCGATCGTGCCGAGATCCCAGCCGGAACCCTTGACGCACAACACCGGAATCGTTTCGCCCAGCAGGCCGGTGACCGTGGTCTTCACCGAGGTGTTGCCGCCGCCGTGCAGCACCAGATCGGGATCGGCGCCCAGCAGGCGGGCCGAGTAGGTGCGAAGGGCCAGCGGTTCGGCCACGCCCTGGGCGCCGTAGTGGGCCACGGCCGCCGCGGCCTCGGCATCGGACCAGCGGTTGAGCACGGACATGGGCGGCCGAATCAAATGCCGCTGAGGCTACGGGTGCCGGGGTCTACTCCGGGCAGGAGCGCCAGCCCTCGGCGAAGGGGGCCTCCTCCGCCAGCTGGGCTGCGATGCGGTCGGCCAGGTCGGATTCGAGCAGGGCCACCGCCAGGCCGGTGGCGATCCGGGCGGCCACACCGCGCACCTCAGCGGGGGTGGAGCCTGCAGCACCGTTCGGCCCCTGTTGCAGGGCGGCGGCGGTGAGGCTGGCCAGAGTGTCGAGCAGGGATTCTCCCGGCCGCTCTCCCTCCAGCAGCCGCGCGATCACGCTGGCCTCCAGCCCGCCCGGCGTGACGCCGGGGGTGAGGGCCACCAGCCGGGGCCGCTCGGGCGATGTGCCGTTTCCCTGCGGTGCCGACCCCATCGGCGCCACCGGCCGGTGATGCGGGCCCGACAGCACTTGCTCACGGATCATGCCGACAGTGTGCAGTGTCCTTGCAGGAATGCTGTCGCAACCACTGCAGGCGCGCCAGGGATGGGACCGGTGCCTCAGCTGGCCGGAGAGCGCTCAGGCCGGTGGGTGGCGGGACGCCTGTGGTACCCCCTGTTGCAGACCCTGTTGGAAGGGCGATGGAAGGAGCTGCTGAACAACCTGCTGGGGCAGGGGTTGGTGGCACACCGCCGGGATTGCCGGGAAAGACTGCGGCCGACCGAGATCGGAAAGATTCAATCAACCGCAAGCAATCAGCTTGGCCGTCGCTACCTTGCGCGCAGACGGTATGGCGCCAGAGGCATCCCCCTGCTCGGCCTGTCTGAGCCATTGCCGCCCGCCTGCCCTGCGTTTCCCGCCCCCGATCCCGCCATGGCCCTGCGCACCCTGCTGTTCCTGATCACCAACCTGGCGGTGGTGCTCACGATCTCGCTGATCCTCAACCTGCTCACCGCCGTCGGGCTGCTGCCGCCCGACCTGCCGCTGCTGCCCCTGCTGGTGGGCAGCTTCGTGTGGGGCGTGCTGGGGGCCTGGATTGCGCTGCAGTTCTCGGCCGAATCGGCCAAGCGGATGATGGGCATCCAGCTGGTGGGCCAGGGCGGCGGATCGGCAGAAAGCTGGCTACACAGCACGGTGGCGGGCCTGGCCCAGAAGGCCGGTCTGCCGATGCCCGAAGTGGGCATCTACGGCTCACCGGAATGGAACGCCTTCGCCACCGGACCCTCCCCCAACCGCGCCCTGGTGGCGGTGTCCACGGGCATCCTCAAGGGGATGCCGCCCGCGGAGCTGGAGGCGGTGCTCGCCCATGAGATGAGCCACGTCGCCAACGGCGACATGGTGACCATGACCCTGCTGCAGGGGGTGATCAACGCCTTCGTGATGTTCCTCTCGCGGGCAGTGCTCTTCCTGCTGCCCCGCGGTGAACGGGAGGATGGCCGTGGCATGGCGCCGCCGCCCACGATGCTGCTGATCTGGCCGCTGGAGATCCTGCTGGGGATCCTCGGCTCGCTGATCACCGCCTGGTTCTCCAGGCACCGCGAATTCCGCGCCGATGCCGGCGCCGCCCGGCTCACCAGCCCGGGAGCCATGGTAGGGGCCCTGCAGAGCCTGGGGGGAGTCGAGAATCTGCAGGATCCCCGCGATGAACCCACCCTGGCGACGCTCAAGATCAACGAGCCGCCGGGCTTCCTGCGCCTGTTCGCCAGCCACCCGCCGCTCGAGGCCCGCATTCGGGCGCTGCAGCAGGCCTCCGGCCAGGCGAAGGCCTGGTGAGATGAATGCGATTGCGGCCTACGGCGGCCTTCCCTGCGACGATCCGGCGGCCTTCGCGATGGTGGAGCTCCCCGATCCGCTGCCCGGCCCCCACGACCTGCTGGTGCGGGTGGAGGCGGTGGCGGTGAATCCGGTCGACACCAAGGTGCGCGCCGGTCTGCCGGGTCCTGGCAGCGGGGCGGCGCCGCGGCTGCTGGGGTGGGATGGCGCCGGGGTGGTGGAGGCCACCGGGGAGGCGGTGGAGCGCTTCGCCCCGGGCGATCGGGTCTGGTTTGCCGGCGACATCACCCGGCCGGGCTGCAACGCCGAACGGGTGCTGGTGGAGGCGACGATCTGCAGCCGCCGCCCCGCCAATCTCGATGCCGCTGAAGCGGCGGCGCTGCCCCTCACCGCTCTCACGGCCTGGGAGGCGCTGTTCGAGCGGCTGGGGCTGGATCCGGAGGGCGCCGATGCGGGCCGCAGCCTGCTGATCCTCGGCGGCGCCGGTGGGGTGGGGTCAATCGCGATTCAGCTGGCGCGGCGGGCCGGGCTGGTGGTGATCGCCACCGCCTCCCGGCCGGAGAGCCGGGCCTGGTGCGAGCGGATGGGCGCCAGCCACGTGGTGGACCACAGCCAGCCCCTGGCCCCCCAGCTGGCGGCCCTGGGCCTGCCGGAGGTGGACGCGATCGCCAATTTCAGCGACACCGACGCCTACTGGCTGGTGATGGCTGAGCTGATCCGGCCCCAGGGAGCGATCGTGGCGATCGTGGGCAACCGCGCTCCCCTGGATCTCAACCTGCTCAAGGCCAAGAGCGCGAGCTTCCACTGGGAGTTCATGTTCACCCGCCCCCAGTACCGCACGGCCGACCGCGGCCGGCAGGGGGAGATCCTGGAGCGGCTGGCGGCCCTGGTGGAGGCCGGTGAGCTGCAGGGCACGGCCTCCATGCGGCTGGCGCCGATCAGCCCGGAGAACCTCGCCCGGGCCCACGCTCAGCTGGAGAGCGGCCGGACCCTGGGGAAGATCGTGCTGGCGGGGTGGGAGAGCGGCGCCGGAACCGCAGCCTGAGGTCTGCCCTGCCTGATCCCGCGCCGGATCAGAGCGGCGGGCGAGCGGACTTGGAGAGCGCCGTTTCCAGCAGGAAGGCCACCAGGTTGCTCAGGCTGCGCCCCTCACGATCGGAGCGTTCCAGCAGCACGTGATACAGCTTGCTGGGAATGGTCACCGTGATGCGCCGCGGCGTGGGCGGCAGGGTGGGGCGGGGGCTGGAAACCGCGGCGGCCCTGGCGCCTGACGGCCGCTGCAGACCTTGAAGATCCAGCGGCTCCTGGGCCTGGACCTGCAGGTCGGGGCTCAAGGACCGGGTGGACAACGGCTTCGGTTCGCCCCCAATCGGACGGTTCACAGGACACCACGGCTGGAAACAATGTGTCCTAGAATACAAAGTCGGCCTGTTGCATCACCCCGGCGGGTGATCTGCGTGGCTCGCGGATCGATTCTGCGTTTTCTGACAACATCGCTGCTCAGCGCCGGGCCACCAGCAGCCGATGGCGGGGATCCACCGCCGCACGCCGCACGTCGTGGAAGCCGGCCGCCTGGAGGGCGGCGGGCAGATCGAGGCGGAAATAGTCCTCGAGGTAGGGCTCGGTGCTTTTGAGCAGGGTGGCGATCGGGGCGGGCAGCCGGCGGATCACCGCGGACTCGGGGTCCTGATCCACGAGGGCGATCACCCCATCGGGTCGCAGCAGGCGGGCGGCTTCGGTCAGCACCGCCCGGGTGGCGGCCTGGGGCAGTTCGTGGCAGACGAACTGGAGGGTGATCAGGTCGTAGGCGGCGGCGGGCAAGCCCGTGGCCTCGGCGGCGCCGTGGTGCCAGGTGATCGCCGGGAGGGTGGAGCCCGCGGCCGATTCCGATGGGTTATGAAGCTCCGCCTCACGCACCCGCGCCACGGCGAGCATCTCCGCCGAAAGATCAAGGCCCTCCACCTGCAGGGATGTCGGCATCGCTGAGCAGGACCGCGCATCGACCGGGACGCCCCGGAAACCCTCCGGCGCCTGGAAGGCCTCCCCCTGCGCCTGCCGCTCCAGCAGCCACTCCCGCAGGGCGAAGGTTCCCACCCCCACCGAGCAGCCCAGATCGAGCACCCGCTGCACCGGGCCGCTGAGGCTGGGCTCGATCGCGCTGAAGATGGCGCGGCGCAGGCGCGACTGGGCCAGCTCAGGCGCGAGCTCCGGCTCGTCGGGCCAGACCCGCAGGGCCATCGAGGCGGTGGCCTGTTCGGCCTCGCAGGCCGCGGCCCAGCAGAGGTTGCCCGCGTCGTAGGCGTGGAAACGGGCCCGGTAGTAAAGGGGCACGGCCACCACCGGGTTGGTGGTGGCGGCCAGCAGCGGCTCGGCGGCGCGCTGCAGCAGTTCCCGGCGCTGGCGCCAGGCGATGCCGCGGCCCTCGGCGGTGCGGATGATCAGCCGCCGCGCCTGCCAGAACAGCAGCCGGCGCAGGGGCTCCACCGCCAGCAACCGATCGATCAGCCAGCCCAGCGGATGGTTCGATTCCACCCAGTTGGGCGGCGGCGAACTGGCGGGCAGGGCCGGGGGCATCGGCACGGTCATCGAGGGGTAATCGGGGTTATCGGGGGTGTTTGGGCGGTCATCGACGCGGGCTGGAGCGCGGAGCGCTTAGGCCGAGGCAGGGCTTGGGCCCATTCTCGGGCCCGATCCGACGACCACGGAGGGACAAGAGAGCGCGGACAGAGGGGGCTCCACCCGGCCTGCCGGCGAGGCGGCAGGCCGGGATCGATCACAACGATTGATATCGCAGCCCAACAACAACAGCAGGTGATTTCTAGGGTCTCAGCCTTCCCGGGGGCAGCAACGAATACCCGGTTCCTCCGAGGGTAAAAATGTTGACAGCCCGCGAGATCGAAGTTCTCCAAGCCATCACCAATGGCCTTAATAATGCCGAAGTGGCCGAACAACTGCATCTCTCGGTGGAGACCGTGAAAAGCCATAGCAAGGCCATCCTGCTCAAGCTGGGAGCCCGGGATCGCACCCAGGCCGTGGTGCTCGGCCTGCAGGCCGGGCTGGTGAAGATGCCCGAGGGTTAAACCTCTCGGAGAAGTGAGGCTGCCAAGCAAGAAAGCTTGTCGAGTGAGAAAGACTGCCTACCCAAGACTGCGGCCGAGCGGTGGCCGCGCTGGCCTCAGCTGTTGTCGGCGTAGAGCCCCCGCAGGCCCGCCTCGGTGGCCGCCGCCACGCCCCGCTCGGTGATCAGGGCGGTGACCAACCGGGCGGGGGTGACATCGAAGCCGGGGTTGAAGCCGCGCGATCCGGTGGGGGTGAGCTGCACCGTGGCGAGCGAGCCGTCGCCCGTCAGCCCCTGGATGTGGGTCACCTCCCGCTCCGAGCGCGCCTCGATCGGGATCTCGGCCACGCCATCGTCGATGGTCCAATCGATCGTGGAGGCGGGCAGGCCCACATAGAAGGGCACGTGGTTGTCGTGGGCGGCGAGGGCCTTGAGGTAGGTGCCGATCTTGTTGCAAACATCGCCGCGGCGGGTGGTGCGATCGGTGCCCACGATCACCGCATCCACCTGGCCATGCTGCATCAGGTGGCCGCCGGCGTTGTCGACGATCACGGTGTGGGGCACGCCCTCCTGGCCCAGTTCGTAGGCGGTGAGGCTGGCGCCCTGGTTGCGGGGACGGGTTTCATCGACCCACACATGGATCGGCAGGCCGGACCGGTGCGCCTTGTAGATCGGCGCCAGGGCGGTGCCCCAGTCCACCGTGGCCAGCCAGCCGGCATTGCAGTGGGTGAGCACATTCAGGGGCTCGCCCTGGCGTTCGGGGGGCCGCGCCGCCGCCAGCTGCCGGAAGATCGCCAGGCCGTGCTCGCCGATCGCCTCGCACATTTTCACGTCCTCCTCGGCGATGGCGCCCGCTTCCTCCCGGGCCGCAGCCACCCGCTCGGCCTCAGGCAACGGCAGCAGCCGTTCACGCACGCGTTCCAGGGCCCAGCGCAGGTTCACGGCCGTGGGGCGGGTGGCATTGAGCCGCTCGAAGGCCTCCTGCAGGGCGCCATCGGAGGGGTCGCGCTGGAGGGCCAGCATCAGGCCGTAGGCGCCGGTCACCCCGATCAGGGGGGCGCCCCGCACCACCATCGTGCTGATCGCATCTGCGGCGTCCTCCAGGGAGCGCAGGAAACGGGTCTCGAAGCGGTGCGGCAGCAGGGTCTGGTCGATCACCCAGACCGCCTCACCGCCCTCCGCCAGGCCGATGGTGCGCCAGGCCTTGCCGTTGATGTTCACAGGTCACCCCTTCAGTGCCCCAATCCTGAAGGATCGGCTGGGGTGGGCACAACGTGCTGGGCGACACCGGGGCAGATGCCTAAACTCAACCTCAACACTCAAATGTTTCCCATGGCCGCTAACGCCTTTGCCTGGGTAGAGATTTACGTTCAAGATTTGGAGCGGGCCAAGGCCTTCTACGAGGCAGTGTTTGGCTTCCAGCTCGAGAAGCTGGAGAGCGAAATCCCCATGTGGGCTTTCCCCTCCGACTCCAGCCAATGGGGCGCCGGCGGTGCGCTGGTGCACATGCCAGGTGGGCCCTCAGGAGGCAGCGGCACCCTGGCCTACTTCAGCAGCGCGGACTGCAGCAGCGAGGAAGGGCGGGCCGTGGCGGCTGGCGGCCGTGTGAAGCAGACCAAGATGTCGATCGGCCCCTTTGGGTTCATCTCGATCCTGGAGGACACGGAAGGCAATGCGATCGGGCTCCACTCGCTGGCCTGAGGCGCCGAACGGGTGTGCTCACTGAGAAAACCGGCGGTGCACGGGCTGGGTGCAGTGGTGGCCGCTGTGGATCCAGATTCCCCGATGTCTTGCCCGATGTCCCACCCAATGCCCAGCCTCCCGTTCGCCCGTGGCGACGCCATGCCCGCCCTGGGCCTCGGCACCTGGCGCCTGCCCCCCGAAACCACCGCCGCCACGGTGCGAACCGCTCTGGAGCTGGGCTACCACCACCTCGATGCCGCCGCGATCTATGGCAACGAGCCCCAGATCGGCCAAGCCTTGCGGCAGGCCTTCGCCGATGGTCTGGTGCAGCGCGAGGAGCTGTGGATCACCGGCAAGCTCTGGAACGACTGCCACGAGCCCCACGAGGTGCGGCCGGCCCTGGAGCGCACCCTGGCGGACCTGGGCCTCGAACAGCTCGACCTCTACCTCATGCACTGGCCGCTCGCGCAGCGGCGCGGTGTGGCGATGGCGAGTCGCCCCGAGGAGCAACTGAGCCTCGAGCAGGTGCCGCTGGCCGCCACCTGGGCCGCCATGGAGGAGTTGGTGGATCAGGGCCTCAGCCGCCACATCGGTGTGTCGAACTTCAGCGGCGCCAAATTGAAGGCCCTGAGCGCCGGGGCCCGGATCCGGCCGGAGGCGTTGCAGATCGAGCGCCATCCCTTGCTGCAGCAGAACGATCTACTGGCCTGGTGCCGCGCGAACGGGGTGGTGGTCACCGGCTACGGGCCGCTGGGCTCCAATGGTGCCAACCGGCCGCCGCTGGTGCTGCAGCACCCGCAGGTGGTGGCGCTGGCGGCGCAGCGGGGGCTGACGCCGGCCCAGCTGCTGCTGGCCTGGGGGATTGGCTGCGGCACCGCCGTGATTCCCAAATCCGTGCAGCCGGCGCGGCTGGTGGAGAACCTGGCCGCCGCGGACGCGGTGCTGGATCGGGAGCTGATGGAGCAGCTGAGCGCGCTGGATCAGGGGCGGCGGCTGATCGATGGGGGCTTCTGGTGCCTGGAGGGCGGCCCCTACACGCTGGAGAACCTGTGGGATGGGGAGCTGGTGCCAGGGGGCTGAAGGGGCCCGGCGGCGATGCAGGCCTGCGGCGGCATCGTCACCCCCCGACCGTCACTGCACCCGCTGATCGTTGTGGCTCAGCCATCCGGCGATGTGCCGGCCGTTGGGATCGTGGTGGGTCCAGTGGATCACGCCACCTTCGCCATTCCAGGCGTATTCCCCGAAGAAGGCGACGCGATCGCCCGGCTTCAGGCCGCGCAGACGCGGGGCGCGATCGATGTTGTGGGCCACCAGCAGCTTCTGGCCGGAATCAAGCCGCAGGATGAAGCGCTGATGGCGGCTGCCGGCGTTGTCGTCGGCCAGCAGCCGGGTCACCACGCCATCGCTGGCCACCTGCACACCGCTGCGCTGGGCCTCAAAGGCCCTGGCGATGGCCTGATCCCCCGCCGCGGCGGAGGGCGTCAGCCAGGCCGAAACCTGCGTGCCGATCGGCGTGGTGCTGAGCCAGGCCAGGGCGAGCACCACGGCCGCCACAGCGGCCAGCAGCCACCGCGAGAGCGGCTGCGGCGGCTGGTCAGGCGTGGGCTCGGCAGGTTGCATGGGTTGTCGGGTTCGGCGAACGGACGGGGACTTGCTGATCGCCGGGCGGATCGTAAGGGCGGCCCACGCCAGGGCTGGTTGCTCTGCAACGGGCCTGAACCAGGGTCCGCCCCGTTCCAGCCCAGGATGGGCCGATGCGCTGGATCCACCTCACCCTGGGCGCCCTCGCAGCGCTGCTGCTCGTGCTGGCCCCCGGGGCCGAGCTGGGCCTGGAGGCGCGGCCGCTGGCGCAGGAGCCGCTGGCCTGCCTGGGCGAAACCCGCTCGCTGATCGTGTCGAGCGGCATGCCCTACACGCCGGTTCGGGTGCAGGGACGCACGGGCTTCTTCGTGGTGGACCTGGGGGCCGATGGCAGCGCCATCTCGCCGGGCACGTTCTTGGGGGGTGCGGCGGGACCGGTGCCGCTGCCGGGCAGCTCCGATCGCTTTGCGGGGGTGGACTTCTTCGGCCCCTGGGCGCCGCTGAGGCTGAGCGTGCAGGACCACAGCGGCATCCGCGGCCCGATTCCCCAGGCGGGGCTGATCGGCACCGATCTGCTCAACGGCCATGTGATCACCCTCGACTACGCCCATGGGCTGCTGCACCGCGCCACGGCCGAGGGCTTCTGCAGCGACGATGCCCTGCGCCGGGCCGGCTTCCTGCCCCTCTCCAGCCGCGACTACTACGGCACCAGCGGCGCTGCCCTGCAGTGCCCGGCGGCGCCGCGCCGGGGCGGCTGCCCCAACATCCCCACGATCCCGCTGCGGATCGGTTCGGTGGCGGCCGTGGCCCAGGTGGACACCGGCTACGCCGATGGCCTGCGCCCCCCCTCGATGAACATCAACCGGGCCCTGCTGCAGCGGCTCAAGCAAGCCGGTGTCGCCCCAATCCGGGAGCCCGGCGCCGACCTCACCCTGAGCAGCTGCGTGCGCGGGGAAGCCGAAACCGTGCTGGCCTACCGCCTGCCCGCCGGAAGGGCCGTGGAGCTGGTGGGCACCAACGGCGCCGCGGTGCGCCGGCTGGCGGGGGTGACCCTGTTTCTCAAGGACAGCCCGGCAGCGATCCAGAGCTGCGGCGGCATCGGGACCTGGAGCGAGCCGGCCGCCCAGCTGGGGGCCAGCTTCGTGAACGACGGCACGCTGGTGGCCGATCCCTTCAGCCAGCGCTTGTGGTTCCGGGCTGGGGCGGGGGCAGTCGGGCATCAGCGAAGGGGTCCTCAGAAGGACGCTTCCGTTTGGCCGGCGAAGCGGCCGGCATAGCTCTCGCTGCCCACCAGCTTCTGGAACACGAACTGGCAGATGGCGGTGCCGGGATGCACAGCCAGGGGCGCGGGGCCGAAGTTGCTCATCTCCAGCACCTGCTGGCTGTCGATCCCGGGGCCCATGAAGGGAGCGCTGATGTGCACCATCAGGCCCAGCCGCGCGAAGCGGCTGCGGCCCTCCAGCCAGCCGCACAATCCGGGGCCCAGGCGCAGGCGTTCGCGGGTGATGCCCAGCACCGTTTCGCCCGGCATGATCAGGATGTGGCCGCCGCCTGGCACCACGATCTTGTCGGTGAGCTCGCGGTAGTCGGTGTGCTCGCCCACTTCGATCACGGCGTGCACCTTGCGGAACACGCGGAAGCTGGCGGCGAGGGTAAGGTCCACCGAGGCGGGACCCACCAGCTCGGGATCGAAGGGCGTGATCGCGATCGCTCCCTGCTCGATCGCCTCCAGGATCGCCGCTCTGCCGAGGACAGCCATGACTCTCACTTCGGGTGGGCAGGGTTGGATTGTCTCAGGGCGGGGCGCTGATCGCGGCACCCCCCGTAGGCTTCCCCCCAGCCGGAAGCCTGGGGTGACCTTCGAGCAGTTCAGGCATTTCCTCTCGCGGGTGCAGCGCGATCCGGCGTTGAGGCGGCAGGTGGAGGAGGCGATCACCGCCGATGCGGTGGCGCGGCTGGCTCAGGAGCTGGGCTTTTCGGTGTCCGGCAGCGACATCCTGCGCTTCTCCGGCCAGTCGGCTGCGGGTGTGCGGGTGACACGCATCGAGCATCCCGGCGAATATCCCGGCCGCTATTACTAATCCCCACCACCCCATGACCCGCTACGTGATCCTGCGCGATGACTGCCTCCGCGATGCCATCGCCGGCCAAGTGTTCACCAGCTACGACGAGGCCTACACCGTGCTTGAGCGCTACTACGCCGACATCTGCTGTTCCGATGATCGGGAGTACTACCGAATCGAGGAGGAGGCTGTCGCGGCGGGGTGATGGTGAAGATTCGCCCAGCTGTCTGATGGCATCACACCGCTTCAGATCGTCGCCCGACCGCGGTCGTAGGCGGTGAGCCCGCAGCGCTGGGCCGCGTCACGCCAGGCGGCATCGAAGGAGTTCCAGCTGAAGCTGCGGGGATCGCGGCGGCTGTGGCTGCGGTCCACCGCTTCGTGGGTGGTGAGCCGGCTGATCGGGATGCCGAAGGCCGCCTGCCAGAGCAGCACCTGGCCCGCCGCAGCCCGGTACTGCTCCTTCGTGTAACCCGAATGGGCATCGCCATCGCCGCGGCCATCGGGCGGGCTCTCGAGGCTCAGGTGCAGGGCCACGTTGTTGAGCGATCCCACCGAGGTGGGCCGGATCCGCACGGTGAAATCGCCGAAGGCCGCCATCGCCGCCCCGAAGGCCCGGCCCCCATCGGGCACGATCCGCAGCCGCTGGCCCTCGCGGTCCACCAGCACGTGGTAGCTGGCCTGGTCGTCGTCCTTGGGGTGGGGCGTGGCGAAGCGGCGCGCGGTGTCGGCCGCGGAGATCACCGTTTCGTGCAACACGATCAGCTGGGGCTTGTGCGGCACCTCGCGGCCGAAGGCATCGCGGCGCTGGCGCACACCGAAGTTGGTGGCATCGGCGGGGCGGGGCAGCTCGGGGGGCAGGCGCAGCTTGGCGGCGCAGGCATCCAGCTGCTCGGCGGGCAGAGGTTCGAAGCCGGAATCGGCGAGGGTCTGCACCGGGAATGGGGGCCGCGGACCGCAGCCGGCCAGGGGCAGCAGGAGCAGCAGGACGACCAGGGCTCCGCCGGAGCGGGCAGCCCCGGCCCGGCCCGAGCCGTTGGCAGGAAAACCCCCACTCCCGCGGGCCACAGCCACACCCGCGCCCACCGCAATCCCGGCACGACGCGGCCCCGCAGCACCTTGGTGGCTGGGGGAATGGATGGCACTGTCCCGATCCCTGTTGCGATCGATGGCGATCGCCATCTCGGTGTCGATCGCGAGGGCCCTATCCATGGCCATCGCGATCGCGTTGCTGTCGCGCCCTTTGCCGGCCAAGCCACCGCCTGCGAGTGCGTCCAGTCAGAAGCAGCGCGAACCGGGTGTCAACACGGCTGCCGTTTGCCGCGCCACTCCGCTACGACGGGTGCATCCGCGGGCCGAACCTCCCAGGCATGGAGCAAGGCCAGGACCACTCCCCCACCCAGCCGGACCCGCTCTGGCTTCAGGCGCAGAAGCGCCGCCTGAGTGACGAACTGCGCCCCTGGCGCCTGCTGATCTGCACCACCGATCTGACCTACGGCCTGCTGATGGTGGCCCACTTGCTCGACACCCCCGCAGGGCAGCCTTCCCAGCAGCTGCTGGGCCTCTGCCAGCGGGCCGCCGACGTGCCGGCGCTCCTGCCGGAGATCGCCACCGACGTGCTGGTGCTCAGCCAGGAATTTCTGCAGGACGGGCCAGCCCTGCCGGTGCTAGGCCAGCTGTTGCAGCGCTCCTCGCCGCCCACCGTGCTGCTCAGCCTCGCCAACCCGCACCGGGTGGTGATCCGGGCCGCCCTGGCGGCCGGGGTGCAGGGCCTGATCAGCCAGGAGAAGGTGGGTCGGGGCGTGGTGCTGCAGGCCATCACCAGCCTCGGCAGAGGGCAGGCCTTCCTCGATGGGCGTTGCCAGGCCGTGCTCGCCGAAACGGGTCCGGCCAGCCTCGAACTCACCGCCCGCGAAGTGGAGATCCTCGCCCTGGTGGCCGAGGGCTGCACCAACCGCGCCATCGCCGAGCGGCTGCAGATCGCCGAGGTCACGGCCCGCGACCATGTGCAGCGCATCCTCTCAAAGCTGCAGGTGCCCGATCGCACCGCCGCCGCCGTGGCCGGCCTGCGGCTCGGCTACCTGTCCTGAGGTCAGACCTGAGGGCGCCAGGGAGGGCCGCCATCCTGCATCCGCAGGATGCGCCGGGACGGTCGGACAACCAAGGATTGGAGCCATCCCCTCCCCCAGCTCGATGGCGATCACAACCACGCCGGGAATTCGTGTCGATCTGCGCCTCACCAACCAGTGGAGCGGCGCCTTCGACGGCGAGATCCTGCTTACCAACACCTCCGCCACGGCCCTGAGCCAATGGAGCGTGAGCTTCACCAGCCGCTATGCCCTGCGCCAGGTGAGCAACTTCACCCTCCAGCAAAGCCAGCAGGCCGATGGCACCTGGCTGATCACCCTGTCCCCCCCACGTTGGGGCACCACCCTGCTGCCCAACCGCGCCAGCCGCTCCTACCTGCAGGGAGCCCTGCCGAGCGGCACCCGGCTGGCAAGCCTCAGCGCCAGCGAGGTGCTGCTCGCCGGCAGCAGCGGCGGGGGCAGCTCCACCCCCGCTCCGATCCCCACGCCAACACCTACACCAACTCCAACCCCAACGCCCACGCCTACCCCCACACCGACCCCAACCCCGACGCCCAATCCCACGCCGCCTCCTGGCACCAGCGGCGGCACCACCCCAACCGGTGGCAACGGCACCACAACCACCCCCCTGCCACCCGGCGGCGCCAACTCCGGCAACGCCGCCGATGCCCTCTGGGGCGAGCAGTTCTTCGCTCCCTATGTGGACATGGGCCTCTACCCGGTGCCCGACCTCGATGGCCTCGCCCGCCAGCACGGCGTGGGCCTCTTCACCCTCGGCTTCATCCAGGCCACCCCGGCCGGAGATGCCGCCTGGGCCGGCCTGGAGGCCCTCAGCCTCACCAGCACCAACAGCCAGGCCATCGCCATGCGGCAGGAGGTCGCCCAGCTGCGGGCGGTGGGCGGCGATGCGATGGTGTCCTTCGGGGGGGCCGCCGGCTTGAGCCTGGCCGAGAAGCTGGCGGCCAGTGGCGCCAGCGCCACCGAGCTAGCCAACCGCTACCGCCAGGTGGTGGACAGCCTCGCCCTGAACCGCATCGACTTCGACATCGAAGGCGCCGCCCTGGCCAACCGGGCCGCCAACCAACTGCTGGCCGATGCCCTGAAGCTGCTGCAACAGAGCCATCCCGCCCTGGAGATCTGGTACACCCTGCCGGTGTTGCCCCAGGGCCTCACCGCCGACGGCCTGGCGGTGGTGCGCCAGGCCCTGGCGGCGGGGGTAAAGCTCGATGGGGTGAACCTGATGACCATGAACTACGGCGATGGCGCCGCGCCGCCGGCCCTCAAAACCATGGGCCAGTACGCCATCGATGCCGCCAACGCCAGCTTCCGCCAGCTGGGCGACCTGTTCCAGGGCTTCAACCAGGGTTTCGGCTGGAACCAGCTGGGTGTCACCCCGATGATTGGCGTGAACGACATCACCAGCGAGGTGTTCACCACCGCCGATGCCCAGCTGCTGGAGGACTTCGCCCGCCAGAAGGGCCTCGGCATGCTCTCGATGTGGTCGATCGCCCGCGACAAGGCGGGCCCCGTCGGCCAGGTGGCCAACACCCACAGCGGCACCGCCGCCGCCAACGGCAGCTTCAGCGCCCTCTGGGGCGACTACGGCACCGACCCGGTGATCTCCGGCGGCATCACCCCGTTGACTCCGCCCGCCACGGGCGGCACAGCCACCAGCCCCCCGGCCGTGGGTGCCACCCTCCCCATCGCCGTGGCGGCCACCACCACCACCCTCAGCGCCAGTGCCACCAGCGCCGAGCGCTTCCAGCTCAGTTACGCCTGGGGTCGCCGGCTCACCATCAACGGCTTCGATCCCGCTCAGGACGTGCTCGACCTCAAGGGCTTCTGGGCCGAAGGCCAGCAGGCCCGCGTGATGGCCACCCCCGGCGGCGCCAGCGTGCTGCTGGATTTCAACGCCCAGCAGGTGCTGCTGCCCGGCGTCAACCCCGGCGCCCTCACCAGCGCCGTGGTGCAGACCTGGCAGGGCTGAGGGGGGGGCGGAGGGGCGGCCGAGGCGGGGCTCAGATCAACCGGTAGCCAAACCAGTCCGGCACCTGGGGCTGCTCGCGGCCATCGGGGATCAGGTGCACCGCCCAGCCACCGGCAGGATCAGCGGCCAGGGTGAGCTGCACCTCCAGGCAGTCGTCCACCCCATCCGTGAGGGCGGTCTCAACGCCGTAGAGATCGTCCTTGTGGCGCTCCAGCGCCTCCGGCAACAAGCGCCGCCGGGCGGCGGCCTTGGCCGCCTGGGGGCTGGTGGCCACGAACAACCCGAAGGCATGCAGCTCCGCGAGCTGCTGCGGGTCATAGCCGCCCATGTTCACGAACCAGAGCCGCTCAGGGCCCGCGAAGGGCTCCGGCCGCAGCTCCACCCGGTAGCCATCCACGAAACGCACCGCCATCCAGCTGTCGAGGTGCAGCCCCTTGCGCGCGCCGAACCACTGGCGGCGCAGCGCCGGCAGGGTGTCGTCGATGCTGGCGCCCACCACGAAGCGCACATCGTGCAACTCGATGTGGGCCCCGCCGATGCGTCCGCCCAGCACCACCAGGAAAAGGGTGGGGGCTGGCCGATCACCGGAGGCTGATGGAACCGCTGGGGTCGCGGCAGGCTTCTGGGGTGACGCCATGAATCCTTCGCGCCCGATGGGTTATTCATGATCGGCGGTCGGGGGCATGCCGATCGGCCGATCCCACAAGCGCCGATCCAGGTGGCGCGGCCTGCTGCCCCCAAGAAGCGCCTCCCCATCCATCGCCGTTCACCCGCCGGTGGACGATGGGGGCCTGCTCCGCGCCGCCATCTGTGCTCAACCCCAGTCGGATCCGGGTGATCGCGGTGGGCAAGGTGCGCAAGCGCTGGATCCAGGAGGGGCTGGCGGTGTACCTCAAGCGCCTGCCGGGGCTGGTGGTGAGCGAGCTCCGCGACGGCGACCCATCCCGCGAGGCCCAGGCGATCCTCGGGGAGCTGCGGCCCGAGGAGCGGCTGGTGGCGCTCTGCGAGGAGGGAGAGCTGCTGGGATCGCAGGCCCTGGCGGAGCGGCTCCAGGGCACCGGCTCGGAGCGGCTGGCCTTCGTGATCGGCGGCGCCGATGGCCTCGATCCGGCCCTCAAGGCCCGTGCTAGCTGGCGGCTCAGCCTCTCGCCGCTCACCTTCCCCCACGAGCTGGCCCGCCTGCTGCTGCTGGAGCAGCTCTACCGGGCGCTGTCGATTCAGCAGGGTGGGGCTTATCACAGGGAGTAAGGGGGGGGCGGTGCCCAGCCCCTGTCGCGTCCGGAATCTGCACCCATGACCCGGCTGCCCCGCTACATCCACGGCACGAGCGAGCGGGAACAGCGCCGGCTCGTGGAGCAGGCCGATCTGCTGCGGGATCTGCTGGCCGACAACCTGGAGCTCCATCCCGGCGAACACCTGCTGGAGATCGGCTGCGGCGTGGGCGCCGTGCTCGGCCAGATCGCTCGGGCCCACCCCGAAGCGCGGCTCAGCGGCATCGACCTCAACCCGGAGCAAATCGCCACCGCCCGCCGTCATCTGGCCGGCCTGGGGCTCGACGCGGTGGAGCTCGTGGTGGGCGACGCCGCGCAGCTGCCCTGGCCCGATGACCAATTCGACCGGGTGCGGCTGGTGTGGGTGGTGGAGCACCTGGCCGATCCGCTGGCGGTGCTGCGCGAGGCCCGGCGGGTGCTGCGCCCCGGCGGCAGCATCCATCTCACCGAAACCGACTACGCCAGCCTGCGGGTCTCACCGCCCGATGCCGCGATCGAAGCCTTCCTGGCGGCCTTCGTGGCCCACTTCCACCGCCACGGCGATGCCCACGCCGGCCCGCGGCTGGGGCCGCTGCTGGAGCAGGCCGGCTTCACCGCGGTGGACAACCGGATCACAGCCATCCACCACTGGTGCCCCGGCCAGCGGGCTGAGCTGAAACGCTTCACCACCTACCTGCTGCAGTTCATCAGCCCCGAACTGCCGGCGCTGCTTGCGGAAGCGGAGAGCCACGCAGCGGCCGCATTGATCAGCGAGGGCCACGATCGCTTCGCCCGACTTGCCGAGCGCGACGACGCCAGCGTGACCATCTGCGCCTACCAGGCCCGGGGCAGAGTGGGCCGGCAACCGGCGGATTGATGGATCTCTTCGAGCGGCAGTGGGCTTCCTACCGGGCCATCGTGGATCACAACCTGATGGAACACAGCGAGGTGGCGGCCGCCACCACGGCTGTTCTGGAGGATTGGCTGAAGCAGCGGCCCGCCGCTGCGCCACCGCCCCGGATGGTGGACCTGGGCTGCGGCGATCTGGCCCTGCTGGCCCCCCTGCTGCGCCGTCTGCCCCTACACGACTACACCGGCCTCGACCTGTCCCCGCCGGTGCTGCCCCTGGCCCGGAAGGCCCTCGGACCGGTGCCCTATCCCACCCACTGGCTGGAGGGAGATCTGCTCGCCTGGGCCATGGAAGAAGGCCGAGCCCCTGACGGCGCGTCCAGCCCAGCGGTGGACATCCTTCACTCCGCCTATGCGATCCACCACCTGAGTGACGACCAGAAGGCCACCTTCCTGGCGGCGGTGCGCCAACGGCTGAGCCCAGGCGGCGTGTTCGTGTGGGGGGATGTGTTCAGGGAACCCGGCGAAAGCCAGCAGGCCCACGCGCAGCGCTACATCCAACGTGTCGAGACGACCTGGCACCCCCTCACGCCCGACCAGCGGCGCCATGTGACCGACCACCTCAGCCGCTTCGACATCCCCGCCGACCGCGCCGCCATTCAGTCCCTCGCCGAGGCGGCCGGCTGGCACTGGCGCTGGGCCTGGAACGGCAGGCATCGGAGCGAAGCCGTGGCGGTCCTCACGCCCGCCTGAGCGGCCCGCCCGGACAGCTCAGCACTCCCTCAGCTGTGCTCGCGCAAAAACCCGATCGTGCCCTCGAGCTCCTCGGCGAAGCGGTCGATCTCGGCTTCGGTGGTGGTGAAGCCGAGGCTGGCGCGGGCCGTGCCGCTCAGGCCGTAGTGGCGGTGCAGGGGCTGGGTGCAGTGGTGGCCGCTGCGGATGCAGATGCCGGAGGAATCCAGCAGGGCAGCGATGTCGTTGGCGTGCAGGCCCTCCACATGGAAGGCGGCCAGGGCGGCGCGATCGGGTTGCTGCTCGGGGGTAGGGCCGAGGATCGTCAGGCCCTCGATCGCCTGCAGGCGATCGAACAGCCGCCGCGTGAGCCGCTGCTCCCAGGCGTGGATGCGATCCATGCCAATCGCCTGCAGGTAGTCGATGGCGGCGCCCATGCCGATCGCCTCACCGATCGCGGGGGTTCCCGCCTCGAACTTGTGGGGCAGGTCGGCCCAGGTGCTGGTGTCGAGCTCCACGTCCTGGATCATCTCGCCGCCGCCCAGAAAGGGGGGCATGGCCTCCAGAAGGGCCTCATGGGCCCAGAGGAAACCCATGCCGGTGGGCCCGCAGAACTTGTGGGAGGAGCCCACCAAAAAATCGCAGCCCAGCTCGGCCACGTTCACGCGCATGTGGGGCAGGCTCTGGCAGGCATCCACCAACAACAAGGCACCGGCGGCATGCACGAGCGGCGCCAGCTGGGCGATCGGGTTGAGGCAGCCGAGGGTGTTGCTCACCTGCACCAGGCTCACCAGCCGGGTGCGATCGGTGAGCTTGGTGCGAAAGTCGTCGAGATCGAGCTCGCCGGATGCGGTGAGGCCGGCATGGCGCAGCACGCAGCCGGTGCGGGCCGCCAGCAGCTGCCAGGGCACCAGGTTGCTGTGGTGCTCCATCACCGTGAGCAGCACCTCATCGCCTTCGCGCAGGTTGGCCTCACCCCAGGTGCGGGCCACCAGGTTGATCGCCTCGCTGGCATTGCGGGTGTACACGATCTCGCGGGCGCTGGCCGCCCCCACGAAGGCCGCCACCTTCTCGCGGGCATGCTCGAAGCCCTCGGTGGCGCGGGCGCTGAGCTGATGGGCGCCGCGGTGCACGTTGGCGTTGTCGTGACCGTAGAAGTACTGCAGGGCTTCGAGCACCTGGCGGGGCTTCTGGCTGGTGGCGGCGTAATCGAGATAGATCAGCGGCTGGCCGAGGCAGGCGATCTGGCTCAGCAGCGGGAAATCGGGGCGGGTGAGGGCCGCCAGGTCCGCGGCGGGCGCGGGAGCGGGAGCGCCAGCCAGTTCAATCGGCGTGGGGGTGAGGGTCATGGCCGGGGGGCCTCCTCGCCCAGCATCCAGGCCAAAGGCTGCCAGGGCGCAGCGGCCGCCGGGAGCTCTCGCAGCACCTCCCCACAGAATCCGCGCAACAGCAGGCGGGAGGCGGTGGCGGCGGCGATGCCGCGGCTCTGGAGGTAGAAGAGCTCCTCACTCTGCAGGCGGCTCACGGTGGCGCCGTGGGCGCACTTCACATCGTCGGCCACGATCTCCAGCTGGGGCTTGGTGTCGATCCGGGCCCGATCCGAGAGGAGCAGGCTGCGGCTGAGCTGCACGGCATCGGTGCGCTGGGCGGCGCGGGGCACCGCCACGGCGCCGTTGAACACGCTGCGGCCGGCGCCATCGGCGATCACCTTGTGGAGCTGGTCGAGTGCACCTTCAGGCCCCTCGAAGCGCACCTGGCTGTGCTGATCGGCGATCTGGGCTCCATCCACCCGCTGCAGGGAGCGCAGGCGGGTGGTGGCCGCACCGCCGCTCTGGAGCACGCGGGGCTCCAGCCGCGACAGGGCCCAGCCGGCCACGGCACTGGTGAAGGCGTAGTGGCTTCCGGGTTCCTGATCGATCGCCAGGTCGGCCAGGAGCACGGCCGCCCCGCCCCCCTGGCCGATCAGGCCATGGCGGAGGCAGGCGCCGGCCCCGAGACGGGCCTCCAGCAGCACGGTGGTGAGGCTGGGGCCAGCGGCACGATGCACCTGCACCAGCTCGAGCCGGGCCTCAGGGTCCAGGAGTAGCAGCACCCGCAGGGGCAACACACCCTCGCCGCTTGCGGCATCACTCACCAGTTCCAGGGTGGGCTCCACAGCGCCCCGCACCCGCAGGGCCAGCACGCGGCCCGCAGTAGCGGCAGCCAGCAGGCCGCTCCAAGGGGCTTTGCAGCCGGCCATGGCCGCGGCGTGGCCGGAGCGTTCGTCGGAGCGCCCCTTGGCGAGATCGTCGGCGCCCCGGCCGCTGGGCTGATCCTGCAGCAGCGTTGCCAGCGCAGCCGTGGGGATCGCCTCAAGACCGGCCGGGAGGGTCACCCCCGCCATTGGATCGCCATGGCCATCCAGCACCAGCCGCACCACCCCGGCCGCAGCCGAGGGCAGAAGCGTGCCGGGGGTCGCCGCAGGGGCAAGCGGGGCCGGGTTGATCGCCTGCAGGGGGGCGATATCCGTGAAGCGCCAGGCCTCCTCGCGCCGGGAGGGCAGGGGATGCTCCGCCAGGGAGCGGGCGGCCCGTTGCCGCACCGCCGCCAAGGCAGGCTCTGGCGTCACACCCGCCGGGAGGGCCTCCAGCAGAGTGGAAGCCCAGCTGGCACCGCCCACGGCCACGGTGGCGGGCATCGAAACGGCCGCCATCACCCCACCTCCACAGGCTGGGGCTCCAGGGCTGCCAGTTCGGCATCCACCCAGTCGTAACCGCGGTCCTCGAGTTCCAGGGCCAGCTCCTTGCCGCCGGTGCGCAGGATGCGGCCCGCCGCCATCACGTGCACGTAATCGGGGGTGATCACATCCAGCAGCCGCTGGTAGTGGGTGATCAACAGGGTGGCGTTGTCGGGGGTGGCGAGCTGATTGACCCCACCGGCCACGATCCGCAGGGCATCGATATCAAGGCCGGAATCGGTTTCATCGAGTATCGCCACCAGCGGATCGAGCAGCGCCATCTGCAGGATCTCGTTGCGCTTCTTCTCGCCACCGCTGAAGCCCTCGTTCACCGAACGCTCCAGGAAGGCCGGGTCCATTTGCACCACCGCCAGCCGCTCGCGCACCAGATCCTCAAAGGCGAAGGTGTCGAGCTCCTCGGCGCCCTGCTCGAGCCGACGGCCATTGGTGGCCACCCGCAAAAATTCCAGGTTGCTCACCCCCGGAATCTCCACCGGGTACTGGAAACCAAGAAACACACCGCGGCGGGCCCGCAGCTCCGGATCGAGGGCCAGCAGGTTCTCGCCCCGATAGGTCGCGCTGCCGCCGGTCACGGTGTAGGCCGGGTGGCCCGCCAGCACCTTCGAGAGGGTGCTCTTGCCGCTGCCGTTGCGGCCCATCACGGCATGGATCTCGCCGGCCCGGATGGTGAGGTTCACCCCATGCAGGATCGGCTGGTCCGCCACACTGGCGTGGAGATCACGGATCTCAAGCAGGACAGGAGCTTCGGGGCGGATCACGGCGGAGCGGTTGGGGCGGGCTGAACGGGGTGGGCTGGAACAAGGTCAGAACGTGGAACCGTAGCGGCCTCGGGGCCTCGGCGGGGCAGGGAGTCGGGCCGGGCCGCGCCGGCCTCTAGCCCACCGAACCCTCCAACTTGAGAGCGAGGAGTTTGTCGGCCTCGGCGGCGAATTCCATCGGCAACTGGTTGAACACATCGCGGCAGAAACCGCTCACCATCATCGACACCGCCTCCTCGAAGCCGATGCCACGGCTCTGGAGATAGAAGAGCTGATCTTCCGAGATGCGGCAGGTGCTGGCCTCGTGCTCGATCGCCGCCTCCGGCTGCTGGGAGCGGATGTAGGGATAGGTGTTGGCGGCGGCCTGGTCGCCGATCAGCATCGAATCGCACTGGCTGAAGTTGCGGGCTCCCACCGCCTTCGGACCCACCTGCACCAGGCCGCGATAGCTGTTGGAGGAGTGACCAGCGCTGATCCCCTTGCTCACGATCGTGGAGCGGGTGCGGGGACCCACGTGAATCATTTTGGTGCCGGTATCAGCTTGCTGGCGGTTGTTGGTAAGGGCCACCGAATAAAACTCACCCACCGAATCGGCTCCCTGCAACACACAACTGGGGTATTTCCAGGTGATCGCTGAGCCGGTTTCCACCTGGGTCCAGCTGATATGGCTCCGCGCGCCACGGCACTGGCCCCGCTTGGTCACGAAGTTGTAGATGCCACCAACACCATTCTCATCGCCGGCGTACCAGTTCTGCACGGTGGAATACTTGATCGAGGCGTCATCGAGGACCACCAGTTCCACCACCGCTGCATGGAGTTGGTTGGTGTCGAACATCGGTGCGGTGCAACCCTCCAGGTAGCTCACCGAGGCCCCCTCCTCGGCCACGATCAAGGTGCGCTCGAACTGACCCGTATCACCGGAGTTGATGCGGAAGTAGGTGGAAAGCTCCATCGGACAGGCCACCCCCTTCGGGATGAACACGAAGGAACCATCGCTGAACACGGCCGAATTGAGGGCCGCGAAGTAGTTGTCGTTGCTGGGCACCACGGTGCCGAGATAGCGCTCGATCAATTCGGCATGATCCTTCACCGCCTCGCTGATGGAGCAGAAGATCACGCCGTGCTCGGCGAGCTTCTCGCGGTAGGTGGTGGCAATCGAAACGCTGTCGAAAACCGCATCCACGGCCACATTGGAGAGGCGCTTCTGCTCGCTCAGCGGAATGCCGAGCTTGTCGAAGGTTTCGAGCAGCTTGGGATCCACCTCATCGAGGCTGCCCTTCTTCTCCTGCTGCTTCGGGGCGGCGTAATAGATGATGTTCTGATAATCGATCGGCGGATGGCCGAGGGCCGCCCAATCGGGCTCTGCCATCTGCAGCCACTGCCGGTAGGCCCGCAGGCGGAAATCGAGAAGGAAGGCCGGCTCCTGCTTCTTGCTGGAGATCAGCCGCACCACATCCTCGCTCAGCCCCTTGGCGATCTTCTCGGTTTCGATGTCGGTCACGAAGCCGTACTTGTACGGCTGGCTGACCAGATCTCCGACGGCGGCGGTGCTCATGGCAGGAAGGGAACGGGCGGAAGGGTCAACCGGCGGTGAGGGCCCGAACCTCCTCCAGGCTGATGGTCTGCTGCTCGCCGCGGAAGGGGTTGTCCTCGGTGAGGAAGAGCATGCAGTGGCATTCCTTGCGCTCCCGCATCGGCACGCAGGGGCAATTCCAGAAGGCCTGGGCCACCTCGGCCTGCTTGTCCTCGTAATGGCGGCAGGGGCAGAGGGCACCGCCGAGCTCATCCTTGTGACGGGCCAGGCCCTCGAGCACCACCGCGGTGACACCCGGATCACTGCAGAAGTAGGTGCCGGTGCGCTGGGCGTAGGTCTCGGCGAACTTGCGGATCACTTCGAGGCTGTCCGCCATCGGGGCCTGATCAGCAGAGGTGGTGGGGGCGTCGGATGCGGTCACGGCGAACAGGCGGGCGTTACGGCGATGCTGGCAGCCGGTGGGGACAACGGCGGACGGTGGCTGAACGTGATGGTGCGGGTGGGAGACAATCCAGAGATGTCTCAACCCGGGCTGGGACCTTCGGGCTGTGATCCCGGGCTTCGGTGACCCCCGGGTGCTCGACCGGATCGGGACCGGCCCTGAGGCAGGCAATCCGTGTCAGGTGGGCCGTCCTTCTTCGGCGGGATTCGGAGCGGGGGAAAGCCGCGACGGAGTGCCGGGGGCCGGATCCGGACGGGCCGGAACAGAACTGAAGGAAGGAGCTGGGTGCCGGGCTGAGCACGGGCCTAGTTTACGAAACCCTGAGGTTTCGCTGTGTTGAAGCCTAGGGCAGCCCGGAGCGCCTGGAGACCGGCGGATTGTGACCCGCAGGCCAAGGTCGCCCCCCAGTCCAGCGCTGCCCGTGGCATGGTTGGGGTCGGACTGGTGCTTCCATGCCGGCCACCTCCCCAAGCCAGAGCAGGAAAACCGTGGCGGTCGCCCCTGCCGATGCAACCCCCACCCGCGAGGCTGTGCTGGCATTGCTGCTCCGCCAGGGCGAAGCCACCGCCGCTGAACTGGCCGACCGGCTGACGGTGTCGGTGCAGGTGATGCGTCGCCACCTGCGCAGCCTGGGGGATGAGGGCCTGGTGGAGGCCAGCCCCACCTCCGAAGGTCCGGGCCGCCCCAGCAACCGCTGGCGCCTCACCGCGGCCGGCCACAGCCGCTTCCCGGATGGCAGCGAGCACTTCGCCCTCGGCCTGCTCCACTCCCTGGCGGACTCCCTCCCCCCCGAAGCCTTCAGCCAGCTGCTCGAGCAGCAGGCGATCGAGAAGGCCGGCGATTACCGCCGCCGCATCGGGGACGGCGGGCTGCGCCAGCGGCTGGAGCGGCTGGTGGAACTGCGCCGCCAGGAGGGCTATGTGGCGGAATGCCGCCCCGATCCCGACCAGGCCGATGCCTGGATGGTCAGTGAATTCCACTGTTCGGTGATGCGGATCGCCGAGGCCTTCCCCATGGTCTGCACCCAGGAGCTGCAGCTGATCGCCCACACCTTCCCGGACTGCCACATCGAGCGGGTCCACTGGCGCCTGGAGGAGGGCCACTCCTGCGGCTTCCGCCTCTGCCCCGCGGCAGCATCACCCACGCCGTGATCGGCCCGGAGGACCTGGCAGAGCTGGAGAGCACCCTCCTGCCGAGCCTGGAGCGGCACCATCTGCGCCTCCTGGCCCATGGCTTGCGCACCCTGCAGGCCATCGCCGGCCGGCGCCAGGGCCCCCTGCCGGATGCCGCCGCCATCGCCACCTGGGCCGAGGGGCAACCCGCCATCGCCGGCGATCCCGGCTTTGGAGCGGCCTTCCTCACCCAGCTGGAGGGTCTGGGCCAGCAGCTGGAAACGGTGGCGACGGCGGCCGGCCGCTCTCCGCTGGAGCTGGAGATGGGCGACCTGATCGCCTCGGCCACCTGCAGCGCCGATGGCCGGCTCAGGGCGGAGCCGCCCCCGCCGCCGGACTGACCACCACCAGGGCCACCCCCACCAGGGCCGCCAGGGCCGCCACCACCCCGCGCCAGCCGGGGCGGTCCCCCTCGATCCACCAGGCGAGGGGGACCGCCATCACCGGCGCCGTGGAGAGCAGCGCCACCGCGAGCCCGCCGGGCAGGCCGGCCAGGGCCGTCTGCTGCAGGCCGATGCCGGCCGTGGTGCCCAGCAGAGTGGCCAGCAGCAGGCGGGGCCAGCGCCGCTGAGGCAACCGGGGCCGGGAACCGGGCCGCGGGAGCCCGGGGAGCAGCGGCAGCAGGGCCAGGCAGGCGGCCGCCAGGCGCAGGGCCGTGGCCTGCAGGGGCGACACCGCCCCCTCCAGCAGGGCCGCCCGGGCCAGCAGGGCGCCGAGGCTGCCGCAGGCGAGGGCGCCGAGGGCCAGCAGCACCCCACCCCCCACGGCGTGGGCCGCTCCAGTGGCCGGATCGTCGGCAGCGGGATCGCCGGCGGCCGGATCCTCAGAGGCCGGGGCACGCCGGGCCACCAGCACCACCGCCAGGCTGATCAGGCCCACCCCGAGCCACTGCTGCAGGCCCGGCCGCTCCTGCAGCAGGGCCACCCCCGCCAGGGTCGTGACCGCCGGCCCCCCCGCATCGATCGTGAGGGCCCGCCGCGTGCCCAGGCGCCGCAGGGCGGCGAAGAAGAAGCTGTCGCCGAGGGCGATCCCCAGCACACCGCTGGCCGCCAGCAGCAGCAGGGGCCGGGGCGAAGAGGGCCAGGCCTGGGGATGGGCCAGCAGCAGCGGCACCAGCATCGCCAGGGCCAGCAGGTTCTTGAGCAGGTTCAGCCGGGCGGCCGAGAGGGAGGTGGGCAGGCGGCGCCAGAGCAGGCTGGCCAGGGTCCAGCAGAGGGCGGCCGCCAGGGCCGCCGCCGCCGCCTGGGCAGGGGTGATGGCCGCGGTCATGGACCCTCCGGCAAACGCCATGGCCGCCGCCCCCGGGCGACAGGCGGGGCTGGGGCTTGCGATCATCGCCCCAGCACCACCCCCGGCCGATCCAGCGTGAGCGAACCCTCCCCCATCCCCAGCAGCACCGCCGCGGTTGCGATCGCCGACGCGATCGGCTTCTTCCGGCTCAGCTGCGGCCGCTGGCGCTCCCAGCGCAGCAGCCACCATCTGCTGCACCGCCAGGCGGAGGCCGGCAGCTCCTGGATCGAGGTGGTGGAGATCCTGCCGGAGGATCCCCGCCTGGTGGCGATCGCGGCCCTGCATGGCGAAGACCCCAGCCGCCTGGTGGGGGGGTGCCGGGTGCGCTGGAGCGGCTCGATGGCCTGGGACAAGGCCGGCGAGGCCCATGAGGGCGAGAGCGTGTTCGGCCTGATTCCCACCGACGAACGGGGCCGTGAGGGTCTGCTGCTGCGCGACCGTGGCTACGCCGAAACCGCCCCCGTGGCGGGCCATTTCGCCATGGACGCCCAGGACGGGCTGGTGCTGACCACCGCCTACGAAACGATGAGCAGCCTGGAGCGGTTCAGCTTCGCCGGACCCGACGTGCGGCTGCGCATCAGCACCGTCGAGGGCCTCTCGAACACCGCCTCCTTCTGCATCGAGACCCGCCTGAGCGCTGCCCTCCCGGCCGTCGGGACCGCACCGGCGGCCGCAGCCGGCGCCCACCGATCCCCAGCCCAGGCCAGCGTTTCACCGTTCGGCTGGTGAGGGGTTGCCCCCCGGGCGGGCCCAGCCGGAACGGGGGGCGGCCACGGGGGCCCGGATTCGGTGCCCAACATTACGGTCTGTAAGTCCTGGCGGGGCGGGGGGAAGGGGATCTCGAGCGCACTTCTACGATCCCCAACACGGATGCCTGATCCCGCGTGGCTCTTCCCCTCCTCAAGTACGCCCCCACCACCCAGAACTCCCGGGTGGCCCCCCTCCGGGTGGGCTCCGACGAGGACCCCAAGGCCGTGTCCATGGACAAGGCCATGAACCGGGAAGATCAGAACTTCGTGATCGAAGCGGCCTACCGCCAGATCTTCTTCCATGCCTTCAAGGTCGACCGCGACCGCAACCTGGAGTCCCAGGTCCGCAACGGCCAGATCACCGTGCGGGATTTCATCCGCTCGCTGTGCCTCTCGGACACCTTCACCCGCAGCTTCTACAACCTCAACAGCAACTACCGGGTGGCCCGCCACCTGGTGGAAAAGCTGCTCGGCCGCCCCACCCACGGCAAATCCGAGGAGATCGCCTGGTCCGCCGTGATCATGACCAAGGGCATCAAGGGTGCCGTGGATCAGATCCTGGATTCCGAGGAATACCTCGAGAACTTCGGCTACGACACCGTTCCGTACCACCGCAACCGGGTGGTGGGTTCCCGTGAGGTCGGGGAAACCCCCTTCAACCTCACCTCCCCCCGCTACGACGCCTACTACCGCGGCATCCTGGGCTTCCCCCAGATCGTGTACACCGGCACCGCCCGCAGCTTCCCGGCCCGCGCCCAGCAGCGCCGCGGCGGCTCCCCCGAGGACTACCTCCCCTGGGTGCGCAGCCTGCCCGCCCTCCGTGGCGTGGGCGCCCCCCAGGGCAACACGAGCATGGATTACCTCGCGAAGGTGCCCTACCGCAGCATCGGCCGCTGAAGCCACGGCCAGCGGCCTGTCCGGCGGCGCCTGCGGGCGCCGCTTTTTTTGTGCCCCACCAGGGAAACCGGGGTCAGCATCCACTGACCCCACGGGCGCGCAACCCCATCGAGCCAGGAACGTCTGCAGACTGATCCCAAACCAAATCTTCAGCTGTGAGCCAGAAGACCCTGACATCCCTGGCCGTCTTGACCCTGCGCCAACTGCGGCAGGTGGCCAGTGACCTGGGGGTTTCGCTCTACAGCCGCAAATCCAAGGAAGAGCTGGTGGAAGCGATCAGCTCCCGCCAGGAGGAGCAGGGCATCAACCTGGCCGCCATCGAGGCCGAGATGGCCCCCGCCCCCAGGCCCGCCGCCGAAACCCGCGTCGTCTTCCTGCCCCGCGATCCCCAGTGGGCCTACGTGTTCTGGGAGATCGCCGAGGCCGACCGC